>CAYMZD010000012.1:0-1566 GCA_964394855.1 uncultured Gammaproteobacteria bacterium | reverse complement strand
TAGAGGGTAGAGATTATGAAGTCAAAGATGGGGATGTGATTGAATTTTTAATCGGCTCCTAATACTATGGTTTGGTGGATAATTTTTTTGGCAAACGGTCATGTCTTTTAGATTTTCTCAATTTGGGCCTCATTTTGCTTTTAACACCCCTTTTTTTCTATAAATTGGGCCAATCATCATTGGTTTCTTGGGATGAGGCTTGGTACGGTGAAATTTCAAAACATATTCTGCTAACAGGGGACCTTTTTAATTTAGTTTTTAACAACCATCCTTTTGTTGACCATCCCCCCGGAGGTTTTTGGATAACTGCAATATTTTTTAAATTTTTGGGAATAAGTGAATTTAGTGCTCGTTTTTCATCTGCTTTTTTTGGAGTTCTATCTTTAATCCTCACTTATCTACTGGGTAAAAAAATATTTAACAGAGTAGTCGGATTCTCTTCTGCTCTAGCTCTTTGCTCTTCTTTTTGGTTTTTGTACCGAGCTAGATCTGGAAATTTGGACACACCTCTGATCTTTTTCTTCTTACTGACTTTTTATCTGGCAATCAAAGCTTCTGAAAACAGGAAATATTTTCTCTTATTTGGCCTAACTTTTGCCTATTTAACCATCATTAAGGTATTTGCCCCATTTTTAATTATCCCTTCATTGGTATTTATTTTTTGGAGATCTGATACGCATACCTTAAAAGATTTCATCATCCCAATTGGGTCAAGTATTTTATTATATGGATTGTGGCTTTTGATACAGTATGTTAAAGATCCCAATCTGGTGTACTGGCATTTTTTCAATGGAATCAGGCGAGGTGATATCGGGGGTAATTTATTAGAAAATATTAAATTGTTTAATATTTATTTGCATAATGGTATTGGTAAATGGTTTTGGCCGGGGGTGTTGGGAACAGTGCTGGTGTTTTTTTTGAAAAATAAATATTCGGCTGCTCTGCCACTATTTATTTTAACCTTCTCATTGCCTTTTTTCTTCTCACCTGAAGTGCATATCTGGCATTTAATTCCAGTTTATCCATTTATGATTTTGTCCTTCTTTGGCGCATTTTTTATGATTCTTGTGAAGTTATTAGAATTTTTACGACTAAAAAGATTTGCTAATTTAATCTCTATTTTTTTACTAATTTTCTCCGGGTACTTTAGTTTTATACAGCTTCGTGCTGCCTGGTACCAGTTTATAGATATTTCGGCCTTTGTAACAGATGAGGCAATTTTATCCAAAGAAGCTCAAAGATATCAAGCTAAAATTTTGTATATTGATGGAGATTTCGATCCTGCGGCTGCCTTTTATTCCGATAAAGAAGTTAAAAAACTAAAAAAGGATGAGCTGAAGCCTTTGGTCGAAAAAGGCGAGCCCTTTTTAATCATAACCAATACTTGGAGATTGAAAGATGAAAATATACCAGGATTTATGTACGAGATATTAAAAACTGACCGGGATAAGGTTTTGATTAAAAACCCAACTTCTCGAACTGATTCATCCTTGAATTTGAACTAATTTGTCTGTACAATTACCACCTAATAATGAATAATTATTATTTAACACTAATAATAAAACC
>CAYMZD010000011.1:0-2047 GCA_964394855.1 uncultured Gammaproteobacteria bacterium | reverse complement strand
AAACTCCCATGCAGCAAAAATTAAACCGTCTGGCAGGAGTAATTGGCAAAGTAGTCTTGGGTATTGCCGCTTTAGTAGTCCTAGAAGAAATGTTTTTGGGTGAGCAGCAGATTTTACAGGCTTTAATTTCCGGAGTGGCCTTGGCAGTGGCAGCCATTCCCGAGGGTTTACCGGCCGTGGTAACTATATCCCTAGCTCTAGGCACTAAAAGACTCCTGTCCAAAAAAGCATTGATTAGAAATTTGCCGGCAGCGGAAACTTTAGGTTCCACAGATGTCATTTGTGTTGATAAAACAGGCACTTTAACAGAAGGACAAATGAAAGTACGGGAAATTTACGGCGAAAAATTAAAGGTTTTAGAAATAGCTGCTTTAGCCAGTAATGCCAGAATTTATAATGGGAAAGTAATTGGGGATTCTACAGAAGGAGCTTTAGTTCAATATGCCCAAGAATTAAATATTAATCAAGATCAACTGTATACAAAATATACTCGAGTACAAGAAGTACCCTTTTCATCGGAGAGAAAAATGATGTCGGTGGTAGTAAAAGATCAAAACAACTATTTAGTGGCTGCCAAAGGGGCAACAGAAGTTATTTTGAGCAAATGCGCTGGTTTAACTGATAAACAAAAACAAGAAATTTTAGCTAAAAATGACGAGATGGCCAAAAAGGCTTTAAGGGTGTTAGCTGTGGCGACAAAACACCTGGAAGGAGTCCTTCGGCCACCTTCCAGGTGGGATGAAGCAAAAATAGAATCTGATTTGACTTTTTTGGGGCTGGTGGGCATGATGGATCCACCGAGGGCAGAGGTCAAAGAAGCTATTCAAATTTGCAACAATGCCGGAGTAAAAGTGGTCATGATTACAGGCGATCATCTGCTAACTGCAGAGGCTATAGCTAAAGAACTGGGTATTACCGGAGAAGCTTTAACCGGAGCTGATTTGGAAAAATTATCAGATGAGGAATTCTTAAATCAAGTGGAAAACATTGGCATTTATGCCCGGGTTAATCCTGAACATAAAATCAAAATTATCAAAGCTTTAAAGCAAAAGGGCCATCAGGTAGCCATGACCGGAGATGGAGTTAATGACGCGCCTGCCTTAAAAGCCGCCGATATCGGGGTGGCCATGGGGATAACCGGCACTGATGTGGCCAAGGAATCATCGGACATGATTTTGCTGGATGATCATTTTGCCACCATTGTGGAGGCTATTAAAGAGGGCCGGGGTATTTATGAAAATATCAGAAAATTTGTTAATTATTTGCTATCTTCCAATATGATGGAGGTCTCGGTAATTTTTATTGCCCTACTTTTGGGCTGGCCTTTGCCTCTTTTACCCATACATCTGCTTTGGATTAATCTGGTGACAGATGGTCTTCCTGCCATTGCTTTGGGGGTTGATCCAAAAAGATCTGATATTATGAACTCTTCTCCTAATGTTTTTAGAGAAGAAATTGCCAATCAAAAATTTATCAGAACTTTATTTTTAATAAGCTCCATGATGACAATAGCTATTTTGGGAATTTTTGGATTTAGCAAAGAAAGCTTAATTCATGGCCAAACCATGGTTTTTACGGCCGTGGTTTTGTATGAGATGGTCAGAATCGTGGCCATCAGATCGCAGTATCACCTACCCCTTTTTTCCAACCGGTTTTTATGGTTAAGTATGGGTCTTTCCGTTGGACTACAATTTATCCTACTCTATTCTCCTTTAAATACCTTCTTCAAA
This sequence comes from uncultured Gammaproteobacteria bacterium, assembly GCA_964394855.1. Classification (GTDB taxonomy): domain Bacteria; phylum Patescibacteriota; class Microgenomatia; order Daviesbacterales; family UBA10151; genus CAYMZD01. The sequence goes on along the minus strand of CAYMZD010000011.1, from coordinate 317 downwards.
ATCCAGCCCCTAGCTTTAATAGATTGGGTCATTCTAATTTTAATCGGGTCTGCACTTCTTTTGAGTATGAGGTTGACAAACAGAATCAGGTTTGGTTAAAATCTTTCTATGGCTGAAAAGAAATGTGTTAAATGCGGGAAAGTGATAAAGCCCGGACAAGCTTATACTCATCAAGGTTCAGTTTACTGCTGTTCCAAATGTTGCAAGATCAAAAAAACTCCCGGGGTTTGTGAATTTTGTTAAAGCACCATTGAGGCAACGACAAAATAAATTGTTAAACTGACCACATCCTGCAGGGCAGTGGTAAAAGGACCCGA
>CAYMZD010000010.1:0-3790 GCA_964394855.1 uncultured Gammaproteobacteria bacterium | reverse complement strand
ATAAGAACTATTATTAAAACTTAGGTTTATAAAATCCCCTGTTTTTAAAATATTTCTGGCAATATCCCCATACCAAGCCTCATCAAAAGAAATAAGAGAGCTTTGTCCCAGTTTATAAAAAAACAAAGGCAAGCTCAAAAAAAGAAGCACAATGAAAAGAAAATCAGTTTGATACTTTTTGATGAACTCCACACTTTAATTATATCAACAATGTTTCATTGCCTTCCTTATTGTGTCTCCATCATTGTTCTTACATGAGCAGACAATAAAATTTGAGCAATTCTTGTTATCCTAGAAGGAGTCAATGGAACATCTATATAATCTTTTTCCAAAAATTCCCCAAGAATATTTGAATATTGCGGATGAGATTTAGCCCATCGGGCTATAATTTTTCCCCCATCATCTTTTAATAACTGAAATACTTCTCCTTTGTGTTTTCCCTGATCAACTGTAATCTCAATTGTGTCATAAGGTTCATTTTTGGGAGCTTCTGTAGCCAGATAAAAAGTTAGGAAAATGCTTCCTTCTCCCCATCTAAGGGGCACCTCTGCTGTGGAATCCCAATAACGTCCATCAACATTGGGTGGTTTTACCCGAGGGTTCTGATTATTTTGAATTGCCCATACTTCCTTAGCAAGATCATAAAGATCACTTTCAGTCAACTTTCCTTCTCTGAATAATTGCGCCCAGTCTCTGGTAAATTCTTTAGGTTCTTCAGGGTTCATATACTCTAAGTATATCAATATTTTCCAGTTAAATCATTCCAGCGCACACGAAGCATGTCCTTAATAGCTTCCATGGAGTCTTTTATTAAATTAACTCTTTTGGTTCCCACATAATGCCAGTCAACCGGTACCTCGGCAATTTTAAACCCCATTTTTTTGGCTAAAAACAAGGCTTCCACATCAAAGCCGGCATTAACGGCTGCTCCTTCCACCCTAGCCTTTTCCCATTCCCCCATCATTTTGCCAAAAACCTCTTTCCTGGATTTTTCATTAAAGGCCTTGAAACCGCATTGAGTATCTTGAAAAGGTAATCCCAGAATTATATTTCTCAAAAAAGCAAATCCCCAGGCAGTTAATTTTCGAAGGAAAGGAGCTCCCGCCCTGCCATGACGCGATCCAATCACGATATCCCAACCAGAGGCTGGTCCGCCTTTGGCGAAAAATTTGGGAAAAAAGTTTTCAATTTGGTTCAAAGGGGTAGCCTGATCCATGTCTGTAAAAACTGCTACTTCCCCTTTAGCATCTAAAAGTCCTCTCATCACGGTTTTAGCCTTGCCACTGTGAGGCGCTTTAATTATCTTCCACTCCCCTTTACCCTTAATAAATTTTTCTACCAATTCTACCGTCTTATCCGATGAACCATCATCAACAATCACCACCTCATATGAGAAGTCCACATCTTGGAGATAATCTACCACCTCATTTAAGACTCCCCGCTTTAAATTACGCTCCTCATTATAGGCCGGTATCACGATTGATAATTTCATGGTTTACCCGATGGATTGTGCACTAGCTTATAAACTCTCACTCCATAAATTTTTGTTTCTTTTTCTACTTTGACCATGCCAAAGGCAGCAATTTCATATTTGTGGTGACCCACTGGTTGACAGATGGCATCTTCACAAACCACAAATAGTTGGTCTGTAATATCAAGAGGTGCTTGTTTTGATTTGTACCCATAAACGTCTAGATAAAATTGATAGGCCGCATCATAATTGCTTTTGGCAATTAAAGCAAAGTTGAAGGGTTTACCTCCAGCCTCTTGGATGACAAATTTAGCAATCTCTTGAGTTCGCTTAAGCTGATTTTGAGAAGGAGTAAGTAATGGATTTTTTTGCAGATTGATAAAAGTTATAAAAATTATAATTATTATAAAAATTATTTTTTTAATTTTAGTTCTAGCTAAACAGAAAACTGCCCCCAAGAGAAGATATGGTACCGGATTTAAAAATCCCAGATAATGATCATAAATATTTTGTTTATAAAGTGCCAGTCCTAAAATACCAACCAGTAGCCAAACATATAGGGCCAGGTAGACCCAAGATACTGTGTATCCTGCCAGGAAACGACGCAAAGTGATCAGTACTGGCAAGAAGACGAGAATGGAAATGACCGCTGCAAGCCACAGATTCTCACCTGTCATGTATCTACTTATCAAATCTTGAGAAAAAATTGGCACTATTCTCTCAATGGTATTAAGCGGGTTTAGATTAACAGTGGTTTCCCTCTCCAAGAAAAAGGTAGTTACAGCTCTATAGTTTAAAAAATTATATTTCAAATCAAAAATTAAAAGGGGCGATGTTAAGGTTAAAAAAGTTATTGCCCCCAGGATAGTTCCACCCCAAAAATATTTTCCTCTTATTTTCCTTTTTATTTTTGACCATAGTTCCCACAGCCATAAAATTCCCACCACCGGCAATAAAATTAAAGCCAGATAATGCATTTGCACTGCAGCTGCCACTCCAAAGCCTACTAAAAGGAGCCATAAAAAATTTCTACTTTGGTGGGCTTTGTACATTCCCAAAAGAGAAAGGAGTGCAAAAAAGGGAGCAGGATTAGGATTCCAGGAAGAACGGGAATAATAAATGGTCACAGGAGAAATGGCATATAAAAAAGCTGATACCACACCTGCCACCCAGCCAAACCACTGCTTCCCCAGATAATAAATTAAAAATACCGTCAAAATACCAATCACTGCCACCTGGATGGCAGCTGCCACTGGATTTAACCAAGAAATGCTCATGGGGACAGCCATCATATAATAATAAAGAGGGCCCAAATAAATATTACCAATGGAGGTGGGAGGACCAAGCAGAGGAAAATCACGCTCTACCAAAATTCTTTTAATCATTAAGGCATCTCTACCCTCATCTCCTAAAAAAGTCATGTAACCCTGGATGTTCCATAACCTGAAAAATCCCGCCAAGACCAAAATTGATACCAAGGCGGAAAAGTGCCATTTATTTAGAAATTTCCACCAAAGTTTAAATAACTCCATGTATGATTTGACAATTACCGGAATGCTGGCCCCGGTGGGTTTACCAGAGAGCCTGGGATAGTGGTGCACTCCAACTTGTGTGACACTGAACCCAAATTTTTTGGCTTTAATGGCTAACTCGGCATTGATCATTCCCCCTCTGGTTGACTCAAGTCTGCCAATTTTATCCAACACTTCCCTTTTCACCATTTTAAAACCGCAATCTACATCCTTTAACCCCAGTCCAAAAAATAAAGCTAAAGATAGACCCCAACCTTTGGCAAAAAGCAATCTAATGGGATGATCTGCCCTTTTTTGGCGATATCCAATTATTAAATCCGCCTCATCCAATTTTTCTATAAATTTTGTAACTTCGGAAAAATCAAATTGGCCATCTCCGTCGTTATAAACTATGGTGTTATATTGGGAATTGTAAAATCCAGATTTTAAGGCTTCACCATAACCTAAATTCTGGGGATGATTTATTAGTCTAATTCTGGAATTTCCCTTTACCAGCTTCTCTGCTACCTCGCGGGTTTCATCAGAAGATCCGTCATTGATGACTAAAATTTCATATTCCAATTTTAAGTTTTCCAACACTTTAACTGCTTTCCCTACAGTCGTGGAGATATTTTGTCCTTCATTGTAACAGGGAAAGAAAACTGAAAGATTTTTTACCATATTGTTATAATAGAATAAGTGAGTAAAACTTTAAACCATCTAATTATAATTGCTTTATTTATTCTTGTCTCTACTTTTTTGGTTTGGCTGCCGCATATTCTGGCTATACCTAATTTTTGGGGGTTAT
>CAYMZD010000009.1:0-8074 GCA_964394855.1 uncultured Gammaproteobacteria bacterium | reverse complement strand
ATTATCAGCAAACAAAACTAACCAACCCTCAAGATTATGTGATTAGCCCTCACGGCCAGGTGCCGCCCGGGGATTGTTTAATTATTGAATTTGGGCCTGAAAGAGATAGTACTGATAGAAAGTGCAGGTTTTTACCAAAATGACAGAAATTCATTTGCCAACTTTAGGTTTGGTGTTGGGGTCGGCAGCCATTGACTCTATCAATCCCTGCGCCATCGGGGTGTTGATTTTAATGATCTCGGTGATGTTATCAGGTAAAAAATCACTTCCCAGGATGCTGCTTTTGGGCAGTCTATATATCGGGGCGATTTTTTTAACTTATCTTTTGGCCGGGTTGGGACTGTTGTACTTTTTGGGTTCCATTCCCTTGTTTGTGACAGAATATATTTCCATTACCGTGGGCTCAATTATAGTATTGCTGGGTTTAGTGGAAATTAAAGATTTTTTCTGGTATGGCCGGGGATTTTCTTTGGGGATTCCGGTTCGATTTACCAAAAAAATTCATGAAATGGCCAAGAATATTTCTGTGCCCGGGGTAATTTTAACCGGCGCTTTTGTGGCGGCAGTGGAGCTGCCCTGTACCGGCGCGCCCTATCTTGCCATTATTGCCATTTTATCCACAAATTTTAACGCAGTCGCATTTTTAATGCTGGTTTTATATAACATTGTTTTTGTCCTGCCTCTTCTTGTGATTTTATTTATGGTGGCAGGAGGTGTAAAATTACATGTGGTTAAGAACTGGAAGCAGGAGTCCAGAGGTTTGATGAGGTTGGCTATTGGACTGTTGTTAGTTGGTCTTGGTTGGTTGCTAATCTTAATAGCTAACGGAACCATAAATTTCGGATGACACACATTATAAAAAGACGCGGACATAAAGAAGAGTTTGATGAAAGGAAGCTTTACGCTTCAATTTATGCTGCCTGTTTGAGCTCTCATGTTAAACACGAAGAAGCAGAGAGTATTGCCAATCTGGTTTGCCGGGAAATCAAGAAATGGTTAACAAATAAAGAAGAAGTTACATCAGATGAAATTTTTAAACAGGCCGGTGCAGAACTAAAACATTTAAATAAAGAAGCCTCCTTCATGTACCTAACCCACAGGGATATATCTTAGCCTCGTAAGGTCGGGCCTTGCAAAAATTATGTTATAATCTTTGCCATGCCGGAAGCCGATAAAGCGTTTTCTCTTGACGGAGATGGAGTGTTATTTTTTAGACCTCCGGTTCAAGCAGCTATTTTTAAGGCTCATGTTGATCTGCCCGGAGTTTCCAGTGGTATTCCTTCGATACAACGTGAAGTTTTGGGAATTCCTATTGCTTTGAGAGAATATCCTTCCTATTTTATACATCGCCTTAAGTTTGTTTATCCGGAAGTTAGAAGATCTTTATTGTTACTTGAAGATAGTGATAGTTATCTTAATACTGGTAGGTTAAATACAAAGCCGTGGTTTGATTTGACCATGCTAAGTATGAAAAGAGCACGCATACTGGATTATTTTAAGGGATTCTATTTTCGCCCCAGAGGTTTACCTACCAGTTTGAGTAAGTTGGCTGTTGTGGCAGAACTTAAGATGCAATATGAAGAAGTTACTCATTTTGATGATAATCCATTGGATGGGATTCCCATTGCTAGGCATTTTCCGGATGTTCGGGTAGTGATTATTAAGGATTGGTCAACTGGATTACTATTAAGGAGATTGGGAATAGAGTTAGATCAATTTCCAAATGTGTCTATTGCCAGAAATTTACGTGAGGCAATTCTAGCCTCGCAAGGTCTCACCTTGCAAAGCTCGAAATTGTAAAATCAGAAAGTCTGTGGTAGTATTGAGCCAAATATGAGTCCAGAAAAGATAACTAGACGGAATAAGTTGGAAATTGCTTCGCCAAAATGTCCAGTGTGTGGACAGGTTGGCCGTAAACAAGTTTTATCTACTTTTCAATATACAGATTATGGAATAATGAGAGAAAGATTTTGTGGAAGTTGTCGTCGACCTTTCTTAACTCTTGAAACAATAGTTGGAGCGGGAGGTGTTAAGCTTCGTACGGAAGATGGCTATTTTGAAGAGGTTGATCGCCAAAGATTAGAAGAGAGTATTTTCAGGCAAATGAAAAGAAGACCTCTGGGAACTATCGGTTTTTGTCAGCTTTTAGCAGTTCAAATTATAGCTCAAGTTGTTACTGATACTAATTCAAAGTTACAGGGTTTAGAGGGAACTTTATCAGAGGCAGTAAGAGATACATATATTGACGTAGCGGATTTAAGGACAGCTACTGTTAGAAAACTTGCCCGAGTGGATCCAGTTGCCTGCGCTCGCTACTTTGTAGATCATTATGATTTTACTGATGAGGGAGGGCAAAAGTATCTTCAAGGACAAACAACACTGGGTGAATATATAGAGGCTACTGCGGGTGTTAAGTTGGCGTAATACTTTTAATGTACATAAACTCTTGTTCCGGGGTTGTCGGCAGAGGCGCGGACCACATTTTGGCCTTCAGGTACCACCGGCCCGGCCCAGTCAAAAATGGCCGCAGCATTGGCCAAAGGGGAATTAACACACCCGTGACTCATGGTCTGGCCAAAATTATTATGCCAGTAAGCCCCATGAATGGCATAACCTCTGTAAAAAAACATATTATTGGGTACATTAGGCAAATTATAATAAGTGCCCAGTTCTTTTGATCCTCCTACCATTCTTTGATTTCTTGTTTTATACCAGATTCTAAAATCTCCCGTCGGGGTGGGAGCCCATCTGCCAGATGAGATGGGAAATTCCATCACCATTTTATTACCCTCCCAGGCACGTACTTTTTGTTCCGGAAGAGATACCTCAATCCATTTTTCTTCGCCTGCGGCATTAGTTGTACCAAGTATCTTGGTATCTTGAGTTACTGATCTTTGATCATAAGCCAGGGAAGTCTTGGGGTAGTTGACCACTTCTCCATTAAAAATGGCCACGCTGGCACCTTCATCAAAATTGCCAGTTTTAGAGATTTGCTCTAGGGTGCAACAGGAAGTAGTGGGATCACCAGAGATGCCCAGTTTATAAACAATTTCCCGCTTGATGGGCTGAATTTGAAAAATGGCCAGGAAAGCCAAAAATATTATTAAAATCAGCAGCAAACGGTGCACCATAAATTTTACTCCGTCTGCTATTTTTATCATCTGCTAAAATTAATCCTAAAGTCAATATGTCAGTTTCATTAAAAAGATTGTTAATGTTTTTCTGTTTACTGGTTTTAATGCTGACTGTTTCTTTCTTGGTTATAAACATCAATCAAAAACAAAACAAATTGATATCACCAGTTTCCAAAACAGAGTCTATTTTAGGATTAAACCAGTGGTTTCCCCAAGAAGTTTCAGAAACCGGTGGAGATAAGTTGCAATTGACTGCTAAAGCTGCTCTTTTTGTGGACAGTAAAACTGGGCAAGTACTCTATTCCAAAGCAGCCCACCAAAGATTACCTCCGGCCTCTTTGGTGAAGGTGATGACCGTACTTTTGGCCTTGGAGCGGCGCAGTTTAGATGAGAAATTTCTAGTTTCCCAGCGGGCAGCTGATATGGAACCAGATAAAATGCTTCTTAGGGCAGGCGAAAAATTAACTCTCAAGGAATTGTTATATGGGATATTTTTAGTTTCAGCCAATGATGCGGCAGAGGTTTTAGCAGAGAGAATAACTGGTAATCGTGAAGAGTTCATTGGGCTGATGAATTCCAAGGTGGAGCAACTGGGCATGAAAGATACTCATTTTACAAACCCCACAGGATTAGATGAAGATGGAAATTCCTCATACTCCAGTGCTTTTGATTTGGCTATTTTAACCAGGTATATCATTCGCCGGTTTCCTGTATTGGTGGATATTTCCCAAACTGAATATATTTACCTCCCACCAACAGATGAGCATCAAGATTATGAAATGTATTCCGGAATAAATTTATTAACAACCTACCCTGGGGTGGTTGGTTTTAAAACAGGTTATACTCCCGAAGCTGGTTTAACACTAATTACTTTGGCCAGGAAAAACGGCCAGGAAGTTTTAGGAGTTCTTCTGGGGAGCGGGGATCGTCGCGATGAAGCCAGGGAACTGTTGGATTATAGTTTTCAAAAACTTCAATAATACTTAAGCGTAGTTGAAGTGCTCAATATCTTGTATCTTGACATCTTTGAATCGCAATATGTTATGGTATTATTGTTAGTGAAGTGTCCTTATTGTGAAAGTAATTTAAGCAAGGTGATTGACAAACGGGCCGTAGTAGGCAGGGGGGAAATTCGTCGTCGTAGAGAATGTTTAAAGTGCGGAAAGCGGTTTACTACCTATGAAGGTTTGGCTCAACTTAAACTGTTAGTGATTAAAAAGGATGGGCGACGAGAGATATACAATCGGGATAAATTAAAAAATGGTTTACAAAAAGCCCTAGAAAAAAGACCGGGAATAGATAAAGTATCGCTGTTGGTGGAAAGAATAGAAGGAAAGATTAGAACCAAAGGAGTTAGAGAAATACCATCAAGCTATTTGGGTAAAGCGGCGTTATCAGAACTAAAGAGATTGGATAAAGTGGCTTACCTGCGATTTGCTAGTGTTTATCGAACATTTCAAAATCCAGATGATTTTGCCAAGGAGATAGAAACATTATGAAAAAACAAACCAGCTTACAAGTAGTAACATTACCTAAAACTGTTGGAAGGAAACATCCCAATGGTGTTGATCGGCTTTTAAGCTCACGGTTTGATATAGAAAAAGTGTGGCAACTGGGTAAAAAAATTCCTCCCCTGCCCACTGATTTACCTAAATCCTCCCTTTCAGAAAATGCCCACTATATTGGTCAAACAAGATATGCTCTAAGAGATGAGTCTGGTCAACCAGCAGAGAGTGACGAGGAGATGTTTTGGCGGGTGGCTTACAACATTGGCGTGGCTGATCTGTTGTATGGCGTTAGTCAGGAGCAGATGTTAACCCAAGCCAAAAAGTTTTATATGTTGATGTCCTCGCAAAAATTTATCCCCAATACCCCCACCATGCTCAATGCGGGGAAACGGGAGCAACAACTTTCTGCCTGCTTTGTTTTGCCAATTGAAGATGATATGCACTCCATCGCTAAGACCCTGGTGGATATGGTGATGATTCATAAAAGCGGTGGGGGAACTGGTTTTTCTTTTTCCCGCCTTCGTCCAATTGGTGATGTGATTTCCTCATCAGGCGGCTTTTCCACTGGACCTTGTGCTTTCTTACAAGCTTATAATGATGTAACTTCCCAGGTCAAACAAGGTGGAGTCCGCCGCGGTGCCAATATGGGCATTATGCATATTACCCATCCTGATATTTTGCGCTTTGCGGTGATAAAGCTAGATGAGTTTAACCTGACTAACTTTAATATCTCCGTAACAGTGACAGAGGAGTGGATGGAACAGGTTAAGCTTGATGCCAAGTTCGTGGATAGTGAACCACCCTGGGATGATGTGATTGAAGAGATTAAGGCAGCTCAAACCATTCGTGATGTGGATTTGAAACTAAAAAAGACAGAAGATGGGGTGGCCAAATTATATGATTTGGTTAGAGCCAAAGGAGAGGGTGAAGGTTATGAGCTGATAAATCCCAGAAATGGTGAGATAAAAGATAGATTAAATGCTCACAAGGTATTTTTGCTAATTACCAAACTGGCCTGGCAGTATGGTGACCCGGGCATGATTATAATAGATAGGATTAATAAATCTGCCGCCAACCCTACTCCCTCTTTTGGGCCTATTGAATCCACTAATCCTTGTGGGGAACAACCGCTTTATCCCTATGATGCTTGTACCCTGGGTTCGATTAATGTGGGTAAATTTGTTAAAGATGGTAAAGTGGATTTGGCGCAGTTGGGTAAGGCCACAGAAGAAGCGATACACTTTCTTGATAATGTTTTGGATATGAACCAATACCCGGTGGCAGAGATTGTTGAAACCACCAGAGCAATTCGCCGAGTAGGTTTAGGAGTGATGGGTTTGGCAGATTTGCTTTATAAATTGGGAGTTGCTTATAACAGCGAAGAAGGTTTACGGGTGGCAGAAGAAGTGATGGCACATATTCAAAAACACGCCAAGATTGGCTCTTTGGAACTAGCTAAAGTCCGAGGTGTTTTTCCGGCCTGGAAAGATTCCATTTATGCTGCTAAAAGCCCTTATTTTGCAGGAAAAGAATTAAGGGTGAGGAACTCAACTGTCACCACCATAGCTCCTACTGGTACCATTGCCATGTTGGCTGATGCCTCATCTGGCATTGAACCCTACTTTGCCCTATCTTTTGCTAAAAATACCATAGAGGGGAAAAGACTGTTTAATACCAATCCAGTGTTTTTGGAAATAGCAGAGAAGGAAGGGTTTTATTCAGACAAGCTGCTGGAAAAAATTGAAGAAAATGATGGTTCCATCCAGGGTCTTGTCGAAGTTCCAGAAAAATGGCAGAAAGTATTTGTCACCACCCGGGATATTTCCCCCCAGTGGCATGTCAGGATGCAGGCAGCTTTCCAAGGTCATGTTGACAATGCCATTTCTAAAACCATTAACTTTTCCTTTGAGGCTACAGTAGAGGATGTCAGAGCAGCTTATCTGCTGGTTTATGAGATAGGCTGTAAGGGTATTACCATTTATCGTGATGGTTCAAGACAGAAGCAAGTTTTAGAAGTCAAAAAAGATTCTTCCTACTATGATCAATTGGCATCAGGTTCTAAAGACCAAACGGAAAATGGAGTGGTCAAAGCTCCTTTGGAAGCTTGGGGTATGAGATTAAAAAAGAAATCTGATGTCGGTAATGTTTATACGGCTGTTTTTCGTAACGCCAATGGGAAGCCAGTTGAAGTCTTTATCAATGTGGGAAAATCAGGCGGTTATGTGGCTGGAGCAGCAGAGGTGACAGGAAGATTAGCCTCCCTGGCCTTAAAAAGAGGAGCTTCGATGGAAGAGGTAGCTTCAGAGCTGGTTGGTGTGGCTTGCGGTACACCATACGGTTTTGGTCCAGAGGCTATTTTATCGATGTTTGATGCTGCTGGTAAATCTATTTTAGAGGTGGCAAAATCAAGACAACTGCCTTTATCAGAAGAATTTGTAGCAATGGATCCCCTAACAGTAGAAAATGAACCAGAGAAAGGAACAACCAGCCTGTCTTTGTTTGAGGCTTGTCCTGAATGTGGTTCCAGATTTTTGCTGGTTGAGGGTTGTAAAAAATGCATCAATCCTGTCTGTGGTTACTCTAGATGCTAGAGTTAGTTACAGATAAAAAGTAAATTCGCCAAAGAAAAAACCCTGCCCCCCTTTTTTAATAACCAAATCATAAATTTCCTTAAATCCCGGCATAAGTTTATTCTTAGATAACGTTTTGATATCAGCCCAAAAACATTCTCCAATCTGACTTTGTTTTTTCACTTCACCCAATGGGTTTTTGGCCAAAATAATATGACAAAGCATCTGAGTCAACAACTTATTACTTTGAAAAATGGTCAGATAAACATCCCCTATATGAAATAGCTTGGCCTCAATCCCTGTTTTTTCCTCCATTTCTCTTTTGGCTGCTTGAAGAACAGTTTCCCCCAAATGGATCTTGCCATAGGGGAAACCAATCATGTTTAAGAAAGGTTGTCTTTTTCTTTGGTATAAAAGATATTCTCCTTTTGGGTTTTGACAAACTAATAAAGTGACGATTTTGGGTTGAGCCCTGGGGCTTAAATTCTTTAAGGACAGCTTATCAACGTATCTTTTCCCCTCCTCTGTCAGCTCATATCCTCCCTGGGTTCTTTTTTGAACCAAACCTTCAGAAATTAATGTTTTAAGATGATAAGTAAAAACATTACCTTCAATGTTGTCCGGCTTCAACTTGGCAAATGCTAGATATGGATTTAAAATCAAATGATAAATGATATGTCTTCTTACAGGGTGCATGGCCGGATTATATCATAGGTCAAAAAAATTTGACTCAAATTCTCTGCACTAGAAACAAATAATTTATTTTCCTAAGATAACTTCAGTATGCAAGAAACCATAGAAAGTGAAAGATATATTTGTCATGTTATAGCTGATTATCATCGAGGTGTAACTTCCTGTTGTT
>CAYMZD010000008.1:0-10885 GCA_964394855.1 uncultured Gammaproteobacteria bacterium | reverse complement strand
CCGAAGCCAATTTTTTATCCGGCCTCACCAAAGTTACAGCCGTAATTAAACCGGATAACTCATCAGCAGCATAAATAGCTTTTTCCAGTAAATTATCCCTCCCCTCTTTAATCCCATCATGGTGAGCCTTAATGGCATTGATAATCCGATCTGAAACTCCCATGGGTCTTAACTTCTCTTCAGTTACCAGAGTGTGTCTTTTAGGGTCTTTTTCCACTAACTCATAATCAGCATCATGCAAAAGCCCCACTATCCCCCATTCTTCTTCGTCTTCCCCAAACTTTCTTGCCAAACTTTTCATAATGGCTTCCACAGCTAAAGCGTGTTTCCTCAAATTGGGACTTTGAATCATTTCTTCAACTAATTTTAAAGCTTGCTCTCTGGTCATTTTTTTCGTCCATAGGACGATCGGCCTTTGGCCGACCTTTCTGGTCTCAACATAGGAAATGCTATCACATCTTGGATGGAAGGGGAATTACTCAAAACCATCACCCATCGATCAATGCCCGGTCCAATACCAGAAGTTGGTGGCATCCCATATTCCAAGGCAAGTAAGAAATCCTCATCCAATTTTTGCGCCTCCACATTACCCTTTTTCATTTTTTTCTTTTCCAGCACCCAAGCTTCCCTTAAAGCTTGCGGATCATTTTGTTCGCTGTAATTGGTCCCCATTTCCATTCCCGCCACATAAATATCAAAGCTTTCCACCAGTTTGGGATTATCTTCGCACCGCTTGGCCAAGGGATAAAAATCAGCCGGGTAATCAAAAATAAAAGTGGGTTGAATTAGCTGATCCGTACATTTTTTCTCAAAAATTTCTAGCAAGATTTCTCCATCAGTCATATAATCTTTCACTTCCACCCCCAGCTTTTTAGCTAGAGAAACAGCTTTTTCTAAAGTATCAATTTCCTGAAAATGTACCCCTATGTGTTTTTTAAACAGATCCACCAATTTAACTCTGGCCCATGGTCTTTTATAATCAATTATTTGTCCTTGATAGAGTAGTTTCGTGGTTTTAAAAACCTGTTTTACCACATACTCAAACATTTCCTCTACCAAATTCATATTGTCCTGATAGTTAGCATAAGCTTCCATGGTCTCCAGCATGGTAAATTCGGGATTATGATTTCTATCCATACCCTCATTTCTGAAGGTGTGCCCTATTTCAAAAACTCTTTCAAAACCACCTACAATTAAACGTTTTAAATAAAGCTCATTGGAAATCCTAAGATATAAAGTCATATCCAAGCTATGGTGGTGTGTTTTAAATGGCCTGGCCCGAGTACCACCATATAAAGGCTGCAGCACTGGATCCTCCACCTCAAAATATCCTTTTTTGTTGATTAAAAAATCACGGATAGCAGCAATGATTTTAGAACGAACCTCAAAAGTTTGGCGAACCTCGGGGTTCATTAGCATATCCACATATCTTCGCCTGTAGCGCTCTTCCACATCCTTTAACCCATACCAAGAAGAGGGCAGGGGACGAAGTGATTTGGCAAGAATAGCAAAATCATCTACATCAACTGTTATCTCCCCTGCTTGGGTTTTAATGACCTCACCCAAAACCCCAATAAAATCTCCGATATCCAAGTTGGGCACTAGATCATATTTTTCACCAGAGAGGGGGTCTTGGCGGAATAAAAGCTGGATTTTACCTGATTGATCTTCCAAGTCGGCAAAGGTAATTTTTCCATGAGGACGAAGTGAGCGGATTCTGCCGGCTACAGAAACTTTGCGACCCAAAACTTTCAGGGCTTCCGCTACACTCTGTTTTCTCTCAAACTTAGAAGGGTAAGGATTAATCCCTAGTTTTTTAAGATTATTTAATTTTTTCAGCCGTTCCTTTTGCAAAGCTTCCAGTGCCATGCCTAAAGTATAGCTAAAAAAGAAGGTTTTTAAAAGAGATCAGCTTGTTGACGGAGATAAATGGTGCGCTTTAAATCTACCTAAAATCCTTCCTGTACCCAACCAGAATCTTCTATGATCAATCAATTCCTCTAGCCTCTTTCTGGCTGAATCCTCTGTTCCACCGATAGCTATTTCCCTAAATAAAGTATCTCTTTCTTCTGCCTGTCTGATAATCTTATCATAATCCACAACACCCAATGGATGCCTCACAGCCCTTTCCAGGAAAGCTTGCCTAAAAAGTAGATAAGCATCTAAGGTATATGCTCCTTCTTGTAAAATTGTATCGAGGGTGGGTTGGTTTTTTCCATACGGTTCAAAAACAATACTATCCAGTGGCCCCAGGTCATCGCTGGCAAAACCTAAAGCTCCTCTCACCACACTTTCAGGATGTCCTGATGGGAAAAAATTAGCAGTAGATAAAACAATAGCCATTTCATTTGCCCAACCTTCTTTTATATGCGATCTGATCCCTGCCAATCTTTTTACTTCACCTGTGGGTCTGTAGCCATGAGCATACTCATGAGCTACGGCTAGATTGGCAATATCTTTATCAGAGCTGGTGATACCAACTAATCCTTCTAGCTTGGGGCTAAGTTTCTGCTTGTTTTTTTGTCCCATCCTATTAGGGAATAAACATATCACATTATTATCAGTTCCATCCTCTTCATCAAAATCATTGTTTGGTAGATTAAATCCGACATATTTTTTACCCTCCACTCCCAAAAACCCAGTGGCCATGATGAAATTTGCCACAAAGACATTAGCTTTTTTGGGTAAGTAACCATATTTTTGTAAAGCAGCTTGACCGTAGCGATCAAGGTCCAAATTTGCCTCTTCTGTCAGTTTTCTGTCAGCATAAGCCAAAAGCCCTTGAGGAGATCTTCTTGTTCCCAAAGGATCATCTTGATATTCAGCCGGTACGGCCATAAAAAGGACCCTACATTGAGTTGACAGCCTGGTGAATCTAGCCATGATTTCATCAAATTCACCCACAGGTAATAGTTCAGCCGTAGCTTGTAAGTATCCTGCGAAATCTTGATAGTAAGGAGTTGGGGTATTTTGTGCGGTCCATTCAGCCACAGGCATAATTAACCCACTTAGCTCCTCTACAACCCTTTTCACAGCGGGAAGAGTGATCATTGGTCTGGCTCTCCAACCCTTAACAATAGCAGAATCACGATCCCTCAAATGGGGATTGTTAAGGGCTTGCTGTTCATATCTAGCTCTTAATAAAGCTCTACCCTCTGGAGTATTAAAATTCTCTGTGTCGCTTAATACCCCCTTATACCAACCATTGGGGGGGTCTACTTCTTTGTACCATTCTGCCACGAATCTGGTGGGAACTCTTAATCTCTCTATTAAAGCTGCTTCAAACTCTCCTTCAGGGGTTTTTCTAAACTCAACCCCAGTAAATTCTTGAATTGGTAATTGATATTCTGGAAACATCTTAGTAATTTTTTCGAATTATTAATTCTACCACTTTTTAAACTTTTTGTAAAACTTTAAGGGCTGATTGGAATTTTTTAAAAACCGACAGCGAGGAATGGTGTTTTCCTAGGTAATGACTGGCATCAGCATAGTTTCCTTCTGCCAAAACTTTTTCCATCTCGTCAGCCAAATTAGAAGTAGCTATAAACATTTTGGTAAAATTTGGCCAAGAAATTCCATCTCTGGCAATTTTCAGTGCTCCAGATGCTATTAGTGAATTGAGTAAAATAGCATTACCCCAGACATAAGCTTCCAATGCCGGTTCATCTTTGGCTTCAGAATAGAAGTCAAAAATTCTGGTTAAAAAAACTACCAAAATTGATTCCATCTCTTTTTGAGAAATGATATCTTTCAAAAGTAAGCTACCACAAAGTTTTATGGCTACAGCTTCCACTGTCAGTTCGTGAAAAATAGGGTAAAACTCT
This sequence comes from uncultured Gammaproteobacteria bacterium, assembly GCA_964394855.1. Taxonomy (GTDB): domain Bacteria; phylum Patescibacteriota; class Microgenomatia; order Daviesbacterales; family UBA10151; genus CAYMZD01. The sequence goes on along the minus strand of CAYMZD010000008.1, from coordinate 7,061 downwards.
TTTAATCTGGCCGTGGCAAATCTATATCTAATTAACACCCTGGCTATTTCATGCATTATCACAGTATAAAGATAACCCCTTTGTAGATCATCTCTGGAGAAAGATAGTTTAAAGTTTGGTGCAAAAATAGCATTAAATAGCGGGTAATGTCTTTTGTTAAACGTCTCCCTGACAGAAGAAAAGAATACGGTGGCTAAACTGCCATGTTTTTCCATAGTTTCTATATTGTTGGGAATAGTGGTGGCTGTAAAATGATACTTCGCTATCATGCCAGAAAATATGACTATCTCATCTACTCTGACTTGAGCCTTGTCCATAAAGTCCACCTTTTCTGTGGGAGCGAAAAATCTTCTTCTGGAGGTAAAAACAGTATCTTTAAAACTATTTGCTCTATCAGTTAAACCTTTATTCATAAAACCTACCCAAGCTTGATAGGAGCGTTTTCTAAAAAACATCTTGTCCTCAATCCTTTCAATTGGGCCAATCACAATATCTAGAATGTATGGCTTAGTTTTTAACCAAACAGCTCGAGACTTGGCATATTCTCCATCAAGTAGAGATTGAGCTTGAGATAAAAGGGCATGAGCAAACTCTTTATTTGAACAACACCTGGCTGCTTCCTCCAATTTCTTAGCTATTTGTAAAAGAGGTTCACGATATTTGATATGGTAAGGAGTAGCTGTTAATTTGCCGTTTTGATCCCTTTCTACTACAGTAGCGGGAGCCAAAATTTGTTCATTTTGGTGAGCAGCTTTTTCTATTTCGGCTTGAGTAGCATCTTTAGGAAAAAAGCAAGGGTCTTTTTGGCCACCAAGCTGCATTTTATAAACCTCCGACACCTTCTTAGCCGCCTCTAATAAAATCTTGAGTACTTCTAGCTCGTTTTTGCTTAATGAATCTGTATTAACATCAAATTGTCTAATATAATCTGATTTACTCATTTTATTTAATTTCTAATACTTTACATTTGTAGCGTACAATTGGGGTTGACACCTCCACTTCTTCGCCAGGTTTTGTTCCCAAAAGGGCCGAGCCCACCGGGCTCTCATTAGAAATTCTTTTTTTAGTAGGATCAGCCTCCATTTTTCCCACAATGGTAAACTCATCTATTTCTCCACCCATTTCCACAATGACAGTAGAGCCGATCACCACAAAATCGCTTTTTACTGAAACGGAAATAATTTGAGCATTACTTAAAATATTCTCCAGCTCAATGATGCGGTTTTCCACCATGGTTTGTTCTTCCAGGGCTGCATCATATTCAGAATTTTCTGTTAAATCTCCAAATTCTCTGGCTATTTGGATTCTTTGGGTTACTTTTGGCCTTTTGATTTTTTTTAGCAACTCCAGCTCATCCTTAATCTCGACAAGTCCTTTGGTTGTTAAGTAAACATCTTTATTTTGATTTCTAGTCTGTATTTTAGCCATTTTCATAAATGTGGCAGGATTTGAATAATTGGATAATTGTAATCATCTAAAGTACAAATGTCAATCGACCGGCTCACACACCCGCCGCATTTGCGGCCCCAAGGGGATTCGAACCCCTGATCTTCTGGATGAGAACCAGATATCCTTAATCCGCTAGACGATGGGGCCATGCTTTGACAGGTAGAGAACCCGAAGCTAATTATACTAAATCTTGATTATTGACTCAAGTATTTATTAAAATTAAGTATATGGACTCCCAACAAAAAAAGATTCTCTTGGTGGAAGATGAAGCCATGATTAGGGAACTTTATGCTAGACAGCTGACCAAGGGTGGGTTTTTGGTCAAACCAGTGGCCACAGGGGAAGAAGGTTTAGAAACCCTTAAACAAGAAAGTTTTGATTTACTCCTTTTGGATATCATGCTGCCAGGAATGAATGGATTACAAATGCTTAGGGAGTTTAAGCTAAAAAATCCCAACTCCCCTATGATTGTAATCTTATTAACTAATTTGGGTCAAGAGAGTGTTATCAAAGAAGGTTTCGAGCTGGGAGCCCAGGCATATTTAATTAAAACGTCTTTAACTCCTGATCAAGTTGTGCAGGAGGTTAAAAACTCAATTGGTGGTAAAATATCCCCCAATCCTCCATCCTCTACTTAAGAAATGGCACCAAAAGTAAAGCCACAATATTTACCACCTTAATCATGGGGTTGATGGCTGGGCCGGCGGTGTCTTTGTAGGGGTCGCCGACCGTATCCCCGGTTACAGCGGCTTTGTGAGCTTCCGAGCCTTTGCCACCTAATTTTCCAGACTCAATGTATTTTTTGGCATTATCCCAGGCTGCTCCACCAGTGGTCATGGACACTGCCACAAAAAGTCCTGTCACAATAGACCCTACCAACATCCCACCCAAAGCCAGCGGCCCCAACAAAAATCCCACCAAAATAGGTGCCAAAACTGGAATCAGAGCGGGAATCAGCATTTCTTTTTGGGCTTTGGTGGTAACAATTGCCACACAAGCAGCGTAGTCAGGCTTGGCAGTACCTTCCATAATACCTTTTATTTCTCGAAACTGGCGTCTAACCTCTTCTACCACCGCTCCACCAGCCTTACCTACCGCCTCTAGGCCAAAGGAGGCAAAAAGATAGGGAAGAGCTCCTCCGATAAAAAGACCGATTAATACTTTCGGGTCTGACAGGGAAAAATCAAGGATTTTGCCTATTGAAGCAAATTCTTCTGTATACGCGGCAAAAAGAACCAAAGCAGCTAAGCCGGCCGATCCAATGGCATAAGCTTTAGTCACTGCCTTGGTGGTATTCCCCACCGCATCCAAAGGATCAGTCACTTTCCGGACACCCTCCGGCAGATTGGCCATTTCGGCAATCCCGCCGGCATTGTCGGTAATCGGCCCAAAAGCATCAATTGCCACCACTATACCAGCCAATGACAACATGGCCACTGCCGAGATAGCTATACCAAACAACCCAGCTGACAGGTAACTTACTAAAATCGCCAGACAAAGCAAAATGACCGGAGCAAAAGTAGATCTCATGGACAAGGCTAATCCGGCAATGATATTGGTGGCATGACCGGTTTGAGAAGCTTCTGCCAGCTGGAGGACAGGATTAAATTTGGTACCAGTGTAATATTCTGTAATAAAAACCAACCCTCCCACTAAACCTATTCCTGCTAAGGCAGCAATGTAAAGTCCTGTTGTTGTAAAAACAGGATTTCCACCCATTATTGCCACTGTCACAAAATAAAAACACAAAGCGCAAAGTGCCACTGTGGCAATTAAACCTTTATATAAAGCTCCCATAATTGATTTACCTTTGAGCCTGACGAAAAAGCTACCAATAATTGAAACAAAAATGGCTAGTGATAAAAGCGCCAGCGGATAAGTAGTGGCCAGCGGATAATTAGGTAAAATAAGTTGAGCTAAAATCATGCCGGCCACAGCTGTAACTACATAAGTTTCAAAAATATCAGCCGCCATACCGGCATCATCACCCACATTATCCCCCACATTATCAGCAATCACTGCCGGGTTTCTGGGGTCATCTTCAGGAATTCCGGCCTCCACCTTACCTACCAAATCTGCTCCCACATCTGCTCCTTTGGTGTAAATTCCACCACCAAGCCTGGCAAAAACAGAAATGAGTGATCCACCAAACCCCAAGCTGACCAGAGCCTTGAGGTCACCACCGGTGTACTGGTAGAAACCATAGACTGCCCCCAGCGCCAGACCTACCACCAAAAATCCGGTTACTGCTCCACCTTTGTAAGCCAGGGAAAAAGCGCTAGATAGTCCTGCTTTAGCAGCTTCTGTCACCCTCACATTGGCCCGAACAGAGACACTCATACCGATAAAACCTGCCAAGGCCGAAAAGACGGCCCCTATTAAAAAACCTAAAGCACCATTTTGTCCTAAAAATTGATAAATAACTGCTGCCAAAATAACCGCCACCAAAGCCACCACCAGGTATTGCCTCTTAAGATATGCACCTGCTCCTTCTTGAATGGCTTTGGCAATCTCCTGCATTTTTTCATCACCAGCAGGCTTGGCCAAAATATCACTAATCAGCCATAACCCATACAATAAAGAGGCCACCACTGAACCCCAAATTAAAAGATTTAAATTATTAACTAAAAAATCCATGAAAATGTAGAGGGCAGTAACTTCCAGTTTACCCTGAATTCATTAAAGGGTCAATAAGGAAATATTATGCCAGGGCTGGGCGGGGTTCAATGGAGATATGCTTTACTCTTCCAGATTGAGGCGGACCCACCAGTGCCACTTTTAATACCTCATCCATATGTTTGACCCAAACAAATTTCAAATCCTGTAAAACATAATCTGGTATGTCTTCCAAATCTTTTTTATTATCTGCTGGGGCAATAACAGTTTTTACTCCTGCCCTGTGGGCCGCAATAACTTTTTCTTTTAAACCACCAATCTCCAGAACTCTTCCACGAAGCGTCACCTCACCAGTCATGGCTACTTCTTTTCTGGCAGGAACTTTAGTAAAAGCAGAAACAATAGCTGTGGTCAGAGCAATCCCAGCTGATGGACCATCTTTAGGTGTGGCCCCCTCTGGCACATGAACATGAATATCAAACCTATGGTAAAATTTCTCCGGCAATCTTAAATCTTGCCAGTGGGAACGAACATAGCTCATAGCGGCTTGACCAGATTCTTTCATCACTTCACCCAAATGACCGGTCAGTTGTAAATTACCCTTACCAGGCATTAAAGTCACCTCCACAAAAAGTATCTCCCCCCCAGCTTCTGACACGGCCAGACCTGTAGCCATACCTATACTATCCTCCAATTCTGCCAGTTGAGGCAAAAACTTAAGAGGACCTAAATATTCATGAACAGCTTTGGGAGTAATGGCAAATATTTTTTTCTGCTCACCTTCAGCTATTTTCCTGGCTATTTTTCGCATCACCGAAGAAAGTTCCCGCTCTAAATTACGGACACCGGCTTCTCTGGTATATTCTCTAATAATGGAGTGAATGGCTGCATCTTCAAATTTAACTTGCTCTTTGTCTAAACCATGAGATTCGATTAATTTGGGAATTAAGAACTTCTTGGCAATGTGAAATTTCTCATCTTCGGTATAACCCGGATAACTGATGACCTCCAGACGATCACGAAGAGCTGGGGGAATAGTATCTAAAATATTGGCTGTGGTGATAAACATTACATTAGATAAATCGAAAGGTACTTCCAAATAGTGGTCAGAAAAGGCATTGTTTTGTTCTGGATCAAGAGCCTCCAATAGGGCTGCTGAAGGATCACCTCTAAAATCAGTTCCTACTTTATCAATCTCATCCAGCATAAAAACAGGATTGGGAGCACCAGCCTGCTTAATCCCTTGAATAATACGGCCAGGCATAGAGCCAACATAGGTTCGACGGTGGCCCCTAATTTCTGCCTCATCTCGAATACCACCCAAGGATACTTTGACAAATTTGCGCCCCAGCGCTCTGGCAATAGATTTACCTAAAGAAGTTTTACCAACTCCTGGAGGACCAACAAAACAAAGGATAGGACCTTTAACTTTACCTGACAGTTTATGGACTGCCAAGTATTCTAAAACTCTCTCCTTAACTTTTTTCAAACCATAATGGTCTGCTTCTAAAATATCATTGGCCGCTTTAAGGTTCACGCGGGTTGTTTTAGTTATTTTCCAAGGAACTTCCGTTAACCATTCCAAGTAAGTACGAACATAATTTGCCTCTGGATTATAGGATGACATCTTAGAAAGTCTTGATAACTCTTTTTGGGCTTTTTCTCTGACTTCTTGGGGCATCCCCGCCTTTTTAATTTTGAGTTCAAATTCATGTATTTCTTGGTTTTCACCACCCTCATCGAGCTCTTCCTGAATACTTTTCATCTGCTCTCTTAGAATTGCTTCCTTGGTCATTCTAGAAACTCTTTCTTGAGTTTGAGAAGAAATCTTATGAGAAATTTCTAAGATTCTTAACTCTTTAGCTAACAGCTCGGAAATCCGTTGCAATCTTTCGCCGACTGATGTCATTTCCAAAATTTGCTGTTTATCTATGGTTTTAAATTCAAAGGTTTGGGCAATAGCATTAACTAATTGATTTGGATCATCGCCGTAAGTAAACAGCGACCAATTGGCATAACCTGCTGGATCAAATAAGGGATTTCCGGAAAGTTCAATAAAATGCTTGATCTGGTCACGGACTGCCCTTGATAGGGCTTCTACCTGTTCAGACTTTTCATACAGTTCAGGGATCTCTTCAATTTCAGCCTCAAGGTATGGTTCAGTTTGGGTGAAGTTTTTCAGATATACTCTGGCAATACCCTCTGCGGAAAGAGTGTATTCACCATCAGCATTTCTCACCACTCTTCTAATTAAGCAAACAGTTCCTACCGAATAAATGTCTTTAGGTTCGGGATTTTCAATTCGGCTATTCTTTTGAGTGACGAAAAGAATTAATTTATCACTATTCCAGGCAGCATCCACCGCTGCTTTGGATTTGGCCCGACCAGAAATAATTGGCACAGATTGATTAGGGAAAATTACTGTATCCCTTAGAGGTCCTACTGGTATGGTTGGTTTTAATTTTACTGGTTGCGCCTGAATCATTGGTTATTAGCAGTATATATTAAAGACTGCTAACTGTCAATCCCTCAAAATTTTAATTGAAATCAGGTAATTTTATTACCCCACCCTTACCAACCATCCAACCCCTTTCAATCAGCTCACGTTCATCAATTTCAGCGATATAACACGTAGGAATATCATCTTCTGAAGCTAAAGCTAGTCTGAAAAGTCTCCTCAGAGAATAATCTACTATCTTGGGATAAACCCCCTGCAAGAGGGTTATTTTATCCGGTAAACCTCGATAAGTAGACCATTTTATCGATGATTTAGCCACTTTCTCTTGAGCTGGAAAACCAATAATAGCTTCTCTTAGTGTCCATCTCTCATATTTTTCTAAAGTAAATGTTCTGAAATTAAAAGTAACACTTTCTTCCGTATCTTTTTTAATAATCCTACCAGTTCCCCTATACCAACTTACATCTCTGTCACCACATTCCGAACAACAGGAAGTTACACCTCGATGATAATCAGCTATAACATGACAAATATATCT
>CAYMZD010000007.1:6763-16353 GCA_964394855.1 uncultured Gammaproteobacteria bacterium | reverse complement strand
CGAATCAAGCGGCGCCTACAATTTCTTTGCCTTGGACTTTAACAATGAAGATAGGACCGGCGTCGCTTTTTCTGGAAATGATACCACTTCTGCAGCTTTAAGTATATCCTCAAAAAATGAGATGTATTTTGATATAGAAAGAGGCGGAGCAGTAGCAGGAATTCAGAGTTATATTTTCAGATCAAACAATACAGCGACTACTCTATTAACCATCAAAGATGACGGCACGGTGGATGTGCCAAACAATATCCAGCTCGGTGATAACGGCGCCACCAGCGCAATAAAGGTTGGTACATTTGGCCACATCATCAGCAGGAATGCAACCGACGGCGCCCTTGACATCGGAAATGGGCAGGCAACTGTCAACATTGGCAGGACCTCTGCTAACAATCTTGTGGTTTACGGCTCCGGTACCACCTGTACCATTGGCAGCGGCACCGGAGCGACCAACTGCACCTCCGATGAACGGCTCAAAACCAACATTGAAGCGATTTCCGGCGCGGACGCCCTCGCCAAGCTCTCTCTTATCAATGGCGTCACTTTCAACTGGGCCGATCCGTCGCGGCCGCAGGAACAACAAGTGGGAATCATCGCCCAGGATGTCATGCAAGCATTTCCCCAGATTGTCAAAACCGGCGAGACCCGCTTCATGGGGCAAATGGGAACCTACTACACCGTGGACTACGCCGCCCTTGTCTCTCCGCTTATCGCGGGAGTGAACGAACTGAATAGCCGAGTCAACTCAATTCTCAATGACAAGGTATACGACAGCGCTGATGCATCCCTTGAGGCCGGAGATGTGGTAACAGTTGACAAAGAGGCTTCATCATCAGCTTACATTGCTAAATCTAGCAAACCATATCAAAACGATCTGATCGGCATTGTCTCCACCAAACCCGGCTTTAAACTGTCCCAGGAAGACGGAGTTTTGGAAAACCCCCGTATGGTGGCTCTAGCCGGCCGCACCCCAGTCAAAGTCTCCGGCGAAGCCGGGCCGATTGAAATTGGAGATTACCTCACTTCCTCCTCCACCCCCGGTGTGGCCATGAAGGCTACTCGGCCGGGACAGGTAGTGGGAAAGGCATTGGAACCCTTCGACTCTGCTCAGGGCGGGAGCGTCGGTAAAATTCTGGCTTTTGTCAATATCAGCTTTGCTGATCCCCAGCAGGCTCTGGCCAATCTTTTACTGGATGAGGAAGGAAATCTGGTTATCCCCAAGGTTAAAACAGCCTCTTTGGAAATAGGGCCAATTGGACCAATAAGTCAAATTAGTCCCATAGGACAAAGCCAAGAACAAGAAAATGCCTTGGATGTGGCCTCCAAGCTCAAGGTCATAGATGAGCAAATTGCCACCCAATCGGCTTATCTGGCCAAAGCCCAAGAGGAAATTGCTTCTGCCTCAAGCGAGCTGGCCAAAGCTAAATCGGATATTGATTTGCTCAAATTAACTCCACCCGAAATTCTTTTAGCCACAGGTTCTGCCACTTTGGCCAACATCAAGGCCACGGAAACTCTCTCATCTGAAAAACTGCTGACAGCTTTGGATGTGACGGTTTCTGGAGTGTTTAAAGCTTTAGGTGAGGCCATTTTACCCAAGACTATAGTGGCTGGAGGCTTAGTAGTTGATGGAACTTTCTCTGTTGATAACGGCAGCGAGATCAATGCCATTCCTACACTATATATACAGAAAAATGCCCTGGCTTCATCTTTAGATATACTGGCAGGCAAGTTTATCTTTGATAAGGATGGTAAGCTGACTGTAGCAGGTACAGTGGAAGCTAAACAATTTGCTGTTTCCCAGGGAGGCGCCGCCGGAAGCGGTAAGATTTTAGCCGGCCAAACAGAAGTAGTGGTGGAAAATGAGTTCGTAGCAGAAAACTCTTTGATTTTAATCACTCCGGAAATTCCTCTTAGCCAAACTTTGGCTGTCACAAATAAGTCAAATAAGACCAATACGACCAATGGGAAATTTACGGTCAAAATGTCCCAACCCGAAGCTCAAGATATTGGTTTTTCTTACCTGATAATCGGCCAAGGACAGAAAGTGAGCTCATTATGATAAACCAAAAACATGGAGGTTACAGAAACCTACGGTCTTTCCAAACCGCTACCTTAATTTACGACCTAACAGTCGAGTTTTGCAATCGTTATATGTCCTATAAGACTAATAAGTCATATAGAACCTATGACCAAATGGTTCAGGCTGCCAGATCCGGGAGGCAAAATATTGCGGAAGGTTCCCAAGCTTCGGCCACCTCTAAAAAAACAGAAATTAAGTTAGTGGGTGTAGCCAGGGCTTCTTTAGAGGAACTGCTTATAGACTTTGAGGATTTTTTAAGACAACGAAGTTTACCAATCTGGGCTAAGGATTCTCCCCAAGCTTTGGCAATCCGCAATTTGTCCTATAAGACCAATAAGACCTATCAGACTTATAAGTCCTATCTGACGGAACCAGAGAAGGCAGCTAATTGCCTCCTCTGTCTAATCCACCAGGCTAGCTTTTTACTTGATAGACAATTACAAACCTTAGAAAAGACTTTCATTCAAGAAGGTGGTTACAGCGAAAATCTGTTTAAAAAAAGGCTCTTGACGAGAAGCGTTGGATAAGGGAGAATAAAAAGACATGACCGGTTTAACAAAACTTTTACAAAACATTAACGTAGTGTTTATATATATTCTGGCTGCCCTTTTACCCGTCTTTTTTACTCCTTTAACTACCGAATTTTACGATACGGGCAAGTTTTTGCTTCTAGGTTTGGTAGTTTTACTCATGCTTTTTGGTTGGGGACTGCGAATTATTGCTGAACATAAAATAGTGATTGTCAAAACTCCCTTAGATTTAGGGTTAATTTTATTTTTAGCAGTAGCTATCCTCTCAACTGTTTTTTCTCAAACTCCATCAACTGCTCTTTATGGCTTACTCCCCAAAGTACATGGTAGTTTGCTCTTTTTGGCTAGCTTAGTTTTACTTTATTTCTTAACTACCTCCCATATCAAATCTATCAAACAAATACAAACTATCTTAGAACTTTTACTTTTTTCCGGCCTGATAATGGGCTTGGTAAGTCTCCTGGCCTATTTTCAAATCTATTTGCCTTATTCATTTGCCAAATTTAGCAATTTTTCCTTGGCCGGTAGCCCAGTGGCTGGAACACTCTTTTTAAGCTTACTGTTACCCATAGCTTTGGTTCAGTTGTCATATTCATTCAAACCTTTTGCCAAAAACCCCTTGGAAAGGTTAGTGACTTTTCTTTACTTGGCATTTATCCTGGTAGCTACTTTAGATATCGTGCTGGTGGGTAATTTGGTCTCCTGGGTAGCGGCTTTATTCGGAGTGGGTTTAACTTTATATTTTCATCTTAAAAAAGCTCTAATCGTACCAATTGCTCTAATTGGACTAATTGGTTTAGTGGTGGCCATTTTAAGCTATACTCCCACCTTAAAAGATCAAACTCCTCTTGGCAAAGCGGCCCAAAGCTTCCAGCGAGAGATGCAACTGCCTTTTTCCTTTTCTTGGAAAATATCCGCCTCCGCTTTTCGTGACTCACCTATTTTAGGAACAGGACCTGCCAGCTATTCTTATAATTTTACCCAATATAAACCCATTGAAATAAATAGAACCGAGTTGTGGAATTTAAGATTGAATACTGCTCACAATCAATTTTTACAAACTTGGGCAGAAGAAGGTGGTACAGGAGTCTTACTGTTAATACTTATATCTGCCATTTTTTTGGTCATGGCTTTAAAACACAGAGATGGCGAAGGTTTGGCTCTTTCAGGCATGATCTTTCTTTTAATAATGGCTCTTTCGCCCCAAACTGTACTGACTCAAACAGGGGGATTTTTAATCTTTAGCTTGTTTATGGTATCTTTAGCCATCAAGAGGCAAACCCCGCCAACTTCGGTTGATTTAGCAGGCAATAGTACTCATTTTCTGATACCTACTTTAGTCATCTTACCCTTTATTGGTATCGCGCTGGCAGGAGTATTCTTTTTGGGAAAGCTTACCTTAGGTGAAGTTTATCACCGCGCTGCACTGGTGGCTGTGGCTCAAAATAAAGGTTTGGATGCTTACAACAACTTGGTAGCGGCAGAGCGGTTTAATTCCAGTATTGATCTTTATAGAATTGATTTGCTACAAACAAACTTTGCCTTAGCTAATGCCATAGCCGCTCAAAGAGGTCCCAGCGAAGCTTCTCCTGCTGGATCTTTAACAGACCGTGACAAAGGAAATATTCAAACACTTCTGCAACAAGCCATTGCCGAGGGTCGGGCTGCCATAGCTCTGGCTCCTCGCTCGGCTGCCAATTGGGAAACTTTGGCGCTTTTATATAGACAAATCCAAGGTGTAGCCACAAATGGCTTGCAATTTTCCCTAGATAGCTATGGTAGAGCCATTTTCCTTGATCCATTAAATCCTTTTTTGAGATTGAGTGTGGGTGGTATTTATTACCAGGCCAAAAATTACGATCTGGCTGTGCGATTTTTTGATGATGCAGTATCTTTAAAACCAGACTATGCCAATGCACTTTATAATTTGGCCATAGCATTGCGGGATAAGGGCAATATCCAGGAAGCAATACAGGTAACGGAAAGGCTGATTGGCCTGCTGCAAGACAAACCTACATCAGAAGATTACAAGACAGCTTCCAACTTACTGGCAGAACTAAGAGAAAAGCTGCCTCCTGCCACGCAACCTACCCAATCCCCGCCTTCGGCACTAGAGCAAAAGAATTTACCAAAAGTCTTGGATCTTCCCCAGCCGGAAAAAATCTCCACTCCTCCGGCAGTCAAAAAATAGTTCACACCGAGCGAAGCGAGGTGGACCTACCGGGAATCGAACCCGAATCCTCCCGCTGCGAGCGGGATGTTCTACCGTTGAACCATAGGCCCACGTTCATGTAAACTGAACGTGGTGGACCCGGCGGGAATCGAACCCGCTACCCTTCCATGCCATGGAAGTGTGTTACCGGTATACCACGGGCCCAAGCAAGTAGTATTTTACCCTATTTACTTTTGTTTTTAAAATATTCATATACATCCTTAGAAATTTTGGCCAAGGTTTCCACTCCCTCATCTTCAAACTGTAAATCCTTGCTCATTAGCACAATGACATAAGCTCTACCGTTTGGTAGGTAGACTATCCCCCCATCATGACGCACCCTTGATAGTTCCCCTGTTTTATGTACTATCTTTACCCCATCCGGTACCCCTGCTGGAATTCTGTCATTGATTTTACTTAAAAGCAGAAGCTCCATTATTTTATTCGATACTTTATCTGAAACAACCTGACTAAGGTATAATTTCTTAAAAAATAACCCAATATCAGCTGCCGAAGTGGTGATGGGGTCTTTAATAATGGTATTTCGGGCTCCCAGCAAGTAAGATATATCTTGTATCTTTTCCCAGCTGATCTTTTCTGCCAGCATGATGGAGGCAAAATTGTCAGAGATTCTCCCCACCCGCTGCATTGTCTCTTCTACACTATATTCAATTTGCTCCGGTGCATCTTCATAACCAAAATCCACCCCTTGAAAAACCTCAATTAAGTGTTGCTTCTCCGCTTTAAGGTTATCCTCCAGTTTTAAACTACCTTCTTCCACCTCTTTTAAGGTAGCTGCCAAAAGATAAACTTTATACAAAGATGCCGCTGGAAAACTATCTAAAGCGTGCAAACTATAACTTTCACCATCAGCTAGATCCTCAATATAAATGGCGTATTTTTCACTACTGCCCAAATTATCTTGGACTATTTTAGATAAATTTTGACTTTTAAAAACAAAGCTAAAATCAGAAGATGTGGCCCGAAAAACAATCATTAAAATGATAGCCAGGATGATTAGAGCTATTTTGATATATTTTGGTGAAGAAGGCATTATCTTAATATCAAAAGTGGGTTTATTGGTATGCCTCTATAATGAATTTCAAAGTGTAAATGTGTTCCTGTAGATCTACCAGTTGATCCCATCTGACCAATGACTTGTCCTCTTGATACAGTTTGACCAATGGAAACATAAATATTAGAAAGGTGGGCGTAAAGGGTTCTGTAACCATTACCATGATCAATCACTACCCGATTACCGAAACCTTGACCATCAGGCCAACCAGCCACCATCACAGTTCCTCCATCTGAAGCTGCAATAGGCGGTGCAGATTTATTGGGGATATCAATACCAGGATGGTACCAAGCAAATCCTTGTGACAAACCACCATTGGTGGGCCAGACAAATTTAGCACCCCCTTCCGCCTTAAAAACAGGAGATGATGGACCTTGAGCCAAGTATTGGGGTTGAGATCTTCTTCTAACTGGTGTATCCTCCTTAACTCCGTCTGGTACTATCAACACCTGCCCTACTTTCAGCGAAAAATCATCCGGTACATCATTAAAGGGAAAATCCATGATGGCTTGGGGTTCTGCTTGATACTTTTTGGCCACACTTTCCAAGGTATCACCCGACTTGACACTGTGAGCTACCCCTGTCACAGGTAAAATCTTTAGCACTTCTCCTGGTTTTATAGTATGAATACTATCTAGATTATTGGCCCACTTAATGGTATCTGACGATATCCCAAACTTTTTGGCCACTCCCGAGAGGGTATCACCACTTTCTACTTTATATTCAATAATTTCTGACCTGGGCTTTTCGGAGATGTTGGTATGGATACTCATACCGAAAGAAGAGGCGTCTAGAATTGGACCATTAGGAAAAGGTTCAAAAGAGGTGGCAAAACGAGGATCTGGACCACCTACGCCTGGAAAAGTAGCCGAAACTAATGTTCTCCCCCCAAAAATCCCAGAAGTTAAAATCCCCACTGAAGCCAAACCCACAATAGCACCATGCCAAACTTGTTTTTGTAGGGCACCCCGGCGCACCATTAAAATCTCTACACTAAAATTTTTAAAATCTTCAAAACGGGCGGCAGCCGAGGCAATTTTACGCTTGGAATACCAAATTAAGGCCCGACAAAGATCTAGGAAATCTTGCTTTATAGAATACATCAACAAACCATTTTAACAGAAATAGTCAAGGACTGCCTACACAATAATATTTAAGTGGATTTGTGCCATTGGTTTCTTCCACTGGCGAACAGCCATCTCCCGGCAAGGTCCAACGATTCCCAGCAGTTTTATTTTCCAGCTCACTAGTACATAAAACATATTTAATAGGAGGGGAGCCTGCTGGTTGGGATAAACACCACGTTGTATTATCTGCATAAATATAATCTGCTCCCTTCGGATCCTTGGGGACTTGGCCGTTAGAAAAATAAGTATTATTAGATAGTTCATTTAAACTACCCGGGTAGAAACTCTGACTTGAGTAGTAAATTTCTAAAGCCTTTTGAATTTCTAAGATATCGCTTCTTCGTTTGCTATCTCTGGCTTGAGCCTGGACATTAGAGTAAACAACCAAACCAATCCCAGATAAAACAGCGATGATGGTAATGGTTATTAAAAGTTCAACAAGAGTAAAACCCTTATTCATATATCATAACTTTTATTTTACATCCTTAAGGGTTTTTAAAAAATCTGCATTAGATTCGATTTTGGAGAGTCTTTCCAAGAATACTTCTGTTCTTTCATTTTCCCCTAAAATAGACAGCATCCTTCTCATCACAATCATCTGTTTGTAGTAATCTTCCGAAAATAACAGCTGTTCTTGTCTGGTACCAGAAGATTCAATGTCAATGGCCGGAAAAATGCGCCTGTCCGACAGCCTCCTATCCAAATGCAGCTCCATATTACCCGTACCCTTAAACTCTTCATAAATTAGATCATCCATCCTGGAGCCTGTATCCACCAAGGCAGTACCTATAATTGTCAGTGACCCACCCTCTTCACAATTTCTGGCCGCCCCAAAAAAGTGCTTGGGAGGATAAAGTGCTACCGGGTCAAAACCACCTGATAAAGTGCGACCAGATGGCGGTACAGATAGATTATATGCTCTACCCAAACGAGTAATGGAATCGAGCAAAATTACCACATCGCTACCTTCTTCTACCAATCTCTTGGCCCGCTCTAGAGCAATTTCAGCCGCCGCAGTTTGAGCTTCTGCTGGCTCATCAAAATTACTGGCAATCACCTCACCCTTGATGGAACGGCTTAAATCTGTCACTTCTTCTGGCCGCTCGCCTACCAACACAGCCATTAAAATCACATCAGGAAAATTCTTGCTTATGCCGGAGGCAATGTCTTTTAAAATGGTAGTTTTCCCGGCTTTGGGTGGAGAAACTATCAAGCCACGTTGACCAAAACCAATAGGAGCAACTAGATCAATCACTCTTTGCGACAGCGGAGTTTTGCCTGTTTCTAGCTTAAGATGTTTATTGGGATAAATGGCAGTTAAATCTTCAAAACGGACCCTTTTGACTCTTTCTCCGTTGGTGCCTACTAACTTTTCCGCATCTTTTTTATTAACTTTATCAACCTGAAGTAAACCAAAATAGCGCTCGTTTTCTTTAGGAGGCCTGGCTGCACCTTCTACAAAATCTCCAGGTCGAAGTTGAAACCTTCTAATTTGACTGGCAGAAATATACACATCTTTCTCCGAAGGTGTAAAGTTAGGCCTTAGGAAGCCATGCCCTTCTGGCATGATATCTAACATTCCGGAAACTTTTTCAGTGGGAACATCGCGGCCCGAATGACTCTGGTAACCAGAATTCTGGTTTGCCGGCGTATCTGATTGTTCCAAACTACCCACCAGCTCCTCAGCTGAATATCCGTTTTCTTTGGGTCTAAATGTTTTAGTTACACGAGGCATTTGGAAAAGTTAGTGGAACGCTTACAATCCTTAGTTAATCACACTTACCGGCTACTGTCAAGCAGTAGAACTATACCCTGGCTTTAAATTGTCTTTCCTCCCACAGAAAATCAGGAGCAGCATCATTTGCCACCAGACCTTGGCGAAAGCGTTTTAATCTCAAACCAGCCGGGATAAAGGCTAGTGTTGCCCAGGCTAAAAGAGGTAAACCTGTTTTAGGTAGTTCTTTAACTTCAGTTTTTACACCCGCCACTTCAGTGGCTATTAGCTTAACTTGTTGAACTTGTTGAGGAATTTCACAAATTATTTCATTGCCAGAAACTTTTTTATTAGTTCCTGCAGGACAATCAACAGTGGCAAATCTGACGCTCAAACCTGATACAGGAGCTCCCGCCGGCACATTGACAGTTTGAGCATTACTTTGAGATTGAGTCTGTTGAACAGTATTGGTCACAGTATTACTGGCCACATTAGTATTGGAATTGGCATTTACATTGGTATTGGTATTGTTATTTGTGACATTAGTGGTAGTTGTCACTGGTCCACCAACAGCTGGGGCTGGTTGGACTGGAGCAGGAGATGGAGATGGAGCTGGAGGCTGGGAAACCTGTGTAGGCGCTCCGCATTGACCTGGCTGGGTATGGACATTTCGGAGTTGGAAAACTCCACATGAATCTTGCCAAACCTCTCTCACCTGCTGATTATCCCAATCACATTCAGGATAACGGAAGGTAAAATCACCACAGGAAGGAGCAGCAGGTGGTGAAACTTGGGCCGGCGCTCCGCATTGACCTGGCTGGGTATGGACATTTCGGAGTTGGAAAACTCCAC
>CAYMZD010000007.1:0-6663 GCA_964394855.1 uncultured Gammaproteobacteria bacterium | reverse complement strand
TGATTATCCCAATCACATTCAGGATAACGGAAGGTAAAATCACCACAGGAAGGAGTTGGCGGTAGAGGCTCTGATCCAAGGTATTCCGTATTGCCATCATCCCCGGAACCAGGTAGAGGCTCGGAACCTAAATATTCAGTACTACCGTCATCAGCCAAAACGTAAGTCAGCGCCGGAGCGCCAATTATAAGAGTTAAAGAAGTCAATCCTATTAAAAAATATTTAAAAATCTTGCTCATGGTTGTTGTCGAGCAGAGGGACGACGATTTCTTCTCCATGCCCGTGCGGCAGCTATCAAACCAACTCCGGCCAAAATGGCAGCGGGAAGCATCCACCAATTTTCCATGGCAACCAACCACGGATTTCTCGTACTATAAACAGGAGCTGTGGGCAGTTCAGGTTTAGGTGCCTGGGGTGACTCGGGTACTCTGGTGGGGACTACTGTTGGTATTGGTGCAGCAACTCCCATTCTTCGTACCACCCAAGTTCGAAAGTTTTCTTTTCTGTTATTTTGCAAAATGACTACATCTTCCACCTTTCTACCATCAGTGGTAATTACCTCGGAGGAAGCCACAATTCTGTTGCCCTGGGTACATGGAGCTTCAATCATTCTCTCGGAATAACCGTTTTGATCGGTCACTACCTCAAAAACCTGCCCGCCAACCAAATATCTGACCCTGGCACCGGGAATCACCCCCAAGGCCTTGTCTATGACAGAATCATACTGATCTTTTACCCCACCAATATCTTCAAACTCACGGACCAGCCTGGTGGCTAAAGATTTACAGGGTCCGGCCGCTTCTACTTGAGAAGCCAAAACATCATAACCTAAGCTTAAAGCTGTACCAACAGCCAGACCAACTCTACTTGGTTTGCTATTGGCAAATTCTTTTAAATTTCTAGGTATTTCCATAATATGAAGGGGATTATACTATAAGATTACATGTTTGTCAAGGGGCAATTTATTTGGTAATTATTTTTTGTTTTGATGATCGCTATCGGGAGCTGATCCCTGCCCTAGATCAACCCCCGATATCAATCACCACTTTTCTTTTTTGGGGTCTTGACAATCTTTAATTTTTTGTTCTACTCTTAACTTAGAAAACAGTTTATATCTGCTCTTTAAACTGTTTTCTGAAATTAACTAAAGAGCATTGCTATTCGAGTCCGTCTGCGGTAGTAATGCTCTTTTTTTTTACGCTAAATAACAAAAAGAAGATAGTGAGTCCGTCTGCCTCTCACTATCTTCTTTTTATCCTCGAGCCATCAATATTAATTTCTGATCTACGTCTTGTAAAATCTTCCTCACCTGTTCCCTCACTTCATCTACCTTCTTAAGTTTATTTTTTCTGATTCTTTTTTGGTTAATAAACCAATTCATCAACATCACGAGCCTTACTTTATCAGGAAAATTACTATTTGTCAAGTTTTTTTAGTCCCATAGCTTAAATTACTTGATTTTTTGGTAGTCCCGTAGTTATTTAAAGGGGCTTTAGTAAAAGGATTAGATTAATTTATCAATCTAAAGTAGATGTATACTTTTATGTATCAACAATATTTTGGAGATTGTGGAAAAGTCAGATCTTCTTGGTCTACCTCGTGTCAAGGCGGGCAAAGATCATTCGCCCAGCGCTACCCTGCAAAACCCTAGAAACTTCTACTGTGATTGTTTGACCTAAATAATTAGCCCCATTTTCCACCACTATCATGGTCCCATCAGGCTGATACCCTACCCCCTGTTTCGGATCTTTACCAATATGAACTATCTTTAATTCTAAAGATTCGCCAGGCAAAGCCGGTACTCGCATGGCATTAGCCAAATCATTCACATTTAACACACTGACATTATGGGCAGTGGCTACTCTGTTTAAATTAAAATCTGTGGTCACAATTTTGCCACGAAATGATTTGGCCAGCTTTAGCAACTTTTCATCAACAGTCCTACCGCTCACCTCTTTATCCCAAATATCAACTTTTAGCTCATTAATTTTTTTTAATTCACTGATGGTTTCAAAACCACGCCTACCCCTGGCTCTTTTCAAATTATCAGATGAATCTGCCACCTGTTGTAACTCCAGCAGTATAAAATTGGGCACTAATATTAAACCGCTTAAAAAACTGGTCTTGGCAATATCTAAAATTCGGCCATCAATTATGGCTGAAGTATCTAAAATAAGTGGATGAGCGGCCGGTGTTTCGGTATGAGAATAAGGCAAGTGGCTTTGTCTGGGTAAGTGAAGCAGTTGGCTTAATATTTCAGAACTGACCCTGGTTACTGTCATATTAAAAAGCGACACCATCATATGAGTCACTTTAGCAGCCATATCAGGAAAGATGACAAAACCCAAAAGTGCTGATAGAATAGTCAAGAGAATACGAACTGCTATTTGATTAACTCCATCAAGAGGTGGCAAAAGCTCTGTAAATATGACAGCCACCACAGCAAAGGCAACCGCCAAAATTAAGCGTAAAATCAGCTTTATTGGCACTTTGGATAATTCCCTTCAGCAGGAGAGGTAAACTAGTAATTAAATAACTCCTGCCATTTAAGCTCACTTAGCTCCTAAAATCACTTCCCCATCAACATCTTCACTGCTTTTAAGTGGTGCGCCCACTTCAGCTTCAAAATCAGGTGATAAATCTTTGATAAGTTGGTCTGAAAGCTCTATCACTCCCTCTTTAACCCGGACCACAGTTTTGAGGAAGGCGGAATTTGTTGCATTTCCTGTTTTACCAATCTTATATCCTAAATCCTTTAGCTCGGCAGATATAGAAGCTGCCAGCCCAGATTTACTGGTCCCATTAAGTATCCTGATGGTATATTTTGAGCGGTCTAAAGTTAAGGGGGTGGGAGAGGGTTCAGGGGTGGTTATTTCCAAAGAAGGACTGGGAGATGGTAAAGATGGTGAGTTAGAAAATTTTCCTCTTAAAAGATAGCCTGTTGTACCAATTAAAAGCAATATGATAATTCCCACCATAAAAAGCGCTGGCTTACTAACTCCAGAGGAGGATTGATTGTTGGAGTATGCTCCTTCAGAAGGAAGACGAAATGAAGGGCTTTCTTCTTCAGCGTTCTTGCGGAGATTTTTAAAATCTTCCTCACTAACTTCTTCAGACATCTTGCCCATATTAAAAAACAATTATCCCCAGTTGTCAACAGTCAAATTTTATCAGGAAAAATAAATTTTAAAATTTGAGGAAGTAATTTGCTATTTTTAGCAGATATGATATTGATAAAACCCAGCTTTTTAGCTTCTGCTATTCTTTTTTCTAGGTTTTGGACTAATCTAACTTCACCCAGTAATCCCACTTCCCCTACAAAGGCAGTCTTTGGAGGTATTAACTTTTCTTTAAATGAGGAGGCAATGGCCAGACAAACTCCCAAATCAGCTGCCGGCTCCACTACCTTCAGTCCTCCAGTCACATTGACAAAAATATCTTGATCAAATAAAGGTAATCCCGCTCTTTTCTGCATCACTGCCACTAAAAGCTGTAGACGATTATTGTCTACTCCGGAACCAATGCGTCTTGGCGAAGGCAAGTTTGACTTGGTCACCAAAGCCTGTGTTTCCACTAAAATGGGGCGAAGACCAGTCATCATCGGCACAACAGCAGCTCCTGGAGTTTGTAAACTGGATGCTGTTTCTAGAAACAACTTGGAGGGGTTTTTAACTTCCACCATACCCCGATCAAGCATTTCAAAAACCCCCACCTCATCAGTTGCTCCAAATCTATTTTTGTTACCTCTTAAAATTCTAAATTGGCTTTGTATCTCACCTTCCAAGGATAACACCACATCTACCAAATGCTCCAAAGTTTTTGGACCAGCCACAGTACCCTCCTTGGTCACATGACCCACTAAAAATATGGGGACGTGGGTTTTTTTGGCCACTTGTTGTAACCTGTGAGCGCATTCTCTGACTTGGCCCACTGAACCAGGCACACCGGATAAATCTGCAGTTTCTAGAGTTTGGATAGAATCAATAATAACAAGAGACGGTTTTAAATCCTCAATTACACCTATCACTATATCCACATCAACTTCGTTTAGAATAGTTAGGTTAGCCTTATTATTAATTCTTTCTGCTCGAAGCTTGATCTGATGAGCTGATTCTTCACCTGCCACATAAAGGGTGTTCTTGATATTAAGGGCAACTTGAGTTAATAGAGTACTTTTGCCAATGCCTGGGTCTCCGGCAATCAACACTACTGACCCCATGACCACTCCTCCACCCAAAGTACGATCAAGCTCATCTAGGCCACTTTTTAATCTCGGGTAGTGAGTTCTATCCAAATCAGCCAAATTGACAATTTGAGTTTTTTTGTTGCTAGTCACCCTCTTATCACCGATTATTTCTTCTTCAAATGAATTCCAGTTATCACACTGTGGGCATTTACCAAGATATTGAGGCGAGTGATACCCGCACTGTTGACACACAAAAACAGAAGATATCCTAGACATAAAACTGTCATGATTATAACAGTTATGTCTTTTATTTATAGATTAAGCCTTTGGTGGAAGTTAAAACGTGCGCAAGAGCAATTCTTTTTTTATTCTCATCTACAGAATCAATCATCACGGAAATTTCTTGGCCCACCCGGAAGTCATCATCAGGCCCTAATTTAGAAACATGAATTAACCCCTCAATTCCCTCTTCCAATTTAACAAAAATACCAAATTGAGTAATCTTGGTAACTGTGCCTTTTAAAACAGTATCTTTGGGGTATTGTCTAACTTGGGTAGTCCAAGCCATGTTAACAGAAGGCTGTTTTTTAACACTTCTTTGTTGAGATAAAAGAACTTGACCTGACTCATTCTCTGGCTCAACCACTTGAGCTGTTAGCTTATCTCCCAGTTTTATCTCATGGGGATTTTGTAAATTTGCCATGGGTAAAACACCTTCAGCTTTAGTATCAAGGTCAACAATTACCTCTTTATCACTAATTTGTACTACCTTACCTTCAACTTCTTGTCCGCGAGAAAGGGTAAGTGTTTTTTGAGAAAGAGAAGCTAATAGCTCCTCCATGGTTTTCGGGGTATTAGTTGAAACTTTTTTTACCAAACATTAACACCTTCTTTCTTTTTGTAAATCCCGGCAGTGAGGTATTTTCACACACCCTTGCGAGTGCATTATCGTCCCCGCTGAAGAGTTTGACGACTGAGTTCGGAATGGGATCAGGTCGGACCTCAACGCTTCAACCACCGAGAATTATATTATACACCTTGCACTCTGAAATGTGAATACGATAAGAAGACTTTATGCAAAAAATCTCAACTATGATCATTAGTACTGGTAAGCTAAACACCTTACAGTGCTTACACTGCCAGCCTATTAAGGTCGTAGTCTACGACCGATCTTACACCCCGATTAAATCGGGGAATAGATACCTCATCTTGGGGTCTGCTTCGTACTTAGATGCTTTCAGTACTTATCAAGTATGGCAACGTAGCTACCCAGCGGTGCACCTGTAGGTACAACTGGCACACTAGCGGTTACCTCGTCTCGGTCCTCTCGTACTAGAGACAACTCCCCTCAAGTATCAAAACGCCCATACTGGATAGAGTCCGAGCTGTCTTACGACGCTCTGAACCCAGCTCGCGTACCACTTTAACGGGCGAACAGCCCGACCCTTGGGACCTGCTTCAGCCCCAGGTTGTGATGAGCCGACATCGTACTAAATTCCATAGTTTCTTATGGCGTAGACTATACCTTCACCCCGATGTCCAAATCGGGGGTCAGCGTTTTAGCTTTCTATTTTAAAGAAAACTCCGTCCCGATTTAATCGGGACAAGTCGTTACAGGGTCATAACAGAAGGAAATTTGTATTTAAATTCTTCTAATACAAATTCTTTAACTAATCCAATAAATCTTTTAACGCTTTGCGTTCGAATTCTGATTCGATAATAAATCTTATCTTTATTCAAAGTAGATTCTATACCTAATTGCTTCTTTAGAATATTGATTAGTTGTATTTGCTCATCTAAACTAAATTGTTGCGTATTTAAATAAATAGATGAATAACTTTTAGATCCATCATCCATAAACCAAATAGCTAAGCTTAATGCATCAAGTTTTAGGTTAGTTGGTATTACTTTCCTGCCATTTTTGTAAAACAAATTATAAAATGGAGTCAGTATTGGTAATTTTTGAGTAGCAAATCTATATGCTTCCCTCTTACCATTTCCTTTTCTCCATTTAGGAGGAGTTGTTACCAAGCTGCTAAACTTGCTAAACATCCAATCAACCAGCGCTTTTTGACTAAAAGCATGATTGATTTCTAAATGAGCATTTTTCTTTATTCTCATTGTGCCATCTCCTAAAAGAGACCCAATGAGTATGGACTTTTGTTCTTCTGTCAGACTTCCCACGGTATTGTCCATTAACTCAAGATTAACCCTAAAGTTAACCGAAAGTCAACTAGGAGTTCACCGTTATGAGCTGATAATTAATTAAACAGACTAATGAGATTACTCTCACCGCACCCCGATATATTAAGGTGCCGAACCTTGCCGTCCTTGTGGACTGTAGGGCAAGACTAGCCTGTTATCCCCGGGGTAGCTTTTATCCGTTAAGCCCTATCGCTCCCACGAGCAAATAGAGGATCACTAAGACCTGCTTTCGCACTAGCTCGACTTGTAAGTCTTGCTATCAAGCACACTTT
>CAYMZD010000006.1:0-20860 GCA_964394855.1 uncultured Gammaproteobacteria bacterium | reverse complement strand
GTCCTCCGGGAATTCTTTTAGGAATAGCTCTGGGTCTTTTTATCTTGTGGCAAGGATATAAAAACAAATCTTTTAAATATATTTTATCTTTTTATCCTTTAATACTTATTCCTTTAACCCTTTTGGGAATTTTTTATTGGTTTTCTCTAACTTATAATGATTTTTTTGCCTATTTTCATAGTGGAGATAATATTCACTTAACTTTTCCTCCTTTTCAAATTTTTAACCAAAACCAGTATTGGGTAGGGACAATCTGGCTGGAAGATGTAATATTTACATTTATTTTAGGATTTTTAGGAGGACTTATGCTTTTAAAACAAAGGCTTTTCCCGCTGGCCTTTTTGGTTTTGACTTATCTCTCGGCTTCCATTTTTGTAGCCCATCGCGATATTAGCCGATATACTCTGCCTATTGTTCCTTTTGTCTTAATAGCTTTTGAAAAAGTTTTGGTTTCTAAAGAATTTAAAATAGTCCTAGTAATTTTAGCAGCAGCAATTTATCTTTATTCCCAAAACTTCATTATTAATAACACCGCTCCAGTCCCAGATTTAAGTATCTACAACTAATTTTCCTCATGTTTCCAGGTAAAATAATGATTCATTAAGAAATTCCAAATCATTACCGGGGGAATGGTGGCAAAAAAGTAAAGATTATAATATTGCAATTTTAAAAAACCCAATTTCCAAATTCCATCCCCATATAATAAATGTAGGAATTTAATAATTAAAACTCCCATTGCCAGCCCTCCCAAAGATACAATATTAAAAATCAAAAGTTTTTGCCAAAGATTATTTTTAGTTTTTCTTTTTCTAAAAGTCCAAAGATTATTCCATGAAAAATTATTTAATATAGCCACTTCCGTAGAAAAAGCTTTTGCAGTAGCCGGCCGAATACCCAAAACCCCAATAAAAATATTATAGAAAATAAAATCCACCACAGTACCGATAAATCCCACCGTGCCAAATTTGATAAAAGTTTTAGACTTTCTGGCCCAATATAAAATGGGGAAGTCTACTCCCCATTTACTTAAGCGAACCTCTAAGGCATACCCAAATATATCAATAATATAATTGGCAATCTCGTTTTTACTTCGATCCATCCCCCTTCTTCTAAATTTAATTGGCACTTCCACCATCTTGGCCCCAGCTTTATATGCCTCCACCACTGCTGCCGGTTGAATTAAAAAAGTGGTTCCATGCCAAGGAATGGCAGACCAGTTCATTCGCAAAAATAAATTTTTACTATATGCTTTAAAAGAAGGAGTAAAATCAGATATTTGCCAGATGCCTGTTAAAACCCGCATCACCAAGGAGGAACCAAAAGTAAATAATTGCCTTAAATAAGAGATCTCATTTTTACCACCCTTGATAAACCTTGAACCCTGAACATATTCAAAACCGTCTTGGATTTTTTCCAGGAATTTAGGGATATCATTTGGATCGTGTTGCAAATCAGAATCAATTTGCATCAGTACATCAGCACTTAACCTTTTAAGAGCATAGTCATAACCCTTAACAATGGCCAGACCTAACCCCCGCTCTTTAACATCCAAAAAATGAACCCTGGGATTTTCTTTAGCTAAGTTTTGAGCAATTTTGCCCGTTCCATCCGGCGAGTGGCTATCTACCACCAGAACATGAATTTCAAATCCTGGCACTTTACCATTTTGGGCTAGAATTAACTTAATAGCCTTTTCAATACTGCCTTTTTCATTGTATGTCGGCGCCACGATAACAACTTTTCTCATTGATGGTTTTTTGCTTTCCGGGCCCAATAAGCCCCTGCTTCAAATAGAGTCTCAAAAGTACCGGCATCCCTCCAAAAACCTGTTATTTTTTTATACCGCAACTCTCCCTTTTCGGCAAAGTGATTATTGACATCGGTAATTTCCAACTCCCCTCTGTGGGAAGGTTTTAATTTCTTAATAAAATCAAAAACCCGGCTATCGTAGATATACAGGCCGGTAACAGCAAAGTTGTTGGCTGGAATTTTGGGTTTTTCCACAATTTTCTTGATTACCCCATTATTTTTCTCATCAAAAACCGGCACCCCAAACCTTTGCGGGTCGGGAACTTCTTTTAAAAAAATTAAAGCGCCATTTTGGAAATCCTTAACATCCCGGGAGATATCAAAATCTGTAGTATTATCACCCAAAATAACCGCGCAATTTTCTCCATCAACAAAATCTTCTGCCAAACTCAAAGCTTCGGCAATACCTCCTTCTTTTTCCTGATAAGCATATTCCAGATTATCTAAACCGAATTCCTTGCCGTTTTTTAAAATTCTGATAAAATCCCCCGCGTGTGGCCCCCCTGTTATTACCATTACCTCTTTCACTCCGGCCCTAACCAGGATATCAATCGGATAAAAAATCATCGGCTTGTTGTAAACCGGTAGAAGATGTTTATTGGTAGCAAAAGTCAGAGGATATAGCCTGGTACCCAATCCTCCCGCCAAAATAATTCCTTTCAAATTAATACTCCATAAAAAAATATCAAGGCCAAAAGGGCAGTTAGAATATACTCTAGGGAAACTTCCAAAGTCAAACTTTTATCCAGAATGTGATGAATTAGCGCCCAAGCTAGATATAGTAATACTAAAGCCAAAAGAACGCTAAATTGTGCTTGGGGTTGGCTTTGCAGTTTTAAAATTCCCACCAATGCCACCAAGGCTGCTCCACCAATCAAAACTAAATTATGTTTATTTATAAGATACTACCTCCACTTCCTGTTAAAATACTGGCCGCTGTCACACCCAATATAGCCATGTGGGCTAAATGTGTGGAATTAATTCTAAAAACTCCTCTTTTTTTCAAAACTACCAAATCTACTGCTAATAAAACTATCATCAAAGAGATCATACCCAAAGCTATTGTCCTGGAAACCTTAAAAGGATCAAAAACTGGCTCAATTTGAGTAAGGGCTAATGTTGATTTACTCTCATAACTGCTTGGTGGAACCTGATAAGTTTGACCAGCTACTGAAACTGTTGGTGCCTTAGCTAAACCGGCAGTTTTACCAAACATTTGTACAACTAGAGTTGTTTTTTGGCCATTCAAAACACCATCCTCAACAGCGATACCAATGTCTTTATATTTTGGATTTAAAAGATTCTCCCGGTGAGTGGAAGAGGCCATCCAAGCAGAAACTACATCGCCGCTGCTGGTGAAGTTTTTGGCCAAATTCTCTCCTGCAGACTCAAATTTGTAACCAGAGCCGGTGATGAAATCCCAGGGGGACTTGCCTGACGGCGCAAAATGAGCCCAGTAGTTTTCAGTAAACATATTATTGGCTTTGGAACGGGCAGCACTATCTAATTCGGAATTGGCAGAAAGAGGGGCTAAATTATGCTTTACTCTTTCTTTGTTGGTCAGTTCAATAATTTGCTCCCTGGTAATATTTGAGGTGGTCCCTAAAATTCCCGGTTTGGCATAGCCTAAAATGGAAAATCCCACTTGGAGCAAAATAAAAAGCAGGATATAAATAGCCAAGCCATGCCAGGAAATTAAATGGGCTTTCTCATGAGTATCTTTATGAGGGATAAATAAATGATACCAGGTCACTATTTTAGTATAGCAACTTTGTTTCTATTTTTTTACCATTAACCGGAATGTTTAGGGCAAATCCCAAGGCATTGGCCACAGCCACCCCCACCCGCAGTCCGGTAAAAGACCCTGGTCCGGTTTCTACCTCAATTCCTTTTATATCTTTCAAAATCATTTTTTCTCGGTCGAGTAATTTTGATATCAATGGCAATAGAACCTGCGAACCAAATTTATTTTGGGCAGACAAACTCTTGATCACTTGTCCTGATTCTTTTATGGCCACACTTACCTTTCCTTGCTCTTTAGTATTTATATGTAAAATCATGCTTGAATTTTAACACAACTGACACTTGCATTTTTTTATAAAAGTAGCTTATAATACCTCTCGTTATGACCAGACCAGAAACAGATAAACTAGAAGGAGAAGCTCTAAAACCAGCTCACCTGGTGGTGATGGATCTGTTAGCAGAAATTTTAAATAGCAAACGAGATAGTCGAAATACTATGTGGGTGGAAAAGGCGGAAGCTGATATATTGGCTAGCATATTACAACGATCAATAATACCTCCTGAAGGTAGAGAGCAAATAAGCACTCAATTGGATGATTGGATGAATTTCGGCAATTTTCTTATGGTCGAGATGAGCACATTGTACACCACTTCCTAGATAATCTACTCGCTGTTTTCTCCCCAAAAATAATATAAATTCCTTTATATGAATAAAAGTTAAGGTTTAGTTAATACTTGAAAATGTGGGGAATGAAATATATTCAAAGCCATTTGAACTTCTGGTTTGAGTGGAAACTTTAATGCTTCATCAAGCTTAACCCATTTATAATCATCATGCTCGCCGCTTAAAACCAATCTTCCACCACATAATTGCCCTGCGCCTATTAATACTACATAAGGAAGGCCTTTATAAGGACCTGTGGTAATTATTTCACTATATACACAAACAAGCGGATGGGTTACAGCTACTATTAACCCGCCGGTCTCTTCCCGAAGCTCTCTGCCTAAAGACCTTGTTAAATCTTCTCCCTCATCTACTTTACCTCCGGGCACTTCCCAGAAGTGAGGTGCGTGTCTATTATTAGAAGATCTTCTAAGCAGCAATACTCTACCATCTGCTTCAAAAATAGCGGTTCGCTGTACAAAAACCATCCTTGGTCTTTGTTCTTGCTCATTCATGTGGAGAATATACTAAAAACTGCTATAATTTTCAAGTATGGATGATTTAAAAGTAAGGTTTGAAAAAATTTCCCGCTCTTTTGATCGGGATAAATTACGTGGGGAAATTAAGGAGCTTGAAACCCAAATGACACAACCCGGATTTTGGGAGGATAGGGAAAAGGCAACAGCTATCAGTCGAGAGCTTAGTGACAAACAAAAGCAATTAGATACTCTAGAAGATTTGGAGAAAAGAATAAGCACTGTTACGAGCCCGGACGAAACCCGGGAGGCTGAAAAAATACTAAAAGAATTTGAGTTAAAAACTTATTTATCAGGACCCCATGATGAGTCAGAAGCCATTTTATCTGTCCATTCAGGAGCAGGAGGGGTGGAGGCCATGGATTGGGCAGCTATGCTCTCCCGGATGTATCAGAGATTTTTTGAGCGTCAGGGCTGGAAATATGAGATAACTGATGAGAATCCCGGAGAGGAGGCAGGTTTTAAAACAGTAGCCATGATTGTTCATGCTCCTCTTTCATATGGCTACCTAAAAGGCGAAGCAGGAACCCACAGATTGGTCCGCCAATCCCCTTTTAATGCCGACAAACTGCGCCAAACCTCATTTGCCCTAGTGGAAGTACTCCCTGTCATTGAGGACAAAGATTTGGAAGTTAAAGAAGACGAAATTGAATTTGAAGCCTTTAGGTCTGGGGGAGCCGGAGGCCAAAATGTTAATAAAGTTAATACTGCAGTTAGGTTAAAACATAAACCCACCGGGCTGGTGGTGACAGCTCAAACCCAAAGAAGTCAGCTACAAAACAGAGAAAATGCCATGAAGCTACTTAGGGCCAAACTTTGGGTCCTTCAACAGGCTCAGGATAAACAACTCAAAAAGGAGCTTAAAGGTGAAGTTGTCCAAGCTTCTTGGGGAACACAAATCCGCTCCTATGTTCTGCACCCCTATCATCTGGTTAAAGATTTAAGGACTAATGTGGAAACCTCCAACACGGAAAGTGTTTTAGATGGAGATTTAATGAATTTTATAGAAGCAGAGCTAAGACAAAACTACTAGTTGATATTGTTGGGTTTGTGTTATTATTAAAGTTAGAAATATATGGAAGAAGTGACCAAACCATTAGCTGCTAATAAAAAAAGATATCCAGTTTTACTAATAGCCGTGGTCATATCTTTACTTTTAGGAACCTTAAGCGGTTATCTTCTCTCCACCAAAACCACCAGCAAAAGTAACCAGGTGACAACCAAACAGCCAAAAACCGCCCAACAAGATACTCGTACCTTTAGAGATTTTGCTGAAGGTGTTATCCGCCCCAAACCAACTCCCTCTGATCCTAGTGTATACACCGAAGGAACCCATTATTTGGAAAGAGCAGGAACTGTTCCTGTAGCGCTAACATCATCTGTGGTAGATTTATCTATATATGAAGGTAAAAAAGTCAAGGTTTACGGAGAAACGCAAAAAGCCATTAAAGAAGGATGGTTAATGGATGTCGGCAGAGTTGAAGAAAGTAAATGATAAAGTTCGATGCTGTCACCAAGAAATTCAGCCCTACAATTTTAGCCCTGGACGATATTTCACTCGAAATAAAACAGGGTGAGTTTGTTTTTTTGGTAGGACCTTCTGGTGCAGGCAAATCTACACTCCTTCGTATCTTAACCAGGGAAGTATTACCCACCATGGGAAAGGTAGTGGTTAATGATATTGATATCACCAAATTAAAAGATAACGCGATACCAGCTCATCGTCGAAAAATTGGCTTTGTTTTTCAGGATTTTAAGCTGTTGGATGATAGGACAGTTTTTGAGCAGGTGGCTCTGGCTTTGGAAGTACGGGGCAAAAAAGATGAAGAGATTCAAAAAGAGGTGGAACATACTCTTAAGTTGGTGGAAATTTGGGACAGGCGAAATCTATTTCCCAGGCAACTTTCCGGAGGCGAAGCCCAAAGAGTGGCTATTGCCAGAGCTATTATTGGCAAACCGGATTTTGTTTTGGCTGATGAACCAACAGGAGATTTGGACCCGCAAACAGCCTGGGGAGTGATCCAACTTCTTAATGAGATTAATTCTTGGGGGACAACCGTTTTAATGGCTACTCACAACCAAGAGATTGTTAATACTTTAAAGCGACGAGTGATCTTGCTAAAAAAAGGTAAAGTAACCAAAGATACAAAAGAAGGGAAATATGAGTTACATTAAGTTTGTCAAAAGAAATATCCGGCGTTCACCATTTCAGGCTTTGGCTGCTTCCATGGTGATGTTTTTAACTTTTTTTGTTACTCTGACCTTTTTACTTTTAGCAGCAGGTTCCCAAGAAATCTTGCGCTTTTATGAAAGCAAGCCTCAAGCCATTGCTTTTTTCAAAGATGGCACTACCCCAGAAGATGTTAGTGCTATTCAAAGTGCCCTCAAGAGTGAACAAAGAGTCACCAAAATCAAGTATGTTTCTAAAGAGGAAGCTCTACAAATCTACCGGGAAAGAAATAAAAATGACCCAGCCCTTTTGGAACTGGTCACCGCCAATATTTTACCAGCATCTTTGGAAATTTCCACCAGCTCCCCAGATGATTTAAAACCTATTGCCCAACTTCTTCGCAAAGAGCCGGTGGTTGAGGAAGTAATCGTGCCCGAAGACGTGGTCACAACCTTAACCACGGCCACCAGGTTTATCCGTACGGTGGGAGGAGTAGTGGCGTTGTTTTTAATTATTTTTGCCACCTTGATTATTTTGATGGTGATTGGGTTTAAAATTCGCCTGCGCAGAGATGAAATAGAAATCATGAAGCTTTTGGGAGCAACTAACTCTTTTATCAGGGCTCCCTTTATAATGGAAGGAGTTTTTTATGGTTTGGTGGGTAGCTTTGCTTCTTGGGTTTTAGGCTATATTTTACTTTGGTATTTTACTCCATTTTTGCAAAGCTATTTGGGTGAAGTCAGTCTATTGCCGGTGAACCCACTTTTTATGCTGGTGGTTTTGGGAATACAACTTATCATTGCTATCTTGGTGGGAGGATTAGGCTCACTCGGTGCTGTAAGGCGATATTTACAAATTTAATTTTTTATGAAGAAGGTTATCTTCATCTTCCTTTTTTTGCTTTTGCTTTTCTGGTCTGCATTTATACCAGGAACAAAAGCCCAGTCCATTGAGGAACTTTCCGCCAAGCTCCAAGAGAAACAGGCGGAAATTCAAAAGCTAGAGGCTCATCTGCAGGATGCCCGTAATCAAGAAAAAACCCTTAAATCTCAACTCAATATTATTGATGGGCAAACAAAAGTTACAGAACTTAAGATTGAAGAAACCAATCTAAAAATTGCCAAACTGGAAAGAGAAATTATTGATCTGTCCAGTCGCATCATTCGAATTTCATCTTCTGTTGATACTCTATCACAAATTCTTTTAAATAGAATTGTCCAAACTTACAAATTGGGTTCACTGACTGCTCTTGATTTACTTTTCTCTTCTCACGGCTTTGCAGATTTATTGGAAAGACTAAAGTATATCCAAGTAGCCCAAGCCAATGATAAAAAAGTGCTGTATCAGCTCCAAGCTACCAAGGCTGCTTATAATGACCAAAGAAAGGATAAAGAAACTCGCCAAAGCGAGGCGGAAAAATTAAATCAGGAGCTGGAAAATTTTAAAATCCAGCTGGCCCAGCAAAAGCAAGCCAAGGAAGAACTTTTGCGAGTGACCAAAAATGATGAGGCCCGCTTCCAGGGATTAATTGCCCAACTTCGGGCAGAACTGGCTTCCATTACCCAAGCTATTTCCAATGTCGGACCGGTGATTGGTCCTGTGACTAAAGGCCAGCAAATCGCCTCTATGGGTTCAACAGGTTGTTCAACTGGGCCACATCTTCATTTTGAAGTTTTTGAGAATGCCAAAGTTGAAGGAAATCAAGTGGTGGGACCAAGAACTAACCCACACAACTATTTGGATAATGGTAAATTGGGATCACCCTTACAAGGATACCCCGGAGATACACAAATTACTACTGAATATGGTAAGGTTTATTTCTTGGGCACTCATACGGGACTTGATATCGCTCCTAAGGTTTATGAAGGACCAGGAAGACCAATTCTTGCTTCAGAAAACGGCACTGCTTATTCAGTTTCTGCTGCCTGTAGCTATAACATTACTGGTGGTTCTGCTGTGGGAAAGGGGATCGTCATTGATCACCACAACGGGTTGGTCACTTTGTATTGGCATATACTCTAATGATATGATTAATTGTGTGGTGGAAAATTGTAACTTTTTCCATTATATTTCTTTTCTCTACTAAATACATATTAGCTATTTCTGCACCGACACAAATTAGTCCCAGCAACGGTAGTTCTATTTCTTCCTCCACTGTAACCTGGCAAGCACCATCATATGAACTGTATTCTGGTAATGCATATAGAGTTCAGGTGGACGACGATCCTAATTTTTCGCCTTCTTCTGGCATCTACAGAAACTATTATACAGATAAAACAAGTTATTCTCCCACCCTAACAGATGGAACTTGGTATTGGCGGGTTAAAGCCAAAGATTCAACCGCTACTTGGAGTGATTGGAGTAATGTCTGGTCATTCATATTATCTACTACACCTACCGCTTCCCCCACTCCTACTCCCACCCTTTCCCTACCTTCATCTTCCTCATTCACCATCTCCAATGTTCCATCACAAATTGATTCTACTGAAACTTTTAATACTTCTGTTAATTTATCTTTATACACTAAACCCAATACCATCTTTTATCTTAAAGGCGCTTTTGCCAAATCCGGCAGCACCAATTATTTTGGTTTAACCAAAGTTGGATCAGATTGGATTAAGAATAATAGTTCCTACTCCAAGCAATATTCTCTAACCACCGATTCATCTGGTTACTGGTCAGGCGATTTGGAAGTTCAGCCAGATATCATGGATTCAGGCTATGAGGGAAGTGGAGATTACATTTTTAAAGTTGGTAGGTATACATCATCGGGCAGCGGTCCTACTTGGACCAGTGAAGTAACTATCAAAATTAATGCCAAGGAGGTGGAAATAGAAGGAGAAGTGACAAATTTATCAGGGCTGACGACAAAAAAGCAGGAGTCTGTTTTGGGAGAATCCCAAAAAGTTTCCGATTTACCGGAATCGGTTTATTCCTTGGAAAATTACCGGCGTACTTCCACCTCTTCTGCTACTCCATCTTCTGTCACACCATCTCAAGTGAAAAGTGAAAAAATTAATTTATCAATCATTTTGGGGGGGATTTTGCTATCACTATCCGGTGGAATACTTGCTTACATTATTTTGAAAAATCGCGTTTTTTTAAAAAATAAGTTAAAATCGGATGGATCATGAATAGATTTATTACTAAATCAGATATGGAAACAAGGACATTGGCCAATGAACTTACCCAAAAAATTGGGAGTGGTGTCATTGCCCTGACCGGCCCTTTAGGTGCTGGAAAAACCACTTTTGTCCAAGGATTTGCCAAAGCGCTGGGAATAAAAGATAAAATTATCTCCCCCACTTTTGTTTTAATCAGACAACATCCCATTCCCAAAACCAAAAAGATGTTATACCATATTGATCTTTATAGATTGGGAGAAGATCAATTTCAAGAGCTAGGCCTTGAAGAACTTTTTTCCGATAAAAATGCCATCGTCTTAATCGAATGGGCAGAAAAGATTAAAGACTTAATTCCTAAAAATGCCTCATGGATTTCTTTTGAAATGTTATCACAAAATAAAAGAAAAATTACTCTTTCCTAACTTCGATCTCTACCGATCCAATTTTAGTTTTATCTAAAAATTCTAGATTTTTAAAACTGTTTTCCCAAAGATGACGCTGCCCTATTTGATCCGGTTCTTTAATTAAAAAAACTAAACCAGAGCTTTTTGGTCGAGTGCCGGTATTTAATTTTTCTTTTTGTTTAATATATTCAGGTTTTTGGGGCAAATAAGCATAATCTTCCGGTAAATAGCCATATTTTTTCAAGCCCCACCACCAATATAAATATTGATACGGATAGTCAATCACTGACGGCATATAAACATAAGCTTTAAAATTTTTACCACTGGCTTTCTGATATGTATAATCAATAGCCGTAATTTCATTTCTTAAAATGGAATTATTGCCGTCCCCACGCTGTCTGGCTTGGACATAACTAATCATGTTTTGAACAGTGAATACCAAAAGCATCAAAAAAAGAAACCAAGCAATGAATTTTCCCGGTAGTGATTTTTGCAACATCCACATGACAAATCCTATCAATATAATAGATGCCACCAAAACAGAGTTTAGGTGCCACCGCATTAAATCCACCTTCAGGGGAATTAATCCTAAAAGAGTAACAAAAACTATCATTAAACAAATTAAAGTTAGCTTATCAACTGATGTCCTTTTTTTAATTAGCCACAAGCCGATCAAAAGAAAAATAACAATCACGACTTTAGTAAAGAACTCAAAATTCATTAAAGTCGGCAAAAAAGTATCATAAAAACTTCTAAAAACAGCCAACATTCTTTCGGTTAGGGTAATTTCTACTCCTCCATGAGAGCCTGATTTATAAGCCAGCAGAGCTTTGGTCATAAAAAAGTTATAACGAAGTTCAAATATGATTTGAGGAAGAAGTGTCAGAAAAAATACCAACGGGCCAAAATAGAATTTTTTATTTTTAAAATATTGCCATTTTTTAGAAAAAACTAAAGTTAAAATTATTACCGCCGGCATAAACAAACCAACAGTTACTTCAAACTGTAAGAAGGCTCCTGCTAAAAACCACGTGGCTGCATTAAACAACTGCTTACCAGTTTCTAGATATTTCCATAAACAAAATACAAAAACTGGGGTTAAAAATAAAATGGGATTTGGGTTAAAAGCATATTGGCTACCTAGTAAAATAAAGTTCGATGCCACCCAAATACTCCCCACTGCCAGCATAGCTAACTTCCCATAAAATTTATTTACCAACCATAAAAGAAAATATCCGCCAATTGCCCAAAGAAAGATTTCCATCACAATGGAACCATAGGGATTTCCTCCGGACAAAATAAAAGGTATACTCAATATGTAGTACCATAAAGGACCATAATATACTCCATCTATGGCAGTAGTCTGTCCAATTAAACGCAACTTTCCTAAAACCACCATCTCTCTTACATCCACCATATCCCTAGCATTATCCATGTTAAAAATAAAGTTATTACCCGAACTTAAATAAAGCCTGAAAATTAGACCTACTGCAAGAATTGCCAAAATTAAAAAATTTATTTTTTTCATTTAAATTTTTATTCTTTTTTGAACTATAAATTCACCAAATTTTTTCCCCTCGATAACCTTGGTAAAATAATTTTCCATTTTTAAAAAATCCAAAACTAAATGCTCCGGTACTCCCCGCAGTGGTTCAATAATAACATATCTTTTATCAGGTAGTCCCTCTTGAGCTTCTTGAACTTTTAACTTTCCAGGGAAACCAAGTGCATTTTTTCCATTCCATAGAGGCAAATAGCCATTCTTTTTCTGACCATAAAATTCGAATAAATAGCTCCAAGTGGTATTAATATCAAAAGGCATGGTCACGGCCTTAACAGTAAATGGTTGATTTTTTGATTCTTTATATAAATAATCCAAAATTTTCTTTTCGTCCGAAAACAGCATTCCCTGTTGGGCATTAATTTCCGACATGGAGCCATGGGGATTAATGGTTTTAATTAGCTGTAAGTTGACTAAAGAAATCGCTATTACAGCGAAAGTCCCTAACCATAAAAATTTTGTCTGTATTTTACTAATTAAAAATGCTACAAATAGTAAAAGAGCTACCGATGCACCCACATTAGGATAATAAAGCGGGATGTTTCTCCATGGTTCATGTATTCCCCCGCCCATATAAAAAATTAAGAATAGAGAAAAAAACCAAACTGATAAAAATTTTATTTTTCCCCGAGTTTCTTTTTTTCTAAAGAAAAATACAAAAGAGAAAATCAATACCAAAAAAATCAGGAGATTAATCGGTAAATTTCCAGAAACATTATATTTAATCATTTGTAAACCTTCAAAAAGATAAGTATTTAATATATCGACAAAATTTTTCGATCGAGTAAAAATGATTAAATTTACTATAGTATGAGACATTCTAAACTGATATTTAAATTCAGCCAATATAAATGTTGATAACGAAGCTACCGAGACCAGAGCGGAAAATCCCCATATTTTTAATGGCAGCCTGAAAAATTTATCTTTATAAAGAAACAGGAGTAATATAAACGGCACTATTAAATAGAATAGAGCAAATTGAAATTGAATAGAAAATCCCAAACCTAAAAAAGCCAAAGGCAAACCCCATTTAATATTTTTAAAGGCAACCATAGCCAATCCTAAATACATCAGTGGTACAGATAAACTTCCCAAGGTGGGATTACCTATGTAAATGGCGAATTGGCTTTGTTCAAAAGAGATAGCAAAGAAAAGCGCAGATAAAAACCCTGCTTTTTTGTTAAATAAAATCTTACCCAGATAAAAAATTAAAAACACTCCCAATCCGTTGAATATTCTAAATGCCGCTGATACAAATTCTATACTTCCCCCGGAAAAAAAGTATAAAGGAGATAGAATATACCAATGCAATACTCCATGATTTAAACCGGAAAAAGTAGTGGAAGGTCCAACAATTTTTAAATCCCCATGAAAAATATCTAGAGCATGGTAAGCATCCCTAGCTTGGTCAAAACCAAAATAAATAT
The DNA here is from genome assembly GCA_964394855.1 of uncultured Gammaproteobacteria bacterium. Lineage (GTDB taxonomy): Bacteria > Patescibacteriota > Microgenomatia > Daviesbacterales > UBA10151 > CAYMZD01. The sequence continues at coordinate 7,421 of CAYMZD010000006.1, read as the reverse complement.
TGTCGGGAAAATATAAAAAACGAATTACCAATGCTAAAACAAAAATCAGGATTATTACCACAATCAGATTTTACCTAATGTGATACGAGATAACAATCAGGTCAAAAAATTATTCTTGTTATTTGATAAGAGCTTTTGGGCAAATTCAACAATATCATTTTTATGGTAAAAAATATCTGGTGTTATCTTTGTTTCCTCCAAAGGCTGCCTTTGCCCTTTTAAGAAAAACCTCCAGGTGGGAATTCTTAATACATATTCCCTGCTGCTCAAAGTGATATTTTCCCTAACAGGATTGGCGCTACCTCCTCCTGTTGTTGTACCAACTAATTTAGCCCTACCAGCTATTTTAAATGGGGCCAGAAAAAGCTCATTTGAGCTAAAACTTTTCCGGGAAATTAAAATAATAATTGGCTTGTTAATATAAATTTTCTTATTGGGAAATTGAACCATGGAAAGCTTCTTTAAACCATCTCCTTTCACATTTTTGATAATTTTCCCATAGGTAACAGCTTTTTTAAAGAAAATTCCGGCAAAATTATGGGCTAGGATGGAATCACCTCCCTGGTTCTCCCTAACATCTAAAATTATTCCTTGATATTTATTTTCATTTTGCACACAAACATTGATCAGTTCTTTATCCAAACTCTTTAAACTTTTAGTCCATGAAGGAATCTCAATGTAAAGTATTCCATCTTCGATTTTGTATATCAATTTTAATTCTGCTCTTGGAGAACTTTTTCCTTTGAATAACAATTTAATGTCTGCATGTTGATTATTAAGCAGTTTTAGAATCTTTTGGATTAAAACAAGTTGAGGTAATTTTTTGTTAGCAAGAATCTTTTGGGCTGATTCTTGAAACCCCAACAGCTCCTGTTTATTTAAAAAAGGGTAAGTATCAATAATTCTCTGATAAATCTGTAAAACTTGTTTATCTTGACTCATTTTTAGTTAGGGTAATGACAATGCTTGTATTTAACCGGAGTTCCATCAGCTTTTTTCTTCCCGCACCAGCATGGTTCATTTCTGCCAATTTTTCCGTGAGTCTTAGTCAGTTGTCCTTGTTCTCCATAAGTTTCCTGGGCCACAACTTGCCCTCCTCTTTCAATGGTCACCTTGGTAGCACCCACAGATGGCATCAACTGCCCCACTTCTTCACGTAGAGTATCCTCACCAAGCGCCTCTTCATGCACCTCAACTGCTTTTTCCACATCCACCATCGGAGCAGCCTGCACTGGGGCCTGTCCTTGCACTGCCACTTTGAAAATCCGATGAACTATTTCAAAGTCAATTTCCGCCATCATTTTTTCAAAAAGATCAAAACCTTCTCTTTTATACTCTATTAGGGGATCCCTTTGGGCATAACCGCGAAGTCCAATTCCGGAGCGCAAATCATCCATGGTATCCAAATGCTCTACCCACAAAGTATCAATGGTATTTAGGTAAACAAACACCTCCATTTGCCTGGCCAAATCCTGCCCCACTTGTTTTTCTCTCTCTTCATAAAAGTTATTTGCTAAACCAACCAAAAACTCAATCAGCTGGTCAGTTGTTTCCATGGCTTGCAATCTTTTTTCAATCTCTTGTTTGCTGGTTGGATCAATGGGAATAATATCGGAAAATTCCTCAACAATATTTTTGGCATCTAATTCCTCTTGGCTATGGACAGTGACGATTGTGGAAATACCAGCTGCTATCTTCTGCAAAATTTCATTTTTTAATGTCAAATCTTTACTCTCTGCAGTTTCCAAAACTTCTTTCCTCACCCCATAGATTATCTGCCGTTGCTGATTCATGACATCATCATATTCCACAGTGTGTTTTCTAATATCAAAATTGTGTCCTTCCACTTTTCTCTGAGCTCCTTCAATAGCCTTGGAAACCATCGAGTGCTCAATGGGGGTATCTTCTGGCATTTTTAAAAAGCTCATCACTCGTGATACCTGTTCTCCTCCAAAAATTCTCATCAAATCATCCTCCAAAGATACGAAAAAGCGACTTTGTCCAGGATCACCCTGGCGGCCAGAACGTCCCCGAAGTTGATTATCAATACGGCGGGACTCGTGACGCTCTGTTCCTATAACAAACAATCCTTCCAACTCCACCACGCCTACCCCAAGTTTAATATCAACACCTCGACCAGCCATATTAGTGGCCACCGTGACTGCCCCTTTTTCCCCTGCTTTTGATATAATCTCCGCCTCTTTTTCGTGATTTTTGGCATTTAAAAGGGCATGGGAAATTCCTTTTCTTTTTAGAAGTTCTGATAAAAATTCATTTTTTTCAATGGAGGTAGTTCCCACCAAAACCGGCTGACCTTTTTGGTGAAGTTCTTCTACTAAGTTAGCCACAGCGGAATATTTGGCATTTTGAGTTTTATAAATGGTGTCAGAATGATCTTTCCGAATCATCTGCTTATTTGTTGGGATCACTACCACATCCAGTTTATAAATTTTATGAAATTCTTCTGCCTCCGTAGCAGCAGTACCAGTCATACCAGAAAGTCTCTCATACATTCTGAAGTAATTCTGAAAGGAAATGGTGGCCATAGTTTTTGACTCTTGCTGTATCTCCACGCCTTCTTTGGCCTCAATGGCTTGATGTAGACCCTCGCTATAACGTCGACCAAACATCAAACGACCGGTAAATTCATCCACAATAATCACTTCTCCATCTTTAACTACATAATCCTTATCTTTTTGGAATAAAGTTCTGGATTTTAATGCCTCTTCCAAATGGTGCAAGGTGGAAAAATCTTTTTCATAAAGATTTTCTACTCCTAAAATTTTTTCAATTTTTAAGGTGCCATGCTCTGTTAAATGAGCAGTCTTAAGTTTTTCATCAACCACATAATCAGTATCTGGATTAAGCTCATCTATTAATTTGGCGAATTTGTAATATTTTTCTGTTGGTTCCTGGGCAGGGGCAGAGATAATTAGAGGTGTTCTGGCCTCGTCAATCAAGATAGAATCAACCTCATCGACAATGGCGAAGCGGTGACCGCGCTGCGCCTGATCTGATAACTTAAAAACCATGTTATCTCGCAAATAATCAAAACCAAATTCATTATTGGTCCCATATGTAATATCTGCCTGGTAAGCTTCTTGGCGAGAAACAGGCTTTAGATGTTGTAACCTTTTATCATCATGAGATAAGTCTTTATGCTTTGGATCATAAATAAAAGCTTGCTCGTGAATAATAACACCCACACTGGCACCTAAGGCAAAATAAATTGGTCCCATCCATCCACAATCTCTTTGGGCTAAATAATCATTAACAGTCACTAAATGGACACCTTTACCTGCTATGGCATTTAAAAATAGGGCGGGGGCGGCAGAAAGAGTTTTTCCCTCACCTGTTTTTTGCTCGGCAATCTTACCTTGATGCAAAACTACGGCAGCCATCAGTTGAACATCAAAGGGTCTTTCTTTAATGATCCTTTTAGCAGCTTCCCGAACAGAGGCAAAAACTTCGGGTAAAAGTTCGTCTAGGCTTTCTCCTTTTCCATACCTTTTTTTAAATTCCTCAAATTTAGCCTTAAGTTGCAACGGGGTTAGCCGGGAAACCTTTTTCTCCAGCTCATTAATTTTTTCAATAATAGGCTTGAATTTATTTATCTCTCGGTCATTGGAATCTAATAACTTACCAAATATACCTAGCATGCCCCTAATTATATCTGATTATTGACATTTAGTCATTGCCTCATTTACACTTTAATTACTCCGATTAAATCGGAATAATCTGTTCATGAATCCAAATGATCCTAACAATCCTAATCCGCCAGTGGGTGGATCAATACAACCAGATTTAAGTTCTACCCTTTCTAATCCTCCCAATCCTTCACCCCCACCAGCTACTGAACCAAGCCTGAATCCACCTCCTTCCACCCCGCTAGATAATCCTCTTAATGCTCCTCCTGCGCCTCCCCCTATTGATGCAGGAGTAAGTATTCCTCCAATTTCCACACCTCCCATGCCAGAACCAGAACTAAATCAACCGACTGCTCCAGAGCCTCCACAGCCTCAACCAGTTCCCACCTTCACTACACCACAGGAGCAAACAGTTCCACCAGCTTCTAATTTTAGTTGGCCATCTTCACCTGCCGGAGAGACCAACCCGGTTTTCTCTCCTGAAAGTTTAGCTCCATCTGAACCGGCGCCAACAGACCTGTCACATCTGGTAGATCCAAACTCTCAAGGAGTTCCTGTTTATACACCACCCATTTCTCAACCAGAAACTTTGGTAGCTCCACCAACTTCTGACAACACCAGCGAGGTACCAAATATCCCCACTGAAGGAAGTGGAGGGGGAATACCTAAATGGGTGATTGGATTGGGTCTTGGTCTACTCTTGGCAGTAGTCGGAGCATCAGCCTATTTCATCTTAGGAATAGGAAAAACACCCCAACCACAGAGCACACCAGCTACTACCACTGCTCCGCCACAACAGCTAACAACACCGCCTGTTAATACCCGAACCTCACCTTCAGCCACCGGTTCTGCTGGTTTTGAGGAACTGGGTACTTCTCCCACACCTGCGGCTACATCAGCTGCCGATTTGCTTAAACAGCGCCAAGGAAGATAACTTAACCTATAGAATTTGATTTTGCCTACTGATTATCCTATAATCTCCCTACTATGACTGAGTTTGGCGAGAAACCTGTGGATCGGGTGCTTAGAAGCACTGCTATACATTATTTTCGAGACATTCCTAATGTAGTTTTAGGGTTGCTTTTAATCAGTGAAAATCCAGAACCATTCCAAAAAAGAGTTATCCTGTTTGATGAAGTTTTAAACCATTTAAATTTTTTAAGAAGAGAGGCTGTGTGGGAACCTATTGATCCAGATTATTATAGAGATGTAATAGAGCTAAATAGAGTTCTGGGAGACCAACCATTGCCAGCACTAAAAGAATTAGTTGGCTTGTGTGAAGCCCAAGGAAATTTAATTGAAAAAGTTTTTACTGAAATAAAAAGGAAGGTTGCCAGAAAAAAGTGGAAATTTCCCACTCAAGTAAAAGATCCAAACCTGCTTGCTTCTGGATTTTTAATTGAAGGTTATGGACTTTTTGCCGAAAGATATTTTAGGAAAAGGGGGCTTGCTAAAACTTGTGTTTTGGGATTTGAGGCTGCACTTTTAGCCCAAGCAAGATATGCAGAAGAAAATCCTCCAATAGATCTTTTTGAAGATATTTTACCTTGGATGCTAGAAGAAAAGGATAACTTTCCCCCATCTGTTAAACAAGAGCTAGAAAATCTTTAAATTTATTATAAAAACTGTTCTTCCTGGTGGCATCTTTAATAGCTTCTTGAATTATTTCTACCGAAAGCATTATTTGGGGGATATTTTCGCAAAACCAGTATATTTTTGCAAGACCTCGGGGATTTTAACTGTTCCGTCTTCCTCTTGAAAATTTTCCAAAATTGCAATAATAGTTCTACCTATTGCAAAAGCTGTTCCATTTAGCATATGTACATACCCAACATCCTCCCGATCTTTATACTTTATGTTAAGCCTTCTGGACTGAAAGTCTGTAGTAGTAGAAGTTGAAGTAACTTCTCGGTATTTTCCCTCCCCAGGTATCCAAGCCTCTATATCGTATTTCCTGGCTGCAGGTAGGCCTAAATCCCCAGAACACATTTTGACTACTTGATATGGAATTTCGAGTAGTTGAAAAAGTCTCTCTTGAAGAGAAAGCAGGTATTCATGTTCTCTATCAGAATCTTCTGGCATTGTAATAGAAACCATTTCTACCTTATCAAACTGATGGACTCTAAATATTCCTTTTGTATCCTTCCCATACGACCCTGCTTCTCTTCTAAAAGAGCTGGAAAAAGCTACATACCTCAATGGTAAAGAGTTAGTTGTTATAGTCTCATCTTTAAGCATCGGGATCAGAGCGTGTTCTGCTGTTCCCACTAGATATAAACGCTGATCTTCAATCGGGTCATATAAAAAATAGTAGTCTTCATTCCCTCCGTGTTGCCAATAGCCCAATAAATCTGTTATTTCTTTCTTGATAAGTGTAGGTGGGATTACTACAGAAAAACCTTCTTTTACTAAAACATCTATAGCCAACTTTATTAAAGCTATTTCTAATAACGCAGCTTCGTTTTTGAGGTAAGCAAACCTACTTCCCGATATCTTTCTGGCATGCTTAAGATCTATAAGGTCTAAAGACTCCCCTATTTCTACATGGTTTCGAACTGGAAAATTAAAATGCCTAACCTCACCTACTGTTTTTATAACTTGATTTTCAGTCTCGTCTTTACCTTCTTTTACATCAGGAAGTATTATATTCGGAATTTCCAAGGCTTTACTTCTTAGATTTGTTTCAATTTTTATTAAGTCTAGCCAAATTAAGGATTCTTGATCGCTAATCTTCTTACCTAACTCTCTAATTTCTTCAGAGAATCCTTCTTTCGATACTAGCTCTTGTAGTTCATGCTTCCGCCTACGTATTTCATCGTATTGTTGTTTCACCTCATTATATTTCTTGTAGACCTGAAGGATATCTTTCACATTAATATGTAGACCTCTTGCTCTTACTGATTTTTCTATCTTACCCAATTCTTCTTCGTCTCTTAAATCTTTGAGCAACGAAGAGATTAATCTTTCTAAATCGTCCGTCTTTTTTTCAGCAGATACTTCCTGCACTGGCAATTCTTGAGAATCAACTGAAGTTTGAGGTTCATTCATTCCAGTCTGACTTGACGGATAGACATTGGTACCCACATTCATCTGAATATTTTGATCTGCAGAAGTCATATATTTAACCTAAGATTGTACTACTCTAGGAGGATTTTCGAGAATGATAGGAATCTCTACTTCTTTATCTCCCTCTAGATAAACCTCTATTTTATAAACTCCTTTTTGAGGGAACACTATACCTTCAAAATTTAATATCGCATATGTAATGACTTTTTTATCTTTAAACTCTATTGATGGTTTAATATTTAAAACTTCTTTACCACTTGGGTCAATAAAAATAACTTTTAGAGTATTTGTTCCCATCCTCCCGTTATTTAACCAAGCACAAAATAGTGTCATTTTTGAGTGTCTAGCGGGAAAATTATCTGCGTATATATTGGAAAATAAACCTATTAGAGTGTTTTTGCCACTCTGATCAGTGATAACTTGATCACAAGTTAGTGCGCTAATCAATTGTGGTTTTATATTTTTCATAAATGTATTTTAACATAATCACAATCCTAGGTCATCAGATATTCCCTGCATGGCCTTTAGGGCAATTCCCACAAATTCCGGCAAGGGAATATTTAATTCTTTTTCGCAAGCCAAAATCTGCTCCCTTTTAGCTCCTGCTGCAAAGTTTTTTTCCGGAAATTTCTTCATTACCGACTCTACCGTTACCGAAGCCAATTTTTTATCCGGCCTCACCAAAGTTACAGCCGTAATTAAACCGGA
>CAYMZD010000005.1:0-29738 GCA_964394855.1 uncultured Gammaproteobacteria bacterium | reverse complement strand
CCTATCTTCATTGTTAAAGTCCAAGGCAAAGAAATTGTAGGCGCCGCTTGATTCGATAAAGTCAATTCCTGCTTCGCCGGCAATTGTCAGTTTGTTTGTCGGACTCGCCGTCCCGATGCCGACGTTGCCTGCATTTGGATTCAACAATAAGTTGTAACCTAATGATAAATCGGCGGCGTCAGTTACTTGGAGATATACATTTCCGCCAGATATATTACCCATGTCAAGAAGACCCGTCCCAGCTCCTCGCATTCTGATGTTAGCATTGGTTGTGGTTCCTGATGTAGCAGGTGCACTGCTAATACCAGTTACCTGCAATTTCGCAACTGGCGCCGTCGTCCCGATGCCGACATTGCCACCAGCAAAAGTGGCTGCATAGAAAGTGGTGTTGGCTAAAGTGCCCGGATCTGCAATTGCTAAGCCTGTCCAGGTACAGGCACCGCTGGTGCAGGCTGTTTTGGTAGGAGTAGCAATATTAATGGCGTTAATGTTTTTAGTCCCTGCTCCGGAAGTGTTTATAGTTGAAGCTATATTTAAACCTTGGGTGATGCTATTGCCTGTTGTGTTAGTTGAAGCATCTGTGAATGTTAAGTTCATCAGCTCACCTGTTTCAGCAGCTGTGTGTACATAAGTAGCTCCTCCTAAATCAAAGATAGAACCTGTGGTCATCGCTGTACCACCGCCAAAAGTCATACCGGTTTGGGTAGTGAGAGTTCCCCAGTTCCAAGTTTGGGCATAGTTGGCATTGGCAATGGTATTGGTCGCCCCGGCGGCAGTGATTGAGTTTAGAGTAAGTGGAGAGGTGTCCCAGGATAAATTACCCGAACCATCGTTTTTAAGGAACTGGTTCACTCCTGCTTGGGCGGTAGGCAAGGTCAAGGTATAAGTTCCTGCAGTAGCAGCTGCTTGTAATGTAACAACCCCAGATGTAGACCCTTGAAAGTTCATTACGCCAGTTGTTGCTCCTGCTATACCAAGTTGGAGTGTACCATCCAATCTGGTAGTCCCTGCATCTACCCACAGGGCATAGGGGTTAGAGATGGCAACATTAGTTGAAGCAACTGGTGCCGCTTCAATATAAAGAGTTGCTGCATTAGTAAATGTGAGAGTGGCATTATCATTAGTCCAGGTTTGTGTACGAAGTGACATGGCAGCTTGAGCATTGATTGTGCTGCTGGCATTATTAAAGTTTTGGGTATCCTGTTCTAAATAGAGGACTGCACCTTCGACATTAGCTGCTGTACGTGTAGCATTTCCGGGGCGCAGTGCAATAAAATTAGTAGCTCCACCTGTGCGCCCAAAACCAATACTATTATTTCCACCATCTACGTGAAGCATGTTTGCATCTCCATCAGATTCAATCCGGAAATTGATATCTTCCGAAGCATCATTAAAAACAGTCTCACCACCGGCTGTGGCTGTTATGACATTAGTATTGGCAGAGGTAGTTTCGTCGTATCCAATGATATCTCCATCAAATCTCACATTTCCCGCATCTACCCACAGGGCATAGGGGTTGGTTAAAGTTACAGATGCTCCATTAGTGGGAGCGTTAGCTATGTACAGGGAAGCGGCATTATCAACTGTGACTGCTCCTCCTGATTGGGCAACAGTAATTTGACCAATAGATACTCCTGCTACAGCAGGGGAAGAAGTGATTTGAGTAGTGGTATTGGTAGTGACTGTGTGAGCAGGAACAAACAAAGAAGCATAGGTAGAAGAAGCTGCTCCCGCAATGGTGGTACTGGCTCCTGCTCCAATACCATAGGTATTGGTAATAACAGCATTGGTACTGGTAATAGGAGGTTCAACAAACAGACCATAGGCGTTAGTGATGGTTTTGGTGGCCGCAGAACCGGCATAGGTGGCGGCTTCAATATGAGCTTGTCTTTGGTTGGTTACATTGGCACTAAAAGTGATGGTTCGGGAATTAAGCTCCAACCATTTCATTTCAGCACCCAAATTAGAAGGATCCGTTCCTACATCTACTCCTTGAGGATCAATCTGGAGCATTGAGCTGTGTGTAGTATTTTCCTGGCTGGTTATAAGAGCAGCATAGGCACCACCATTTTCTCCCATAGTCAACCTTCCATGGCCGCTTGCTGAAGTAAGATAAACACTGGTAGAAGCCAGGGCAATGTTGTAATAGGGGACTATGGGGTTACCACCGGAACTTGCAAACTTCATCACTCGATTGCCAGCAGCTGTAATATCAACGGTATCAGCAGTTGAACTATAGATACCTGTATTGGGATCACCTGTAAAAGTATATGGGGGAGCAGTGGCAGAACCAAGAGGAGCAGCAAATACTCCTCCTGCCAGAGTAAGGGTATCAGTAGAATGGGTTAAAGTGACATCTCCATTATTAAAGTTAATTACACTACCTGATGCTAAAAACAGATCAGACCACATTAAGGCAGTAGTACCTAAAGCTGCCCCATCACTCGTATCAGGGACTATATTTCCTCCAAAAGCCGATGTTCCCGCATCTACCCACAGGGCATAGGGGTTGGTGAGAGTGACTGATGCTCCGGCAGTAGGAGCATTGGCAATGTATAAAGAAGCGGCATTATCCACTGTAACTGCCCCTCCTGATTGGGCTACTGTGATTTGAGCAATGGATAGCCCCGCCACGGCAGGGGAAGAGGTGATTTGGGTAGTGGTGTTGGTAGTGACTGTGTGAGCAGGAACAAACAAAGAAGCATAGGTAGAAGAAGCTGCTCCCGCAATGGTGGTACTGGCTCCTGCTCCAATGCCATAGGTATTGGTAATAGCCATCAGGCTTCCAGCAGTGGCAGGCTCAACAAATAAACCATAGGAATTGGTAATGGTGCGTTCAGAGACAGTTCCAGTAAAGGTAGGTTGCTTGATATATGCCACCCGTTGAGTAGCGATATTGCCCCCTACTATAGGAGTATTGGCGTGTGTAGGCCAGTTAATTTGCAGGGCAATCATTTCTGCTGTTTGGGTATAATTAGCGCCTACGTTGTATCCCCAAGGTACAATATTGAACAAAGGAGAAGTAAAGGTATTGCTGGAATTAAAAGCTCCCATACCATAAGCCGCCCCATTATTTTGAAAAGCGAGGACATTGTGAGTACTGGATCCACTTATAAAGCCATTATTATTGCTGATGGTATCCTGAAATGCGAGATTGCCCCAAACTTTAAATTCATCGCTACTTGATGTTAATTGAAGTTTTTGACTTCCTCCAATGGAGAAATCTATTGAGTCGCCCGTGGAACTATATATTCCTGTATTAGTATCACCTGTAAAGGTATATGGAGGGGCAGAGGCAGAACCTAAAGGTGCCACAAATACTCCTCCTGCCAGAGTCAGAGCATCAGTACCATGAGTTAAGGTCACATCTCCATTATTAAAGTTAACAACAGAACCACTGGCTAAAAACAGGTCAGACCACATTAAAGAGGTGGTACCAAGAGCTGCTCCATCATTGGCATCAGGAACTATATTTCCTCCAAAAGCCGATGTTCCCGCATCTACCCACAGGGCATAGGGGTTGGTTAAAGTTACAGATGCTCCGGCTGTTGGAGCATTGGCAATGTACAGGGAAGCGGCATTATCAACAGTCACAGCCCCTCCACTCTGGGCCACGGTAATTTGACCAATTCTCATGCCTGCTACAGCCGGGGAGGAAGTAATTTGAGTGGTGGTGGAATCAGTCACGGTATGAGCAGGAATATCAATGGCTCCGTAAGTGGTGGAAGCTGCTCCGGCCAAAGTGGTAGCTCCACCTACCTGTAGCCCATAGGCATTGGTGATTACTGCGGAAGAGGCAATGGTGGGAGCAGCAGCAATGTTTAAGGTACTGGCTGTGGTGACTGTTAAACCTGTAGCAGCAGAGATGGTGGGTTGGGCAAACAAAGAAAATCTTTGTGTAGCATAACCGCCGGTAATGGTATTGGTGTGAGCAGAAACCACCAAATCTGATTTTTCTGCGGTCATGGCTGTATGAGCTCCGGGAGTTAAGGTAAAGAAATCAGCTCCTCCAGAGACACCGTATCCGTATGCAGTAATAGTTGTTATTCCCCTTTGTGAGGCACTTTGCCCGAACTGTACGGAGGTATTTTCATTCCCTACTTGCAATGCACTTGTGCCTGTAATAACCCCCACTGTGCCACCGCCGTCATTTATACCGATACGAACAGCAGCATTACCATCGGAACGCAAGAAATCAACCAGCGGGCCAAACAACCCCCCGGCACCGGTAGTTGCTATTTTAATTCGTGCCTGACCACCAGCTGCCAGTGCTAACTCATCAGCTGCAGTACTGAACATGCCTGTATCAGTATCTCCCTGGAAAGTATATGAAGGAGCACCTTCTGTACCCAGAGGCATCTGTAAAACTCCATCCAGCCTTACATCTCCCGCATCTACCCACAGGGCATAGGGGTTGGTAATACTGCCTCCACCTGATGCGGTGGGAGCATTGGCTATATATAATGTAGCGGCGTTAGTTACTGCAATACTGGCATTGGAAAGGGTGGGTTGGCCAATGTTAACCAGATTAAAGCCGGTGGCAGTGGTAATATTGGTACTTCCTGAAACTGTAATAGTGGAAGCTGGAATATTAAAAGCATCAAGAGTGGCAGATGCAGCCGAGGCCACTGTTTGGGTAGTGGCAAAATAACTGGAGCCGGCATTAGCGTAGAGAGCATAATTATTGGTGGTAGCACCACTGGCAGAAAAATATCCGGCCACATTTGTTCCTGAAGTGGCATTGGTGTTGGTGACTGCAGAATATATGCCGTAAGCAGTGTGAGCAGTGTTGGCATTGGCTCCTGATCGGGCCAGATTTAATAACTTTGATGTTCCTGATGCTCCTCCTGCAGTTGAGGTTGAAGAGACATCCACAGCAGTACCGGTTGAGAGGGCATCAGCGGAAATGATCAAAGCTGTACCTGTTGAGATTGAGTCAGCCAGATAGGACAAAGGATTGGTTGTTGTAGCTGTGGTGTTAATGGTGGTAGTAGCATCAATATCCAGAGTATCATCCAAATCATCAAAATCAATACAATCAGTACAATTAAAAGCAGTTACATCAGTGGCAGTTAAGGTGGCAGCAGAGCCAATAGTAATCTGGTTGCTGGCAAAAGCAATAGTGGGGTCAGTTGCTCCGGCATCAAAGGTCCATGTAAAACCTGAACCTGAACCAAAGGTGGCAGCGCCAATCTCGGTAGTATCAAGGTTTAAAGTATATGTATCATTGGACAGGGTAGTATCAATGCCATTGGTTCCTCCATTGATAGTTAAAGTATCTCCCTGAATTATGGTATTGGTGCCGGAGTTTGAATCAGAGGAGTTGGAAAAAAGAGTTCCTGATATTTGGGTAGAGACTACCTGCCCTGAACCATTGATTACCTGTGTGCCATTATATCGCAAGATATCATTAAAGCCTGTGCCAAAGTTTAATCCATAATATGTATTATTGGTGGCGGCAGCCACATTGCCAAAATCAATACCGGTAATGGTATTTGTTCCTGCAGCATTGGCAGTACCAGTGATGTTAACAGCTAAACCTTTGACGGTGGTGGTACCGGAGGAAGCAGAATCAGTAATTGCCCAAGTGGCTGCAGTACCGGTGGTATTTGAATAGGTTTGAGTAAATGTGCCTGTTCCTGAAGTTAAAGCTAGGTTTTTATTAGCAGCAATGGTTGTATCACCATTTAAAGAGACAGCTCCTGTTCCTGTCCCAAAAGTATTAGTTCCTGTTTGAGAGAAGGTATTATCCAAAGTGGTTGCACCATGCAAAGTTAAAGTTCCCGGAGTAGTAGTTGATCCAATTGTGTTTACTGATGAAGCTCCGGTTCCTATGGTAGAGTTTCCGGAAGATGTTAAGGTAGTGAAAGCTCCTGATCCGGCAGTGGTAGCTCCAACAGAAACAAAATTAGCCGCTCCGGCTCCGGTGATATTCCAGTTATCATCATTTAAGGCCAAAGAAGAGCTGGCAGTGGTGGTACCTATTGTGATGGTGTCTGCGCCAGTTCCACCAGTGCCAATATTAATGGTATCAGCTCCTGTAGCCCCAGTTCCGGCAATGTTGATAGTATTCCCACCAGTACCAGTACCCACATTGATGATTTTGGCGTTGTTACTAGTACCTAAATTAACTGTACCTGTTGAAGTAGAATCTAAAGTCAGTGCTCCGGTTAAAAGGGAATTAATAGTTAAGGCAATATTGGTATCAGAACCGGCTGCTGCAATAGTGGGGCCAGAACCGGTGGCAGCAGGGGTGATGGTGACATAATTTACACCTGATGTGGCTGTAGGTAGAGATAAGGTTCTGACTCCTCCTGATGTAAAATCTAGGGTATCTGTACCAGAACGATATACTCCGGTATTAGTATCATTGGTGAAAGTGATAGAAGGAGCAGTGACTGATCCGTCAGGGAAAGTAGTGGTACCAGAGGAGGTAATATTGGCAGCTATAACATTGCCTTGATAATCAACACTAAACTTACTCGCTCCCGAGAGTTGAGCATCAATTAAATTACCAGTGAAAGTAGATTTGGCATTAATTCCTAAGCCTGTACCTGATGAGGACCAAGCGGTGGAAGTAGTGTCAGTTGGCTCGATTAAAAGTTGGGGCTTGGTGGTAGTGGTAGAGCCACCTGTGTACCAAGTACCTGTTAGCTTGAGTCCTGGAGCGGAAGCAGCCCCGGCGCTAGAGCCTACAATTGCTCCTGACAGAGTGGTGGTGCCGGAAACTTCTAGAGACGAAGAGAGAGTAGTAGCTCCAGATACTGTCACAGTAGAGGATAAGGTGGTGGCTCCGGACACTTTTAAAGTAGAAGAAAGGGTGGTAGCACCTGTCACATCCAGCTTTCCAGCAAAACTAGCATCTCCGGAGGAGGTGACTGATGCTTTTTCTGTTCCTGCTGCATTTTGAATGACAAATAATTTGGTAGCAGAAGATGGATCTGATGCTGGTTTGATTAACAGGGTTTCAGCAGCATTTCCTGTTAGAGTGAGTTTACCTGGAGTGGTTAAACCACCTGTTAGTGTGGACAATCCTGCTACAGAAAGGGTAGAGGATAAAGTGGTGGTACCTCCGATACTGGTGTTGCCAGCGATGGTAGCCGAGTCACTAGCTTCCAAGGTAGAAGTAGTCAAACCCTCTCTAAATATAGCAAACCCATCTGTGGCTAAGTTGCCTGTAATGACTGTGTCAGCATTGACTTCTAAAAATTTACCCACTTGGGCAATAGTGGAAGCAGCCAGGACATTTTGTTCTTGCTGTTTTGCGGGTGTTTTTTCTGCTTTTTGACCGATTTGTCTAATTAGGTCGAAATTTAGAACCCCCACTGTTAAAGTAGTTCCTAAAAGTACCAAAACCAGGCTCAATACAGCTCCTGCATAGATTTTTGCATAGATTTTTTTAGGCATAATCTGTGTATTGAGGGATTCTTCAATTTTTTGTTTAATAAGAGTTTCTAAAACAGCCGGATGAGAAAAATGGCTATATTCATTTTGAGGTGATGGTGGATTTCTCTCCAACAACTCTTGGGTGGTAGGTGGAAAGTCAGCGGCAGAGGGGATAGTGCTTAAATTGCTAAGTTCTTCCAGAGAATAAAGCCTGGTGGCTCCTGGTGTTCTAACAGCTTTAATTTTGCCGGATCGCTCCCATCTGCGCAGGGTGTCTATAGATACACCCAAAATTTTGGCTGCCTCGCCAATTTTAACAAATGGAGAATAGTATCTGGTGCCGCCTTCTGTTCGCTGGGCAGAAATTTTGCCAGCTCCCTCCCAGCGTCGCAGTGTGTCAATGGAAACACCTAGAGTTTTGGCGGCTTGACCAATTTTTAGTGGTTGTGGTTGCGCAGACGTGTTCTTGCTCATTTAACAGTTCCGTCTGCTTGTCTCGCCGTAGCATTTGCGTAGGCGGACTAATACCATTTTGCACAGATTTACATAGATTTGTCAATACCCAAAGCCGCAAATCTGGGTAAATCTAGTGATCAATTTATGGAAATGAGGATATCTGTGTAGATATTGACCTGATCTTTTGAGGTGTAAATCAAAGCTAGGGTTAAGTTAAAAGTGACCCTTTGTTGATCCGATTTTTGAATAATAAGGGGAGAGTTTTCCACCAGAGTCATAAAGTTAGCATGTTCAGGCAATATATCAAATTTGCCGCTTACGTTTCTTGAAGAAACAGATAAAGCCTCCCCCTCAAATAAAACCTCTTTTGGTGATAGAATTCGTACTTTTAAATACTCCATATTTAACCTGTCTTAATGTCCTTTAAAGAGCCAATATATAAAAATCTCTCTGCCGGAATATTATCTAGCCTGCCAGAAAGTATTAATTTGACATCACTGATGGTTTGTGCTCGTTCTACATAAACTCCCTTTCTGCCGGTTTGAGCCTCGGTTACAAAAAATGGTTGGGTTAAATAGTTGATAATTTTCTTGGTCCGCTCATACAGAATTTGATCCTCTGGAGACAACTCTGATTCACCAATAATTGATACGATATGTGATAGTTTATTATAGTTATCAAGTAGGAGTTGAAATTGAGTTAAAGCCTCAAAGTGATCCTGTCCCAAATAATTTTTGGAAAGATATGACGTTGATGAAGCGGAAACATCAATTGGTGGATAGATGCCCATTTGAGCCTCATCTCTAGACAGCACTACGGCACTGTCTAGAAACGACATAATGGCATTTACTCCGGCATCAGTCAGTTCATCAGACGGTACATAGACAGTTTGAATAGAAGTAATTGATCCATTGACCGTGGAAACTAATCTATCTTCTAGTGTACTGATTTCTCGCTGCAAAGTGGCCTGATAAGCCTGTTCAGAGGGGATAGTACCCAAAAGAGCAGATACTTCATTCCCCGCTTGGACAAAGCGGAACATATTGTCAATGAAAAAAAGGACATTTTTCTTCTCACTATCACGGAAATATTCTGCCAGGCTAGCAGCTGCCTGGGCTACTCTAAACCTGACAGCAGCGTTTTCATTCATTTGACCTAAAACCAAAGCCACTTTTGGTAAGACTTTAAGTTGCGCCAATCTGCTTACTAGCTCTTGTCCTTCCCTAATTCTCTCTCCCACCCCAGCAAAAATTGATACGGTTCGACTCTGCTCACCGCTGGCACTTTGCAGGGTGATGTTGTGCAAAAGTTCTGTCATCAAAATGGTTTTGCCCACGCCTGCTCCACCTACGAATCCAATTTTGGCCCCGGAAATAAAAGGTGTTAAAAAATCAATAGCTTTAATGCCTGTAGGTAAAATTTCAAAGCTGGGTTTGATAATATTTAAAGGAGGAGTTTTAGAATAGATGGATTGGAAGATTTTAGATCTTAAAACACCCTTACCATCAACAGCTTCCCCGAATAAATTTATCACCCGACCCAACACGACTGATCCTACTGGAATTTTTAAACCGCTGTCAGTACCTTGCACTACCATCCCTCGATATAGTTTGTTGGGGTTTGATAGTATTAAACAAAAAACCAATTGTCTGGTTTGGTAAAAGACCTCCAGTCTCACTTCTGGATTTTGTGGACAGGTCAGGATTTCCGAAAGATCAGGTAGATCATCAGATTCAATTGTGACCTTGGCAATCTGGCTATTGACTGATGTTACTACGCCTTTAACTATGTTCATATTTAGTGATAGACCATGTTTCCAAAAACCTTTTATTCTCCAAGGCTCTTTTGGCTTGAGACAGCAAGAATTGCTGTTTTTCCAAATAATCTCCAGCTCTACTTTCTGCCTCATCCATGGCAATTAATCTGGAAGCCACCCTAGCCAGTTCGGCCTCTAAAAAAGTTTGTTGGAGTAGGGCAGTCTTGATTTGAGTATCAAAAAACTGCATCATTCTATTTACTTCTGGTTCAAAAATAAATGCCAATTCTTTAATTTCTGGCTGTTTATTTAAAGCCGTAGTTTGCGCCTGGGTAATATCTTCTGCTACTGCAGTTTGCTCTAAAACATTCTTAAACTGTGAATAAAAAACCAAGATCTGGGTATAATTTTTGACTGTCTCCACCAGTTTTTTTAACTCATGTGTAGAGGGTAAGTCTTTTTTAAATATCACTTGTTTATATGGATTGGGATAACGAACAGCCTGTAGAGTTTGCTTGGCCAGTTTGCCAATAATGATCCTGTCGGTTTTAATAAGGTTAGTTTGATTGATAAAAAAATGGATAATCTGGCTATTAATATGGCCATAAAAACGTAAATTAGAGGTTAAAAGCAGGCTGACAGTATTGATTTTAGGCTGCTGAATAGTTTGTTTTCGGATGGCTACTAATTTTACCAGTCCATAGAGTTTGGCCACCTCATTAAAAAAAGTTCTTGTTCCCTCAACCTGTTTTCTAAGCCTTTTCAATCTGACTGAAGCTATTTCAGAGAAACTTCCGGCAATATCTTTTAAGGCCTCACCTGTATCTATCAGTTCATTTATTTGTTTGATAGTCATAATCTTTATGTATAATATTGTTTTAATTTTGGTGTCAACGCTTCTAGTCTAGAAATCAACTGTGATAAAGATGATAAACTGTAGCAGGATTTGGCAAAAGCTTTCATTCCCAGATTAGTGGAGAAAAGTTCGATTAAGTTTTTTTTATGTTTTTGCAAAAATAATCTATTTTTATCCTGTAAAAAAGAGGTTAAGATTAAACCAAATAAAATTACTTGTACTTCAGGGGCAATGAAAGTTAAGCTGTCTTGCTTTTGGATTTCTTCCACCATCTCTTTCTGATTTAAGATTATCCGGGTGGGAAGTGGTAATTCAGCACTAAATCTACTGACAGTTTCTAAATTTTTGGCCTCTGATAAAATTTGTCTGATCTTTTGAGATAAAAGATTCATAATACGGGGTTGAGTTTGTCTACCCACCCTGGAAACAGATAAAGATAGGTCAATAGCAGGAATTTGGGCCTGGGCGCGAAGAGCAGCCTTAAAAAGATAATGCCCATCTGTCATAGCCATTAAATTGGTGGGTATGAAAGTGGTAAAATCATTTAAGTTTAGTTCAGCCACTGGTATGGCTGTAATAGAACCTCCGCCCGCTTCCTTATTGAACCTACCGGCCCGCTCCATTAAATGAGCTTGTGCATAAAAGATATCTCCTGGGTAAGACTCTCGACCGGGAGAACGTTGTCCCAGCAGTGATAATTCACGATAAATTTTGGCATGGACGGCCATATCATCTAAAATTACTAAAACATCTTTTCCTTGTTTTTGATGATACTCTGCCACTGTAAAAGCCGCTTGAGGGGTGAGGTAAATTAAAGGTGCTGGATCTGTGGAAGAGGCAGCAATTACCACTGTGTGGTCTAAGGCTTTGGTGGCTCGTAAAGTATCCAGTAAAGTTCTTAGCTCGGTGATAGGTTTACCAATCGAAGCAAAGATACAAACTGTGCCGGTGGAAGCTTGATTTACTACCAAATCTATTAAAAATCCGGTTTTACCAGAATGAGCATCACCTAAAACTAGCTGTCGCTGTCCTTTACCGATAGGTATTAATGTATCAATCATACTCAAACCAGTAATGAGTTGGTTGTCAATAAACTGACGGGTTTCAATACCTGGAGCTTGCTGATCTATTTCTATGGCATTAGTTCTTATTTTAGGAAGAAGTCCTTTACCATCAATGGGGACACCCAGAGGATTAATGGCTCTACCTAAAAGACTTGGTCCCACACCTAAGACCAGGCGTTTTTCTGTTCTTTTGAAAAGTTGCCCCGGGAAAATAGTGCCATCATCTAAAATCCAAGCCTCCACTTTGTCTGGGTGCAAAGCAGTTACTACCCCCCTTACTCCTTGTTCGTTTTCCAACAAATCTAATATTTGCACTGTCGGTAAACCATCAAGGTAAATCAGGAAGTCTTGACTACTTAAAACATAACCTACTTCTTGTTCAGTGCTACTGTGAAACATATTTTTTGAATTCAGTGAGAATTAGTTCTTTTTGCTCTTGTATTCTGGCCCGCAGGGAGAAATCCTGATAAACTCCGTTTAAAACTAGAGCCACCCCTCCAACCAAACTGGGATCAAGCTTAGTTTCAAAAATAAATCTGGTATTTAGATTAGTCCGAAACCACAAGTTAATTTGCTGTAGGATTTCTGGTGTTGGTTCAAACGAAAGATAAATAACCAGAGGAGAGATTTGATCAATCTTTTTTTCTAACTCCTCAAATATTGCATAAAAATTATCTTTATTAAATTGCCCCAAGAATTGTACTGGTAGGGAGTTTAACCAATTTTCATCATCTGGTGGTAGTGGGGATAGCTTCATGCCAAAAAATTTGGCTTCTAAGCTAGTCTTTAAAATCCTCAACCTGTGGTGCAAATCATGCATAGTATATGTATTGGCCAATATGCTATTTAAAATTTCATTATTCATACGATTTAAATTATAAACTTTTCCGCTTTGGCTTTTTCCAAACTTTCATAAATGAGATCAACCTGATCTTTCAAAGAGAGCTTTTTACTTAAAACCAAGGCCAAAGTTTTTTCCAACATGGCGATAATGTTTTCATCGATGATTTTAAGCTGCTGCTGTTTGTAGGTTTCAACTAAGTTTCTGGTGGCTTTTAACTCCAGCTCAATGGATTGGACAGAATGCTGCTCTGTTTGAGTTAAAAAATCACCTAAATTTTCTTCAAATTTGGCAAAGATTTGAGCAATTTGGGTGCGGATTAGTTCTTGATTTTCATTTTTGGAAACATCAGCACTTTCACGCAGGTATTTTAAATAGTTAGTCAGTTCCTCTGCTACTTTTTCCAGGCGAGTGCGAAGTGAACTTAAGTAATCTGTAAACTCATTTTGCAGTTTTTCTTCAAGGTCTTTTTCAAATTGCTCTTTATAAAATTTAGAGTCAGAGACCACTTTAATGGCTGATAATTCGGCAGAAGATAAAATAGCCTGGGCTTTTTTGATGGCGCTATGAAGAGTTTGATAGCTTTGTTGTTCTTGATTTAAAAAGGGTTCATCCTCACCGGATTTAATTTTTTTATTAAAGCCACGGAAATTAAAGATGGTGGTTAAGATAGCCACTATTCCTAAACCAATTATTAAAGCGGCATAAGTTAGCTCGGGCATTAACTAGATAATACGACAAAAAGAGGTAAAATTAAAGTCTCAAGATGATTAAGGAGGCAATGAGGCCAGATATAGTGATGGCTATGGCAAAGCCAATATTTAAGGCGATGGAAAGAATAATTGATCTTTTGGCCAGGGGATTTCTGCCAATAGCCTCGATGGCTTTGGGGATAGAGCGGGAGATAATAATAAAGCCAAAAATGACACTTAAGATGATTATTAATCCAGCCAGGCCATATTTAACAATCAAGCCAAACCCCTGGGGATCTTGGACATTTTTAAAAAAGGCTGCCCCAATATATTGAAAAAGCCTGTTGGCAGAGCGAGCAGTGGTTAAGTCTGCATATTCAATTTTTAGGGCCACAGTTACTTTGCCTTTAACAATTTGTTTGTCCTTATAACTAATTGTTTCGCCTTGTCCGGAGCTTGCCGAAGGATTAAAATCGGCTGTGGCTACACCAATGACATGGCCAGAAATTGTACTCTTCATGCCAAACCCGGGGATTTCAGAAGAAGTGATGAAATCACCAGCTTTGATGGTGCCATTGATGGTGGTGACGTTCACTTCAGCTTGGCCTGACCTGACAATTGGCTGGCCAGTTTTATCAATCCTGCGAAAAACCACAAGGGGTTGATTTTGTAAGACTCCAAATAAATGAATATCATAGGGAATATTGGTTCTCCCGATGCCTTGTTCTGGAGTAATAATTAAAATATCACCGTCCTTGGCGTCTTGGTCGGTAATATCGTAAACATTGGCCACATCATTTTGGGCAAGGCTAGTAGATGGTAGATAGTAGATGGTAGATAGGGAAAAAACTATGAACCATAGACTACCAACCATGAACTCTTTTATGGGCATACTTTAAAAGTACAACAGGAAGTAGTAAAAATCAAATGGATCCCGATTTAATCGGGATGGAAGATAAAAAATCTCGGACTGCCGTCTGCTTCAGTCCGAGATAAGTTAAATTCAGCATAAACTTTTCATACTTTCTTGTCAAGTATTCAATTTATATCACAAGTAGTCATAAAAATTACCGCATAGGTTCAAAATAGAAATCAGGAGATAGGAACAAACAACTAATATCAGTCAAAAGATATCAAAGATTATCAAAAACAATATAGTAAAAACTAATTTATGGCTGTGAAAAAGGGTGTGGAAACGATGTCTGTCATCGTCCTGAGCGATCCCGAGTTTATCGAGGGAGAGTCGAAGGATCTTAAAATATTGTACCAGTTCATCAAATATGCTAAGATGAGCCTATGAAAAAATATCAACCCAAAGACATTGAGCCTAGATGGCAAAAAAAATGGCAGGAAACTCAACTATATAAAGTTGACCTGGATAACACAAAGGAGAAATACTATTTACTGATTGAATTTACCTATCCCTCCGGTGATCTTCATATGGGTCACTGGTTTACTTTCGCTATTCCAGATATTCTGGCTCGATGTAAAAGAATGCAGGGGTTTAATGTTTTTATGCCTAATGGTTTTGATGCTTTTGGTTTGCCAGCTGAAAACGCAGCCATAAACCGAGGAATTCATCCCAAGGATTGGACTATTTCTAATATAAAGACCATGAAAAAACAATTTGCTACCATGGGGGCTTCTTTTGATTGGGAACATGAGGTAATTACCTGTCTGCCAAATTATTACAAATGGAATCAATGGATCTTTTTAAAAATGTTTGAACGGGATGTAGCTTATCGGGGTAAGGCTTTTTCCAACTGGTGCCCGTCTTGTCAGACAGTTTTGGCAGATGAAAATGTTATCGGCGGAAAATGTTGGAGATGTGATAATGAAGTAGAACTTAAAGAGGTGGAACAGTGGTTTTTAAAAATTACCCAATATGCCGATCGGTTAGTTTGGCCTGATGATCCAAAAATAGATTGGCCAAAAGCTGTCCGGGAAGGACAAAATAATTGGATAGGAAAAAGTGAGGGGATTGAAATTAATTTTTCAGTAGAAAGTAGCGATAAAAAAATTACTGTTTACACTGTATTTCCAGAGACTATCTTCGGAGTCACCTTTATGGTGTTAGCTCCGGAACACCATTTAGTTAAAGAATTAACTACTAAAGAACAAAAACAGGTAGTTGAAGAATATATTAAACTATCTCAAAAGAAATCAGAATTGGAGAGAAAAAGTTTAGATAAAGACAAAACAGGAGTATTTACAGGCTCATATTGTATTAATCAGGCCAATGGTAAAAATGTGCCTATTTGGGTAGCTGATTATGTTATTGCTTCATATGGGACGGGCGCTGTTATGGGTGTACCTGGTTCAGACCACCGCGACTTTGCTTTTGCTAAAAAATACGGCCTGGATATTATCAGAGTCATTGGTAAAACTAAAGATGACAGCAGTTTTGTGTTGAATGAAAAAGATGTATTGGAAGAAGGGTTTATTGTTAACTCGGGCGAGTTTAATGGTTTAAAAACGCCGGAACCGGCCAGAGAAAAAATTAAGGATTGGATGGAGGGACAAGGATTTGGTCAAAGGAAAATAAACTATCACCTGCGAGACTGGTCAATTTCCAGGCAAAGGTATTGGGGAACGCCCGTGCCGATTATTCATTGTCCCAAATGCGGACTTGTGCCTGTACCGGAAAAAGATTTGCCGGTGGAGCTGCCGTATGAAGTGGATTTTACACCCCAGGGTAAACCACCCTTGGCTACAGTTGAAAATTGGGTTAATGTTAAATGTCCTAAATGTGGAGGGAAGGCCAAAAGAGACGTAGAGACTTTGGATGGATTTTTTGATAATTCTTGGTATTTTTTACGCTATCTTGATCCTCAAAATGACAAAGAGATTTTTAATAAAAAAGTGACAGCAAAGTGGATGCCGGTTGATATTTACTTTGGAGGAGCAGAGCATACTCTCGGGCATACTTTATATTCCAGATTTTTTGTTAAATTCTTAAAAGATTTAGGGGTTTTGGATATTGAAGAATATGCTTTAAAAAGAGTTCATCATGGAGTGATTTTGGGTCCAAACGGAGCTAGAATGAGTAAATCCCATGGCAATGTGGTTAATCCTGACGATCAGGTTAGTGAGTATGGAACAGATGCGGTTAGGCTTTATCTTGCTTTTTTGGGTCCCTATGATCTGGTTGCGCCTTGGGACTCCGGTGGTATTAGTGGGGTTTATCACTTTTTGCAAAGAATTTGGGGATTATTTGACAAATTGAAAATTGACAATGGGCAATTGACAAAAGAGGATTTAAGGATGATGCACAAAACCATTAAAAAAGTGACAGAGGATATTGAGAATATTAAGTTTAATACCGCTGTGGCTGCTTTAATGGAATGGTTGAACCATTTATCCAGAAAAGATAAAGTTTCAAAAGAGGAATACAAAATATTTCTTTTGCTTCTTGCTCCTTTCGCGCCACACATGACAGAGGAGTTATGGTCCATTTTGGGTGAGGAATACTCTATTCATCAGCAACCTTGGCCAAAGAGTGATGGCGGATATTTGAGAGAAGCGCAAGTAAAAATTGTCATTCAAGTTAACGGTAAGGTTAGGGAAATATTGGTGATCGACAAAGATATTGAAAGTAATAAATTAGATATAGAAAAATTAGCTCTGGAAAAAGAAAAAGTGAAAAAGTTTTTGAATGGTAAATCTGTGAAAAAAAGCGTGTATGTAAAAGGTAAACTCATTAATTTTGTAATCTAGCAATTTATATTAAAGGAGTGCTAATTTAAAATAAGGCGATATTAGCTTGTTAGAAAAGGAAAACCCAAAATGAGGGATAATTCATGGTTATTGTCTCGTCTTGATCAACTTTGGTCAAAATACTTTGCAGACGTTATGCAAACAAACAAAGTATTTGTCAAGTTTGGTCGATTTGCCAGGCTTCGTCTGGGTTCCATTAAATATGATAAAAAAACAGGCCACTCTTATATGACTATCACAGCCATGTTTAAAGATGAAAAAATTCCTGCAGAAGTGGTTGATCATACCATTGCCCATGAACTGGTACATTATACCCATGGTTTTTCCTCACCCCATCGACAGCTTCATCGCTATCCGCATGAAGGAGGGGTGGTGCGCAAAGAGATGGAGGCTCGGGGTATGGGAGAGCTATTTAAAGCATATCAGGCATGGATAAAAGAATATCGTAAGCAGTTATTAGTTCGCAGGGGAAACTAAAAAAATGAACAACGAAATCATTGATAAGTTTAAATTACCCATTGGGTTATCTCTGGTGGGAGTAGTTTTAATTATAGGGGGAATGGTGGTATCTGGTTTTAATGGTTTACCAGGAACAAAAGTTGATTATCCCAAAGAAAGTATAGTATCCCCGGATAAACAGATAAGTATTGATATTTCGGGAGCAGTTATAAAGCCTGGGGTTTATCAGTTAAGCTTGGAGTCCAGAGTGGAAGATGCTATTTTGGCAGCAGGAGGGTTAGCTGAAACAGCCAATGGGGAATATGTATCAAAGTATTTAAATATGGCACAGAAACTATCAGATGGCATGAAAATTTACGTGCCGTTTCAGGGAGAGACTCCGCCGGCTGGCGGATCCGGCACAGTTGCAGGGACCAATATTCAAAGCAAGGTTAATATTAACACTGCCAGCCAAGCCGAGCTGGAAGCTTTACCCGGTATTGGACCGGTGACTGCAGCCAAAATTATTTCCGGCCGGCCATATTCCAAAGCAGAGGACTTACTAACCTTAAAATTAGTCTCCAAGTCCGTCTTCGACAAAATCAAAGACTCATTGGTTATTTACTAAATTTGACTTTTTGCTGTTCTGGTAATATACCTACTCTCATAATTTATGAGACCAACAGTAGAACGAGTGGAACCTGCCTCATATAGGTATGTAAAACATGCTGCCGATCAATTACCCCCTTTTACAGAAGAAGGAGAATCTAGGAGGCAATTAGATGAACTATTAATTACTGGCCAACCATTAGAGAATCTTGGTCCTGATTTGGTTGAATTCTTTGGTGTGGATCTTGCAAGAAGCTTAGCGGATAAAATTAGAAGTCTCGCGGAAGAGGATTCTTCTGGTGGTAGAATTGCTAAAGCTGCAATCAGATGGGCAAACAGGCTTGATAGAAGAATAACAGAAGGAGACTTTCCTAGACTTAGCCATAGAGCGAGCAGTTATGTAAGTCATCCCCAGTTTGTTGGAGCTACTAAAACAAGGTTACCCGATGGAACAATGGTAATAGAGTATTTCTATAGATAGAAGAACATCTAATATTTTGTTTCTTATTCTACTCATTATTCCGTGCATTTCATTATTGACGCGGCCGTGGTAAGTTTGTTATGGTGGTTGCATGAAGATTCGCCGCAACAGTTCAAGTTATTTTCTGCTTTTAGCTTTGGAAAAAAGTATTGACGGGGTGGCTTATTTTGATCAGTTTGTAAACAATCCCGGTTATTGGGCCTATGGCACAGGCAAGGATTTTGACAAACCTGTTATTTCCCAGATTATTAAAAGACTTAGAGAAAAAGGTTATCTGGAAACAAGCGCAGATGAGGGGAAAGTCATGATGAAGTTAACAGAACTGGGGGAGGACGCCCTTGGTTTTGTGGATCAGCATAAACCGTGGGATAAAAAATGGCGGATCGTGATTTACGATATTCCGGAAGATAAAAGAGGAGTGAGGGATCTGCTGCGCCGCAGATTAAAGGAGTGGGGATTTAAGAAATGGCAGCAAAGCACCTGGATTACCAAAAAAGATGTGACGGAGAAACTAAGGAAATTAGTCAAAAAGTTGGGAATATCTAAATGGGTAGTTGTTATTGAATCCGCTGACCCGGCCATTCCAAACATTATTGATACGGCCGTTTAATTAATGTTATGTTTAAGTTGGGAAAAAGTCTCAAGTTGCCAATAATTTTAGCAATACTTTTATATGTTTTGTTATATTTTGTGAGATGGCAACAGGGTGAGTGGAAAATCAAGACTGAAATTTTAAAAGATCAAAGAATTTTTTTGACAGAGCAAGTTAAAAAGTTTTTGCCTTCCCCACAAGCACAGCTTCTGTCAGGAATTGTTTTGGGAGCAAAACAGGATTTACCTTATGAATTGAAATTTGCCCTAAGGGATACTTCGACTTTACATATTGTGGTAGCTTCAGGTCAGTATTTAACAATACTTGCAGGTTTTATTATGCACCTATCAGGTTTAATTAAGAGAAAGATAGCTGTTAGCGCGACTTTAGTCTTAATAATCGTTTATACATTACTCACCGGAGCTCAAATTCCCATTTTACGGGCAGCCGTGATGTTTTTTCTGGCATCTTTAGCCCAAACTTTTGGCCGGCAAAATGATGGATTGCGGGTTTTGATTATAGTGGCCGGCTTGTTTTTGCTGGTTAACCCCCGCTGGATAACTGATCTATCTTTCCAGCTATCATTTTTAGCCTCATTTGGGGTGATTGTGGTGGCTCCAATATTGGAAAAAGTGATGAATTTTTTACCCAATATCATTAAAGAAAATCTGGCAGTTACTTTGGGGGCGCAACTTCTGGTTATTCCTGTTGTTGCAGCGAATTTTCACCAATTATCTTATGTGTCTTTATTTGCTAATGTCCTGGTGCTTTGGATTATTCCTTATATTATGGGAGTGGGCTTTGTATTTTTATTGCTTGGTAGTTTGATTCCCTTTTTGGGTCAGATTTTGAGCTTTGCTTTAAATATCATGTTGACTTATTTTATTTACATAGTGGAGTTTTTTGCATCTCTTCCTTTTGCTTGGGAATATGTAGGAGAATTTTTATGGATAGTCTGGGTGGGGTATTATCTGATGATAACAGGTATTCTATTGGCCCTTGAGAAAAAAAATCACACCCAATGATTATATGGTATGATTAACCTATGGTTAGACAACAGTTACTCGAAGATTTAAAAAAAACGATTGAGGAGTTAGGGTTTAAAGATATTGATCCACTTTTATCTATTCCCAAAAATCCAGACTTTGGAGACTATACCACAAATATCGCTTTGCAGCTTGCTAAACTAGAATCGCCCGATGGTAAGCAGTCTGTTGAGGTGATTGCTAAGAAAATTTCTCAAAAAATAAAAAGAAAGGATTACCTAGAAAAAGTAGAAATAGCCGGCGGAGGATTTATAAATTTTTTTATCAAGCCTGCCAATTTAATGCAAAGTCTGCATAATGTTTGTAATTATTCCTCTTTAGTTAATCCGGAAGTAGAAGTTTCTGATGGACAAAAAAGAAAAGTCATGGTTGAATTTACTGATCCCAATCCCTTTAAAGAGTTTCATATTGGTCATGTATTAACAAATGCTATTGGAGAATCATTATGCCGCCTTTTTGAAGCGACTGGAGCAGAAGTTAAAAGAGCGGATTATTTCGGAGATGTAGGATTGCATGTAGCTAAGTCTGTTTGGGGAATGCAGGAAAAACTCAAAGACGAGAGCTTAAGTTTAGAAGAACTTGAGAAAAAATCATTAGCTGACAGGATACACTTTTTAGGACAATCTTATGCCAGGGGAGCTTTAGCCTATGATAAAGATGAAGTAGTTCGTGAGCAGATAAGACAGATTAACTATTTAATTTATGTTGCTGCTCAAGAATATATGCAAAAAACTTATTCATGGCAGCCACAAATTGACTATCAAAAATATATCAAAATAAATAAAAAACAACTCAAGGAAGTGGGTAAATTATTTGAGAAAGGTCGGGAATGGAGTTTGGCTTATTTTGAAACTATCTACACAAAACTAGGTACAAAATTTGATTATTATTATCCTGAAAGTATTGTAGGGGAATTTGGTTTGCAACTAGTAAGGGATCATATAGATGATGGGGTATTTGAGAAGAGCGAAGGAGCGATTATTTTTCCGGGAGATAAATTTGGATTACATAGAAGAGTATTCATTAATTCATTAGGCCTTCCTACATATGAGGCAAAAGAACTAGGTTTGGCGATCAGGAAATACGAAGATTTTCAATATGATTTATCAGTTGTTATTACCGGTAATGAAATTCAGGAATATTTTAAGGTCTTAATGATGGCGCTTTCTCAAATTCATCCTGAGCTGGCTAAAAAGACTCACCATTTAGGACATGGCATGTTAAGAATGGTAGGGGGTAAGATGTCATCTCGGACAGGTAAGGTGATTACTTTTGACTGGTTATTTGGAGAAGTTAGAGGAAGGGTGGCGGCTATTATGAAGCAGAGTCCCGCTTCAAAAGAGATAAAAGATGAAGAAAAAGAACAAATTATTGATGTAGTAAGTATTGGTGCAATTAAGTTTGCTATGCTAAAATTCTCACCAACGACCAATATCACTTTTGATCTGGAAAGATCAGTTTCTTTGGATGGCGACAGCGGGCCTTATGTCCAATACAGCTTTGCCCGGGCCAAATCGGTCTTGCGCTCGGCCCAGTATGACTACCAGCCTACGGAAATTAAAGGTTTCTTGGAAAAAGAAGAAAGAGAGCTCCTTAGAAGAATAGAGCATTTTGACTGTGTGGTAGAAGAGGCAGCCGCAAATTTTACCCCTAATGCCCTGGCTAGTTATCTTTTGGATTTTGCCAAAGTTTTTAACTTGTTTTACCAAAAACATCCTATTATTAACCCTTCGACAAGCTTGGGGCGAGAGGGAGTAAAAAGTCTTCGTTTGGCCCTGACTTGTGCTGTGGCCGTAGTTTTAAAACAGGGATTAAATCTTTTGGGCATAGAATCCCCAGAAAGAATGTAAAATGTTTAGAAGACATCATGGAAGACATCGTAATCCAGTGTATTTTATCTTTAGGCTTATTTTAAGCCTGACTATTTTTGCCATCCTGGTAGGAGGAATATATTCTGCTTATAAGCAAAGCTTGAAAACTCCGTTTGGAAACGAGCTTTCAAACGCCGTTTATAAACAGTTTTCCGGAATAGATTTAATTAAAGCAAGTCCCGAGAATATCTTGGGTAATTTTACCTCTATTAATGCACTGACAAATTTTTTCCGAGGTCTGGTTAATAAAAAAGAGCAGCCTAGTGAAAATACAAAATTTATTCCCGTTGATAAAAAGGAAGTAGTTAAAACTACCCCTGTTTCTAAACCCAAATTCCTTTTTAAATTTGCCATGGTTTCTGATTCACACAGTGAAAATGATTATTTAAAAAAGGCTCTCAATCAAGCTCAAAATGATTCTTTAAAACCAGAATTCGTTATTGGCTTGGGTGATTACACAGAAGTGGGAACTTTACAAGAGATGCAAAATGCCAAAAAAGAATTTGACAGCCAAGCAATCCGCTACTTTTTAACAGTGGGAGATCATGATCTTTGGGATTCCCGCGACAAACAAAAAGCCCCCACCGAGAATTTTAGCAAAATTTTTGGCTCATCTTATCAATCATTTAACTTTCAAGGGGTAAAATTTATTATTTTGGACAATAGTGATAATTACCAAGGCATTTCCCAGCCACAAATGGAGTGGTTGAAAGAGCAACTGCGGCAGGCAAAAACTGATGAGCAGATAAAATTAATTCTTGCCTTTTTGCACGAGCCGCTTTACCATCCTTCAGCGACTAGGGTGATGGGTAAAGTTAATCAATCTTTAAAAGAACAAGCTAGGGAGGTGGCTAAAATGTTAAAAGAGGCTGGGGTGAAAGAGGTTTTTGCCGGGGATATTCATTATTTCACTAGGTATAATGATCCTGAAACTGGACTTTCTATGACTACTGTGGGGGCTGTCGCTTCCCAGAGAAATGCTCAACTTCCCAGATTTGCGATAGTAGAAGTCTTTGATGATTTTAAGTTTAATGTGGAAGATATAGAAATCAAATGATACAAAAAACTTTAGTTTTAATCAAGCCTGATGCCATGGAACGCGGGTTGGCCGGGGAAATTATCTCCAGGTTTGAACGGGTGGATTTAAAAATCGTAGCTTGTAAACTGGTTCAAGCAGGTAAAGAGCTGGCATCTGCTCATTATCCGGTTACTGATGAGTGGCTCAGTAAAGTGGGGAACAACACTTTATCTGACAGCCAAAAATATGGCGTTTCAGCTAAAGAGATTTTTGGCACGGAAGAGGCAATAGCAATCGGTAAAATGGTTCATAAATGGAACATGGCTTTTATCTTGTCTGGTCCTGTTTTGGCTTTGGTTTTGGAAGGGACGCATGCTATTGAAGTGGTCAGAAAGTTATGTGGGCCAACTCTACCTCTTCTGGCCTCACCGGGAACAATCAGGGGAGATTTTAGTAGCGAATCAGCTCTTTCTTCCAATATGAAAAACCAGCCCATTAGGAATTTAGTTCATGCTTCAGGTAGTGTGGAAGAAGCCAAAAGAGAAATCAAACTTTGGTTTAGCCATGACTAATCAATATTTACATGAAGTAGTTATTACAGCCATCATTGTAAAGAATAGCAAATATTTAATTATTCGCCGATCCCTTAATAAAAAACGTTTTCCTGGCTACTGGACCGTGCCCGGAGGCAAACTGGAAACCAAAGATTATGTCAGCTTACCCAAAGATACCCAGCAGTATTGGTACAATGTTTTGGAAAAAACTCTAGAGAGAGAAGTTAAAGAAGAAGTGGGTATAGAAATTATAAATGCGGAATATGTAACCAGTTTGGCTACGGTGCATAGCGATGGAGCTCCCTCAATTGTTATTTCCTGCATGGCTAGTTATAAAAAAGGTAAAGTCATCTTGCAAAAAGAAGAAGCTGATAGCTTTGCCTGGGTAACCTTAAAAGAGGCTAAAAAATATGACCTAATAGATGGAATTTACGAGGAATTAGTTATGGTAGATCGCAAAAGACATGGCCAAAAAACCAAATGGAGTCGGGGACGGGAGAATTGAACTCCCTGCCTCTCGCACCCGAAGCGAGCGGTCTACCGATGACCTAGTCCCCGAGTTAAACTATTTTAATTCTAATTTAGATTATATCTTCGTTGAGATTCAAATTCCACTCATTGACAATACCATCAACGATCGTGGATCATATTGGTATGAAGGCAAGAAGAAAAGGCAGTTTGAGCTGGTGGATACTTATAGCTTTGGAAAAAGCAGTTGACGGAACAGTTGGCATTAACAATTTTCTAAATCATCCCGGACCTTGGGGTTTTGGCTGGGATTATCCGGTGAAGCAATCTGCTATTGCCAGGGCCTTGAAGCGCTTAAGAGAAAATGGGTTAGTGAAAGAGATAAAGTTAAAAGATGACATAATTTTCAAATTAACTTCAGCAGGCGAAGAATTAACTGGTTACGATCCCAAAGAGTGGGATGGAAAATGGAGGATTGTGGTTTTTGATATCCCGGAACAAAAACGGTTAATCAGGGATTTATTTCGCCGCAACCTAAAAAAATGGGGATTTAAACATCTGCAAAGATCGGTTTGGATTAGCAAAAGAGATGTTTTTGATAAACTGACAAACTACATTCAGGAGTTGGGAATTGAAAAATGGGTAAGTGTAATTGAATACAATAAACTTATTCCACAACCTGTTCTAACCAATATGTAATACGATCGTATACCTTATTGGATAAATGGTTTTGATTATAGCTTATGTAACTGTTAAAATTAGTTTAGAAAGTTGGCCCTGTAGTTCAGCAGATAGAACGCGGACGTCCTAAGTCTGATGTCGGGGGTGCAATTCCCTCCAGGGCCGCTTGCTATGACAGCAAAATTTAAATTAGTACTTTTTATCAGATTTTTGGGTTATGCCCTTTTTTTAAGCGGACTGTTAGGTTTAGTAGTAATGCTGGGACCTCTAGCTCAAGCTGAAGCTTCATACAGACTGGATAAATTAAGAGGAATAAAAAGAACTGTACCTAAAATTATCACTTCCAGCCAAGAAGGAATAACCCCAGCAGAAATAACAAATGGTAGTTTTGGTAATTTACAAGCTTCCGGTGAAATTATTACTCCCAAATCAAGCGAATTTGGTATTGTGATAGAAAAGATTAATGCCAATTCAAAAGTGGTGGCCAATGTAGATGCAGGAAATGAAAAAGAATACACCCAAGCTTTAGCCAATGGAGTAGCTCATGCCAAAGGCACCAGCGTTCCTGGAGGGGGCGATAATATCTATCTTTTCTCTCATTCCACTGATGCTCCCTGGAATATTATCCGCTATAATGCTGTTTTTTATCTTTTACGGGAACTTGTGCCTGGGGATAAAATAATTATGTTTTATCAAAATAGAAGATTTGATTATGTGGTGTTTGATAAGACAGTGGCTTCACCCGATGATGTATCATATCTTAATAACCACTACAACCAAGAGGTATTAACTTTACAAACTTGTGATCCACCTGGTACGCTGATTAACAGACTGATTGTCAGAGCAAAATTAGTGGGTAGTTGATGATAGCTTACAACTGCTTTATAATGATAAAGTAAGAGATATGTCAAAAAGATTCATCTTCACCTTAGCTACATTAGTGGTGATTGGTTTGGGCACGGGTGTGGCCATATTTTTTGCCAAAGGCTACACTTTTAATCCCAAAGAGCAAAGGATTGTAGGTACGGGTATAATATCAGTCGCTTCCACTCCTGATGCGGCATCGATTTATATTGACGGACACTTGACTTCAGCCACCAATGCTACCATCTCCACGCTTACCCCCAAAGAATATACTGTGCGGGTAGTTAAAGAAGGGTTTATTCCCTGGGAGAAAAAAGTGGAGGTTAAAGAAGGGTTGGTGACTGATCTAAAAATTACCCTTTTTCCAGCCATTCCTACAGTTTACCCCTTAACTTTTACTGGAGTGAAAAATCCCAGTTTATCGCCTGATGGTAGTCAACTTGCCTATATTGTTCCTACAGGGAAGAAAGCCGGAGTTTGGGTTTGGACTTTTGAGTCTGATCGGCCAATTGCTTTTGCCAGAGGCGCCCAGCCTCATCAAATAGCTCAAAGTACCAACATTGATTATTCCAGCGCCAGTTTACGTTGGTCAGCAGATTCTAAACAAGTTATAGCTACCATTGGTGCAAATAATTATCTCCTGGAAGATGAAAGGCTCAATACAGAACCACGGGATATTACTCCTATTTTGCAAGCTACACTTAAAAGTTGGGATAATGATTTAGAAGAGAGGGATAATGCCAGGTTGCTCACCATTAAAGATTTAAATGCCAGAAAGATTGCTTCAGATTCGGCAGTTTTGAAGTGGTCTCCTGATGAAACTAAATTTTTATATGGTCAAAATCCCAATACCAATTTAAAAGTATATGATTTAGAAACAAATAAACATTTTGATATTCCCCCAGCTGATGCTCAAAGTTGGTTACCGAACTCTCGTCATATCATCTTGGTTGAGGAAAATAAGATTTCCATTGTAGAATTTGATGGAGCAAATAAGGCAGAAATTTATGCCGGGAAATTTGAAGATAATTTTGTTTTTCCCTGGCCTGATTCCTCTAGACTAGTGATGATTAGTTCATTTCCCACCCCCACGGCTTCAGAGCCAAATCTGTATGGAATAAACCTTAAGTGAACGAAGCGCTCTGAAGTCTTTTGACCTATTTAATATATCTTGTGACCACATCTTAGTTAGGGTATATTTTGTTGGATGTTCAATTTCTCCAAACGCGTTGGTATTGATCTGGGCACCGCCAACTCCCTTGTTTATCTTGCAGGAGCAGGGATAGTATTAAATGAACCAACTGTGGTGGCTATATCCACTGAAGATAATAGAGTTTTGGCAGTTGGTAATGAGGCTAAAGAGATGATAGGTCGAACGCCGGGCAATATTTTTGCTTCTCGTCCCATGAGAGATGGGGTGATAGCTGATTATGTTATTACCGAGGCAATGATTCGTTATTTTTTAGATCGAGTATTAGGTCGCAATCGCATTTTTAAACCAGAAGTCATGGTTTGTGCCCCAGCTGGAGTCACCTCTGTTGAAAAAAGAGCCATTTTGGATGCCACCTTGTCTGCAGGGGCAAAAACTGCCTTTTTAATAGATGAACCCTTAGCCGCCGCCATTGGAGCTAGAATTCCCATTGCCAATCCTTCTGGCAATATGATTGTGGATATCGGTGGTGGAACTACTGAAGCAGCTGTTATTTGTTTGGGGGGAGTGGTGGTGCATTCATCTGTCAGGGTGGGTGGTAATAAAATTGATGAAGCCGTTCAAACCCATGTTCGCAAAAAATACAATTTAATTATTGGGGATAGGATGGCAGAGGAAATAAAGATTAAAATTGGTTCGGCTATACCATTAAAGCAGAGTGAAATCATGAGTATGGAAATTAGAGGCAGGGATGGAGTGACTGGTTTACCTCGAAGCATTGAGCTGACATCAGATGAAACGACAGAGGCTATTATAGATGTTTTAAACAAGATTATAGGGGCAATTAAGGGGGTGTTAGAACAAACACCCCCGGAGCTAGCATCTGATATTATTGATAAAGGTATAATTTTATCAGGAGGAACATCGCTACTTCGTAATCTTGATAGATTAACAACAGAACAAACAGGTGTACCTGCAGCTTTAGCAGAAGAACCACTTTTGTGTGTGGCTATAGGGACAGGCATAGCGCTGGAAAATCTCGATCTATATAAGCGCAGCGTTAGTAAACGCTGACGCTTGCGAGAACTGTGTTCTCTAAAGCGATCGGTTAGCAAAAGATGAAGATACTTATTGCCGGAGGAGCCGGTTTTATTGGCAATCATATCAGTAAATTACTTTTAGACCAAGGACATGAGGTCTTAATTTTTGATAATTTATCAAGGTCAGATACTAAATATTTAAGCCCCAAAGCCCTTTTTATTAAAGGGGATATTAATGATAACAACCTTTTGGAGAAATGTTTAAAGGGTATTGATTGGGTAATTCATCTGGCCCAATTTTTAGATGTGGAAGAATCTGTCCAGGCCCCGCAGCTTTATCTTCAAAATAATGTTTTGGGCACTTTTAATCTTCTGGAATGTATGAAAAAAGCAGGAGTCGGGAAGATTGTTTTTTCATCCAGCGCCTGCGTCTATGGAAACCCCCGGAAACTGCCGCTTCTGGAGAATGTGGTTCTTGCTCCGGCTAACCCATATGGAGCCTGTAAAGTGGCAGTGGAAGCTCTTTTGAGCAGCTTTCATAGTCAGCAAGGGTTTGATGTAGTGATTTTGCGATATTTTAATCCCTTTGGCCCCATGGAAAATCATATTCCGGAAACTCATGTCATCCCCAAATTTATCAAAGCAGCCCTCCTGAAAAAACCAATGCCGCTTTATTGGAAAGGCAAACAAGTTCGGGATTTTATATATATTGAGGATTTAGCCAGAGCCCATACAGATGTTTTTGAGTTAAAAGGCTATCAGGTTTTTAATATTGGGACAGAAAAGGGAGTTAAAATCGCTGATATAGTAAAGATATTATCTGATATATTGGGATATAAACTGGAGGTGGATGATTTGGGGCAGCGGGCAGGTGATGTGATGGCCAATTATGCATCATCGGCCAAATTTAAAAAAGCCACTGGCTGGAAACCAAGGTACACTTTAAAAGAAGGTTTGGCAAAAACCATTGACTGGTTTAAGGAAAATAGTTGACATATATTCTCCTATAAGTGATAATGCTCTTGTTTATGACTGCAGAAATCAAAGTTGTTCGTGCTGCCTGCGATCTTAAATATGAAGGCAAAAAGCATCGCAGCACCGTTTTATTTGGAACAGAAGGTGTGGTGGTGAGAGTAAGTGAGGTTTTACAAAGTGTCTGGGGCCCAGATGCAATATTTGTACAATGGCCCGGGATGGAACGACCAGTACCAATTTCTTCTTTTGAAAAAGGTGATAAAGTAGCCATGCCTGGGCAGAACCTGATTGAATTAGTAAAAGAAAGAATGAGAACTAAAAAGAAATGGGTATATGATAGGCCATACCGCAGAACAGAACAAGGAGAAGAATGTTATCTTTGCGGCTCAGCAGTTAAAGAAATTGAACTTACTCACTCTGTTTGGTGGCCAGAAATGAGATGTGGGGGTGGAGGTGAAGTAACCCATGAAAGGGTTTCTTACTGTCCTTCCTGTGAAGATCCTAAAGATCCAAGAAACTCATATTTGAGAAATGGTATTGTTTATAGTGCTCCACCTGCGTAATACTTTTGATATACTTACTTTATGATCATTGGATTTGATGGGTCAAGGGCATTTTTAGGGGAGCGCAGTGGTACGGAGAATTATTCCTTTCAGCTTCTTAGAGCTTTATCCAAAATTGATAAGACAAACCAATATATTATTTATATTCGACCTCAACCAATAACTTATACGATCGTGGATCATATTGGTAAGCTTTCAGATAATTTTCAATTTAAGGTGATAAATTGGCCAAGGCTTTGGACACAAGGGGGGCTGGCTGCTCGCACATTCACTGACAAACTGGACGTTTTGTTTATTCCTGCTCATACCCTGCCTGTTGTAAGAAAACCCGGACTTAAAACAGTGGTGACTGTGCATGATTTAGGTTCTGAATATTTGCCCAGAATGCACCAAGTAAAACAAAGACTGTATTTATCTTTTATGCAGAAAGTTCAGCTTCAAGGTGCTACTAAAATCATAGCTGTATCAAAAGCTACCCAAAATGATCTGGTTAAAAAAATTGGCCTTGACCCTCATAAAATATCAGTAATTTATGAAGGTTTTGATAAGCAAAGCTTTTCTTCGAATAAGCAAAGCTTTTCTTCGAATAAGCAAAGCTTTTCTTCGAATAAGCAAAGCTT
>CAYMZD010000004.1:0-77732 GCA_964394855.1 uncultured Gammaproteobacteria bacterium | reverse complement strand
TCTGTTGATTTCTTTTCCTTTGCTTACTTAGATGTTTCAGTTCGGCAAGTACCCCGCCCGCTACTATGTATTCATAGCGGGCTGTCCCGATTTAATCGGGACTGGTTACCCTATTCGGAAACCTGCGGATCAAAGCTTCTTGGCAGCTCCACGCAGAATATCGTTACCGTGTACGTCCTTCATCGGTACTTTCGACCAAGGCATCCACCGTATGCATTAATGTTTGAGTATTTTTTGCTGCGGCCGCCATAGCTTTACGCGTCGGCGACCTTTGGCCTTCCTAATTTTTCGTATTCACATTTCAAGGTGCAAGTGGACCCGAGCGGGCTCGAACCGCTTACCTCCTCATTGCAAATGAGGTATTCTACCAGCTGAACTACGGGCCCGTTCAAATCCAATTTAAAATTATTGTGAGGGATACAACGCTAAAGGTAAAACTTCCTCGCACTTAGGAAGTTCCTCAGCGCAAGGAGTTAAATTTTAAGTGCGTTGCTTCTCATAAAATAGTGATTTAACACTGAAGATGAGTCTAGCAGATACATACTAACTTGTCAACTGGTAGTTAGGTTTCTTCCCACATTTATCACCTGTTCAATAAGCCTATTAGAATATCCATACTCATTATCATACCAGGCAAAAACTTTGACCATGTCCCCATCTACTACTTGAGTCAAGGATAGATCTACAATCGCACTCTCACTACGTCCCACTATATCAGATGAAACTACCGGATCCTCTATGACTGCCAAAATGCCGGCAAAAAGCGGATTTTGGGCCACCTCTTTGAATGCCAGATTAACTTCTTCTTTAGTTACTTTTCTTCTTAATAAAAAAGTAAAATCAGAGATTGAACCTACAGGTACGGGCACTCTAATTGCTTGACCATCAAATAAGCCTTTTAGTTCCGGAATAGTTTCTGTGGTGGATATGGCTGCTCCAGTAGTGGTGGGGACAATATTATAGGCGGCTGCTCTCCCGCGGCGAAGATCTTTATGAGGACCATCCTGCAGATTTTGATCTGCGGTATAACCATGAATAGTTGTCATCATCGCTTTTACTACTCCAAATTTGAGATTCATCACTGCTGCTACCGGAGCAATACAGTTGGTGGTACAGGAGGAGTTGCTGATTATTTCTTCTCCAGAATATTTGGTAGCATTCACCCCCAAAATGTACGTTTTCACCTCACCGCCCTTAACCGGTGCAGAAATAACCACTCTTTTGGCTCCGGCCTGCAGATGAAGCTTAGCTCCGGCTTCATCGGTAAATTTACCGGTTGACTCAATAACTATATCTACATTTAAATCTTTCCAGGGAAGTTTTTCTGGCTCTTTCTCACTGATTACTTGATATACCCTTTGATCTACTGTGATACCATTTTCATCACTTATAATGTCATGTTTCCAGATTCCATAATTGGAATCATATTTTAAAAGTTGGGCTAAGGTTTTAGGGTCTGTCAGATCATTAATAGCAATAATCTCTATTTGATCTTTAAATTTATCAACAGCAACTTTAAAGGCAGTTCGACCAATGCGACCAAATCCATTTATGGCAACTTTTAACATATCTTAAAGATAAATGACCGAACAAAAAATATCAAGAGGAAATTAATATATCAGGTTAGTCTTTAATCACTCCCAAATCAAGCAGTAGCTTCCTGTGCAGGGAATAGTCAAAGGAATTGATTTTTTTATTATCATCCATGTCAATAGGCTCTCTAAAATCTTTTTCTTTATTAAAATCAGTCAAAAGCACAGACATATCCACCAGATTAATTTTGCCATCTTTGTTTCCATCACCTTTTTTAGTCATGGGTGGCTCTGTAGGTTCCAGGGACGGAGAAGGTGAAATGGATGGTGGAAGCGAAGGTGGAGTTGCGGTTGCATTAACAAACATCTCATCGAGTCTAAAGGTTTGGGGAGTTCTTAGGTAAGTTTCCAAACGAAGTTTATTGGCCTTACCGGTTAAAACAGCATCTTTTTGTATCAATTTATAAGAGGAGTTAATGCTTTCATTTAATCTGTGCGATGTGATCACCGCTCCCTTCTCATCAAGCTCATGTAAAACCAGCTCAATCTTTCCCTCTCCCTCATCCGTAGCGAATTTTCCACCATATTTAACATTGGTAGCTGAAATATTGGTCATATCAATATCCTGATAAATGCTTTGTACTGCGTCGCAGGAAGTTTTACCGCAATTGGTGGCCAGATAGCAGTTGCCATCCGAAGAATCATTAGGATGCCTGTAAATGGCTCTGTTGGTGCTGCTGCCGTCTGCCGGCAGACGGTTCCAGTGATCGGTTGTACACATCCAAAAATCGGCATTTTTCAAAAGGTTGTTGGAAGTTACCAGCTCGTAGAAATAGATGCCGGCAAAGTTACTATCTTTAGTTTCTCTGGAAAAGTGCAGATAATATTTGCCTGTTGACTGATCTTTAAATATTCCGGCATATGAAGGATTGCAGGCCATAGATTTACCGTTGTTTTCCGGAAGCTTGCTTGAATAGATGATGGGGTTTCCCAAAGGAAATGGTTCCCATTTTGTATTTGTTAGCGAATTTGACCGATAAATGCCCCAGTCCCAATTTTGTCCGTCCTCACAGCCCAAGCTTATATCAGACCCTTCCACCAGCATGTAATAATAATTATTTTCTGCTATAATCCGCGCTGCACCGCCTCCGGTGGGACCGCCGGTATTGAAACCTTCCCGCCACGAGTTCTGATCATATATATCAAATATGGCATCTTTTGGCACACCTTTGGTTTCATCGCCTGCCACCCAGTTAATAAAGTCTTTTGTCTTGGCAATACCCCGGTATCCACGGAGCCCGTCATATCCGTGGAAAGAAACATAGAAATACTCTCCGTCGTATTTGATAATATCAAAAGTGCCTTCATCCCAAACATTGTTTGCCCCGCCGGCAATTTTGACGCAATCATCGGTTGATTCGTTGCATATCTTGTTCCATAAATCCTTACCTGAAATAATAGGGTTTGGGTGTGTTTCCTGAAATAAACCCATTGGATCAGCTCCCTGCCTTTCCAGATGACAACCTTTCCAGCCGCCGGTTTTGGCCAAACACTGAAACAAAAAGTGCCATTTATTCTGCGCGGCATCATAATAGGTGTCGCCGTCAGGCGGCGCCAT
Organism: uncultured Gammaproteobacteria bacterium; assembly: GCA_964394855.1. GTDB lineage: Bacteria > Patescibacteriota > Microgenomatia > Daviesbacterales > UBA10151 > CAYMZD01. The sequence continues at coordinate 74,582 of CAYMZD010000004.1, read as the reverse complement.
ACACTCCCAGGGCTTGCCGGGTGTGGGGACAATCACATCAACCTCATCGCTCCAGGTTTTTCCTTGATCCAGGGATTTTCTGACAGTAGCCCCCAACCGCTGGAATCCGCATTCATAGGACGGATCCTGATATTTTGGGTCATAATATTTTCTGGTAAAAAGATACCAGATATCGCCAACCACCTCGATATGGGTACCGGCGCCATGACCCAGGGGGTTTGTGTTAAAGTCAACCCAACCTGCGTTGGTAAAGAGCATTTTATTATAAAGCTTCCACTCTGCTTTTCCCTGCCAGTAATCTTCCAGGGTAACAGCCGGCACCGCAGTAATCGGCTTTTTATCTATGTTCAAATCCAGCGGCCTTTTAACAGTTAAAATATTTAAGTTATCCGTATTCCGATAGATCATTGACTCATCTGTTAAAACCAGTGTGCCTTTGCCTAAATTCTTAGTTCTAAAGATAATAGTGGCCATCAGGGCGCTGTCCTGACCTTGTTCGGTCTTAAACCCGGGGGCAGGCACTCCTCCTGTTAAACTAATTTGTCCGCTACTGTTATCATAAAAATTCTCCACCCAGTTTTGGATAAAACTTTTGTCTGTTGAAATACTGATAATTTCCACCAGGTCAGCCGGGAAAGTTATTTTGGCTTTGAATAAATTGGCTTCGTCTATATCAGATCTAACCAATAGTTGAACTTGAAATTCTTCAGGCAAAGATCCTTTTTGCAGGTTAAACAGACACAAAATAGAGGTACAGTCTTGCGGGCCAACCAGAGAAAAGCTAGTTTCCGGGCCTGACGGCTTTAAGCTGCCTGCTTTGGAGAAAAGATTGGTTTTTTGCTGGACCAGATAGACCCCCAAGGCAATACCTGCCAGCAGTAAAATAAGCAATAAAATATGGACAAATCCCTGCCTGCCGGCAGGCGGGCCCTTTTGGTTTTTGGGCATCTAATTTAAGTAAAACACTTGTGAGACCTTTAAGTCAAGGCTTCAATAGTGGGTAAAGTTCCATCGTTCGCCAATTATTTCTAGTTTGACTTGTGGTAAAAAATATCCAAAAATTCTTTTGCTGCGATAGTGGGAATTCCTCTAAATTGACCCAAAGAAAGCAGTTGCCAATAGGGTACTTTAACCTAAAAGGTATTTCGGATGATCTCGTCTGCAATACACTGTCCTTCGGGATCACTGGGATCAGTTTCTTTCCATCCTCCCACAACTCTTTTTACATAAGAACTGCCCGAAGGACACGGATAGTTGGTTTGACTATCTTTTATCACCCCCAGCTCAAGCAAAAGTTTTCTCATTAAAGAAAAATCAAAGGTATTAATTACCCCATCATTATTCATATCTATTGGAGGCAAATTCCCCGTCTTATTAAAATAAGTTAAAAGTACTGACATATCCACCAGATTAATTTTGCCATCCTTGTTACCATCACCTATCTTTATGGAAGAAGGAGGACACCAACCGCCAGGAGGTTCTGGCATTAAACAAGGAGGGGTAGCATCTAGACATGCGGGCCTGGGTTCACAGCTTGGAGGAGGAGCTTCGCATTTATCCACTTTTACCCAACCTTCCGGCACATCACAAGGGGTGGGAAATTCTTTACATTCTCCGGTCTTTGGATCTTTGGCTGGAGTAATTACTTGAACACATACCTCTTCTGGCTTTTCCGTAATACTAATTGTAGAATCTACCTTAATTTGCAAAATGTTTTGATTATCGGAGTTTCTGTAAATAACTGATTCGTCTGTGAATGAAATCGTGGTACTGCCTATCTTTTTGGCTTTAAATATAATGGTAGCCATTAAAGAGGGATTGCCAGGAGTGGTTTTATAACCAGGTGACGGCACTCCTCCCACTAAAGAAATAGTTCCCCCGCTGTTATCATAATTTTGTTCCACCCAATTATTGATAAAGGTTCTATCATAATTAATTTTTTGAACTTCTAAAAGATCTTTATCAAATTTTATTTTGGCCACAAATAAATTGGCCTCATCTATATCTGAAGCGGCATAAAGCTTAACAAGAATCTCCTCTCCCGGATAATAGCTTAGTCTGACAGTACTGGGCTCGGCGGATTCTGAACTTAGCCCTTGAAAAATGTTAACACTCCCTTCTTGTACCACATTTTCCTCTTGCGATGAACCATCCAATGTTTGAGTTTTGAGTGTCGGTATTAAAGCTAAGCTGGTGGAAGGTGCAATTTCCGGAGGCTGGGCACCGGGCAAAAAGGCTTTTGGTAAAAGGTTAGTTTTTTGCTGGACCAGATAAACTCCCAGGGCAATACCTGCCAGCAGTAAAATAAGCAACAAAATATGGGCAAATCCCTTTTGGTTTTTGGGCATCTAATTTAAGTAAAACACTTGTGAGACCTTTAAGTCAAGGCTTCAATAGTGGGTAAAGTTCCTTCTGCTAAAAACTTCAGCATGGCTCCACCGCCCACAGAAACAAAATCAAATTTGTCCAATAAGTCTAATTGGTCTAATAGGCTAATTGTATCCCCGCCGCCAACAATACTTTCTGCTCCTGATTCTATAACAGCCCTAGCTATTTCAGATGTACCTTTAGCACTTCCCAAAGTGTCCATTGTCAATTGTCCATTGTCAATTTTACCCAAGGGTCCATTCCACACCACCATACCTGCACTTTTAATCACTGACTTCCATAAACTTATTGTTTCTACCGATATATCATCCCCCCCCACATTTAATTTCCCTACTAATATATTGGGGCTAATTTGACCAATTAGATGAGTTTCAGAAATTATTTTTCCCCCTACCAAAACCGTATCAGCAATTTTAGCCATGGCCGAAATTGCTGGCAATTTGTCTTCTGCCTTAACTCCGCCAATTATCACTACCAGTGGTCTTTTGGGGTTGGCATGGACTTTAGTTAATTTCTCCACCTCCTTGGCAAAGTGAAGTCCTGCTGCGTGAGGCAAAAGGGTGGGTAAAATAGTGGTGGAGGCACTGGGGTGATAAGCGGCAAAAGCCTCATTGACATAAAATTCTCCATACGAAGCTAGCTCTTTGGCATAATCTAAGTCCCTAGAATCTTCACCAGGTTCAAATCTTAAATTTTCCAGTAACTTTAATTTGCCACTTTTCAGCACCGCACCATATCCTTGCTCCACCAGCCAATCCCAAATGGGAGCAACCGAAGGCTTGCCCACCGTAGCCTCGGCAAAGGTGGGCCTGCCAATATGACCCATTATGATAACCTCCGGCGCATTTTGAAGACATAAATTAAGGTTGGATAGTGCAGCTTTTAACCTAAAATCTTCTGTTACTTTGCCATCTTCAATAGAGACATCAAGATCCAAACGAAGCAAAACTTTTTTATCCTTAACAAATTGGGCAGAAACAACGTTCATGGTGGGCACTGATGGAGTTGAACCATCCACCTCTTCTTTATCAGAGAAGCGTTCTACCGCTGAACTAAATGCCCATGTTATTTGCTTGGGAGGCCACGATCGGACTTGCACCGACGAATCACGGTTTTGCAGACCGTTCCCTTAGCTACTTGGGTACGTGGCCAGACAAGGTAAATTTTAGCACAAAAAAACCCCCAGATAAATGGGGGTTTTTTCTTAACTCCAAAGAAGTGGTGGGGATAGTAATTATTCCAAATTGACTTATTGGAACAGCGTATTATCAGCGCTTTTCGCCCCGCCATCTACGGGGCTCGTCCAATCGTGAGATTGAACATGGATTAAACTCCTGCTATCTTTCCTTCTACTCTCCCTCGATAAACTCGGGATCGCTCGGGATTTAAGAAATCATAAAGTTTAATCAAATACTCCAGAAAGGAGGTGATCCATCCCCAGCTTCAGCTAGGGATACCTTGTTACAACTTAAGCCTGATCGCTAGTTTCACCTTCTCCCGATTAAATCGGGATTCGGGTGCCCCCAACTTTCCTGCCTTGATGGGCGGTGTGTACAAGACCTGAGAACGTATTCACCGCGGCCTGCTGATCCGCGATTACTAGCAATTCCGACTTCATGAAGGCAAATTGCAGCCTTCAATCTGAACTGAGGCTAATTTTAAGAGGTTAGCTTACCATTGCTGGCTTGCATCTCGTTGTTTTAGCCATTGTAGGGTGTGTGTAGCCCAGGGTGTAAGAGCCGTGCGGACCTGACGTCATCCGCGCCTTCCTTCCCGACGAATCGGGACTGTTCCGCATGAATAATTTAACATACGGTGCGGGTTGCGCTCGATTCCCAACTTAATGGTACAGCTCACGCCTCGAGCTGACGACGGCCATGCAGCATCTGTGCTAGCCTGCTTGCGCATCTCCCGCCTTTCGGCGGGATAGAACTCTAGCATGTCAAACCCTGGTGAGGTTCTTCGCTTTGTCTCGAATTAAACCACACGCTCCACTGCTTGTGCAGATCCCCGTCAATTCCTTTGAGTTTTAAGCTTGCGCTCGTACTCCCCAGGTGCCCTGCTTAATGCGTTAGCTTCGACAGCCAAGTCAGACTCGACTATCTAGCAGGGATTGTTTACGGCTAGGACTACGCAGGTCTCTAATCTGCTTCGCTCCCCTAGCTGTCGTGCCTCAGCGTCAGTAAAAAGCCAGGTGCCTGCCTATGCCTTTGGTGTTCCCGACTATATCAACGCATTTCACTGCTACACAGTCAGTTCCAGCACCCTCTCTTCTACTCAATCCTGACAGTTTTTTCGCCAAAGCCCCGATTAAGTCGGGGGATTTCAACAAAAACTTGTCAAAACGCCTACGCAACTCTTTACACCCAGTAAATCCGGATAACGCTCGCACTCTACGCATTACCGAGGCTTCTGGCACGTAGTTAGCAAGTGCTTATTCACCCCGTACTGTCATAATCTTCCGGGGTAAAAGGAGTTTACAACCCGAAGGCCTTCAATCCTCCACGCGGCGTCGCTGCGTCAGGCTTTCGCCCATTGCGCAATATTCCCGGTTGCTGCCACCCGTAGGTGTATAGCCCGTGTCTCAGTGCTATTGTGGCTGACCATCCTCTCAGACCAGCTACCCGTCGTTGCCTTGGTAGGCCATTACCCCACCAACAAGCTGATAGGACGCAGGCTCATCCCCGCCTGGCAACCCTTGCGGATCACCTTTACTCCGATTAAATCGGAGGCCATCGGCTATTACCCAACCTTTCGGTCAGCTATGGCCGTGGCGGGGGTAGATTCCTACGCGTTACTCACCCGTCCGCCGGTTACTCGCCCCCTTGCGGAGGCGGTCCCCTTGACTTGCATGCCTAAGGCACGCCGCCAGCGTTCATCCTGAGCCAGGATCAAACTCTCAAAAAGAATCTCCCACCACTTCTTCGGAGTCAATGGTTCGACACTTCGATTGTACTCAGTGTCGTACTGAGTTTATCGAATGTACGACTTCGCTCACCACTAAAAAACCGAAGAATGGTTTTTTATTTCACTTCTTCGGTTGTTAAAGAGCTATTAAATTTAAAAATATGCTTTACATATTTCTGAAAGTAGTATCATGTACACCTCTGGTACGTGACTTTCTCCTGTCTGTCTTTTTTTAAGACACAATTATTTTAACCTAAAAAGTTCAAATTGTCAACCTAATATTTTCTTAAGATAGCCTCTGCCCATGCTGATCTTTCTCTATCTCTATCTGCTTCTTCTGTTACTGCACTAACTTCATTGGCTGCCGCTAATTTTTCTGGCTGATCTGGCATCACCACCACCAGACTTACCATTTTTTCTTCACCTTCTCCACCTTTAGCTACCAAGGTTTGTGGCCTTTGAACCAAAGCTAACTCTTCCTGGGGAGTACTCAATAAAGGAGCCTCTGCCCTTTGGACCTCATATAACACCACCGCCCCTGTCCCCTGGTGCACTCCTACGGCGCTAACAGGAGAGTCTTCCCTCACTTTAAATGGCTGATTGGTGGAAATTTTAGCTAAGGGATAACCATGCCCTTCATGTAAAGCCTTGGCCACAGCAGTTTGGGGTATGCTTGTTCCCGCCACCAGTTCTGCCGCTTGTTTGGAAACCTGATAATTACTGCTTGGTATGCTTGATTGGGGAATTCCTGTCACCACTGTCATCTCCACACGTCGCACTGCCACGGCAGAAGAACTAATTTCCTTAACCATATGGGCGGATTTTAACTTATTGCCATAATTTTTGCAAGTTTGAAGTTAATTCAGCTCTATTTAAATTTATATTGAGTTTCCCATTTTCAGCCAGAGAGACCTCTCCTCTTTGTTCTGACACCATAATGCTGATGGCATCTGTGTCTTTGGTGATGGAAAGCCCAGCCCGATGTCTTAAGCCAAAAGGTGGATCAAGCTTGACTTCAGGATGAAGAGGTATGATACAACCTGCAGCCAAAATCCGACCATCTTTGATGACCACTGCCCCATCATGCAAAGGACTTTTGGGGAAAAAGATATTCTGCAGTAGCTTTGTTCCCAATCTGGCATCAATGATTGCTCCTGTCTCCACAATTTCACCCAAGCCTGTTTGCCGCTGCAATACCACGATTGCTCCTTTGCTGTGTGCTGCCAGATCAAATATCGCTCCTACCAGGTTACGAATTAATTGATCTTTCGTCCGTTTCTCACCCACTGCTGGAATATGTAAAAAAGGGAAACGCCCCAATTTTTCTAGGTAATGACGAATTTCCGGGGCAAAAATAAGGGGCATGGCAATTAAGATTAAATTACTGACCACACCAAAAACCAAAGCAGTAAAAATAAAACCAGTTAGAAAAAATAAAGAGGCAGCCACCAGCAAAAACAGTAGTCCTAAAAATACTCTAAAAACTGGGAAGCGACGAATATAAACCAGAAAAGCTATGATCAAAAATGAGGCTAAAAAAAGATCGAAATAAACCAAAGGTTTGGTAAAATCAATTTGCCAAAGTCTTAAGGAAACTAAATTCAAAAGACCTGTCATATAGCTTAATCATGTAACATGCCCTATTACTTTGTAAAGCACCTTTTTTATAAATCTGCTATCATTTAGCCATATGTTTGAAGACTACAAAGCAACAAAACAAGATCTTCTGGTAATAGAGGAGGGAATAAACTTTGTTTGGAACCCAAAGCTAAAGTTCATATTTGCGGATAAATCTAAAATCGAGAAAACTGTAGTAGTAATTTCCTATGATAGTCAATTTATTTACATTTGGAGTCCAAAAGGAATAAATGGTTTAGATACATTAGAATGTGGTTTGGAACAATACCACCTTTACAAAATTCCTCATAAATCAAAAATTAAAGATGAATGGCAATCTGGATGGTGTGCGGGATTGTTGGATAGAAAAATAGAAAAATACCTTCCCAAGTCAATAAAACAAAAAACTATCTTTGAAGTTCCACGAATAAGCGGTGGATTACTTACACCTTTTATTGAACTGCAAAAGAAAAGACGTAAAGACAATCCCTACATCACCCGCGAAAGTTACCTGGCTACTATTGTCCATGAATTCGGACATGTTTACTGGCATCAACACAAACTTTGGTATTACTCCAATAAGAAGGAAAACCTGCTGCTGCTTAGAATATCCAAACGGCTTTATACCAAGGGTGGAAAACTGCCAAAAGTGTTGATCCGGTTTCCTATTTTCGAAGGCATGGAAGGCATGAGCGAGCTTTTTGCTTTTTGTGCCGAATACCAGGCAAGTCTGATTTTTTGGCCAACCCATAAACGAAACCTTGATATATTTACTGCCAACAGAATAGAATATCTGCTAAAGCTCGAGGAAGTTAAAAATCTTGATCAGGAAGATTCTGTATTAGAGCCAAGCAAATACCCTCATGATTTCGCCTTTGTTTTTAGCAAAATCATTCTGACTTTGTACCCTAAAACTTGGCCGCAAGTTCTGATTGCTCCCACTCCCAATATATTACATATTCCATCCTAGTTTGGTGGCTTTGGTGGTGGCGGTTTGGGCGGTGGTGGTTTAAAGATTGTCGGTTCACACGATGGATTACAAATCACAATACAATTTGGAGGACAGATAATCTTGCTTGCCTCCATTTTTCTAGCCCCAGACGTAACCAATTCTATCGTGGGTCCAGAACCATCCTGTGTCACGGCCGATCTCGCTTGTTGTGCTAAGACTTCACTATTTTCTGTTATTTTTCTCACCTCCCCTCACTTCTTACTTTTTCTATAATTGGTTTTAATGTTTCATCGTAATATGGTTGGCCGTTTCCATCCAGCTTCCAAGTTCCGTTACCCCAACGATCCTCATAGGGGTTGTGGGTACAGCGGGGATAAGGAGCGCTTGCGTATTTCCCGTTACCACTGGTAGCGCCTTCAGAAAGCGGGCGACAATCAAAACAAACGTAACGATACTGGCAATCCTGACAAACCAAAACATCATCTTTGGTTAAACCCCAAATTTGTTGGATTTTATCTTCAAGTACTTCCTCAAGTGATTTCTGTCTAACATTTCCTACAATTTGCTCTCTTGAGAAAATACAGGGTAATACGTTTCCATTATCAGTTATGGTAATTTTTCCAGCCAAACAGTTATGTCCATCTACGCTTCTCTGGAAAAAATCAGGCGAAGCAGAAAAATCCGGTCCCAGAATTAAACCATATTTAACAAGTGATTCCGGATCTGGTATAAGTTCAAGATTGTCACCGCGTCCTTTGGGTCGCAAAACATCCGGTGAGCGATGGTTAAAACCCATTTGTTGGATAAATTGGTTGGTGCTTTCAACAGTGTGTTGATTGGGACGCATGAGTACAGTCTCAACACGGGTTTGGACGCCAGCTTCTTTGAGCCGTTCAAGAGCCTGCGTGGTTCTGGCAAAACTGCCGGGTGTTTTGGTAATAGTGTCGTGAACCTCTTCATCGTCAGAGTAGAGAGAAACCGCAATATGCAAATCTAACTCCTTAATCCTTTGAATGTCTTCTGGATGAATCAGTGTGGCATTGGTAAAAATCTCTATTGAAAGATAACCCATCCCCTTAGCATAAGTTGCCAAATCAAGCATAGTTTCTTTATTTTCACCATGCCAGAAAAATGGTTCGCCGCCAATAAACTGACACTCACGGCAACCCAGATCGTATGATTCGCGGATTAACTCGCGCCACCTTTCTGCAGTCAGTTTAACCCGACCATTTGTTTCGTATCCTGTAGTTTGAGCCATAGGTAGAAGTCTACGCAATCTTGGCGGCATGCTGTTGGCATAACAGTGGGCACAACGTTCATTACAATCTTCAGTTAGTTCAAACCAGACAAAATCAAGAGCGAATTTAGGTTTTTGTAGTTCAATCGGCTGTGGTTGGCCATCGACAAGGCCAAGCTCTTTTAGTTGTTGTAGGTAATCAGGTTCTTCTTGTTGCCCCAAGAGAGCTCTTTTACCAGCTTCGTTGATGCTATAAACATTACCGGTGGTAGTATCACAGATTGCAGTTCCTTTGACTCCGGGAACGAAATAAATACCTTCTTTAAGTTGATAATAAATTTTTCTATAAGGAAAGAGCACTTCTTCGGAATCTTTTTCTCCGAACATCTTGGGCACAACATATCACAAATCTAACTTTTTTTCCAGTACCTTGTAAAGCACTATTCCCAAAGAAACCATAACATTTAAGGATTTATTTATCCCAAACATGGGCAGTTCCACTATCCCATCCACTTTTTCCAGCACTTCTTTGGATACTCCATTTGTTTCATGTCCTACTACCAAACATATAGGCAATTTGTACTCAAATTTGTTATAATGGATTGATTTAGGGCTCTGTTCTATTGCTATAATTTGTATTGATCCTCCACCTCCGAGGTGTAATCGCATTTTTTTCACCTCGGAGGTGATCTTAGATATTGCCTCTACCGCAGATTCGCAATATTCCCACTCTACCCATTCGGTGGTATTAATGGAGGCTTTTTTAATCCGATGATTAGGAGGGGTGGCAGTTTCCCCACAAAGATAGATCTTTTTGGCAGAAACGGCATCTGCCAATCTGAAAATAGAGCCAATATTATATGTATCCAAGACATTATCCAAAACAATATATATCTCATTATGTTTGACTTTTGACTTTAGTCCGCGAAGCTTTAGCGAAGTGGGACCCCCTCGCAGCTGTTTAGCATTTAATTTAATCATAGTCATGATTCTACCATACAAAAATGGTAAAATTACGTTATGATTGAATCCTTATTTATATTAATATCTTCAAAGGCCCTCCTAAGTAGTATAATCCAGATGTATGAATGATGATAAAAATCTTGAAAAAATAAAAGATTTAATATCAAATCAAAAATATGATGAGGCAGAAAAGTTACTTAATGAATATTCAAAAAATCTACCTCAAATTTTAAATTTATTGGGGCTTTTATATGATCAAAAAGCAGCTATGTCTCCTGGTAAGAAAAGGTTGCTTTTGCAAAATAAAGCGATTAATTATCTAAGTAGATCTTTGAAGTTGAGCAGTAAAGATCCTATCACCCATTCATATTTAGGGCATGTTTATCACCACCAAACAGATCTTCAAAACCTTAAATCTGGCCTTAAAGCTATAAAATCTTACCAAAAAGCTCGCAATCTAGGACTAGATAGATACCAATCTAGCTTAAATTTGGGTAATGCTTATAGAAGAATTGGTGAAACAAAACAGGCAGAAAATTATTATCTGGAGGCTAAAAAATTAGCTAAAAATTTAGATGAAAAAATTAGTATTTATTTTAATTTAACCTACTTTTATTTTGAAGAGAATAAACTAGAAAAAGCTAAGTCTTATTATAAAAATTTTAATACTCTTTTTACTAGAGCCAAGAACAAAGAGAATATTAAACTGCTAAAGAAAAGTTTAGATCAGTTATTTGGCTGATATTAGATCTTGACTTAAATTCAAGAAATAATTTAACTTCATTTGCTTTAAGCAAAATTAAACAATAAACTTAATTTAATGAACAAACAACAATTGATTCAATTAGTACTGGACTCTTTTAGAGCTGAACAAGAGGGTAATACTAAAAAGGGGCTAAACTTAATTAGCCCTAACTATCAGGTTATTGAAATGTATTTAGATAAAAATGATCAGCCCTTTCCTACTATTTCTGGTAAGGCAGTTGAAGAAAACATCAAAAAAGTTTATCAAATTAAAGGCAGAGAGTATCAGTTTAAAAATATCTTAGCTGATGAGGAAAAAGGTATAGTAATAGTTGAGTGGGTAGAAAGCTATATTGATGAATTAACCGGCCAAAAATTTAGAACTCCGATAGTTGGAGTATTTGAAATAAAGAACGATAAAATTCAAAGAGCCAGACACTATACTGATCCCAGATTATCTTGGAAGTATTTATCACAAGAAGTCATAGATAAAGCTTTTGAATAAATCATTTACTTAAAAAAACTTTGTAATTTACCTATTCATATTCGTTAAAATTCTTATAAAGTTGGTAAGTACTGATATAGATTGATATAATGACTTTTATGATCCCTGAATTAGACACTGCAATTTACGCAAGAATTAATGCCCCAACTGTTTTATCAGTTTTTGAGGAATGGAAAAACCGAGGACTTTTATTCCTAACTCAAGAGTTTCTAGGTCGACTTGAACCCGAAACAGCAATTCCCATACACCACAGTTTTGTTACCCATGTACATAAAGAAAAAGGACTATTTGTTGAAGTACTGGGCAAAAATTTAGGAATAAATAGTGATATCCGAAAACCATTAGCAGTCTCCGCAGATATGCTTTGGGCAATTTCTTTAATGTTTGATGATATTGAAGATGAGGACACAATGCGAGGTAACCTTCAAACCTGCTGGGTAAAATTTGGTAAACAGCAAACCCTTGCAGCAGCCTTAAATGGAACTAAAAAATTATTAGAATACTTAACAGAAAAAGTTGGTAACTCTACTGTTGCAAGCTCATGTACAAGATATATTCAGATCGGACTTAGATCACTTAGGGAACATCGACTTATGGATTTAGAAACACCAGTAGGAATAATTACGCGTAACTACGAAAATAGATGTGATTTTCACGGAACATTTCAGCTAAGTGCGATGTGGACAGAATCACAAGAAGATCAAAAATTTAAATTAGCAATCTCTGGTCTAAGATTATTTAATCAAGGAGGACAATTAATCAATGACCTGAAAGACTTTACAGATGGGGACCTTTATGGTCGTTCATTTAGTGACATTCGACGAGGTGTACCAACCATACCTTTATCCTATCTATATAATTTGCTATCTCCTACTGATAGAAGTACCCTATTAGCATTCTTTGGAAAAGGAACAATTACACCGACCGATTCAATGGTAATTAATGAATTAGTTACAAAAAGTAATGTTCTACGAAACACATTAGCAAGAATTGCTGACTGTTACCGAGACTCAATTGCTCAACTAGCAGAAGTAGTTTCTCCACAAGATCTTTCATGGTTTCAAAAATGGGCAGAATATAAACAAAAAAACTTAGTGCAACAATTATTAACTCATGATTAATCTATCCGTTCTTTACCATATTAATTTTAACCATCTTTCATTATCATTTTCCCAGCGGACTCTTTATATAGAAAAGTATCTTCCATTAATTTTAAATTCCTTAGTTATTAATTCAACAGTTTCAATTTGCACTGAAGATTTATTACTTTTGAAAGCTTGGAATCCTGAATGTTTTTACCAACTAATTAATCATCCCAAAATAAAGTTTCTTTTACCATTTCATACTCATACTATTCCTCAATGTTTCCCCTCTAAGTTCTTACTTGAAGCAAAGCTAGGTAAGCAGATTATTAATGATTTAATTAGTAAAGACAAGCTAACCAATATCGGCTATTCATCTGAAGCAGATCTGTTTCCTAAAAAAATACTCACAGAAATAACTAAAGTCTGGGATGGAATTATACTAGGTGAAACACGTATTAAGATTGATAACTTATCATGGGAAAAGTATCCACCAATTTTTAATATTACTAATCAGCAACATAGTATCAAAGCATATTTATCTCGACGTAAGTTTGAATACCGCGATTGTTTCCATCAATATTTAAGGGAAGATACCACTATAGACACTGTGATCTCTGCAATTAAAGAAAATTATTCAAAATTTGCAGAAGGTAAAGCTTTATTAGCTCGAATTGACTTAGAAGCACTTGTCTTAAATGCTTATACAAAAAATAACAAGAATGATGTTTCATCAATCACGAGGTGGAAGTTATTGCAAGACTCCTTAATAAAAGAAGGAATAAATGATTGCTTTCTGGACGATTACTTTCAAGGTGAATCAAACATTCCTGTACTAAATTTAACCAAAGTCCATGTGGGGCATGAAGAAGATTATAAATGGAGCAATAGTGCATTACAGAGTACAATTAATAAGTACAACTTTTCCAAGATGGAAAGAAAGTTGAAGGCTCTCCTGTTAAGCTTATATTGTTCAGACTACTACTGCTCAAGATTACCTGATCTGATTTTTACTCATCCAAAAAATAAGTCTAGAAAAATAACTATTTCTAAAGACCGCTTGTGCCGTAACCAAGAGTTCAACTTTAAATTAAAAATATTAAAAAGAGAGCTTGATTATGAAACCCTTTTTTTAGAAATAACTAACAAAGATCTGTTAAAATACTTTTACTATTTTAGCAAGACAATAAATGAGACAGCAAAATACTTATAAGGATCAAAGTGTTCATACAATTATTATCAATAGAGAAGGAAGAATTCTTTTAACCCAGAGACAAGACGTTCCTTTCTGGGTTATCCCTGGAGGGCATATTAATAAAAAAGAATCTCCTAAAGTTGCAGCTTTAAGAGAACTTTATGAAGAAACTGGAATAAAGATAAAAAAAGTTAATTTAATTGCCAAGTATTATGCTAAAAATGGTAATATAAAGAAATATTTATTCTCTGGGCAACTAATTAACCCCACTACACTAAAGGAATCTTCAGAAGTGAGGAATATTAAATGGGCTAATTTTTATAATTTACCTACTCCTATTTCATTATATGATACAAAAAAAATAAACGATTTTCTTGCATTTAATAATAAAATAATCATTCGACTTGACTTCATCAATAAATGGTCTGAATTACTTAATCAACTAAAAAATCCTTTAACTTTAGCGTGGCTATTATTTTTTCTTATAAAAAACCAATTAACAACAAAAACATTTAAAATATAATGCTAAAGGAAGAAGCGAAAAATAGCCTGCTACTTACATCTGAATATGCCCCAAATACTACAGGAGGTATACAACGAACAGTTGCTTCATTCGCGGAATTTGCCGCAAGTCAAGGCAATCAAGAAGTAATATGGGCTTATCCAATCAAAAGACGAAAATCTTTAGTTCACCCTCCATCACCTTATCCTTCTTTAGCTTATGAGCCTCTCCATACCATAGCGAGCATACCAATTCTTGAAAAACTGCCTACCCCAGCTTCTAAACGAAAGTTATCTTCTTTAGTTCAGCAAAGCATGGGTAATATAGTAATATATAGCCCTGATATGATAGGTATGAGTGTCTACGATCGATTAATACCTAAGCAAAAACGAAAAACTACTGTCGTATGGAATTGTCCATTAGACATAGGACTTTCTGATGTCGATTCCGCATCTTTGGTGGACTATTATATCTATCTACTTTCGCACCCCTTATATCACCTTAGAAATATGATGTTATCTCAAAGAGGAATAACAAATACATCAGCTATATTTAATTCATATTCGATCAAATCCTCATTCGATAATGTTTTTCCTAAAGATACTCCCGCTGAATGGATAGTTATTCCACCAGTTGGAGAATTTTGCCATAAATGTCCCCAGCAAAGAAAAACTGATACTAACGAATATACAATTTTAAGTGTAGGTCGTATTACTGCTAAAAAAGGTACTGGTAGATTATTGGAACTTGCGGTTATGCTAGACCGTATATTGAAAGGTAGTGATAGTCTAGCAAAGTTCGTTGTTGTGGGCGATCTTAATAATCCATATGGTCAATGGTTTTCTCAACAAACTGAAGAATTAAATAAAAGTTTCTCTCATTGCCAGTTTGATTTAAGAGGATGTATTCCAGATGGTGATTTTTTATGTAAGGCATATACAAACGCTGATCTCTTCTTTCAGCCATCAACCATAGAAGGTCTAAGTTTAGTATTTACCGAAGCTGCTAGTCATGGGCTACCTTTAATGGGCTTTAATTCACGGGGATCAGGAGAGGCTATATCTCAATTTGGTGAAGCTGGTTTTCTAGCCCAAGAGCCAAATGAAATTGGTTATTATCAGTTAGCCCAAAAAATTAAAGATCTTATTTCTGCACCTTCTCGATACCGACAGTACTTATCTGAATTAGCCCAAACAATTACCTTAGATAAATTTTCACCAGCCAAAATTAATGCTCAATTTTTAGATTTTGTAACAAGAAGATAATATTAATAAAGTTGATATGAAAGAAGTGATATGTATTCTTTAGAAAATAGAGTTGTGTTTATAACTGGAGCAAGTCGTGGTATCGGGAAAGAATGTGCTTATGAATTTGCCAAACAAAAAAGTATACTGATTTTAACTTATTATAAGGGATATAAAGAAGGAGAGTTAGTAAAAAGAAGGTGCCTAGAATTGGGGTCTCCTAAAGTTTTGTTATTATATTTAGATCTCACAAATAATGATTCTATAAAAAGGACGGTTGCTAAAATAATAAAACAATTAGGAAAAATATCTATCTTAATTAATAACTCCGGAGTAATTTTTTGGAAAATGGCGAGAGAACATACTAATAATGAAGTTGAAAATCAATTAAGAGTTAACTTGGAGGGATTGATTAAAATGACTATTGCTTGCTTACCATATATTCAAGACATGATTATAAATATGGGAAGTGCTGCCAGTATAGGAGGATATGAAAAACAATCAGTTTATGGAGCTTCAAAATGGGGTGTGCGAGGTTTTACTCAAGCTTTGGCAAAGGAAACTCCCACTTTAAAAATATATAATTTCATATCTGGAGGAGTTGCTACCCAAATGAAAAATTTTCAAGGAATTCTACCTGAAAAAATAGCCGTTTTAATTAAGGATTTCGCTCAAGAAAAATATATATTAGATTCAGGATTAGATATTAATGCTCGTGAATATATTAGTTATCGGAGCTAATCCTCCGCCATGGTCTGATTGACCAGACAAAGAAGGCTAAACTGTATTTGTACAAAATGACAGAATGAATAAGAATATAACAAAAACTATCATGCTTGTCAATTTCCTTGACTTGACAAATAAAGCGTAAAAATTTGATAATTAAATTATGGATGGTAATATCCCCAAGCCTCAAATTTTAATGTCCCCTTCCCCTTTTTATATTTTTATAGTAAAAAAATATTTTATCTGATTATTTTAGCAAAATAATCACATACCAACATCACAAAACTTTAACTAAATTTTTTTGGATAAAATATTCAAGCCTAATTACATTATGGAAAAACAAATTATTTTTGTCAGAATATAAATCAAATTTGTCCTCTTGTAGATTTTTTATAATTTCATCTGCCTTAATTAAACCTTTTTTAGCCAAGACTGAATTTCTAAGTACCTCAATAATAAAATCTTTTCTCTTTTTAACATATTGTTTAACAAAATTTAAAGTTCCAAATCTATGCTTGGGCTTTAGTTGCTCGGGCAGGAAAATATCTGTTCTGTGTTTCCAGATATGCTCTTTCCGCAATTGCTCTGGATCTTTTTTAGGCATTCTACGAGCTAATTTAATTAATCTAGGATCTGTTAAAGGAGATACTGGCCAAAGATTATATTCCCAATAAATTGGGAAATAATTTTTTTCCAATGATGACGTAGATAAAATCACAGGATAGAGATTTCTTTTCGAAAAACGATCTCTATCCATCAAAATATCTATACCTTTTGAAGTTAATATCCTATCTATATCCCAATCTAGAGCTCTAACAGTATCAAAATAATCAAGATGAACAAAATATGGATATAAATCATCCATTTCATGTACCATATAAATTTCATCTCCTCCAGTTCCGTTAAAAACAACCTCTTTGTCCTCCGCTGAAAGATACTTGTAGAATTCTAAAATTAAATTTTGAGCAAATGTCGCTGGATAAAAATTATCTTCCGATAGCTTCAAGTCTTCTTCTGCCGCAAAAGGAAAGTAGGCATCTTTCTCCCAAAAATTAACTTTTAATTCATGTTTTAAAGCGAACTTTTTTACAACAGCGGGATCGCTATCAAGTTGATCCAACTCTGAATTCCAAGTATAAAATTGAGCACTTTGGGGATCTATATTAGCAATCGCGGAGGCTACTAATCCACTATCATAGCCAGAGCTTAATTCACCAGCCTTAGAAAATTGTTTAAGTCTTGTCAAGCGTTCCCGAGTGATTATTTCTATTAAAGTAGCAACTTGATTAGTAAAATCTTCAGTTGATTCCAGAGGTGTAACCCCTTCTCCATAAAATTCTCTGTACTTTAGTAAAGAACTAATTCTATATTCGAAAGTCGGTTTAACTTCTAATAGCGCCGCTGGCGGAACCTGGTTTATCTCCTCTAATATCGTTTCATCTTGTGGAAAATTGAAAAATTCAAATATAAAATAATCAAAGGCTTGATTTAAATTTAAAGTTAGATATTTTAACCTTTTTTTAATCTCGTAAAACGAGGTTGAGATAATTAAATTGTCCTCTATGAAAGCAAAATAACATGGAAAGGTTCCTGTTTGGCTGTTAAGTACAGTTACTTTTTTATTACTTTGATCGATAAATATTATTAAAAAATCGGCGGTTAAATTGGCTAACGTTTCAAAGTCTCTGTCTTTACAATACTGAAAAATCTGCTGATCTGTTAGATCCTCTTCCCAACTAATAAAATATCCCAAACAAATATAACCATTTCGGTCTAACCTAAAACTCCTCGGTATCTTTCTATCGGGCAAATTTATATCTAATTTCCAGCTATTTTTGTCTATTTGGATTAATAAATGTTTATTCATTGATTTCAATCACACCGCCAATCATCATTGAACTTACAAACTGCTCAATATTTTTAAGGGACATTTGTGAAGTATCTAAAGTAGCTCTTATCTGCTTAGCGACACCTTCTAAACTTATTCCAGGATTATCATTAATGGCTTTTAAGATAAAATAACCGCTTTTATTTACTTTAATAAAATCGCCACCGGGATTTCTAACAATAGTATTAAAATTATTTTGTTGATCTAACTTGGGATGAAAAAAGACACAATACTGATTAAGCCAATATTTTTGGTTCATAAACTTTCGATAAAATCACAGAGTTTTAGACTTTAAACCTAGTAAAGTGTTATTGCCCCATCTGGATAATAGCTATACTTTCTCATGCTAGCTCCTCTTTTTCTTTTTATTATCTCTGCCTTAGGAAGCTGGTCCGGTTCAGTTCGTATTACTTCATTAGTAGTAATTTCTTTAATTGCTGTGTTCAAAATACCTCACCTCCTCTTATGATAAGAATATTTTATAGCACTTTATCCTTTAATAGTCAAACTTGACTTGACAAATAAACCGTAAAAATTTGATAATTAAATTATGAATGGTAATATCCCCAAGCCTCAAATTTTAATGTCCCCTTCCCCTTTTTATAGTAAAAAAATATTTTATCTTTTAGTAATGGTGGTAATTTTAACTTTAGTGGAACTTTTTTTATTAAACTACTTTGGTATTAAGCTAAACTTATTGGCTAACCCCTTCCAGCCAGCTACTCCCACCTCCACCCCATCAGCCAGCCTATCAGGAAAAACTCTTGATGAAAGTGAGTCCCCCATAGCTTTTGATATCCTTAAAAACCCCCTGGTTTATGAATGGAGAGGATCAGTTGTAGGAACTCTAGTGGCCAAGGATGAAGGGTCTATCACTATCTCGGATGATAAAGGAAATAAGATAGTTATTTTCGTACAAGGCAGCTCGAAAGAAATTTACGGCACAAAATTTTATAAGCCAGAAGCCATACCAGATAAAGATGGCAAACGGTTTACAGAGGTTACTGTTGATAAAATCCCCTTAAGCACTAAATTACATGGTGACTTTTTTGTGTTTCCCCATAGAAAAAATGAGCTTGTTGGTAGTTCTTTTAATATTGTTGAGTAATAAATTTGACACAAGTTGAATTTTATGATATCCTATAAGGTATATGTTAGTAGAACATATGTCAACTGATACTGGGACAGAAACTGAATATAAAAAAGGGGTGGACAAAACAGTCTCACCGGGGTGGTTTAAATCATTAGGTAAAAGATTACCAAGATTTTTAATTCCAGTAGGTGCTGCTATCTTGGCTGCCTGTGCACCACAACCTCCTAAAGAAGCCACTTCACATAGTGCTCCTCCTATTGCCCCTCAAACAAATGAACAACCTATTGAACCATTAGTTGAATCATCTACTCCAAAGCTAGAACCAACCAATACCCCACAACCTACCGACACTCCTGAACCAAAACAGGAGCCCACAGCCACTGCTACAAAAGAACCAACTGCTATACCTAAACCTCCTGAAATAGAATCCCCATTTCCCAAATATGGTGTCTGGGAAGGAGAATTTTCTGACGGAACACAAACAAGTTATATGGTTATGACTACCCCTTTGGATGAAAAGATGGGTGCCATATTTACATATTTAAATGGTCTGCTAAAGTGTTCAGCAGGTAAGATGAATTATGGATCTGGTCTGATTAGTCTTAACCTAGAAACTTTCCTGAAGCCTGGTTTTAAACGAGGGCAATTTAGAGATTCTATTGATCCCACCTACGATCCACAACAACGATCTATTTCAGGCAGACTAATAATTCCTCCTGATTCTGTATGCGATGCCCAAAATATCCCTTTTAAACTAAAATTTGTGGGCAATGGCCCGGATACTTTTACGAAAGCCGTTATTAGATCATATGAAAAGGCTGGATTATACACAGATGCAACTAGAGAAACCATGGTCAAAGAGCGCCTTGCAAAGTATGTAGGTGAACTACCTCCTCAAGCTTCAAGATAAACTATCATTTTATTTGACAATGAAAGCAGGGCTTTGTACGATGAGTATATGCCCTACCTTTCTAAAGCTTTAATTGCTATTTTTATCTTTTTGGGGTTAACTGTTTTTTTCTTTTTCAGTGTTAAGTCAGTTGATGCTCAATCATGTGTTCCCAGCTATACCGAATGTTGCGCTGACTATTACAGTAAAATGGTTTATGAATGGGATGATGGTAGTGGTTATTGTTGGGAGGATTCATGTAACATCCGCGACAGCGCCTGTGATCCACCTCCACCACCTCCTTCATGTACACCATTTACTGAATGCCGGGAATCAAATTTTAGCGGCAACTGGTGTTGCAACAATGTTTACCAGCAATGGACACCCAACCCTAAAGGTAATAATGTTTGTAATTTCCAATATTTCTATTACTGGAATTCAAGTTGTGAGTGTGTTAGACGAAGTGAGGTCAATACCGTTAGTCATGACTGCACAACAGTACCGGCTTGTGGTATTTGTACCCGTGGAGAAACTCAAACTGAAACACAATATTTAACTTCTTGTAATTCTTCTATCAATGGTGGGAGTTGTCCCGGCATAGAAAATTATTGTTCTGAAACAGTTACCCAACAGCAAAGAACCAGAACCTGTAATGCGGATTGTGGTGGATGGAGCGGCTGGAGTGGCTGGTCAACAGTTAATCAGTATCCTCAATGCTCCACCAGCTGCAGTACCATTTCAGATCCATCTTCTAGCTGTTACTCCCATACCCACAGGTATCGATGTGACGTTTCTCTTTGTATTCATGATGATGCTGCCGGTACCACCACTGATCCCAGCTGTGGCGGGGCCTGTAGTGCTCCTCTGGCCAGATACAGATGTAGCAGTGGTTCTTGTATTAGAGATGATGCTGCCGGTACCACCACTGATCCCAGCTGTGGCGGGGCCTGTAGTGCTCCTCCCCCTCCTCCAGGCTCTTGCAGTGTTTCCTGGAACTTATCCAATTCCAATCCCCCACCCAGTTCCACCATTCAAGCTCGTGTGACAGGTATCTCTGATCCCAACGGTTGGCCAAATGTAGCGCTATATCGTGATGGCGCAACTGCAGACTATTGCTGGGGAGGTATTACCAATCCCTGGCCCACTTTTATCTATAACTGTGTCCCAAGCGGTACCAGTGGTACACATAATCTAGCTTTTACTGTTCAACCAAGTGGCCGATCAAGATACTCTTGTACGCCCACCCAAAACTTTACCACCCAAAACATCACTCCTTCTAACTTACAGGTATCAGGAGTTCCCGCCTGTGCCAGCGGTCCGTTTAATGTGACCTTGAGCTGGACCAATACCAACTCCACCTTGTGGGCTGACATCTCCACTAATGGTTTTGCCAGCTACTCCAATAAAAATGTTAGTAATCAAACCTCCACTGCTGCACCTGCGGGATTTAACCCTGGCCTAACTTTAAATCCCAATACTACCTACCAATGGAGGCTGTGGAATGGTTCTGTGCATACAGTAGGTCCCAGTTTTATCGCGCCTTTTTGTCCAGGTAACATTTTGGGTAGGTTGTGGAAGGATGATAACGGCAATGGAGTATGGGATGGAGGAGAACAATTAATCAGAAATTCAGCTGCTGCCTGCGGAGGATATACCAGCGACAATGCTTGGGTTAACTTTGCCGGGCCTTGGTCAGGCACTAAACTACCCAATCTTTGTAATCCTGACCCTTACTATGATACTGGAGCTATTCCTCCCGGCAGTTATACTGTTGATCCTATTGCCCCAGCTGGCTGGATAAAACCTGCTGCTATCACTGTTAATTTAACAGCGGGCGTTTCTGAACACCGCTGGTTTGGTTTAATTCCTCCTCCCCCTTGTACCAACACCAGTCCTGGTACCAATCAGCTGACAGGCTGTTTATGGGACGGGGTGAACTTTAATACCCCTGATGGCAATGCACCTGATGGTGTATCTTTACCCTCCCCTGTTCCTGATACAATTTATGCCTTAAATCAAGATTGGGGAACAGGTCAGCCTAATTCCTTTGTGGGAGCTGATACCTTTTCTGCCAGATGGAGAGGAAACTTCACCTTTAAAGCAGGTACTTATACCTTTTATGCCGGGGCAGATGATGGAGTGAGAGTGAGAATTGATGGAGTAACTGTGTTAGATGATTGGAGAGACACGGGCTATTTTGAGAGATCTTTCAGTCGCAGCTTTGCCACAGCAGGAGTCCATTTAGTGGAGATTGATTATTATGAAAACGGGGGTGATGCCAGGGCCTCTTTGCGCTGGAGTTATACCCTACCTGTCCAATCATGGATTCAAACTATTGGTGGTGATGTTCATTCTAATACCAGAATAAATACTCCGGGAGGACCATGAAAAAAACTAGCATTAAGCATTATGTATTATTTGTGATGGGGGGATTAGTCTTTATTCTTTTAACCGTTTCTCAAATACTTGCCCAACCTAGTAGTTGTCAAATTGGTGATAGAGCCACCGGGCTGGTTAGTGCTAAGGATACTATTACCAAATTTGGCAATACTGTGAATGGCCAGGCTGTGTGTATTAAAGAAACAGATCAGGCCGCCTTTGTTTCTTATAAACTGCCCACTTATGATGATTTAAAATCCATTTATTATGACCAGGCCAATCCCTCCGATCCCCCACTTAATAAAACCGCTTTAACCTGTAATCCCTGTACCCAGTCGAATATTCCCATGACCGGAGGCTTAAACCGTCTATATTTTATCCCAAATAACCTCAACATTGACGCTAATTTGAGTGGAACTGGAGAATCCGGAGTAGTATTTGTTAAAGAAAATTTGTCTATTAACCAAAATATCACCTATGGTGGTCCAAATTCGGGAGTAGTTTTCGTGGTTGGGGGTGATATTAATATCAGTAAGGATGCTGATCGAATTGATGCAGTTTTGATTTCCCAGGGTACAATTTGCACTGCCTATGAAGCCGGAGGCTGCCCGGCTGCTAATATTAATGCCCCTCAACTTCTAATCAATGGCAGTTTAATTAGCCTTGATTCTACCAAACCAATTAAATTCCGCCGCCAGCTAACAGACAATACCCAACCGGCGGAAAAAATTCATTACGAACCCAAATATCTGGTCATTTTAAGGAACGTCTTTGCCGATGCATTGCAAAAGTGGTCAGAAATTCAGTAATCTGTTATAATTTCTACTTAAGCTATGTCAACCAATGGTCTGGATCACAAAAATATACCCCAACATATCGCCATTATTATGGATGGGAATAGGCGTTGGGCCCGCAAGCACCATCAGGCTGATATCAAGGGTCATGAGGCTGGAGCTGATACTCTGGAAAAAATAGTCGAGGCTGCAACCAAACTTGGTGTAAAAAATGTGACTGTTTATGCTCTTTCCACGGAAAATATTAAAGAACGGGCCAAAAGAGAAGTTTGGGGACTTTTTAACCTAATGCGAGAGGGTTATCAAACCAGGTTGAAAAAAATGATGCAAAATGGTGTCAAGGTGAATGTCTTGGGAGAACTGCAGGGCTTGCCACAATCAATCAAACGTATTATTGAACGTATCCGTAAAACTTATATCAAAAACGAATCTATTAAACTTAATATTGCCTTAAATTATGGTGGTAAAAAAGAGCTGCTGGAAACCATTAAGGACATCATTAAAGAAGGAGTTGAACTGGATAAAGTCAATGAAAGAATAGTGGAAAGGCACCTTTATACCAATGGTCAACCTGATCCTGAACTGGTTATTCGGACTGGAGGAAGAATTAGATTATCTAATTTTCTGCTTTGGCAGACAGCTTACAGTGAACTATATTTTACTAATAAACTTTGGCCTGATTTTGCAGCTGAAGATTTAAAGAAAGCCATTACCTGGTATCAAATCCAAAAAAGAAACTTTGGTAAGTGATTTTATTCCTTGGTTTTTTCTGGACCCTGATCACGGTGAGAATCAATAAAATTTTCTATTCTTTGTTCATCGAATAAATCAAGTTTATCCATATAATTCCAGGCAGAAAGAGTAATTTTTGTATCCATTTGCGGTCTGGGAACTATTATTAGCTTATCTTTCCCTTTTTTCTCATAAACTCCTTTTAGTTGATCTTTTATTTGGCGACACTCTTCAGAAAACTCAGAAGCTGATTCACTGGCTTGTTGAGTTTTTCCGAGTTGTTCCGAACATCTGTAACTCATCACTACATACCCATGTTCCAAAGAATGAATTAAATTTCCATCATCTTGGGGGGTTTCATAGACTCCGGCCCGAATCCAGTTCTCGTAATGATCTCCTGATGTTGCCAAATCAGCGCTGGGACTGGCTAAAGATGTCACATGCTTTCTGCCCAAATCAGCTTGTTTTGTGCCCGTCAAAGGCTTGGATGAAGCATTAAAAAGCCACACTAAAAAAGCTACTAACAAGGCAGTAACTATTCCACCAATCACCCATTTATTCATAAATTAGAAAATGTTTTGCTGGTTTTGGAAAATGAGGTCATGATATTCCCAATATTTGCCTTGGTCCCCCGCACATCTGGCTGCCTCGGCTGCTTTCTGTGCTCCCGGATGAATTTGGGACAGGGGATAATCTCTGTAGTAGAATTTGACCTTACCTGTATCTATATATTCTTTTTTAATTTGACCCTCTGTTTGAGTAAAGTACCTTTCGCAAAACGGGCACTGATAGTCGGAAAATTCAATCAAAGTTACTTTGGCTGCGGCGCTACCTAAAACCGGTAAATCTCCCACTCCCACAGTTTGTCTGGTTACTGTTCCTGCCACGCTGCCAGAGAGTTCCTCATCAATCACCTGTTTAAATGAAGTAAATGGCTGGGCTCCAGGCAAAAGCCTACCATTGATAAAGAAAGCCGGGGTACCGTTGACTCCGGCAGTTGTTCCTTCATCCAAGTCTTTCTTCACCAAAGATGCCTTCTCTCCCGAATCCAAACAAGAATTGAATTTGTTTTGGTCAAGCCCTACTTTACTTGCATAAGTTTTAAGATTTGCCACAATATCAGCTTCGGTTTTGGCCTGTCCGCCAGTGGGCGGACTAGGTTGCGAGGGAGCCTGGGCTGTTGGTGTGGTAGTCTTAGCTACTTTACCAAATTTAATAATACCTCCACTGGTTAAAATGGCCACAGCCACAATCAAAGATCCTACTAAAATAGCCGCTGGAGTGGAATATAAAGGATTAAGTGATTTCATGTCTTTTTACAATAACTGTTCCGACATCAATATGTCAACTACCTGTTTAATCATGTGTTTAACTTGAGATTTTTCATCTGGCTCAAATGGCTCCATCACAAATTTGTCTGCATCAAAATGAACTCTTTGGTGTTCCCCAGAATGGGATTTTTGATTACCAATTCCCAAACGAACCCTGGTAAACTGGTCAGTTCCCAAAGCTTGGATAATTGATTCCACCCCATGGTGTCCTGCAGCAGCCCCTCCTGTTCTAACTTTAATCTGCCCCAGCCTTAAATCCAAATCATCATAAATAATTATTAAATCAGTAGCTGGTAGTTTGTAGTATGTAGTAAGCAATTTCACAGCCAAACCGGAATTATTCATAAAAGTTAATGGTTTGGCAAAAATCAGCGATAAGCTATAAGAATTAAGAATTAAGCTTAGTTGTAAAATTTCTGATTTTAATTTATCTTTATATTCCCAGCTTGATTCTTGCTGCTTAATTCTTTTTGCTAACTCATCCACTACCCTAAATCCCAGATTATGCCTGGAACTTTGATACTTCTCCCCAGGATTACCCAAACCAACTATTAATTTCATTGCAGTAATTTTACCACCTCTGAATCAGATACGGGTTGAAATTCCTGATAAAACTGTCCCACAGCTTGGAAATATTCTGGAGTATCCAAAACAACTACCTCTTCACATTCCTCAACCACCCTCTTTAAAGCCTCTTTGGAAGCAACAGGTAAGCCTAAAATAATCTTTTTCACTCCATGCCTTTTTAAGTAGTTAACAGCTGCTCCCACTGTGGATCCTGTGGCCATACCATCATCTATCAATATGACTGTTTTCCCATTTACCAGCTTCGCAAGGCCCGACCTTTCGTGCCTATAAAGATTCTCTCTTCTTTTTATTTCTTGTTTTTGTCTTTCAACTTCAATTGTTAATTGTACATTGTACATTGTCAATTTGAGCTGCGAAAGCAGCTTACTATCCCACACCACTTCTCCGTCCGGATCAACTGCTCCCAAAGCTAGTTCAGGCTGGGTGGGAGCTCCAATTTTACGGGTAATTACGATGTCGAGAGGCAACCTTAAAGATTCTGCCACTGCAGAGGCCACTACCACCCCACCTCTGGGAATCCCTAGCACTAAATCAGCTTTGATATCTTTTAATCTGTTAGCTAAAACTTGTCCTGCAGCATATCGGTCTTTAAAAATTTTCATTCAAACAGCCCCAACTGGGGAGCTTCCATTATTTCCTCCCCATCCGGCCAAATTTTCACTATGCCATAAACTCCATCATATCCCGGGTCAATTACTAGTTTCCCCTGCCTCATCCTGCCCACACCTTCTGCTATTTTAGGTCCAACTAATCTGGCAATTTCTGCCAAATCTACTTTAGTTAAAACTTTTATTTCTCCTCCCAGATTTTGTGTTAACTTTTTGTACTCATTTAGAACTTTTTGGCTTGTAGGGGTTGAGTGCATGGCCTCTGCAATAATTTGTAAAAGCGGTACCAGCATCTGGTATCCCGGCCTTTTGGAAAACATTTCTGTTGTTATTATTCCTCCTTGATTCTTAATTCTTAATTCTTGTTGTTGGCGATTAGCCAACTCTTCCACCCTGCTCATGACCCCCACAGTTAAACCCCTACCACATTTTGGACAAACTACACCGTTTTGTTTCTCCTCCTCTGGATTGTACCTTACTCCACAGTTTCGATGCCCGGTAAAATGATACTTTCCCTCCTCTGGATAAAATTCTATAGTGGTAGTAATTTTTTGTTGCGCTAGAGCCTCCCAAAGGCCCCCAAAACCTTTATTTGTATCTTCATCTATCACAGTAGCCTCCCTGCCTAAATTGGGCAAAGAATGGGCATCAGAAGATGACACAATCGAGCGGCCATCAAGCTCGGAGATTCTCCAGTTCATGGCTGGATCAGAAGATAAACCCGTCTCTATGGCATAAATTTTATCTACCAAGTCTTCAAAACAATCAGACAGAGAGTCATAACCACTTTCAGATCCCAAAATACCAAACCAAGGGGTCCAGACATGAGCTGGAATAACCAAAGCTTTTTCTGAAACCTCTAGTGCCATGGATAGAATTTCCTTAGAAGATATACCCACTATTGGGCGTCCGTCTGAAGCTAAGGTAGCATGCCTTGTTAAAAGTGCCTTTTGGAATTTTTCTGCTGTCTCAAAACTAGGCAAAAGTATCAGGTTATGAACTCTTCTGACTCTTCCTTGGTGGGAATAAATTGAGGCAATCTCTACAGATAAAACAAACTTTATTTCAGAGGAATTGTGAGTCATGAACCCAGATCCATCTTCTTTTAAGTTAGCTTTAAGCTCTGTCAGCCACAAAGGATGTAGAAAATCCCCTGTTGCTAAAAGGTCAATCCCTTTTAACTTGGCCCATTCCACCAGATTGGGAACATTTAAGGCAGGAGAACAAGCCCGGGAAAACCTGGAATGAATATGTAAATCAGCTACATATGGCATAGTTGGATTTTACTATGTCCCCTTTCTTTTTTCCATCCTCTTTTTAAACAAATTTTCTCTAAACCCTCCCTCATTCACAAATTTTTCCTCTAACCAACGCAGTTTTTGATCCAAAAGAGCATTAGTTTGGTTAATTAGACAAACCATGGCATTAGCCGCAGTTTCTGGATCATTCATATAATTTTTATAATCGTTATAACTTTTATAATTGTTATACGCAAGCTGTCTTACAGCTTTTGCTCGAGGGTCATCCTTATCCCAAAGCTTGTAACCATGCTGACGGAGAAAATCCAAATAATCATTCTTCCCTCTATACTTTTCTGTAAATATCCTTCAGGAATGTTCTGTTTGCCAGAGCGGGCAGCCTGTTCCATCTGGTCTTTGGTTCTGGATTTGTAGTCAATATATTTTTTGACAAACTTCACCGTAAAATCATAAATAATCTCTGATTGTTTGAAAAAAGGAAGAGATTTGTAACCGCCGGATTCTGTTTTTAGTATAACCATTATAATTATAATAACTGTTATAATTTTTTAAATTGCCCCTGATACATTTCCTCAAGTTCTTTAACTGTTGTAGCATCTTCGGCTTTTTTGTCTGCTTCCCGGAATTTAACCAAACGGGGAAAACGAAGGGCTAAACCTGCTGTATGAAGTGGTGATTTGGTTATCTCATCTGCCAACACCTCAATCACGATTTTGGGCTCCACCCACACGCTGGGAGTAATTTTGGAATTTACCCGGGCAGGTCTTTTATCCACTTTTATTTTATCTGCTCTCTTGTAAATCTCTCTCCATTCTTCATCTGTTAACCCTGTCCCAATCTTGGAAACAGTCACAAATTCATCTTTTTCGCCGTCATAAACTCCCACCAACAGCGCTCCTGCCCCAAAAGAAGCTCTTTTTCCCTTGCCAAAAATATAACCTAAAATAACGCAGTCTATGGTATCTTGCAGCTCTCCCGAAGAGTGCCTTTTTAGCTTGACCCAGTTAAAATTTCTGGCTCCTGCCTCGTATTTGGAATCCAAGCGCTTGACCACCAAGCCTTCCAAACCTTTGGATATGGCCTCATCCAGCATGACTTGCAGCCTATCCACCCTATCAACCGTCTCTCCTTTTTCCACTACCAACACCTCTTTGTCCTTGATCGTATCATTTAATGTTTTTAATCGAGTAGCCAAGGGCTGGTCAATCAAGGATGTCCCATTCTTATACAAAATATCAAAACAAAAAGCTTTTAAGGGGATTTTTTGGGCCAGCTCTGCAATGCCATATTTTCGCCGCCTAGTAGTGGTTTCCTGAAAGGGCAAAAATTCGCCGGATACAGGATTAAAACCAATGGCCTCGCAATCTAAAATAGCAGATTTAGCCTTAATTTGTTTTGTGGCAGCTCTAGCAATTTCCGGAAACATAGGAGTAGTTTCCTCTAAATTTCTTGAAAATAACCTGATATTCTCTCCATCCTTATGAATCTGTACCCTGAATCCATCCAGTTTACGCTGGGCATTGACTTTGGACATTTTTTCTATGACTTTTTCGGGTGTGGGCAATCTTTCTGCCAGTTGTGACCTGATGGGCCTACCCACTGTCACCCGTAACTTGTTCACTGCCTGCAGTCCCCCCTGCCATAAAGTTTCCCCGATTAATCCTAAATCAGACACTCTGTTATATGCTCCTTCCAAAAGTTTTCTTTTGGATTTATCACCCAATTTTAATTTAGCAAAGGCATCAAGAATTGTTGGATCACCTACTCCTAAACGGGATACTCCCAAAGGCACTCTAACTAAATGTTTGGCAGAAACTCCATCTGTTTTTTGCAGCAATCCAGAAAGTAACAAGATTTTCTTCTCCACTGTCCCTTCACCAGAAGTTTTGGCAATTTCAGTTAAAGTATCAAAAACTTCTTCTATTCTTAATTCATAATTCTTAATTCTTAATTCATCATTCAGCTGCTTCGCCACCAAACCCATATCCCCCAACTTCCCATAGAGCTTTAATACCTCTTCCGATTTCACCTCATAGGCACGCGCTATAGCTTTTGCCACCAATTTTTCACTCATGCCAATTTCTAAGGGTTGCCAAAAAGGGGCTACTCTACCTTGTAGTAGATAACAAACTCGAGCCACTTCATCTTTTTTAACCCGAGAAAAAAGATTTACCAAAATATCTATTAAGGAGAGTCTGGAGGAGGTTTTTTCTAATTTTTCAAAGTATAAGCTTAAGTTGGCAAATATCATTATTTGGATTATACTACCAAAGATGGACCAACACAAAAAATATTTACTTAAGCATTATCAAACATTAGCCACCAAGCTACTGCATCAAACCATTACCAGAGAAGAGTTTGCTGGGAAATTAACTAAAACCCATTTAGACCTTGAAAAAAGAGCTGACCATGATGGGCTGGTAAAAGATTTTTTAAATAATCAAGGTTTTAGTCAAGAGCTGGAAAGAGAAATGGCTCACTTAAAAAGATTGGCTCAACCTGGTACACTTTTAGCCTTGGATATCGATCAACTAAAAAGGTTTAACGATCATCTAGGTCATGTGGCCGGAGATAAGCTGATTAAAGCTTATGCGCTAGTGATAGATTCAGCATCCAGAACTTCGGATTTAAAAGGCCGTTTAGGTGGAGATGAATTTGCTTTATTTTTGGTGGGAGCCAACATTGATGATGCTAAAGACGTTGCAGAGCGAATTAGAACCTCTATTACTGCGCAGATTGCCAAAAATTTTCCCAAATTTCCCTGGCAACAAACAATCTCCATTGGTATTACCCAGATGAAAGATGGTGATGGCGCAGAAAGCTTGCGTGAACGGGCAGATAAAGCTTTATCTGAAGCCAAAAAAGAAAGAAATAAAATAGTATTGAAATAATTATTTCAATACATATTCTGCTTTTTTGGTACCGCCTGATTTTTTTACCAGGCCCTTTTTCCGGAGGAACATTAGCTCCCGCAAAACCGTATCATCGGAGAAATCAGGAAAAATTTTGCGAAAATCTCTATTGCTCATAGCTTTATGTCGGTGCAAATATTCCATAATCATCATCTGTCGCTCATTTAATACCAACTGTTCTCCCAGTTTATCTTTCACTCTGGCATCAACCGAAATCCGCTGCACCCTTTCTTTGACTCTATTTAGTTCAATAGCCAAACCTTCCACAAAATAGTCCAGCCAGGGAGTAAGATCCCTCTCGTGAGTATCTATTACGAGCTGGTTTGATACGGCTTGTAATGTTAAGTAATAGTTCATGGGGTTTTCATCAAAATATTCCTCCAAAGAGAAAAATTTTCTGATATCATAGCCGTCCAAAAACATAATCAGGGTGGCAACAGCTCTGGCCACCCGTCCATTGCCATCAGTAAAAGGATGGATTCGAGAAAGTTCATAATGGATAATTCCAGCTTTGATGACAGGATGCGTCTCTTTGGCTTCATCAGAATTGACCCAATGCACCAAATCTTCTACCAAATAAGGTACCTCGGCCGCCACAGGTGGAGTATATGAAATTTGTCCTGTGCGAGAGTTTTTTACTACCACCTGACGCACTCTAAAATGTCCACCTGTCTCGGGAGGTAAAATCCGCTCCGTAGTGATGCGGTGGATTTCCAGTATGGTCTCCATAGTTAATGTATAGGGTGCACCAGTACCAATTTGAGCAGCTACTCCATCTATAAACTTCAAGACATCCCGATAATTTAAAATCTCTTGAATATCTCTATCTCTGGCTATCACCTCTTGTCCTTCTAAAACATCCTTAACTTCTTCTTCAGACAGCGGGTTTCCTTCAAGATGAGTACCATGATGAACTGCTCGCTCTGTGGCCTCTTTTCTAAATTTTGCTTCCCATGCAGGCACCAGCGGAGCATTCATAATCACCTCTTTGGAGGCATCAATCACTCCGATAGACTTTAATATCTTATTAGTTATTGAGTACTTTGGTATGAACATGGATTATTTTTGTGATTTTCCATAAATTACTGTCAAAATCCAAACAGAAACTGCTAGTAAAACCAGCACCCAGGCATATTTGGCCAAAATGATCAAAAGTACCTCTCCTATGGCAAAAATCAACAGTCCCCAAAAAGACACCCAGGCTAAGGTGGAAAGAAGAGCTAATGGTAAAAAACTGAAGAAGCCCACCTTCAAAGTACCAGTTGCCACAGATAGCAACGAACCTGTGCTGGTATGGATAAAGCCTATGGCAAAAGTCTTTACTTTGGATTTTTCAATTTGAGTTCTGGCTTGAGTTAAAATTCTGCCAAAACCAAATCTTTTAAAAATCTCGGCAAAGCCAAAATAACCCAGCAAAAAATCCAGACTATAGCCAAGGGTGGCTCCCAAAGTTGCCACTAACACCACCAAAGTTAAATCCAGCTCGCCCACTCTGGCAAAAACTGCTCCCAAACCTGCAGCCAGAGTACCTGGCACAAAAAGATTGATTAAGATCAAAGCTTCCAAAAAAGCTCCCAAGAAGACCACCTCATAGCCAAATCTGGAATAAAGAGCAGTCAAATGTTCCAGTAGCTCCTGTGATGTGGGCAGAGCTCCTCTTAAAAAGACAAAAATAGCCACATAAAGGCTGATTAAGATTAAAGGAATCAGCATTGAAGCTGAAAAAATGAGTCTAAAAAACTTTAGAGCAGCCCTCATTGGGGTGATTATTGCACAATTCCCGCAAAAAGTCTATCTAGATATCTATGAACTGCTTCCGGAGTAGTAATGGATGGATCTTGCCGGCGTAAATTTTCCCTAAAACTTAAAAATCCAACCGGCATTTCACCTTCAATTATTTCCCAATTTCTTGGGTCTGTATTTAATCTTTGAACTTCTTTCACTACTTCTGACCATTGTTCGGAAGTCACACCCTCCCCTTCTGGATTACCAATACTTCTGATATACCATCTATCTTGAACAGTTAACCACTCGCATAAATACCTACTCGGTTCTCGATCCATAATTAGTAATTTAATAACACCTGTCAGTTGAACTTGTCAAGAGCATTCTTAAAAGGGCCATCCTGGCGATAGTGCCATTTTTAGCCTGTTCTCGCCAGACTATCCTGGGATAATCATCCGTTTCCGGAGATAGCTCTTCTCCTCTTGGCATAGGATGCATCACAATAGCTCCTTCTTTCATCCGATCAATTTCCTGGGGACCCACTTCAACATTAACTCCGTAGGTCAGATTGTGATTGCCACCTCTAAATGTACGTTGCTTGGTTAAATAAACTATATCAACTTGCGGCAACAATCCCTTTAATGTTCTATCAGTAGTAAATCTGACCCCCAAATCTCTCAAATAACTCACCACTCTATTATCTAGAGGAAGTACTGCTGACGAGATAAAATCAAAACGTACCCTAAATTGGGCTAGCCCCATCACCAATGAGTTAACCCGATCCCATTGTAAATCTCCTGCCACCAGTATTCTTAAATTTTTCCAATCATTCAAATCAGGAAAATGATGCTGGATGGTTAGAAAATCTGCTAAAAATTGAGTAGGATGGTGGGGTACAGCTTGGTGAGATAAATCCTGTCTACCCT
Organism: uncultured Gammaproteobacteria bacterium; assembly: GCA_964394855.1. GTDB lineage: Bacteria > Patescibacteriota > Microgenomatia > Daviesbacterales > UBA10151 > CAYMZD01. Next base: position 41,396 of record CAYMZD010000004.1, on the reverse strand, counting down.
CACCGGCATTAATCATTCTTATTCTATTGGCAACCGCTGCTGCCACGATTACCCCTCCTGTTTGATGATAGCGCAGCACCAAGCAATCAATGTCACTGTTATCCTCCAAGTTTTTAACGGCATCTTGGAGAGCTTGTTCACTGGTCACGCCGGTGGTGGTGAGCGCACTACCTTCTTCTATAAATCTTCCACCTAACCGCTCTACTGCTGTCCGAAATGAAATCACAGTAATAACAGAGGGGTCAAAAAACCAACCCAATATATTTTTCCCCCGCAGGGCATTACTACCCTGCCTACCCAATCTTGCCATACTGGCCGCCTCTTTTAAGAATTCTTCTTCTAGCCAAGCTTTGGGGAAATCAATGGGACTTAAAATATGCCTTAATTTTTCAGCCACAGCAAAGACAAAGTATATTGATGATATGCTACAATGTCAATATGGCTAGTAAAGCAGAAAAAGATAAATCATTTCGTCGGGAACTGCTGCATCAACTGATTACCCTTTCTACTTCCGGCTTTGGGTTGGTAGCTGCCTTGGCTTGGAATGAGGCCATTCAAACTTTTGTCAAAGATTACATCCAGAAACTTTACCCTAACCAGTCAGGAGCCATTTCCAAATTGATTTACGCAGTGATTATTACTGGCTTTGCTGTTTTTATCACTTACCAGCTTTCCAGACTAGCCTCCAGATGGGGAGCTAAAAAATAAGAACCTCGCTTCGCGAGAACCTTGCCTTTTGACTTTGTCAAAACGTAACTTTCCCATCTTCTACCCTTAAAATCCTGGCTTGATTTAAAAAAGTTTTGGGGATGTTTTCCAGTTCTACTGTAGCAATGATGGCTTGCTGGCGTCCCACCACTGCCACCACCGCAGCTCGATGATTTGCATCCAGTTCAGAAAAAACATCATCTAAAAGCAGAATTGGCCGTTTCCCTAAAGAAAGGGCCATATATTCAAGCTGGGCCAGTTTAAATGCCAGAGTGGCAGTTCGCTGCTCCCCTCTTGAACCATAAATGGCTAGGTTTCTACCAGCTAATTTGACTACAAAATCATCCCTGTGTGGACCTATTAAAGTGACACTGGCTGCAATTTCCCTACCATTATATTCTTGTAATCTTTCATGGCTTAACTTACTCTGCTTGTATTCAAAAAGAAACTCTCCCAAAGGACTTTTAAAGTTATTCATGGACTCCAGGAAGGCTTTTCTGCCACCAGCAACCACTTCTCCGTGCTTTACCAGCTCATCAGTCCAAAAGGACAGTTCATCTACTCTACCTTGTCCTTCTTTTATTCTTTTTAAAACTTTGTTCCTGGAGCTTAAAACCTGCTCGTAAAGAGTGAGGGCTTTTTTATATTGGAAATCTACTTGAGCCAAACTTAAATCCAGATGCCATCTGCGAAGACTAGGTGCCCCTGTCATCATATTGATATCCGCAGGAGAAAATAACACCACTGGCAGCTTACCAATATAATCTATTACTTTCTTGGGAATACCATTGACCTTAATTCTTTTTGAGAATTGTCCATTATCTTGTACTTGCATTGCCACCTCCAACTTCATTTCAAGAATCTCTCCCTCCACCCTGGCCACACTTTGCCCTTTTTTAATCAGCTCACTCTCCTCATCTACCCTGCCTGATTTGGTGGTGGATAAAAAATAAACCGCCTCCAAAAGGTTGGATTTACCAGCAGCATTATTACCCACTAAAATAGTCGGGCGCTTATCAAGTTCTAAATTAAGGGCAGAATAATTTCTGAAGTTAGTAAGTTTAAGTTGCTTTAGAAACATCTATTTCCCATTTTCCCAATGTCCCAAACCCAAAAACTGTCTCACCTTATATGGTAAATGACTCTCGGCAAAAAACATAGCCGGTTTCATGGCCAAAAGACCAGTCATAAAAATAACTACCCCCATGGCAAAAAATACCTTTGTCTCTCCAAATAAATCTGCCAAAATTCCTGCTAAAAGAACAGGTAAAATAGCAAAAGCATTCATTAAAACAAACAAAACCGCAAAGATTTTGCCTCTGTTTTCATCTTTGGTATTCTCTTGCAAGACAGTTTGAGAAGGAATAATAATGGCAATAGCCGCCACCCCTAGCAAAAATGCCCCAATCACAAAAGTGGAAGCTAAAGAGGGCGCATTCAGAAAATAGCGCAGATGAATAATTTTTTGCGGCAAGGTGGTGGCATCAAGTAAAACGGCTATTTTGGGAGCAATCCCCACCCCAGCCAGTAAAAATCCAGCTAAAATGATACCCGGAATCACCAGCCTGCGCCTGGGTAGACGGTGGAAAAAGTGGCCAATAAAAAGTGCTCCACTGATAAGTCCCAAGCCCAAAGGTAACATCACATACAAAGAAGCATCAGTGGCATGAACCCCAAGCACTCGCTCCATGTAAGATGGGGTTAAAACTGCTAAAACCCCAATCACTCCCTGCAAAGCTGCCAAAAGACCTATTGATACCACAATGGCTAATCTTCCCCGGATAAAAGTTATTGTTTGTTTCGTCTCTGAAGCTATCAACGACCAGATATCAGCTCCGGAAAAGTTATCTTTCCTGACCACTTTTAAAACTGGTAAATTTTGTGAAATAAGTGCAGCCATCAATAAAAGTATAGCTCCCAGATAAAAAATAGGGCTGATGCTAAATGAATCTAAGATGGGCCCAGCAGCGGTAAAACCAACCATAAAAGCGGCGTATAAAGTAACCGTAAAAAGAGAGTTGGCTAAAAAAAGCTGTTTTTGGGAAACAAGCTGCGGGATGGATGAACTTTCAGCAGGCATAAAAAATTGGGCCAGGGAGTTGATAAAAAAAGTGTTTACCAGAATTAAAGGATATGATTTCCTGATAAAAGGAAAGATTAAAAAAGCTACCACAAATAATAGATCAATCAGGGTGATAATTTTTCTTTTATCAACCAAATCCACAAATACCCCGGCAAAAAGGCCAAAAATTAAAGCCGGCAGGTAAATAGATAAAATCAATAATGAAACGGCTAAATTGGAATCTGTTAATTTAAATACCCAAATAATTAAAGAAAAATTTAAAATATTATAGGCAAGTTGGACCAAAATTTGATTAGCCCACAAAACCTGAAATCCTTTTGTTTGAATAACCGAGGAAAAACTTGGTTTCTTAATCATAGGTTATAAAGTTATAAAGCCCAAGAATCATTATAGCAGCAGATGACAACTAGATATTTTGCCAGAAAAGTTCCGGGTTGGATAAAATCCAATCATGGTACATATCTTTTAAGATAATAAACTTAGAATTGGGTATGGCCTGATGTAGTTTTTCTCCTTGCCAAAGAGGAGTTAAATGATCTTTCTCTCCCCACAATATAACAGTCGGGACTTGAATTTTAGATCCATGAGCTTGCAGGTCAACTTTGAAAGCATACTGTCCCAGTTTTAAATGCATGGGGAATTTTCTAACTAAACCGGCAGAGTTTCTAAAAGCCAGCCATAGCTTAAGCTTGCCGCGACCTGTTAAAAAAATGTTTTTTAAAAAGTTTCTGGACAGTTCAAAAATATTTTCCCCTTCATAAACCCCGGCTGAATCAATTAAAATTAATTGATCAACTTTTTTGGGATATTTAAGCACAAACTCTATGGCCAATGCCCCACCCAGCGAATGGCCTGCTAAAATAATTTTATTCAATCCCTTTTCTTTTAAGAATTTTGGGAAATTTATTAAAAAATCTTCAATATGTCCTTTTGGACAAACTTTTTCATGTAAGGCAATGGTTAATCTATAATCTTTGGGGCAAGAATTAATTAAACCACGATAAGATCTTTCACTTCTGGTCCAACCTGGCAATAATATTAAATTTTTAGCCATTTTCTAAATTATATCAATTATTTTTGGCATTTGGGGCAAAAGTAAGTTCCACGGCCAACCAGGGAAATCTTTTTAATTTACCTTTAATAGGTGGAGGTCCTTCTAAAATCAATGTCTACCACTAAAATTGTTTTTAATCCGGTCTTCATTTGGTAAAGTATCCGCAGTTCCCCTGCTCTTAATCTATAACTTTTTTCTGTACCTGCTAACTTTTTAATATCCAAGCCTTGCTGAAGTGGGTTTTCCTCAAGTTGCTTTAATTTTTTGGCGATTTTTTCTTGTAAGTTTTTAGGTAGTCTGGCAAAATGCTTTTCTGCTTTTGATGAGATAGTAATTTGGTACATTAGACCCTAAGATTATATTTTTTTATTAAAGTATCTAAACCGATTCCGCCTTTCTCACCATCTTCTTCTAGCTCTTCGGCCTTTAAAGCATCAAAATAATCTTCCAGCATCTCCATCATGTTGGCATATTCCTCAATCGACAACATCACGGCTGTGGGTTTACTGCGATGCAAGATAAAGGTGGGGCCCGCCTTTTTTGTTTGTTCTAGCATTTCCAGGGCTTTTTCCCTTAAATCTGTAATGGTTTTGGTATTTTTAGCTGTCGGTATTATCATAATTAGATTTTCCTAAGATTATCCTACTATTTTTCTTAGACTTTGTCAAGTCCCGCGTAATGTTATTATAATTGCGTGAATTCCGGATCTTGCCAAGCTGGAGGCGGCGGTCTAAAAGGTTCACCTTGGTCGGGAATCAGACGAGCTATTTCTGACAACTTTTCTCTTAAACCTTTTTGCACCCATGCTCCTTGACTGGATAAGGATAAGGCCTCTCTAAATTTTCTATAATCTCCTTTTTGAGCATCAAACAAAGCTTTTTCTAATTTACCCCTTTCATGGGGATTATGCCACCTAGGAAGACCACCAATTGTATTCTCGAATTGAATTACATCTTGCACAAACAGCTCAAATTCAAGTAAACGAGCAAGAAATAAACCACCCAATCGCCTTGCCTCCTCTGGGGTAAACCTCTCTGTTGTTGAAATCTGATCCATACATCCTCTAAATGCCGCTCCTGCCGCATCTTGCCGCCTAGATCTTTCTTTTATCTCTATTGTTTGCGAATCTTCTTCACTAACCATACAAGCTTATTATATCAATTATTTTTGGCATTTGGGGCAATAATATGTTCCCCGGCCCCCTAGAGAGATTTTTTTAATTTCGCTTTGGCAAACTTTACAGGAGTGTTTATCGCGGCCGTAAACAAAGGCATAGTCTAGAAAATAACCTTTGTGACCCTCTGGGTCCACAAAATGCGCCCGGGTAGATCCCCCATACTTAATTCCCTTCTTTAAAGCCTTTCTGATGCCCCAAAATAGACTTCGGAACTTTTTATCAGATAAATTACTTACTTTTCTGCGAGGGTCGATTTTGGCGGCAAAACAGGCCTCTGATGCATAAATATTGCCTACCCCGGAAATCACGGACTGATCCATAATGGCCGCTTTAATTGGCATGGATTTATGCTTTAACAAATTTATCTTTAGAACTTCCCAAGTAAAATTTTTCTCCAAGGGTTCTGGTCCCAAATTTATTAATGATTTATCACTTACCATTTTTCCCTTGTCACTTACTTTTATCCAGCCAAAGCGGCGCTGGTCATTAAAATAAAGCTTTGATCCACTCGAAAAAGTAAAAATCACTCGTGTATGAGAATTGGGCATGGGACCCTTCATATCTTCTGTGGGATGCCCACCAATAAACCTGCCTCGACTTGCGTCGGGCAAGGCGGGCCTTTTCCCATCCTCATGGATCAACTGTCCAGTCATTTTTAAATGAAAAAGAAGGGTTTTATCTGAACTCAAATCAATTCCCAATAACTTAGCTCTTCTCCAAATTTTAAGTATTTTTTTATCTTTTATATCTTGTGGTTGACCTATGAAAGATTTCGAAGATAGAACTTGAATATCTTTAATAGTTTTCCCAACTATTCTCCTTTGGAGAACTAATTTAATTGTCTCTACTTCAGGTAATTCAGGCATCTTTTACATTCTCCTTAACCAAATCTAAGATTTCTTTTTTAAATCTTTCTTTAGAAAATTTTTCAGCTTGGTTTTGGCAATCTGCTGGTTTAAAAACTATCTTTTCAAACTTTTTAATAGCCTCTATCAGTTCACCTGCTTCATATAATATCCCTGTTTTCCCATCAATGACAGTTTCCAGATAGCCTCCGTATTTAGGGGCAATCACCGGAGTTCCGGCCGCCATTGACTCCACTGGTACAATGCCAAAATCTTCATCTTCCGAGGCCACAATAGTAGCCTTGGCCCCGGCATAAAGTTTAGCCAATTCTTCATCACTAACTTGTCCCAAAAACTCTATATTTTTTAAAGCTTTATTCTTAATGCTTGATTCTAAATTCTCTTTTTCAGGTCCTGTGCCAACTACTTTCAAAGATAATCCTAATCTGCCACAAGCTTCAATAACGATATCTATTCCCTTTCCCCTAACCAACCTCCCAACCGTCAGAAAATATCCTTGCCTCTGGCGAGCCTCGCCTTTGGCGGGAATTTCGAATTTCTTAATTTCCACTGGCGGATAAATCACTTCTGCATCCCTTCTATAAAACTTTTTTATTCTAGCTTGAACATTTTTGGAATTGGCCACCAAAATATCCGGCCGCTGGGAAGTTTCAAAATCATAAATTCTTAAAAAATGATTAATTATCTCCCCTCCTATCCTGGTCCACCAGTGTTTTTTATAATTAAAAGAGGTGGTATAGCCATAAAGATAACGCGGGGGGGTATGAATATAACTGATGTGCAAGGCTTCGGGCTTGACTATCACGGCTTTGGAAAAATAAACATTGCAGGAAGAAATTACCAGATCATATTGTGACAGGTCAAAACTTTCAAAAATCATTGGGGCCAGAATTCGAAGAGGGGAAATTAATTTATTGGCAAAAGGAATTTTTTGTAACCAAGAAGTTCTGATATCCCAGCCTCGCAAGGCCCGACCTTGTGAACCTAAAGCGGCCGGGTTGTAGTAAGCCACATAAACTGGAGCTTTAGGCCAAATCTCATGCAAAGCCTCCAATACCCGCTCTGCTCCCCCATATTCCCTTAAATAGTCGTGAACTAATGCCACCTTCATGACTTGATTTTAACAGAATTTTAAGTATAATTTAAGGCATACAATTACTCTGTGGGCACACGGGCTTTACAATTACAACAAACAGAGTTCAGCAAACAGTTCATCTGCCCAATGGAACCCTTCGCCGCTATCGTAAATGCCATGAATGTGGTTTAAATTCCCCAACTATCGAAAAACCTGAACCTATTGATTTACTGGTGGGAACAGATGGCCAGAAAAGACGATTTGACCCGCAGCAATACCAGGCAAGTATTGAGCAATTTTGTCCAAGATTAACCTTGTGGGAAATTCATCGGATAATGCAAGGGGTACGAGGAATCATATCTAGGGAGAGTGGCACAATTCCTGCCCAAGAATTAGCCAGGGAGGTCACCGAATTAATTGCCCAATTGAATCCCATTGAGGCTTTTCGTTATGGTATCCATGCAATAGAAACAGAAGATCCAGGGGAAATATTTAAACTGGTAGAGAGTGGCACATCTTATTCTTCCAAAGAAAGAGAGGCCTAAATTTCTGTTTCTTCACCAGGAGCCAGGGGGCGAACTTCAATGCCAAAAGGCGCTGCCATATTTTTAAATTCATTAGGATCAGCCTTAAAAAAGTCATAATGAATGGGCACAACCACTTTGGCCTGTAAATCCTTGGCAAACTGCAATGCTCCCTCCATAGTAATGGTGGGTCCGGCAATAGGCAAAGCCACATTTTGTGAAGTCAAACCGGCCGGAGCTTCGTCTCCATCTCCCGGATGGAACAAAACTCCGTTTACCCCGATTAAATCGGGGTTAATTAAAAAACCGGTATTGGGTGGACCATCCGTGCCATCCTGCATCTTGCAATGGGGTAAATCAACAGGAGTTATCTCAAACCCACCTACTGAAAATTTATCCCTATCATGGATCTGGGTAGCATTTAATCCCAACTCACGAAATACTCTAACCACATCAGCATTTCCAAAACATGGCTTTTCTCCCACCACCTGTTTAACAGTGTTAGTATCCAAATGGTCCTGGTGGGTGTGGGTAAATAAATAAGCATCTGCTCCCTGGAACTCCTCCGGTTTAAAACCACCACTAAAAGTAATTGAACCAGGGTCAATAATAAGTTTGGTGGAATTTCCTGTAATAATCAAATGTGATTGAGGATATTTTTTAATTATCATAATTTAATTATATACCCCTCTTTTTGGCGAATAACCTCATATAAAAAATACCAACCACTGCTATCTTACCATTAAATTTTTCTTCCCATAAAACTTTTCATAAAAAATTTATGCTTTAAGCTGTTCCATTTCTCCCCAGTTGGGACCGACTTTCAGATCCACCACCACTGGTACGGATAACTTTAAAGCCTTTTCCATTTTGTCCTTGACCATCAAGGCCAGTTTTCGGACTTGTGGTGAGCCTGCCGAACCATCACATTCAAATAACAACTCATCATGAACCTGGAGAATCATGGTGCAGGAACCTAGTTCCTTATCAATTTCCACCATGGCTTTTTTAATCATATCAGCTGCACTTCCCTGCACAGGCATATTTACAGCTGCCCGTTCCCCAGCCGAGCGAATCATTCTATTTTCCGCTTTCAGCTCGGGAATATATCTAATTCTCCCCATTAAAGTCTCAACATATCCATGTTGCAACCCTGCCTCCAAAGTTTTCTGCATCCATTCCTGAATTTTGGGAAACTGGGCAAAATATTCCTCAATATATGATCTGGCTATTTCAAAAGGCACTTTTAATTGGCGGGACAAAGCATGCGGACCCTGGCCGTACAAAGTGGCAAAGTTCATGGTTTTACCCACCCCTCTTTGCTCTTTGGTCACCTTTTCAACCGCTACATTAAAAATCTTGGCTGCAGTAGCAGCATGGATATCCAAACCTTCTTCAAAAGCTTTTCTCAAACCCGGATCATCAGCCAAATGGGCCATAATCCGCAGCTCAATTTGGGAATAATCTGCTGCCAGTAAAACTTTGCCTTTGGGAGCCACAAAGGCTTTTCTCACTTCACCACCTAATTCTCCCCGAACAGGAATATTTTGTAAATTAGGATCTTGTGAGCTGATTCTGCCGGTGGCTGCACCTTCCACATTAAAAGTGGAATGCACTCGGCCATCACTACCCACGGATTTAGGTAGAGCATCGATATAAGTGGAAATCAGTTTAAAAAGTTGTCGATATTCTAAAAGCAAGGGAACCACTGGATGAGCACTGATAAGTTCATGCAAGGTTTCCTCATCAGTTGATCGACCGGTTTTGGTTTTTTTAAAAACAGGCAGTTTCAGTTCATCAAAAAGCACAATTTGTAGTTGTTTGGGGCTATTTAGATTAATCTGATGACCTATATATGAGTAAATTTCTTGTTCAAGTTTAACAAGTCTGTCTTTTAACTTTTTTCCCATCTTGTTTAAAAATTTAAGGTCAATTAAAACTCCGGCTTTGCTCATTTTCTGTAAAATGGGTTCAACTTCTAAGTCTAAGTCTGTAGCAGGGGTACTGACTGAAGCCTGGCCAGACAACCTAGCAAATAAACTCTTAAATTCCAGCTCCTCAAATAATTTAACAACCTCATTTTTATCAAAATCGTGAACCTGACATTTTGCCAAATCCAGCTTAGTTGGTGCATCTTGGTCCAAGGTGGCTAATTTTTTGCTCATCACTGCATCTTCTGCTCCTTCTGCCAGAAGCTTTTGCATCCTCTCCGGCAAAGTTTTTAAATTCTTTAGTTTGTAGATATTCTCGATAGGACCAAATTTCAATATCAAGTCCGTGGCTGTTTTCTCTCCCACTCCAGCAACTCCAGGAATATTATCAGATGCATCCCCTGCCAGAGCTTTAAAATCAATCAAATATTTAGGTTTAAAGCCAAATCTCGCAACAAATTCTTCTTCCCCGTATAACCCCACATCATTAATGGTTTTTCGCGGCATTAACACTTTGGTATTTTTATCAATAATTTGCATGATATCCCTGTCTCCTGTTATTACAACTGTTTCTAGACCCCGATCCCGATTCAATCGGGACGAATCTAATCGGGGGACTTGTTTTACCAAAGTTCCTATTAAATCATCTGCCTCGAAGCCTTTGAGAGAAAACTCGGGAATATTAAAGGCCTGGACAACTTGGTGAACCCTTTTATATTGCAAATCTAAGGCCTGATCAACTGCTGCTCTGGTGGCTTTATATTGACTGTAAGCTTGGTGGCGGAAAGTGGGTCCTTTTTCATCCCAGGCAATGGCCCAATAATCCGGCCGCAAATCCTGGGAAGCTTTTAAAATCATCGAGGTAAAGCCATAAACCCCATTAACCAGTTCGCCTTTTCTAGTAGTCATGGGAGGAAGGGCATGGTAGGCACGATAGAGCAGGGCATTACCATCAATCAAAACTAATAGTTTCACACCCAAATTGTAACAGATTTGGGATTATTTGGCAGATTGTGTGGCAGGGCGGAGTTGTTTTTTCATATCCCGCAGTTCCATCAGCTCATCTTTTAGATTTTCTCTGATATTTTGCTGGCAATCTTTGACTTTTTGTGTCAGATAAACTCTGTCTGTATCAGTTAATCCAGAATTGGAAGCTTCCCTAGCTAGCAAATTACAAGCTAGAGCTTGGCGCAAAGCTGTTTTGCGAATTAGTTCTTGTTGCTGCACTAAATCCAAACGCTTTTGCATGGTTTGCAAATGCTCCATTCCCCTTTCTAGCGCTGCTCTGATGGCCTGTTTAGCTCTGGGGTTTCCCACTTGGTCATGGACTCTTTGCAACACATCCAAATGCCGCGAAATAGCCTCCCCCACTGGCAGTTGCAGACTAGAATCTGGGGCAGATAAACTTCTGGCCTCGTTTAATGAAGCTTTATAACGTTCTAGGGTGGAGTCAATTAAATCCTGCCTTTGGTGTTTGATTAAAGCTCTTACTTCCCGAAGGCGCCTTTGAGCAAACTCCAACTCTCTTTGAGCCTTAGCTTTATTATTACTACTTAACATTAGTTCAATCCGCTCTCTGATACCTTTTAGAAAATACAAAGGTGAAGATGGATAAATTAAAGATTCACCAATTTCCACTGCCCCAGCTTCATCCAGGGTTAAACCAGAGGTTAAATCTTCTTGGGCGTTTGACGCGGCAAAAACAGTATTACAGCCTGAAAGAAAGATTGCAGAGAGAGCTAAAATTGCCAAAATCCAAGTTACGCGCATGCAAGATTATCTTACTGCTAGATCTTCTCAAAAGTCAAGTTTTCTTCTTCCCAATAAGTTTTTCAAATTCATCCGTATCTAAAGTTTCTTTTCCCAAAAGGGCCTTGGCCACTTTATCAAGTTTGGCCTTATTTTTATGCAAAATCTCTTGAGCTTGTTTGTAACAAGAGTCAATAATTTTTTTAACTTCCATATCAATTTTTGTTTGCATGGTCTGGGAAACCCCGCCACCTTCTTCCCCCATGGTAGGCCAAAGACCAAACATAGAACGAGGTTTGATATTAATTGGTCCTAAACTGGACATGCCATATTCCGCCACCATTTCCCTGGCAATACCGGTGGCTATCTCAATATCACTGGCCGCTCCGGTTGAAATATCACTAAAAACCATCTCTTCTGCTGCTCTTCCTCCCAAGGCAGTGGTAATTTGCTGTGTGAGGCGCGATTTTGTCTCATTAGAGCGATCTTCAGTGGGGGGAAACATGGTGTGTCCCCCGGTCATGCCGCGCGATACTATGGAAATGCGATGGACCGGATCAACTAAAGGTAAGTGATGTCCCACTATGGCATGACCAGCCTCATGATAGGCGGAAAGCTTCCTATCATTTTCCGTTTGCATTCTTTTTCGCTGCGGCCCCAGTTTAACTTTGGTGGCCGCCTCTTCCAGATCTCTGGGGTCTATCGCTTTTTTAGCCTCGCGCGCAGCCAAAATGGCAGCCTCATTTAACATATTGGCCAAATCCGCTCCGGAAAAACCCACAGTTCGCCTGGCCAATCTTTCAACATCAACTTCCCTAGTAAATGGTTTACCCTTCATGTGCAATTCAATAATGGCCTTTCGCTCTTCTATATCAGGCATATTTAAAATCACCCGTCTATCAAATCTGCCTGGTCGAATTAGGGCCGGATCCAATAAATCAGGGCGATTAGTGGCACCGACGACAATCACATGATCATTGGGAGCGAAACCATCCATCTCCACCAAGATTTGATTTAAGGTCTGTTCTCTTTCATCATGCCCGCCGGAAATGCCAAAACCACGCATCCTGCCGATTGATTCAATCTCGTCAATGAAAATAATGGCCGGAGCGCTTTTTTTGGCTTGGGAAAACATATCGCGAACTCTGGCTGCTCCCACTCCCACTAGCATTTCCATAAATTCTGAACCGGCAATGGAGAAAAATGGTACATTGGCCTCGCCGGCCACCGCTCTTGACAAGAGGGTTTTACCTGTACCCGGAGGACCAACTAAAAGTACTCCCTTGGGAATTCTGGCCCCGATGTCTTTATATTTTTGCGGACTTTTTAGAAAATCTACCACTTCTGAAAGCTCTTTTTTGGCCTCCTCTGCTCCTGCCACATCGCCAAATTTAATTTGAGGGGCATCTTTAGTAAAAAGCTTGGCACGGCTCTGGGCAAAGGAAAAAATGCCCTGGGCTCCTTCTCTGGCTTGGCGGAAAATGAAGAAAAAAAGTACCACCATTAAAATCACTGGTAAAAAAGCTCCTAAGATATTTACCCAAGCTTGCTGCATGGAAATATCTTTGACCTCAATGGTCACTTCCTTGGGATCAACTCCAGAACTTTCCAGAATTTTATAAATTGATTCCCCTTCTTCTTTCCGGGAAACTATCTTCTCATCAGCATCTTTTAATTTGGCCTGAATTTTATCCCCCTCCAGGATGATCTTGTCTATCTTTTTATCTTTAATATCCTGAATTATTTGGGAGATTGGCACTTGGTTTTGGGGTTGAGGTGGACCTGCAAATGAATAAAAGAAGATTAAAGAAGCCAGGGCTATTAAAACATAAATAGCCACCCCTTTGGTAATAGACCACAAACGTTTGTGATTTAATTTCTTTTTTCCATTGGCCATGATGGAAATTATACCAGAGAATAAGGATTATGGGAAGTAATCGAGTTTCATGGCAGATTTAACTTCTTGTAGAGTTTTTTGGGCCTCAAGACGGGCTTTGGCAGTGCCTTCACGCAAAATCCGTTCGACAAGCTCGGGGTCTTTCTCGTACTTTTCTCTCCTCTGGCGGATGGGATCCAGAAAATTATTTAAAACGGATACCAGATACTTTTTGACCTCAATATCTCCCACTTGGCCCTTTGTGTAAAGCTCTCTGAATTTGGCAATTTGAGCTTTATCACCTTCTGTGCCAAATGCATCCAGATAAACAAAGACCGGATTTCCTTCAACTGTTCCCGGATCGTTAGGGTGGATTCTTTTGGGATCGGTATACATATTCATGACCTTTTTTTCTACTTCTTCAGGAGAGTCAGTCAAAAAAATGGCATTATTTAAGGATTTGCTCATTTTCCCCCTGCCGTCTGTACCTGGAAGAGTGGGTACTTCCCCTATCAATGGTTCTGGTATAGGAAAAACTTCACCATATGTGCTATTAAATTTCATGGCAATGTCTCTGGCATATTCCACATGAGCTTTTTGGTCTTTACCTACAGGCACTAGATTGGCTTTAGGAAGCAGAATATCAGCCGCCATTAAAACCGGATATTGAAACAAAGCAAAGGTATCTTGTTCTCCCTGATCAAGTTTTTCTTTTAAAGCCGGCTGGCGCTCCAAGACTGCTCTGGAGGTCAAAGTTCCCAGAAAATATGCCAGTTCCAAAACTTCAGGTACTTTGGACTGCAGAATAAATGTAACCTTTTTAGGATCCAACCCCACAGACAAATACCCGAGCATCAAACCACGGATATTTTTTTCCAAATCAGCAGTTTTATCAAAATGAGTTGTTAAGGCATGAAGATCTACTACCTCAATAAAGGTCTCGTACTCATCCTGCAGCTTGACCCTATTTTTCAAGGACCCCACATAGTTTCCCAAATGAAAACTATCAGAGGTGGGCCTATCCCCAGTTAAAATTCTTTTCATAAAGATATCACCTCAATTGTAGAGTTTGGTAATACTTTTAGCAAATCTTCTAAATTTAAATCTATTCCTTTTAATAAATCCCCTGATCCCATGTTTACTCTTTTTAAATTCATTACTTTTTTATCAATTATAATAGGTATTCCTAAAAGTACAGGGCAAACTGCCCCAAACTCCACTCCAGCAATAGACAATACTTCATCCTTGGTAGCAAACCTATCTATAAAATTGTTCTTTAAGCGGTCATCGCCTCTTAGAACTAAACCTTGGAACTCCCCACCTTTTTTAACAATTAAAGTCTTAATAACTTCCTCACTTTTAACCTGGCCATTAGATAGCTTCATTACATCTTCAACGGAGCGTGCAATACTAGCCAGCTCTATTACTGTAAACTGGACAGTATTTTCTTCTAAAAATTTCTTAATTTCACCAAACTTAGCCATATTTTAATAACTCCTTTAAATTTGTAATAATGATTTTGGGCTTTTCCATCTCATCACTCGGCAGTTCATTAGCAAAAATTCCATTTAGGAACTGAACCGTAGTCATACCCAAACTATTCCCTATAGAGATTTCCCCTTTTACTCTATCTCCTACTACCATTACCTCACTTGGACTAATAGATAGTGATTGACATATACTAATAAAATCATTCTTATTCTTCTGTTTGGTAAGTATTATCTTCTTAAAGAAATCCCCAATACCAAGTTTATGAATAAGATCTTCCCTTGAGTCAGCAGCGTTACTTATAAGGACTAATGTCCTATCCTTAGATAATGCTCTCAATACATCCTTACAACCATCAATCAGTTTATCTGATTCAGGATCAAATAAGGTTCTATTAAAATCAAATATTATAGCTTTCATACTTCCTCCTTAAATACTACTGGAAAGAAAATACAATTAGGGTTTCCGTGGACAAATGGATTGGGTAAACCAGTCCCCTCCACTCCAAGCAAAGTTGAACACCCGTTAATATTAGCAAAAAATGCTGCCAACCTCATAAACTGAAATTCTTTGCGTAACTCACCACTCTGCGAATCAAAAATTCTAAATTCCGGTGCAACTGTTTCCAAAAATTGTTGTGTTATAAAATCAAATGGCGATCCTTTGGCAATCCGCAAAATTTCTCGGATACCTTCTCTATCATTTGGCATAGCCATGCCTCTTCCAGCAGTCATACCTACGGCTTTAAGCAGGGTTGGGGGGTCTGTTTGAATGCCCATTTCTAAAAGTAATCGTTCTACTTCTGAAATCTGACCGGCTATTGCTTTCGTTGGCGGAATCAATTTATCTACCAATTTTGCATTCATTCCCTCTTCAAAGAAAATGTCTCGAATTATTGGCTGGTGCATTAAAGCCATAGAAGATTTTGTACCAAAGAATTTGAACGGAGGCAAAAGGAAATCAAAAGCCCCCCTAATAAAATCCATCCTTAATCTTTCTTGGCTAAATTGTTGACCTGATTTTTGAGGATTAAACTTTGGGAGGCTTACAGCCACATTAGCTGCTTCTCCACTAGGCAAAATCACCATGGGAGGATTGCCAGGTTTCATTTCAAAATCATTCTCTCTAACTAACTCTACAGGTATCCCTAGACTTCTAAGTTCATTAACAAATAGCGCCTGTTCAGGTAAATAGAATAGCTGGTCTTCCGCTAATATTAAAGCTATTCCCTTACCTTGGAAGTTACTTTCTTCAACCGCTTGTTTTATTCCACTTGCAACTCCTAAACCCCCCAATCGTTGGTCTATACTCACTTGATTTACTGCCGTATTGATTTGATCTATGAAGCTGGCAAAGCCAAAAGCAATGGATCTTTCGCCTTCTATTTCAGTAGCCTTAATCGCTAATTCCCCACCATCTTGTGCCAGGATACAATCAGCCCTGAAAAAAAGCGGCAATTGGTCAATCTCTACTGATAAGGTCTTTTTATTAGCATTACTCATTCCTGCTTCAAGAGCTCTGATCACAAATCTGTTTAAATCTTCAGGAAATTCACTTCTTTTAGCCCTCAGAAACACTCTTCTGGTTGCAGAAAAACTTGACAATATTAACTCTCCAATCTGTTCAAATTGGTTTCTTGCTTCTGAATTTAAAACTAATCTATCCGGAGTCAGTCTAAAATCGTGTCTAGAGTCTGTTACTAAGCCAGATTGATGCACCACTCCTCTAATAGCAGTTATCCTCTTATCTGCTTCTTGATCATCTAAATTCTCTGTACTAATTGTAATTTTGTTTTCTATTGTTTCCATATTTTTTCCCACAAAAAAACCGCCTCCTTGGCGGTTCCTTGTGCTTTTTTATTTAAAATTTTATTTAATTTTTCTTAAATCATGGACTTAAGGCACGTAAAAACCGCCTGTTTCAGGCTGGATGTTTACGATACCATCTACAAATGTTTAAATTCAGTTTATCCATGTATTTATAGGCTAACATAAAGATGGGTTGTTGTCAAATCGGTCTATGATTGGAAATCTGCAACACACCGAATCTACCCTTTTCAAGCTCGTCTAAAGGTGCTTGCTCAAGGGCTCTTCCTGGAATTTGTTGCCCATCTGAATCCGCCTCAACCACAATGGCCTTTCGACCATTAATACCAACTACCTTAAGAGGGTATCTATCTTTTTCTTTCCCCCCTTCAATTAAGGTAGCTTGTAATATAGCCTCTTCGTATATTTCTACTCTATCTCTCATATATTTTTCCTTGCCTTTGTCGGGCCAAAAAAATACCCCCACAGGAGCTTTCCTTAGGGATTAAATCATTATACCACAAAATTGCAAGTTATGTGCGATTTTCCCAAACCATCACCGCTCCATAATTCTCACTTTCTGGATCATCTTCCATATAATCTGGCACCACCCTAATCACTTTTAAGCCACAACGCGTATAAAAACGAATCTCTGGATCTAAAACTTCCCCGCCAGATCTAGTTAACAATAAATATTGATCTATGGTCATTTCAGGATGCCGAAGGTGATATTCATGATATTTAGGGATGCGTGAACCTAAAACAAGATAGTCTAGGTTTAATCTTCTGGCTAAATCAAGCTGTTCTTGAACCAGTCTTGTACCAACACCTCTGCCAGCAGAGCGTGGACTCGCCCCCACAGAAATAAGATAGAGTGCATTCCCCTCTGGATTATGAGTACTTCTAATCCACCCGTTATCCGTAGTCTCTTCCCAGGAAATCGGTGGATGAAGTGGGTCATAATTGATGATTTCAGCCGTTGAAACTCCAACTAAACCTAGATCAGGTAGAGAAATTAATAAAAACCCTTGAGGAAAAACTTCCGCTCTGGCCTGAAATTTTTCTAAAGGAGCTTGTATTTCTTCGGGCCAGGCCTCTTTTTCCACTTTTACCACTTCTTCTAAGGTCTTTGGGATATCAGCTTCGGGGATATCAGATAGGCGTTGAATTTGAAATTTTGAATTAAGCATTTCTTCTTCCATTTTAGCCTCATATTAAACCATAACACAAGTGTGGCAATGGGAGGAGTCGGACCTCCGTTCGTGCTTTATGAGGGCACTGTTTTACCGTTAAACTACACTGCCTTACGGTCAATTTTAACATATCCTACTTACATTGACATATTAAGGGTAAAAGTTTAAAATACAAGTGTTCTTTTAAATATCGCGGGGAAGTGTAATGGCTGCACACAAGGCTCATAATCTTGAGGCAGCGGGTTCGATTCCCGCCCCCGCAACACTTCGACTCGCTTCGCTCGCTCAGTGCAGGCACTGAATGAATGGAGCGAGTTTTTTGATGGCAAATAGAGTCGAAGTGCCCTGAGCGATGGTGAGCGTAGTCGAACCAGAGTCGAAGGACTCGAATATTTACTCTCTGCTAAAATATCATCATGTGGTTTGTGTACATTCTACTGTGTGAAGATGGAAGTTTATATACTGGATATTCCAATAACGTAGACCAGCGTTTTTTAGATCACAAGAATGGAAAGGGTGGGCATTATACGAAATCACATAAACCAATTAAGTTAGTTTATCAAGAACAATTACCAACTCGATCAGAAGCTTTAAAAAGAGAAAAACAGATAAAGGGATGGAGCAGAGAAAAGAAAATTAGAATTTTAAGGTTGAAGGTAGACTGATGGCCAAACTGAATAAGCATCTAAATAGTTTCAGGGCAGGCCCTTCACCAAGCTCAGGGCAGGCATCATCCCACTCCCTTTATTTGCTTTTTATGGAAACTTCTGTTAATCTTTCTGCCAAATGTTACCAGAGGAACAAGACATTGCTGAAGTAGATCTTGCCATCTCAAATGGCTTACAAACCAATCATAGGGTCTTAGATTTAGGTTGTGGTCCTGGTTTACACTGCTTAGATTTAACCCGGCGTGGTTTTCAAAACGTAGTTGGTATGGATATTTCCCCACCAGATCTGACCATGGCCAGAGACATCTCATTTGTGCGAGGGAGTTGGTTTAAACTTCCTTTTGGACAAAGTTTTGACTTTGTTTTATTACTCCATTCAATGTTTGACAGTTCCATGGACCCCCCATCTATAGATAGATTACTATCCGAGATTAAAAGAGTGCTAAAACCAGGAGGTAAGCTGCTATTTGATGTGACTGATGGGGATAAATTAATCCAAAGCCACTCCCACAATGGAAAGCTTCAAGCTAGAGTGGCAGAATATCAGAACCCTACTAAAAATGGGGGGGTTTTGATTTATCGTAGTAGAACATGGTTAAAGCTACCAGAAAACCTCCGCTACCTGCATGAACAACAGTGGTTAAAAGATGGTGAACTTATTTATGAAAACCATCATCAGCCACTTAAATTTTATACTGGTGTTCAACTAAAAGATATGCTGGATAAGGCAGGATTTCAATTCAGGCAACTCCCGCCTCCTATTGACGATGATTCAATAATTGGTGACGATTATTCGGTATTTATACTGGCCTGTAAAACAAGCTCCTAAATCATTTAAAAAACAACTTCCACCAGCCCAGAGGATTGGGCAGTTTCACTTCTTCCACCTTTTTACTTAAACCTAACACCTGATCAATTTTTTCCTGAGGAATAATCACCAGCACTTCCCCTTCTTTAACCAAACCCAGCTTATCTCTGGCCTGCTGTTCTAAAAACTGCGGTGATTTAACTCCCTCCAGCTTTTTTTTGAGCTCCTTATTTTTAATTTCCAGTTTGTGCAACCTATCCATGGCTTGAGACAGTTTATCCCCAGAGTGAACAGTAGATAAAATTTGCCCAATCAGATTGTAGGCAATAATTATTGTTAAAGCACCAATTAAAATTAACACTATCTTCTTACCCATTTTAAAACTCTCTTGACAAAAGCACCCTATAAGTTTACAATATCAGCTAGATATCATGATTAACTTAACAGATGCCCATCAACAATTTATTGGCCACCTCAAAGGCAAAAACCGTGCCAATGCTACTATTTTAGCTTATGGCAAGGATATTGAGCAACTGGTTAACTTCTTAAAAAAGCTGGGACGAGAACAGACCTTTGATGTGCTTTTGGAAGATTTACAAGCCTTTATGGAAAGTCTGACCAAAGAAAACTACACTGCCAAATCAATTTCCAGAAAAACCAACTCCACCAAAACTTTTTTTAAATTCTTAAAAATATCTAATTTTATCACTGAAGATCCAGCCACAGCCTTGGAGCATCCCAAGTTTGAAAACAAACCCCCTCGTATTTTATCTAAACTAGAATATAGGGCCCTGCGAGATGCTGCCAGAGGAGATATTCGAATTTTTGCCGTTATTGAGCTCCTTTTGCAAACAGGAGTGAGAATTGGCGAGTTGGCAGCCTTACGAGTAGAGGATATCGATTTACAAAATTTAAACTTACATGTACCAACAGCGGAAGGCACTGTGGAGCGAACTATTCCTCTGACTAAACCTGGCGCCGAGGCTGTACAAAAATATTTAGGAATAAGGCCCAAATCACCCTCTCATACTCTGTTTATCACTAAAACAGGCAAACCCTTACTTATCAGAAATATTAGAACTGCCATTGATAGATATTTTAAAGTTGCTGGCATCAAGCAAGCTAAAGTTAATGACTTGCGTCATACTTGGGTAACAACCCAGCTAGAAAGTGGCATGTCTTTAGTGACTGTGGCCAAGCTGGCTGGACATAAAAGATTAACCACCACGGAAAAATACTTACAATTTATTCAAGGCCAAACCAATGGGCCCAAGGTCCAACTGGAAGAACTTTAAGACATATAAACTAAAGTTCCCGGCTTGGTGGGTTGTGAAACTTTTAAACCAAAAGAGTCTCCCTTTTTAACTGAATCCACTGCTTCATGTTCAATTTGCAGAGATTCTACATTTTGGGTAAATTCATCTTCTCCGTGTTTAAACTTGACACTATCCCCCACCTTTAAACTCCCATTGTCCAAATCCACAATGGCCACACCCAATTTATCATAATAGTGTACTACTTTTCCTATTTGCTTATTCAGAACTCATCACCCCCTTTCAGTTTACCCTGAGCTTGTTGAAGGGTAGGCCCGGAAGGAATCGAACCCTCATCAAGTGTGTATAAGACACCCGCTTTACCACTAAGCTACGGGCCTGCGAGTGAATTATATTACAATCTGGCCCGCTGGGCAATGTCAGCTTCAATAGTTTGCGCATCCCGACCATATTTAAGACGAGATAGCTCCTTGACAGCTTGAGCAATTTGGGGGTTTAGCAAACTTTTCCATTTGGTCATATCTTTAGTGGTATCCAAAGAAAATGGTGAAACTGGCTCTCCATGAACAATGGTCTTGATATAGGCATGATAAGCTTCTACATTAACCAAATCGTTTTCCGAAAAAGTAGGTGAAAACTCATGCTGCAAATAGTTAGCATCAGTGACTCCCACCCTAAAGGCAATTAAGGTTCCCACATTACCAAAAACAGCATTTTTTAATTCCTCTCCAATTTGACCAATAAACTGATTAGCCACAATTAAATTTAAACGATATTTTCGAGCTTCGGAAAGGATATCGCCAAAAGTTTCCGTGGCAAAGTTTTGAAACTCATCCACATAAAGATAAAAATCTCTCCGCTGCTCCATGGGTATATCAGAGCGGGACATGGCAGCAGCCAAAATTTTAGGTACCAGGATCAGCCCTAAAAAGTTGGAATTTTCCTCACCAATTTTTCCCTTAGATAAATTCATGATTAAGATTTTTCCTTCATCCATCACTTTTCTAAGATCAAATGAACTTTGCGATTGTCCAATAATATTTCTCATCATTTTATTGGTGACAAAACGACCAAATTTGGAAACAGTATAATCCAAAACTTCAGACTTGTGAAAGTCAGTAGTTTGGGCAATCTGATCTGTCCAATAGCGGCGTACCACTGGATCAACTACCAAGGGCAATATCTCTTGCACAAAGCTGGAATCAGTCATGATTCTCATCACCTCCACAAAGGTGGCACCGGGTTTACTCATGGCTGTTAACATGGCATTCCGAACACCATGCTCAAAACGAGGACCGATAATACCAGTTTTATTGGGATCAAAAAGTTTATACATTAAACCAATAATGGAAGCTACCACAAAATGCTTTTGCTCTTCAGTATAGGCTTCAATCATATTTAACCCCATGGGTCTTTCTAAATCTCCTGGGTCAAAATAGATCACATCTTCTGCTCGCTGTGGAGGAATCAGTTCTAATAATTCCTCTGCTGCATCACCGTGTGGGTCAATAAAACATAGTCCTTTACCTGCCAAAATATCTTGCAACATCAAGCTTTTTAAAAGCTCTGACTTACCAATACCGGTTCGACCAATGATATACATGTGACGTCTTCTATCATCCTCTGCCACATATACCTGGCGGACAATGCTGCGAAAAAGAGAGCGTCCAAGATAAAGTCCTTCTGTGGGAATTTTTTCTGGGGCAGGAGCTCGTTTAGAAGTTAACCAGGAGATATAGGGCGTTTCAATCTGCTTGTTGGGGAAATGGAAAACAGAAGCCAGCTCATCTGGCGTTAAAACCGCAGCTTGGCTAAATCTGGGCTGATAACGGTAGATAAAATCAGTCATAAAGCTCTTTTCGCTTTTGACTTTTTCACCACTAAAACCGTTATATGGACCATTAAACTGTTCAAAGCCTGAGCGAATATTGGCCAGATGGGCTTTGGCAGATTCGCTGGAAGTGGAAGAAACCACAATCCTGATAGTGGTATAAAAACCAGGTCTGGTCATTTTCCCTTCTACCGCTTCAATCTGCTTGGCATCAGGGGGAGGTTTGGGGTTATCTGGTTTTCCTGGGTCTTTTTCTTTTTTCAGCCACTTTTTACCAATCTCTTTCCAGTTGTTATCGCTGGGAAAAATAATCATCTGTATGGCTGCACCCTCTCCTGGCTGCATTTTAGCCAAGGCAGAAGTAATGCTAGAAAGTGGATCTGTTGGTAAATCCCTAAAAGTTTTTATGGGGAAAAAATCCTGACTACGAAGCCTCAAAGAGGCATAAGCTGTTTTACCCTCTTCTGAAAAAATATTATATTCTGGTAACTCTTTAACTTCAGCATCAGGATAGGCTCCATGAATCTGCTTTTCTATTAAATCTTGATATTGTCTATGGCAAGAAATATAGAAACGAATTGACTCATGTAAAGCAACAATCTCAAAAGATAAATGGGGTTGTATTTTGAAACGACCAAAAAGCTTACCAGTTGATTTTCTAATAGAGGCGAAGGTGGCAAAAAGTTGCTCTGCTGCATCAATTTTGACTTCATTGTCATGGGGAACAATAATCTGCAAAAGCACAAATTGTAAAGATGTTTTCTCTCTTTCTCTAAATTTTACCCATCCCACAAAAAAACGCCAAAAATACACCATCAGCCCCAAAATAACCATAACAGAAATCAAAATCATGGCTGCAGTGATGGCAAAACCAATAATGTCTGGCCCGTTTGATGGTGTAACCTCCATAAATTTATTTAATGAGAACTTCCTCGTCCGGTTTTTTCTTTCTTAAAACTCTTTCTTTAAGTTTAGCCCAAAAACTGCTTGAGCGGGCCACCCTTACTTTACTGGCTCCTGTAGTCATCTCCCCCACTGTTTCACCCACCAAGTGGGTGATATCTTCTCCGGAAATCTCTGCTCCAGCCTCCTCCAGTTCTTTAGTTCTGGGTATCGCTGTGGCAGCGGTCTGGGGAGTGATATCTTCTGCGCTGACTCCTACACCCAATTTATTTAAGTTTCTGGCAATTACTTGGGCTGTTTGTCTATCCTGTTGGGCAGCAGTTTCCATAACATCAGTATAGAAGAAATTACTCTCCACCACAACTTAAGTTTAATACCACTTAACTACCTTACCCACAATTTGAGATTTATCCACCGGCCCAAAATGCCTGGAATCTGTGCTTTCTTTCTTGTTATCTCCTTGTACAAATGTACCACGACTCGCCTCGCGCAGCGGGTCGGAGGACATTTGTATGCGCTTAACCATTTCTATGCCATCCTTTTTTATCACCACCATATCACCCACTTTTGGTTTACCCCAGTTAAAAGTTATAACCTCCTGACCCTCTTTTAAAGTAGGGTTCATGGAGCTGCCATAAACTTTATATTTGGAAATGGGAAATTTCACTTTTTAGTTTGATTAAAAACCTCTGCTATTTTATCTACAGCCTCAACTAATTCTTGGGCTTTAGCCTCATCCACGGCTCTTTTATTATCAGAACAAAGTTTACAGGTTTTCCAAATCAAATCATGTAAATCCGGGAATTTTTCCAAATGCTCACTTTTAAAATAATCTGTCCACAAAATTAACACTTCTCTTTTGCACGCTTCAGCATGATCTTCCTTGACTCTGGTTAATCTGGAAATTTGAGAAATGATCTTCTTTCTTTCCTCAAACGGCGGTTCACTAGTGGTGGGTTGCAGTTCACTCATCAAATTAACCATTTTTAAAACTGTTTGAGCAGCCAGCTGGGCCGGCTTGGGATCATAAATCCCGCAGGGAATATCACAATGGGCAAAAACTGGTTTTGAGGGAAGCAATTTGATGAATTGAGATAATAATGACTTCATAGAGCCAATTATATCATCTATTTTAAATTTTCCAAATATTCTTCAACGTCAAAGGATGCTTTACAACCCATGCCAGCGGCTGTGGCTGCTTGGCGGTAATGATAATCTGCCACATCCCCGGCCACAAAGACACCAGGCACTTTAGTATGGGTTTCGTTTTCTACCACCACATATCCTTTTTCATCCAATGGCAGTTGCCCTTTTAAAAAGTCGGTGTTGGGCCGATGTCCAATGGCCACAAACACTCCATCAACTGCTAATTCTTCCATCCTCCCATCTTGAGTATTTTTTAACCTCACTCCTGTCACTTTTTCCTGTCCCAACACTTCTTCCACAACCGTATTCCAGATAAAATTTACATTCTTTTTGGATTTAACTAACTGCTGCAGCGCAGCTTGGGCCCGCAGTTCCCCGCGGCGATGAACAACAGCCACTGACTGACAAAACTTGGATAAGTGATTGGCTTCCCTCATAGCGGTATCCCCTCCTCCCACCACAATTACCTTTTTATCTTGGAAAAAAGGAGCATCACAGATAGCACAGGCTGATACTCCATGACCGATTAGGCGCTTCTCTGAAGAAAGTCCCAACCACATAGCTGAAGCCCCTGTAGCGAGAATCAAGCTGTTAGAATTAAGAATCATGCTTTCAGTTTTAATCACAAAAGGCTGAGTTTTTAAATTTACAGATACAACATCTTCATCTATAAATCTGACGCTAAACCTTTTAGCTTGTTTGCGCATTTTAGCCATCAATTCCGGTCCCTGGATGCCACTTTCAAATCCGGGAAAATCATCCACATCTGTAGTTAACATTAATTGCCCGCCAGCTTCCCTTCCAGTAATAACCACTGGATTTAAATTCCCTCTGGCTGCATAAATAGCTGCTGTTAGCCCAGCCGGCCCAGAACCAACAATAATTAATTTTTCAACCCCAGACTTTCTCATAGAATCAAATTAAGTAATTATCTTACCCCAGAACTACCTGTTCCAGTTTTTGTCCCTTTTGGTATGGCAGAAGGGGTCGCTGACACAGTGGCAGAAGGGGAAGGAGTCAAATACGGAGTTGGTGAAGATGTTGTTTCAGTTTGCACCTGTGGGCTGATCTGCTGCTGATAACGCCCACGAAGCCAAACCAGGTATCCTGCAATCACCACCAAAATCAAAATAATCACCACAATGGTCACATTTCTTGACAAGAATACTCACCCCCTTAAGGCAGCACCTTTATGTTACCTCAAACTTTTTTTCTTTGCAAGGATGAGTCCCGAGGCAAAAAGACCAGCCGTCAACCCCAAAAGTCCTCCCCCCAAAACATCAGATAACCAGTGTTCTCCCAAATAAACTCTGGTTAAAGTCATCATCAGGCCTAAAAAGACTAAGGCCAAAATTACCACCCACTTGATGAAAAGGCTCCTCCAAGTCAAGGCCAATATCAATAATACGGTGATTAAAAAAACAGTTCTGGTCATATGGCCTGAAGGGTAGGAAAAATTAGTATGAATATAAAAACTGGGTAGCGTTGTTTCCAGGATGTTTCTGTGAAATAACACGGGCGGCCCCGGATGGAAAACTACCAACTTGCCAAATACTTCAAAAAAAGAAGCGGGAAAAATCAAAAGCCAGCCCACAAAAGACCAAAATTTTAATCTGATTATACTTAATATAGCTAATATTAAAGCTATTCCTATGGTTACTTCTGCACTGCCTATAAAAGAAAAATAAGAAAAGTAGCCGTCCCAATATCTTGGAATTTTATCCTGAATTTTAACTGTTGAGTCAAAATCAATTTGTTGCCAAGCTTCTTTGGCCACAGAATAGGAAAATAAAGTAAAGACAAAAAAGACAAAAAAAGATAAAAAAAATAAGGACAGCCGAATCTTCACAAAACTTATTGTAACATTTATAATGGAATAAAATCATGCAACTAACTTTGCAAAGCAAAAAAGAAGAAGTGCCTGGAGTAATTTCTTTTGTTTTTCAGCCGGCACAACCAATTTCTTGGCAAGCCGGGCAGTTTTTAGAGTATACCCTAGAGCATCCTAACCCTGATGAGCGGGGAGTAAAACGTTATTTTACCATTGCCAGCGCTCCATATGAGCAAAAGGTGATGTTAACCACCCGCTTTACCAAAGATACGGGCAGTTCTTTTAAAAAAGCACTTTTTGCTCTGGAGGTAGGACAAACTTTAGAGGCCGAGGGTCCCAAAGGCAGCTTTGTTATAAATGATCCTAACCAAACTTATGTTTTTATTTCTGGTGGAATTGGTATTACCCCTTTTAGGTCTATTCTTTTGGATCTAGCTCATAAAAATCAACCCATTAATATTACTCTGTTATATGCCAACCGAGATGAAAACATTGTATTCAAAGATGAACTGGAGAGTTTGCTTCCTAACTACCCCAATTTTAAAATCCAATATTTTATAGGAGAAAGTAACCAGTTGGATCAAGAGAAATTACAAAAAATGCTTGATACTAAAATCATCTCGCTTAACTATTATTTCTATGTTTCCGGTCCTGAACCAATGGTGCAAAGCTTGGAAAAGATTCTGTCAGACCTGCAAGTTTTGGATGAACGCCTTAAACGAGACTTTTTCCCAGGCTATGATTGGCCCATGAAGTAAAGTTCATGTTAGAATGAACTTATGCTGCCCCAGTGGTTAAAAAATTTATTTTCTTCCCGAAACAGTGATCTGGATACCGAGCTGGATAGTCTGCGCTTATCTTGGCAAAAAAGCGAACAGGAAAAGCAACAAATACTCACACAGCAAAGCAATTTATTAGTTGCCCTATCTGGTACCACCGATGGCATCATTGTGGTTCGGGCAGACCGTACCATCACACTTTTTAATAAAGCTGCGGAAAACATCACTGGCTTCGGCTCCCTTGAGGCTTGGGGGAAACCATTTGATCAAATAATCAAACTCTATGATAAAGAAACTGAATTGACATTTTTAAACTATTGCCCAATCAGACCAGGTTTTGCAGGAGTAATTTTTACCAAAGAAGATTTAAAAATTGTGGGTAAGAAAGAAGCCCAAGTTGATTTAATATCCAGTCAACTACCAGTAGGCGAAAGTTTAAGTTGTATCCTCACCTTACATGATGTTAGTCAAGAGGTCAAGCTGGAACGGATGAAGTTTGACTTTGTCTCCATGGCTGCCCACGAACTTCGCACTCCCCTCACCTCCATGAAGGGTTATTTATCAGTTTTCTTGGAAGAAAATAAAGATCGCTTAACGGCTGATCAGACACAACTTTTGCAAAATGCTAATGCTGCTACCGAACAACTTAATACATTGGTGGAAAATTTGCTTTCAGTCTCCCGCATCGAAAGAGGAGTTTTAAATGTTACTTTGGAAGCTGTGGATTGGCCAATGCTGGTAAATGAAGCTATCAAGCTTTTTGAAGATCAAGCTAAGCAAAAAGGGGTGGAACTCATATTTGACACCCCTTCACAAACCATTCCCAGGCTGAAAGTTGATAAAGTCAGGATCAATGAAGTTTTGGCCAACTTGCTGTCTAATGCCATCAAATATACTGAACCCGGAGGAAAGATTAAGGTGGGGGTGGAAGTAAAAGGGATGGATGTGATCACTCATGTTCAAGACACCGGCCATGGCATTCCCCCAGAAGCCGTACCTGAACTTTTTAGTAAATTTTTCCGAGTTTCAGGATCTTTGGAAGGCGGCACCAAAGGTACGGGTTTAGGCCTTTATATCACTAAATCCCTGGTGGAGATGCACCATGGCAAAATTTGGGTTGAGTCCGAGCTTGGCAAAGGTTCAACTTTTAGCTTTTCCCTGCCTGTTTAATCACTTTTTGCAGCTCTTTTTGGGCAGACTCAATAATATTTTTTAAGGTTTGCTTTTTGCTTTGGCCGGAGGCTTTGGCAGCTTTTTCAATGGTTTTATTGGTAATGTTATCCGGATTACCCATATCATCATCCGTCATTCCACACCCACAGTTAAAGCACATATTTTGATCACCCCCTTGACAAGATCTTACTTTAAAAGTATAGTCATAATATCTATGTCTCGCAACAACCTAATTATCATTTTGGCGGTGGTGGTAATACTTCTCGTGGGTGGATATATGCTTTTTAAATCACAGGGTGGATATAACCCTTCTCAACCTTCATCAACCTATACCAGCTCTCCTTCCCCCAGTCCGTCTCCTGCCACTACCTCTGCTACGGCTGCGCAAAATGTGGTCACTATTAGTTCTACTGGTTTTAACCCCTCTAGTATCACTATTAAAAAGGGTGAGTCTGTGAATTGGATGAACTCGGATAGTAGCGCTCATGCTGTTAATTCAGCCGTGCACCCAACCCATCTGATCTATCCACCTCTTAACTTAGGTACTATCCAGCCAGGAAACCAAAAATTACTCATCTTTCCAGTAGCCGGCACTTATAAATACCATGACCACCTAAATCCTTCTTCAACCGGAGTAGTCGTTGTCCAATAACTTAAATGGTTAGGTGTTTCTTTTACCCATTATTTTATCACTAGTTATTTTGTTAAGCCCTTGGACCTATCAAGTTCTCACCAACACCAAGCTGGAAGGAGACCACGCTATCTGGCAACAAGATGCAGAAGAAGTTTTTCTTATTAACCAAAGAAGAAGCTATTATCCAAATGGTTGGGGGCAAGTTTTTCAAAATAAATTAATATTTTCTTGGCAAAAATTAGAGCAAAATTTTTTCCAAAATCTTGATATAAATTTGTATTTTTTTGCCAGTCATCCCAGAGAGAGAAGAGATTTCAATGAATCTGAAAAATTCCCTGCCGTATTTTTACCATTTTTTTTGTTGGGTCTTTATTTCATTTTTAAACAAAAACCAAAACTACTTTTAATATATGGATTGGTTCTGGTATTAAGCTCCCTGTTAGGGAGTAGAACCCAAGGACCTATTCTACTTTATCCATTTATGGTGTTAACTATAGTCTGGGGCATGTTAGGAGCAATCAAGTGGTTAAAACATTAACAGTGGTTTTTATCATCATCCTGGCCATTTTTTGGCGTTTTTATCAGCTTGAGGAAATACCGCCGGGCTTTTATGTGGATGAGGCAGTCCAAGGGTACAATGCCTATTCTATTGCCCAAACAGGCAAAGACGAATACGGCATGCGCTTTCCTGTATTTTTACGGGGACTGGGCACCTATGGAGCACCACTTTATGCCCATTTAAGTGCACCCCTGGTTAAATTTTGGGGGTTGTCTATTTTTACCATCCGCTTTTTATCGGCATTTGCCGGCGTTTTAGTGACTTTTTTCACTTTTTTAATTGTTTTGGAAATTTGGCCTAAAAACTTTGCCAAAGCCGCCTTAGCCTCTTTGGTGGTGGCAATTTCTCCTTGGGCCATATTTTTAAGCCGAGGTGTAGATGAACCAAATTTAGG
Source organism: uncultured Gammaproteobacteria bacterium (assembly GCA_964394855.1). Classification (GTDB taxonomy): domain Bacteria; phylum Patescibacteriota; class Microgenomatia; order Daviesbacterales; family UBA10151; genus CAYMZD01. The sequence goes on along the minus strand of CAYMZD010000004.1, from coordinate 11,867 downwards.
GCTGGTACTTTTACTGATCGGCTTTTATTTTTTATTAAAATCACTGACAAAGACTTGGTTTATCACTCTGGCTGTCTTTTTCTTGGCCTTATCAACTTATGGCTACAGCGCCGAGAGAGTGGTGGCCACTCTTTTTTTAATCGGTTTCCTTATTATTTTTAAAAACACCTTTTTAAAGCAGCCCAAAATCCTTTTTCTGTCTTTTTTAATCTTTGCTTTAATGCTACTTCCCCAGCTAATTCTTTTAACCTCACCAGCAGCCACCATTCGCTTCAGTGGCCAAAGCTATCTGGAAAAGGGAAATTTGGTGCGGGAGTTTTTTTCTCAATATACAGCTTATTTTTCTCCCCGGAATTTATTTTTTGATCCAGATCCGGACAGACAACGTTCCATCCCCAATTTAAGTACATTTTACCCTTGGATGATTATTCCCCTCTTTTGGGGGCTGTTGACTCTTGTTCCAAAGCGATTAGATAAAAAGTTCCAAAGCTTGCTTTTTTTAATATTCATCAGCCCAATTTTAGCAGCCCTAACCAAAGACCCCTTTTCCAGCTTCCGCACCTTACCCTCTTTGTGGGGCCTTGCTGTGATTGTGGGGCTGGGACTGGATGATATTTTACAAAAGCTTCGCCTCCCATTAGTCAAAATCCTGTTGGCAGTTTTTTTAATTGTCATTTCCGTATACCAGCTTTATTCCTCATATTTTGTCCTTTTAAAATACGAGCGGGCTAAAGATTGGGATTTTGCCTATAAAGAACTGGCTGAAAAAACCAAACAGTTTCCCCAACGCCAGTTTATTATTGAAACAGGCAGAGGTAGCCCTCCTCATGCCTTATTAGTTTTTTATACCAAGTATGACCCAGTTAAATTTCAAGAGGAATATGGCTCAAAAATTATTGACCAATATTACCAGGCGGTGGAGTTTGACCGTTATTATAAATTTGCCAACATTGAAACAAGACCGATCAACTGGGAGGAGGATATCTACCAAGACTTAATTTTAGTGGGAGACCAGCTTGCTGTTTCTGGCAAACAAGCATTGGAGCATAAACTAACTTTGCTGTTTGAAATTAAAGATTTGACAGGAGAGGTGGTGCTAAAGGCCTATTCCACCAACCCCAGGGAAAAGTGTTTATCGCTACAAAAAAACATCCCTCAATATTGCTCATTTTAAAGACACAAACAGCTATTTTTTTATCATCAGCGGGTATAAATGGCCTAATATCCCCAGGCTTAAAAATAACACTCCCCAACGCACTGGATGAGGAGCTGCCAGTACATTATAAAGCAAAAACCCCGCTCCCATACCCACTAGTACATGCACTGTGGAATTAAAATAAACGTGTTTGGCAAAATAGCTTTCAATTTTTTTATACATTAACTTCACCCCCTTGCTTTTTAAGTTGTATTAAATAATCTGGCTACTGAAAAGCCTATTAAAGCGGCACCCAGACCAATGATGACCATTTGTAAACCTGATTTTTTCCAATCCCCCACCAAAGTGACTGCTTGATATGAACCAACCGCAAATAAAGCCAGGGCACTGATCACCAAAGCCAAAATAAAGGCGATCTGATGACTAAAAACAATAAAGGGCCACAAAGGAATTAAGGAACCCAAAAATGCTGCCACCCCCACCACCACTGCTGTTTTTAAAACAGTGCTGGTAGAAACTTTTGCCAAATGCAGTTCCTCATTCATCATGACATTTACCCACACTTTTTTATTGGAACAGATGGTATTAACAATTTCGTCCAAAAGTTGGCCGGAAAATCCTTTGGCGGCATAGATTTGGCGAATCTCCTCTTTTTCTTTTGCGGGAATGTTTCTAATCTCCTCCTGCTCATTTTTAAGCTCTTTTTGGTATCTGTTTTTCTCTGTTAAAAATGAGGTATAAGCGACAGCCCCCATGGAAATAGATTCAGCAAAAGTGGCTGCTAAACCTGTGGCAATAATAATTGATTTATCCGCAGTGACGGCAGAAACCCCCAGTACCACCCCCAAAACATTAACCAACCCATCTTGTCCTCCCAGGATGATATCTCTTAAAGAATTACCAATTCTGGGTTTTTCTTGATCATGAAAGATGTGGAGGGGCATATTTAACTAGTGTCTTTTTAAAAGAAATTTTCTATTGATCCTGGCTAGATTATCTTCATCAACTAATTTCTGACAGGCAGTATCCGGGCAAACTGTCAAAGTGTGAATTAAAAGATTTTTACTAACTCCCACATATTCTTTCCAGGTTTTAGAGAGAATTCTTTCTTTTCCACATTTGATACAGGGGTTTGGAATCAGATTTTGCATAATATCAGCCAAGCAGAACAGTTGCTAGTATAACAAAATGGGCTAAATTAATCAATGGATTGAAATACTTTTTATGGGGCAACCGCATTGGCAGCATTAATACGACCGGAAGACCAGTAATTACCTGTGCCTGGAATTTTATCAGCTGTTAACTCCAGCCTGGTCCGAACCGAAGAGGCAGAAGTTCCATAGGGTGTTGACCAAATAAGGGCCGCTACAGCTGAGGCAAAAGGCGTGGCCATGGAAGTTCCCGAACCAAAATCATAATTAAGACTTTTGTTAATTTTGTATGGGTGGTTGGGGAAGGTTGAGAAGATATCCTGACCAGGAGCTGCCACATCAACCCATTTAGCACCATAGCTTGAGAATGAAGCCTTTTGGTCCTTATTATTAGTGGCTGCCACAGCAATGGCATTTTGGTAAGCTGCCGGATAAATTTTTGCCTGACAGCCACAATTTCCAGCAGCAGCAACAACTATAGAGCCTTTATTCCAGGCATAGTTGACGGCATTTTCCAGTGTTTGCGATTTAAAAGATCCGCCCAGGGAAAGGTTGATCACCTTGGCATTGTTGTTAGCTGCCCAAGTCACACCATTGGCAATCCAAGAATAAGCCCCTGACCCGCTGTCATTTAACACTTTACCATTCATCAATTGGCAATTAGGACAGCCCCCGGCCACTCCTGTATTGTTGTTAGTGATAGCGGCCACTATCCCTCCAACATGAGTGCCATGTCCATATAAATCATCAATTGTCAATGAGTCAGTAAAATTTTTCTGCAAAACGATTTTGGAAGATAAATCTTCGTGATCTTGGTCAATTCCTGTGTCCAGAATTGCTACTGGCACTCCACCTTGAGTTGTATCCCAAGCGGTTGGCCCATCAATATCGGCATCAACTACCCCGGTTGTACCTTTGATTACTTGACCAGTGTTTTCCAGTCCCCATTGATTAGAAGCAAAATAGGTATCATTGGGGATAAGCAGGGCAAAGGCTAAACCATTGACTTCTGCATATTCCACATTGGGGTTTTTAGAAAGCGCAGCAATCACCCTTCCTTCTTGGGACTCTGGCACGCCTAAAACAAGAACGTTTAAGTCAATAATTTTATCTAATACTTTAGCATTGTGCCTTTTTAGTTCTGCTGCTATGGCATTTCCCGGAGTATTATCTTTAAATTTTACCAATACCTGACCAGGTACATAATCTTGACTCTCGCTTATTTGAGCTGAAGCAATAGTCAAACTGAATAAACCTACTGCAGAAACCAAAACAATGAGTATACTCAAAAGGGTAAGGAGCTTGTTCACAGCTTAAATTATAACATCATCTGTCAATGGTGTTAAGATTTATCAATAATGAAGTCTTTTTATTTTTTGATTTTGATACTAATATTGGCCACAGTCCTTAGATTAACCACCGTTCCAGCACTTTTATCTTTTACCCCTGATGAAGAATATCAAGCATATATCACCCAAACACTGATCAAAGATTTTCATATTATTTGGATTGGTTTATCAGCCGGAGGATTTGGCTTTTATCTAGGACCTTTCTGGAATTATCTCATCTATCCTTTTTTGTTAGCGGCCAAAGGAGACCCGCTAGTCCTGGGGTATGTAGCCAGTTTTTTGGGAATATTAACTACCGTGCTACTGTATTTTTTAGGCAAGGAGCTATTTAGCAAAAAGGTTGGTCTTTTGGCCAGCTTTTTTTATGCTTCACTGCCTTTGGTTATATATTACGATCAAAAACCATACCCCTCGGGTATTTCCTTTTTATCGGTTTTACTGGCCCTGTCACTGTATCTATCTAAATATTCAAATAAATGGTGGGTGGTTTTTGCCATTGCCTATGGTATGGTTTTCCATATTCATCCATCACTCGCACCAATACTTTTTGTAGGCTTATATTGGGCGTTTTGGCATCGCCAATTAATCACCAAAAAAATAATTTTGCTGTCGATTTTAGCATTTATAATAACAATCTCGCCTCTTATCGCCTTTGATTACTTCCATAAAGCCAGTAATATTACCACTCCCTTTAGAATGATGGCTCTTGCCCAAAAGGGCGAGGTCAAAATAAATACCATCAGCCACATCAAGACCACTTTCCCCTCTTTTGGTAGAGTCTTTTATCTTACACCCCATGAAAGTAATGCCGATGAAATTTTATATCCTTGCCAGCTAACAAAACTTTCCACCAGAACTCAACCACCCTGGTTTTTTTCCGGTTTGGCCTTAAGTATATTTATCTTATTTTTAACGAGAAAGTCTACCTGGAAAGAGGATAACAAGAGGTTGTTGGCCCTACTTAGTCTGACACTGTTAATTCCCTATATTCTGCTACCCTTTATTAACTCTGTTGAATATTATCTGGTGGGATTTTTTCCATTATTGCTTTTGACAGTGGCCGCTACCATTACCTCATTTCCCAAACCCTTCAAATCTTTAGCATCTGTTTTGTTTTTGCTAATCTGTTTGCTGGGCATATTTACTGTGTTAACTGCCAAAAAAGACTTTGGTCTGGAGGTGAAGAAACAACTTGTCAACAAAGTCATGCATGTCATAGGAGATAATCCTTATGACCTCAAAGAAGAAGGCGACTGTCACAAATATGAAGGATGGAGATATCTTTTCTCGGTGTATGGTAGGAAACCTGAAAGAAGTTCTGAAGATAAAACTTTTGCTTGGCTATACCCAGATGAGGTTTCCACCAAAGCTACTAAATATTCGGTCATTATCAAAGAAACCAGGGCAGCGGCAGAGATTAATAAGAATTATAACGTTACCTTCCAAGAAGGTGGTTTTACTGCTTATATCTATGAACACTAGGATGCTCCGATTTTTAAATCTATCTTCTAAAAAAGTGCATCAAGAATAAGTTGAAGTAAACCACGAGTAGTAGATACGCCTTTCACTCCACCACCGTATTGACCAACATATGGGGCGCAGGCTGAATCTTTGGGGTTTGACTTACAGTAAGAGGTACAAGAAGCTTCATCCTTACATCCTCCAGGCCCGGAAAATCCACCATACTGGCTGGAGTATTTTTGACATTCAGGATCTGACTGGTTATTTGTACAATACGCCGTACAAGATGCTTGATCTGTACACCCGCCAGGTCCCTTAAAACCCCCTTGTTTTTGGCACTCTGAATCAGATGTATTAGCTTGACAATAAGAGGTACAAGAAGCAACATCAGCGCATCCACCTGGCCCGCTGAATTCTACTTTAATTCCATGCTCCTGGGCAAAACCAAGACAAACGCGCTGGTTGTATGGCTGGCTGCAGAAGGCTTGGCAATCTGATTCAGATTTACATCCTCCTGGACCTGTGCCACCGTACTTTTTGGCCAGTTCTGCCTCATCTTTTGTAATAAATCCTACTGCCAAAGCCATATCAAGACACTCCTTTGAGTGTCCAGGATCAGCACAGTAATTCTCGCAGTCTGTTTTGGTTCTACATCCACCAGCACCCTTGCCTTGTTTTAACAGATCAACAAATTTTTGGGCTTCAGGTGATAGTTCCAAAGGTATGCCAATTTGGTTCATCCATGTTGTACACTCTTGCCAGTTTCCTTCTAAAGAGCAATAGATTTCACATTCATTCTCACCGCGGCAATTCCCAGGGGGCGCTATGGCATCCTTCTTTTTCATCCCGGCTGCTACTTTCCGAGCTTTTTCCAACTTATTAGGTGTTGCAAAATTGTTTTCTTCAGCAAAATCCAAACATTGGTCTAGATTGGCATAATCATTACAAAATACCTCTACCGAACAACCCTCATCGCTTCTGCACCATCCAGGTCCTCCGGTTGTAGCCAGCTGGGTAAATCTTTCTGCTCTATTTAGCTCTTCTTGGGTCAAGAGATTATACTTTTTGGCAAATGGAAAACAGGGTGACATTTTATTTTCAGGTTTATCACAAAAGGCCCGACACTCTGCCTCATCTTTGCATCCACCAAGTTCCGAAACAGGAAAAGTAATGTCATCCTTAGATAAAGCAAATACGGCGGGAGCAAATATAAAAGTTATAAAAATTATAAAAATTATTTTTTTCATCTAAATGGATTTGGATAAATATCTTTAAACAGATTGGTCTTGACCTGAAATGTATCAACTTCAGGCATTTTGTCCTGCAGGGGATTTTGTGTTTTTTTAAAAATTTGACTACCCAAATTTGAATTAGCAGGACTTTTTTGAAGCGGATTTTTTATAATACCTTTTGATATTAGCAAATAAGCTATGCCTGCTACCAGCAGCAGTACTATGATCAAAGGAATGAGGGCAATATTTCCTTTTTGATGCATTAATCAATTGTAGCCATAAACTACCATACCCTGTCAAATACACAACTTATGAGGGTTTAGTTTGAAGTTTCTTAAGAGCTTGCCAATCTAGTAATTCTACCGCTCCGTTTTCATCTACAAAAAATAAAGAAAGGTTGAGCTTATCACAAACATCATAGGGTAATCTTCTAACAGCCATATCCTTAAATGATGCAGGATATCCAACACCATACTTGTAGCGGTATTTATAACCTCTAGCACCACCAGTGTGCATCCTGGTAATAATTTGCCCCAAAGCAAGATTAAATTGTACCTCTCTATGAGATCTGGGAAACTTTGCGCTAGGACTGGCATCTCCTTTTACTTCCACAAGCCAATACCGAGCATAGTTGTTATGCCGAACCCTTATATCAACACCGTGCTGCTTAACTGACTTAGTTCTTAGGTCCCTACTCCACCCTTGAAGTCCAAGGAATTCAATTATCCTCTCTTGCACAAATTCTTCTGTAAGAGGTCTTTTAGATTCGGCAGATTTAAGTGCTAATTGTTGATCTTCTGGTGTTTGTGGACCACTTCCACCTTCTACTTCTATATTCATACCTCTTAAGTATTCTATCATAATACATCACTTATTTACTTCTCTGATGATTTTGTATACTATAGTCTTATAGATAAAAGAAAGGGGGTGAAAAAATGTTGAATAAAATAATAATGACAGTTTTTGGAATTTTCATCTCTCTTTCTCTTCTAGTTGTAACTCCAATCCTTGCAGATTCTTTAGGAATAGATTTTGAAACATATACTCTTGGCGTAATTAATGGGCAAGATGGCTGGAGTAGTACAGGTGCAGCAGGATCTGGGTGTGCAGTTTATGATCATAAAGTAGATAGTAGCGCCGGTGTGCCAGGTTTTGGACTGAAATCTCTGAGAATGTCCAATGCCGTAACCTCTGGGTGTTTTGGAGACCAGACATTCTCTAAATCACTCGCTAATGAAGCGGGAGAAGCAAGCGCAGAAAATGGAGGCATGTCAGGAGGAACTAGGCAACCTTACTTTGAAGCTTCATGGGATTTTGCTTCTACCGTCCCGGGTGACGAGCAACCAGGACTTTCTGTTGTCGCAAGTCCGGATCGAGGAGATGGTGCAAGGATGAGTTGGGTACAGATGAAAGATACACCTTCTGGACTAGAGGTTAACTTCTATGACTACCAACGTGGTGCAACAATTGATCCATTTGGTTGTTGTCCGCCGTTTGTGGGCCAAAACGTGATCTCCGGTCTTGACCGAACCGTACCTCACAACATCAAAATAACAATGCTGTTTGTGGATGGTGAATCTAACGACATTGTAAAAGTCTATGTAGATGGGATTCTTCGATTGACCGGTACAAGCTGGGAAGATTACTTTAGGGATGAGGAGGGAAACCAGACAAGAACGGTGGATTCAATACTATTCCGAACAGGGGGGGCATCTGCTCTAGCAACGGCAGGAAAGGGTTTCTTAATTGATAACCTTTCTTTAAGTTCTGGTCCTATAAAAGGTACTGGTTCGTGGGATCTAACAGGGACATGTGAGATCCAATATACTGGTACAAATATCGCACCCGGCCCATATATTCATACATATAATGTAAGTAGCATGGACCTTTCAACTGGAGTTTTTTCAGGAACCGGTTTTTACAAACCCAAATCCTGCATATACTGAGCTAATAGACGGTACAGTGAATGGTTCAGGTGTTGAATTTAATGTGCTTTACACGGGTATCAACGCGGGATATTACGTAGACGCTACAGGAGTTATTAACAATGATGGTACACTAGCGGGCACTGCAATAAGTAGTTCTGGTCAGACATTTACTTTTGCAAGCTCCTCAAGCTGTGCTCGATTTGATGGTAATCACGGACAGTTCGTGAGTTCTCAGGATGAGAAACAGGGAGCCGCCCAATCAAGAGCAGGTATGCCTAGTCAGAGTAAAGGACACACAAAATAATCTAAAGATATTGTTTATCTTTTTTAAAACAGCCCATCGGGATGACCCTTCGATTTGACTCAGGGCAAGCTCGGTGGGTTGTTTTTTGGGAAAGTGGTGCAGTATTTAAAAGATGTGCCCAAGGGCCAAGTCTTGGTTGACCATGAAGACAAAGAGATAAGCTCCTATGTAATACAGGTTTTTGAAGTTAAAAACGGCCACACAGCCACATTTGGCTGGTTCTCTGTTGACCAAAAATCAGGCACAGTTTCCCCTCTTGACAAATAAATTACCGCCAGTTTTATTCTATTTGCTTAGTTTAGGTGGTAAACCAGGAAGATCATCATTATCTGGTCCAGCAGGTTGTGCTGGTATCTCAACCCCAACTGATTGGTCTGAAGTATCTGTTTGTGGAGGTATTGAGTTGTCGAATGGATTTTGAGGATCTCCCATAAATTTATTATGGATAACTCCATCTTTATTTGTCAAGAATCAAAAATTCCCCAGATGCAAAAATCATTATGTTATACTAAATGAATAGGAGGAGAAGGATTGGAATCTGCTGAAGAATCTGGAGAATCTGAAGGAGAATTTACTGAACCCACAGAAAAGCCTGAACTTCCCAAAAAAGATAACTGGTTGAACAGGTTGTGGAGATGGCTTCGCTCTTGGTTTGGACTAAAATGTGAGGGTTCTGTCTGTGTTGAGAAGGGGAAGTGTGGAGTATATAACATACAGCAAGGTTCTAAAGTAGTTAAAGTGTTTGGGAAAAGAATATACTTTGTTTTTAAAAACATAAATGAATGTTGTGTAAAATTCCTTTACTCTCAAAATTTGGGATGGAGAATAGAAGTTATTAAGATTGTAGGTGGAGTTGAACGGCTTGACTATCCAACGCAGGGACCCCCAGAACCAGATTTAGAACCTGACCCTGGCATAGCAAGCGATCCAAGAATAAGTAATCCAGATGGGATATTTCCACAACAGAATGATAGAATAAGCGACACACCTGGCGTAGATCTTCTTACTGAACCTCTTCATCCTACAAATTATAACTATAAATATGCGATACGCTTGCGTGCTTTTATTAAAGATCGTTGTCATGGGATGAAAGAAGTTGACCATGTACAATGTAGGTTATCATTCTATGTAGTGGTGAGAAATGACAAAGTGATTCACACAAGAAGTAAATGTAGGTTTGAACTAGAATCAGGAAAGGTATGCTAAATTCTAACATGGTGCTGTACTATTAAACTAATAGTATGTAGTATGGAACAAAACACGTTAGACAGCAATTTTAGATACTCGCTAAAAAATTATTTACTCGTTGGTTGCCGATACTTAAGAATTACAATTTCAACGATTTTGAAAACCTTTGAGGATTTAGTTCAAGTGGAGCTTTTGAAGGTAAGGTGGGAGGAAATTAAAAGGCTTCAGGTTCAACCAATTTTAATCTCTTAAACACAACAACTTAATTTAGAGATATCCTTAGTGAAGGACAAAGCGGCAATCTTTATACTTTCTGAAAGGGTTGGAAAGACGGGTAAACTATCTATCACATCATCAACTGTCATTTCTCCTTTTAAGATGTAAATTCCTTGGTTGATAATATCCGCTGCCTCCGGCGCTACTATATGGATACCTAAAATTTTTCTATTTTCAGCGTTTATGACCATTTTGATAACTCCTCTGGTATCTTTAATTGCACCTGCCTTGGGAACTTTAGAAAAATTAACTGTATTGCAATTACATCTTCCACCGCTTTCAATAACTTCCGCATCAGTCATGCCTATCCCCGCCACGGCGGGGTAAGTAAAAATAGCATACGGAACTTGCCAGTAGTTAACACCATTTTTGCTTCCCGTTAGAGCATTTTTAGCAGCTAAAGTCCCTTCTTTTCCGGCAGTTGTTTCCAGTCTTAGCTTTTGATTAGTCACATCCCCAACTGCAAAAATATGGTCTATTGAGGTTTTTTGGTACTCGTTTACTTTGATAGCTTGCCTTTCATCAGTTTCCACTCCAGCTACCTGTAAATTTAACTCTTTAGTATTGGCAGTTTTACCTGCAGCTAACAAGATTTCCTCTGCCCTAAATTCCTGCTCTATTCCTTTTACTCTTGCTTTCACTACTTTTTCTACGCCTTCTTTGCGAACTGACAATGTTTCGGCTTCTGTATAAATATCAATGCCTTCTTCTGTTAAATACTTCTGTAAAGCTTCCGCAATCTCTGGCTCTACTCTGGGCAAGATAGTATTACCCTGTTGTAAAATTGTCAGTTTAGTTCCAAAATGATGAAACATCTGGGCAAATTCCAGCCCTAATGGCCCGGCTCCAATAATCACTAAGGATTTAGGCTGAATCTTTCCGGCCAAAGCCTCAATATGAGTTAGATACCCCACTTCTTTAATTCCTTCTATAGATGGAATATTGGCAGTTGAGCCAGTAGCAACAACGAACTTCTTGCCTTGATATTTTTGGTCACCTACTTTGATTTCGGTGGGCGATACGAATTTAGCCTTACCCTCAATAAAGGTAACGTTCTGCAAATTCTTTAAGACGTCCTCGTACTTTTCCTTTCTCATCATTGCCACCACATCCAGTTCCTCTTGAATGGTTTTGCCAAAATCAAATTCATCAACCCTTAGCTTGATGCCATTGAAGTTATGATGTTGGCTCAAGTACAGCACTTCGCCAGCTTTAAGTAAATTTTTAGAAGGAATACAACCGACATTAACGCAGGTTCCGCCTAAAGGCAGTCTACTGTTAACCATTAAGGTCTTCGCCTTTAATTCATTGGCTTTAATAGCAGAGGCAAACGCACCTGCACCACCACCGATAATAATCAAGTCATACTCTTCCATATTTATGCGATAAAGTTTTTAAGCGTCTTAGTGAAACGATTTTCAGTGAGAGAATAATAAACCGTTTGTGCCTCTTTTCTTCTTTGTACTAAATTCAAGTCCAAAAGTTTCTTTACACTATGGGAAACAACAGAAATTGAAGTATCTAAGATACCAGCTATTTCTCCGACGTTTAATTCCGGGTAATGGCAAAAAAGGTAACAAATCTTGAGTCTGGTAGCATCACCCACCACCCCAAATTGCTTTGCACAAGCCAAAAGTTTCTGTTTGTTTTTTAACTCCTTCTTGATCCATTGAAACTCTGACATAGTATTTGAACAATTATTCAAATAATAAATCCTTCAATGTTAGTTGTCAAGAGAAATTAAGTACACTAAAAGAGGTTCAAAACTTGTCTTTTAGTGGGGGTTAGTTTACAGATTATTCGAACCTAAAGAAAAGCTTGA
>CAYMZD010000003.1:0-164314 GCA_964394855.1 uncultured Gammaproteobacteria bacterium | reverse complement strand
CTTGGGCTATTAAAGCTCAAATAAGTTATCACCAAAACAAAAATTGGCATAGCGCTGGATCGGTTTTTTTGACAGGATATTCTGTTGATGAAAGACATAAATTAATTGATATGGCGTTTGAAAAATTTAAAAAAGAGTTTGGTTACTATCCAAAATCAGTTGGAGCTTGGTGGATAGATGCAGGATCTCTTTTATATATGAGGGAAAAGTATGGAATTTTAGCTAATATGGATGTGGCTGATCAGTACTCCACTGACAATTATCAAGTTTGGGGACAATACTTTTCCACCCCATTTTATCCCGCCAAAAGAAATGCCTTGATGCCGACATCTGGTGAAGGTCAAAAAATTGGGGTGGTCACACTGCAATGGGCCACCAGAGATCCCTTTAACTCATATGGAAATGGGGTTTTAGACTCCACATATTCGGTTCAAGCTAATGATTATGCCAACAAAGCACTCCATACCTTAAATATAGATTATTTTAAGAAACTTTTAGAAATTTATCTTGATAATCCTTATGCCAATTTTGGCCAAGTAACCGTAGGCTTGGAAAATGATTTTTCTTGGGATGAATTTGGAGAGGAATTTAAAAAGCAACTTGATGTAGTTTATGAGAAAAGAGAGTCTGGTGCACAAGTTTTAACGCTAAGCCAATTTGCTAAGGCTTATCAATCCTTATTTCCAGATATTTCACCTCCTCAAATAATTTTTGCCGATGATCCACTTGGCTTAAGCGGTAAAGTGCTTTGGTATCAGACTTTTCGCTATCGCGTTGGTTGGTTTCAGGCCAAAGAAGGATCAGTAATAAGAGACCTTCGTCTTTTCAGAGAAAGTATTGATGAACCTTGCTTGGAAAAAGCGTGTAGCGAGCTAAATCTGGCGATGCAAGAAACTAAAAATTTAGATGAAGTGACTTTTGGAGACCGCTGGATAATAGATGAGGGAAAAATTTCAGATGTAAATATTACTAAAATAGCCGATGGCATACAACTTAGTTATAAAAATCAAAATGGGTTTTTCAGGAAAATTAACTTTTTGCCCAATGATATTGTGGTTGATGGTAGAGCTTTGCCAATTCAAGCCACCATCGATCAAGCCATTGCTGCTTCCAGAAATATTCCCAAAATTGAAAATAGATTTAATTACCAACTTGCTGACGGGTTTTTAAAAAATATCACAGGTCAAGCTAAAAGTTTAATTGTTTTTGTGGTTTTCGCTGGCTTAATGTTTTATTTACCAGGACTTTTACTTTTAAAAAAGATTCCTCTTTCAAATAATGAAAAATTTATTTTGAGTTGGCCTCTGGGTGTGGCATTTTTTACTTTAGCTACTTTTGGCTTGGGATATTTAAAATTATCCTGGATAATTTTACTGTTGCCAGTGGTGTCAGCTTTTATCATCAGAAAAAAACTGATGGTCCCCAAAATTTTATTAACTAAAGAAAATATTATGACGGGTATTGTTTTAATTTTAGGATCTATTTCCTGGCTTGCCACATCCCTGAAGAATGGTTTAAGTTTTGATTATGGTTTGGGATTTTGGGGACCACATGGTCACGATGCCATATGGCATTTAAGCATTATTGAAAGCTTAAAAATGGGACTTCCTCCAGAAAATTCTATTTTTGCTGGGACAATTTTACAAAACTATCATTATTTTTATGATTTGCTTTTGGCTCAAACTTCCCAAATAATTAATATTTCATCAAATGATTTATATTTTAGACACTTTCCGCTACTTATTTCATTAGCGGTGGGGGTAGTGACATATTTGCTGGCCAAGGAATGGTTTAAATCAACACTAGCTGCTAATTTAGCCACTTTTTTCTTATATTTTGGAGGAAGTTTTGGTTGGATGGTGTCATATTGGAGAAATAAGACGCTGGGAGGTGAAACTCTTTTTTGGGCTCAACAGGGGATTTCCACCTTGATAAATCCCCCATTTGCAATGTCTGTTTTGATCTTTTTGGCCGGTCTATATCTTTTTTACAAAGTATGGGAACAAAAAGATCAACTCATACCATTGGGGATTCCATTGGTGGTTTTGTGGGGAAGTTTAATTGAGTTTAAAGTTTACGGTGGAATTTTAGTTTTGGGTAGTTTGATGGTGGTAACGCTAGTAGAACTTTTAAAAAGAAATTGGCAGATTTTAAAAATTTCTTTGCCCCTTGTCATATTATCAATGATAGTATTTTTACCAAACAACGCTGGTAGCTCTAATCTTTTAGTTTTTTCACCATTTTGGCTTGTGCACTCCATGATAGATTTTCCAGACAGATTAAATTGGGGAAGACTTTCTTTGACTCGGCTGACTGGTTTTGAAACGGGAAACTGGATAAAGATTTTAGGGGCTGAAGGTTTGGGTTTTTTCATATTCTTGGCAGGAAATTTGGGAACTAGAATTGTGGGGTTATTAAGTATTAAAAAATTTCTGCCACCGAGTTCATTTAATTTATTTATCTTGGTATTTTTATCTTTATCCATCACACTGCCCATTTTCTTCATTCAAAAAGGGGCTAATTTTAATACCATCCAATTTTTCTATTATTTTCTTTTAATATTTAATTTTATGACCGCCTATGCTGTGGCCATTGTTATGAAAAAAATTAAAAAGGTCGGGTTGCTTTTTATGATAGTTATTATTTTTCTGACTCTTCCCACCACCTGGGACAGCTTGCAAAATTATTTACCAAAACGGCCTCCGGCCATGGTTTCCACTAAGGAGATGGAGGCGCTTAAATTTCTAAAAGATCAGCCCAAGGGTATAGTATTAAGTTACTTTTTTGATAAAAAATTAAGAGATAGGTTTGTAGAACCAAAACCACTTTTTGCTTACGAGTCTACCCCGTATGTTAGTGCCTTTTCCGGAAAAGCGGAGTTTATAGCAGATACTGTTAATTTGGAAATCTTAGGAGTTGATTATAAGGGTAGGTCACAAATACAAAAAGATATTTTATCAGCCAGAGAACCGGAAATTTTTAAGAAGATGTTAAAGGAAAATAATATTAGTTATTTGTATCTTCCCAAATTTTTTAAATTTTCCATTGATAATGAACTTTATGGAATCAAACGGATTTTTGAAAATTCCGAAGTGGAGATTTATAAAGTGCAGTAGAGAGAAACATTTTACTTATTTCCCTTAACTTGATAACATTTAAGCATGAGTAAGATTTCCGTTGTTATAAATACCTGGAATGAGGAAAAAAATATTGAGAGGGCAATAAAATCTGTTAAATGGGCTGATGAAGTGGTGGTTTGTGATGTGTATTCTGACGATAGAACCATACAGCTTGCTAAAAAGCTGGGCGCCAAGGTGGTTTACCACAAAAAAACCTATTATGTGGAGCCAGCCAGGAATTTTGCTATTTCTAAGACAGCAGGTGATTGGATTTTGATTTTAGATGCCGATGAAGAAATTCCTAACTCTTTGGCAAATAGATTAAAAGAAATTGCCTTAAAAACAAAACAAATTGGTTTTGTAGAAATTCCGCGAAAAAATATTATTTTTGGCAAGTGGATGAAAGCTTCAATGTGGTGGCCGGATCACAACATCAGATTTTTTAAAAAAGGTTCGGTCGAGTGGGGAATGGAAATTCACAGACCTCCTAAAACTCAAGGTGAGGGTATAAAATTAGAAGAAAAAGAAGATTATGCGATCATTCATCACCATTACGACAATATTAACCAGTTTATGGAAAGATTAAATAGATATACTTCTATACAGACAAATGAACTGGTCAAAAATGGTTATAAATTTCAGTGGCAAGATTTAATTAAAAAGCCACTGGGAGAGTTTTTGGGAAGATATTTTGCCAATCGGGGATTTGAAGACGGATTGCATGGTTTAGCGCTGTCTCTTTTACAAGCATTTTCATTTTTAGTAGTTTATTTAAAAGTGTGGGAAACGGAGAAATTTAAAGAGTGGAAAATTGGTATAGAAGATCTGAAAGAAATAAAAATTAAATCCAGTGAAGAAATAAATTACTGGTTTAAATATGGCAATTTATCCAAAAATCCTTTTAAAAAAT
The DNA here is from genome assembly GCA_964394855.1 of uncultured Gammaproteobacteria bacterium. GTDB lineage: Bacteria > Patescibacteriota > Microgenomatia > Daviesbacterales > UBA10151 > CAYMZD01. The sequence continues at coordinate 160,285 of CAYMZD010000003.1, read as the reverse complement.
TTTTCCAGAAAGTTAAAAACCGCCTAAGTTGATGAAGAAACTTTTTCAAAGCCTCTGGCCAATTCTAATTATCCTTACCGTAGTGGCAATATTTTTTTATCCTGTTTGGTTACAAAATAAAGTTCCAGCTCCCTTCGATATGATAGTGGGGGTATATTATCCTTGGCTTGACTATAAATGGGGTTACCCTACGGGAGTTCCTGTAAAAAATCCAATTACATCAGATGTTGTTTCATTTACTTATCCCATGCAAATGTTGGCGGTAGATTTAATAAAACAAGGACACTGGCCTTTGTGGAACCCCTTCATTTTAACCGGCGCTCCACTTTTGGCTAATTTTCAATCAGCGCCATTTTCACCAACCAATGTTTTTTATTTTTTACTGCCAAAGTTAGATGCTTGGAGTTTGCAAATTATGGCCCAACTTTTTTTGGCAGCCGTATTTTTATACCTTTTACTTAGGGAGTTTCAAAGAAGTAAAATAGCTTCACTGCTAGGGGGATTATTTTTTGCATTTGCCGGTTTTTTGATGATTTGGCTGGAATGGAACGGGCATAGCTTAACAGCAGCGTTCTTCCCATTAATATTTTATTTAAGTTTAAAATGGCTAAAGAGTGGAAGAGTAATTTTTGGATTACTCTTATCTTTGGCCTTGGCCTTACAGATTTTCTCGGGATATCCTCAAATTATTTTATATGAAATTTTATCACTTGCTATTTTACTTCTTTGGTGGGATAAAAAAATATTTTTTAATTTTAAAAAAATTTTAGCTTTTTCATTTTTTATAATTTTAGGTCTGGGACTCTCGGCTATCCAAATTCTGCCAGGAGCCGAACTTTTATCCTTGTCACAGCGAAAAGTCGAAGATGTGATTAATGTTTCTGCATTTTTGCCCTGGAGAATGTTCATTACTTTTTTAGCGCCGGATTATTTTGGCAATCATGTTACAAAAAATTATTGGGGGCCTGGGGATTATACTTATGTGACAGGATATAGTGGTGTGGTGGTTGTGATCTTGGCCATTCTTGGATCTTTGACTTTTTTTAAAGATAAAATGGTCAGATTTGCGCTGTCTCTAATCGGACTTTCACTTTTAATAGCACTACCAAATCCCATAAGTATCACTTTAAAGGAGAGTGGTTTAGTTGGACTACAAGCAGCTTCTGCTCATCGTAGCTTGGTTTTATCCAACCTTGGCATTGCCATCCTGGCAGCTTTTGGCCTAGATGCTATATTAGAAAAAAAATTAAATTTTAAGAATATAACAAGAGCATTTTATTTGCCTAGCATTTTTCTTTTGGGTTTTTTATTTGGCAGTATACTTTCATTTTGGTGGGTAAGAGGGTTAGGTGGCGACCTGGAAAACTTAAAAGTCGGTTTGAGGAATTTAATACTGCCACTAGTCTTTCTTTTTTTGAGTTTGGCGGTCTTTTTATCTGGTATTTTAATAACATTAAAAAAGCAGATTCTGGTAGTTATTTTGGGTATGTTAGCTTTAACAGAGCTTTTTAGGTTTGGGTGGAAGTTTACTCCATTTAGCCCCAAAAATTTAAATTTCCCCCAAACCCCAATTACTGAATTTTTAACAAAACAGCCAACCCCATTTAGGGTGATGGCGGAGGATGTTATACCCATAAATCTTTTAATGCCCTACGGATTATCCAGAGTAGAAGGTTATGATGCAGTTTATCCAATTAGATTTGCTAAGTATTTATCTACCTTAAATTCAAACACCATTGATTTTGGACCGATGGGTAGATATGGTTCTGTGAAAAATATAGATTCAAATCTTTTAAATTTAGTCAATGCTAAGTATATTTTAGTTTTAAAACGAGACCAAGCTGGTGCACCGAAAAAGGATGGTAAAATCCCCCAAAAATTTGATAAAGATTTTTTGAAACCAGTTTTTGAGGATGGAACAGTGGTGGTTCTGGAGAATTTAAAAGCTTTACCAAGAGTTGAAATATTTTATGAATGGGAGATAATTACGGATGAAAAACAAATTCTCTCGAACTTAATAGATAGACAGTTCCCGATAAACGAGAAGATAATTTTAGAAAAAGAACCCTTAATTTATAAAAATAAAGGATTTGGTGAAGTAGATTTTGAGGAAAGCCCAAATATAAAAAATATCAGAGTCAACACAAATGCCAGTGGAGTAATTTTTATTGGAGATTCATGGTTTCCTGGATGGGTGGCTTTGGTAGATGGGAAACAAACAAAGATTTTGCGGGCTGATTATAATTTCATGGCCACTCCTGTGGAGAAAGGTAATCATGAAGTGGTTATAAAATATCAACCAAGTAGCTTTCAGGCAGGAAAGGTGGTAACCTTAATTGCGGGAGGTATTTTGATAATACTTCTTTTGTATGACAGATTCGCACAAAAATTTAGTGGAAATTCATGAAAATGTGCCAGCAGACCATTATGATAAAGGAATAAAAAGAAATTTATTTCAAAAATTTTGGCATCGGCGCAGATTTAGTGAAGTTTTAAAAATTATTCAACCGATCAATGGAACTGTCTTGGATATCGGTTGTCATGCAGGTACATTTACAGAGCAACTTTTGAATAAACTTCAAACCAGAAAAATTTACGGAATTGACATCTCCCCATCGGCTTTAAAACTGGCCCAAAAAAGAATTCCTTATGGAAATTTTCAAATTGCAGATGCAGCTAACCTCCCATTTAAAAATAATTTTTTTGATGCAATTTTTTGTCTTGAAGTTTTAGAACATGTAGATAATCCACTTAAAGTAATCTCTGAAATAAAAAGAATATTAAAAAAAGGAGGTTGGGGTATAATTTTAGTTCCCAGTGAAAGTAAGCTTTTTAAGACAGTATGGTTTTTATGGACACTCTATTATCCGATATGGAGTCATGCACATGTTCAAAGTTTCGATGGCAGAAAATTGGAAAATTTTCTTAAAGATTTTGATTTAAAGATAAAATTGACCAAAACTTTTAATTTGGGAATGTTGAAATTAGTTATGTTTGAAAAATGAAAAAAGTAGCCATTGTAATTTTAAATTATAAATTAAAAAAAGAAACTTTGGAATGCCTTGAATCGGTCAGAAGTTCAAATTATCAGGATTTACATATTATCGTTATTGATAATCATTCTGAAGATGGGCTATCCAGTGAAATTAAAAAGTTTCCCGAGGTAACTTTTATAGAAAATAAAGAAAATTTAGGTTATAGCGGTGGAAATAATGTTGGTATCAAAATTGCTTTGAAGGAAGGCATGGACTATGTTTTTATTTTAAATCCAGATGCTAGTCTAGATAAAGATTGCGTTTTGAATTTAATAGAAGTTGCCACAAGAGAAAATGCTGGAATAGTTGGTCCCAAGATATATTTTGCCGATAAAAAAACCATATGGTATGCCGGAGGAATTTTTGATAAAGATAATGTTTCCGGGAGTCACAGGGGAGTAGATGAGAAAGATCATGGTCAATACGAAAAAACTGAACAAACGGATTTTGTCAGTGGAGCAGCTATTTTAATTGATAAGGTTGTTTTTAAAAAGATTGGTTTTTTTGACGAGAGATTTTTCTTATATTACGAGGATGCTGATTTTTGCTTTAGAGCAAAAAAAGCCGGATTGAAAATCCTTTATTCACCAAAGGGAAAAGTTTTTCACAAAAATGCCAGCTCAACCGGTTTAGGTTCGCCCCTGCAAGATTATTACATAACCAGGAGCAGACTACTTTTTGCTTTTAAACATCTGTCTTTCAGAACAAAATTTGCATTACTTAGGGAAGTAGTAAAAAATATAAGTAACCCTAAAAGAAGACTAGCCTTATTTGATTTTCTGATAGGAAAATTTGGGAAGGGGAGTATATGATAACAGCTATTGTAATTGCAAAAAACGAAGTTATGAGGATTAAAACTTGTTTGGAATCTGTCCGAGCGCTGGCGGATGAAATTATAGTGGTAGATAATGGATCAACAGATAAAACTTTAGATATAGCTAAAAAATACACGGACAAAATTATTGAGTTTAAAGGCCAGGATTTTGCTATTTTAAGAAATTTAGCAGCAGAGAAAGCAAGTGGGGATTGGGTTTTATATGTGGATGCTGACGAAAGAGTGCTGCAGCCATTAAAAGAAGAAATCTTATCGTTAATTTCAAATGATAAAAATGCGGCGTACGCTATTTCCAGACGTAACATTATTCTGGGAAAGGAAGTAAGCTATGGTCCATACAAACATGATTGGGTCATAAGGTTATTACGAAGAAAAGATTTTAGAGGATGGGTGGGCAAAGTGCATGAATATCCCCAATTTGCTGGTCAGCTTGGATACACTGAAAATTCACTTCTCCACCTAACCCATAGAGATATTGATCAAATTGTCTTAAAGAGTTTGGCGTGGTCTAAAATTGATGCCAGTTTAAGATTCGAGACAAAACATCCCCAAATGTCCGCTTGGAGATTTCTAAGAATTCTTTTTTCAGAACTTTTTAATCAAGGAGTAAAACGAAAAGGATTTTTCAATGGTAGTGTGGGGGTAATGGATTCTATCTTGCAGACTTTTAGTCTATTTATAACATACGTTCGACTTTGGCAAATGCAGCAACCTAAATCTATGGATGAAATTTATGAAGAGATTGATGAAAAATTAACAAAAAATGATTTTAAATTATGAGAGTAGCAATTTATTCTCCATATCTTGATACATTTGGTGGGGGAGAGCGCTATATCTTGAGTATTGCAGAATGCTTAGCAACAACCCATCGGGTTGATCTTTTATTTGATCAACATCTTTGGTCTCAAGGTAGTGAGAAATTAAAAAAGGATTTAGCAACTCATCTTAATATTGATTTATCCAGGGTATACCTTATCAAGGCGCCACTGGGAAAGGGTAGTAAAATTTGGGAAAGGCTAATTTTTTTTCGTCAATACGATTACCTTTTTTATTTAACTGACGGCAGTATTTTTTTATCTACTGCCAAAAATAGCATTCTACATTTTCAAGTTCCATTTAAAAATATTGCAGCCCAGGGGATTTGGGGGAAAAGAAAATTAAAAAGTTGGAAAATGGCAATTTACAATTCCCAGTTTACCAAACAAATAGTGGAGAAAACCTGGGATATTAAGGGGACAATAATTTATCCACCTGTTGATGTAGAATCATTTAAGCCACTGAAAAAAAAGAAGATAATTTTGTCGGTTGGGAGATTTTTTGGATATCTAAAATCAAAAAAACACGAAGAGATGATCAAAGCCTTCCACTCACTATATTATTCACAAAGGATGTTGGGGTGGAGCTTACATTTAGCAGGTGCAGCTAGATCAGGTGATCAAGTATACCTTAAAAATTTACAAGATATGGTAGGCTCTGTACCTGTTTTTTTCCATCCTAACATTTCATTTAATAACTTAAAGACTTTTTATGGTCAGGCTAGTATTTATTGGCACGCAGCTGGCTTTGGAGAAAAGAATCCTACAAAACAAGAACATTTTGGAATTACTACTGTTGAAGCCATGGCAGCAGGAGCTGTTCCGGTGGTGATAGCATCTGGTGGACAAAAAGAGATAGTAGAAGACGGAAAATCAGGTTTTTTGTGGAAGAGGGTAGACGAACTCAAGAAATATACAATGGAATTAGTACAAAATGAAAAATTATTCCACAGACTTTCGCAAAATGCCATCAATAGGAGTAAAATTTTTAGTAAGGAAGAATTTTGTCGCCAGATAAAAAAAATTGTTTATGAAAATTAAAATTTTTTGGGTCTTAATAGTTATGGGAATGATTTTAAGGATTTTTATAGCTTTATTCACTTTTCACCCAGACATAAATTATTATGCTTTGGCTAGTGCCAGTTATCTGCGGGGGAACCTTAATCCCTATGAAAAAGCAGGAGAACTTTCTCCGGGAGCTACCTTAGATAAACTTCCTCTTGGTTATTTTTTAAATTTACCATTTCATCTTTTAGCACGGCCATTGGTAGTTGATAAAACAGAAAAAACTTTCTTTATTAACCGCGAAAAATTATTTGGAGATAGCAGTTTTTGGATATTTCTGACTTATGCCAAAGCTCCAATGATTGCTTTTGATATTGCTCTAGCGATTTTATTAACCTGGATGGTATCTACTCCCGACAAGAAAAAAGTGTTATTTATCTGGATGGTTAACCCTTTAACTCTATGGGTAACTTCTGCCATCGGACAGATTGATATATATGTAGCATTTTTTCTGGCACTTTGCTATTTTTTCCTAAAAAAAGGACGGACTAATTTAGCGGCCTTAGCTCTTGGTCTTGGGGGAGGGATTAAAACTGCTCCTTTCTTACTTTTACCACTTCTTTTGGGACTCGAAACTGGCTTAAGGAAAAAAGTAATTATATTTTTAATTTCTTTAGTACCATTAGTTGTAACTGTAGTGCCTTATTTAGGTTCACGCGACTTTAGAGAAAATGCCATTTTTGTTCCACAATTATCTAAGAGTCTATATGCAAACCTTCCCCTATCTGGAGGGGAATCTATATTTATTGTGGTAGCCTTACTGACATTTTTATATTTTGTATATTTGTCCAAAAATCGTAATTCCCAGGACTTTTTAAACTTTTCAATAGCAATATTATTGCTAACCTTTTCATTTACCCATTTTCATATCCAGTGGTTTTTATGGGTAATGCCCCTTCTGTTACTTTGGTTTTTAAATCACTGGGATCAGGGAACAACTTTGGCTAGTATTATCTTGTTTGGAAGTTTAACCTTGATGTTATTTTTGTTTGATAGTTCACTGCAAGTTAAATTATTGGCACCACTACTGCCCTTTTTAGATAAAACTGCTGGACTGGCGGAAATCTTACATCCACAAGAAGTTTTTAATTTAAAAAGTTTCGCAGCTACTATTTTTGCAGCATCATCCGTTTTCTTAACTTGGAGAATATTAAAAAGAGTCTAATTAATGAAGTCTACAATTGCTATACCTAATTTTAATGGTGAGAATTTGCTTCGTGAAAATTTACCCAATATCTTAGCAAGCGGTGCCGATGAAGTTTTAGTGAATGACGATGGATCAAATGATGATAGTATAAAAATTTTAAAAAGGGAGTTCTCCCAAGTGAGATTATTAGTTAATCAAAAAAACCTAGGCTTTATTCCATCTGTCAATAAGTTATTTAGGGAAGCCTTAGGGGATATAGTAGTGCTTTTAAACAGTGATGTTTTTGTAGAAAAAGATTTTTTGAAACCACTTCTTGCACACTTTCAAGATAAGAAAGTCTTTGCTGTTAATTGTCATGAGGAGGGAGAAGGTTGGGCTGATGCCTACTGGAGTAATGGATTTTTTGAATTTAGAAGAGGAGAAGAAAGTAAAAAAGGCCACAGGAGTTCATGGGCTTCTGGCGGTTCAGCTGCATATAACAGAAGAATTTGGCAAGAAATGGGGGGATTTGACTTAATTTTTGCTCCATTTTACTGGGAAGATGTTGATCTGTCTTTTAGGGCCATTAAGGCTGGTTTTGAGATTTTGTGGGAGCCAGCAGCAAAAGTTAAGCATGAGCATGAAACTATCATCAAAAAAACATTTTCTGCAAAATATACTTCCTGGGTAAAGCAGAGAAATCAATTGCTTTTCATTTGGAAAAATATTTATGATCAAAAATTAATTAATGAACATAAAAAAAACCTTATTAAAAGATTATTGGGGGGAGTGGGCCCGGGTTATTGGATTCCATTTCTCTGGGCCTTATCTCAAAAAAAGAAAATAAAGAAAAATGAAATAAATTGGAAGTTAACTGATCAAGAGGTAATAGATTATGTTAGAAGATAAGTTAGTTTCAGTAATTATTATTTCTTATAACAGCCAGGATTTTATTAAAAAGTGTATTGAATCCATTCTAAAAAATATGCCCGGAAATGGGGAAGTGATTGTTTTGGATAATGCTTCATTAGATAGGACTGTTGAAATCTTAAAAAGATTTGGTAATAAAATCCATCTTATTGAATCAGGTGAAAATTTAGGTTTTGCTAAAGGTAGCAATAAAGCAGCCCAAAAAGCCAAAGGAGATTACCTTTTTTTCTTAAATCCCGATACGGAAATGATGAATCCTTCTCTAGAAGAGCTAGTATCATTTTATAAATCTCACAGCAATGCGGGAGTAGTGGCACCAAGACTGATTATGCCGGGTGGTAAAATTCAACCTTCTGTCAAAAAACTACCCACAATTTGGGGAGCCTTGAGAGAATATATTTTGGGAGAAAAAAAGGCCTACAGTGAATATGCTCCAGTGAGAGAAAGCGCGGTGGAGGTAGAAATGGTTTACGGTGCAGCCATGCTAGTTAAAAAAGATTTATTTGATAGTTTAGGAGGGTTTGATGAGAGATTCTTTTTGTATTATGAGGATGCGGATTTGTGCAGAAGAATACACGAGATAGGTCAAAAAGTTTATTACTTCCCCAAAGTTTCCATAAAACATTTAGTGGGCGGAACCAAGTCTAGTAAAGATAAATATAAATTAAATCGGGAGTCAGCCATTAAATACCACGGTTTCTTTAAGTTTATGATTTTGCAATTTATTTTCAGATTGCACCAACTCTTTTCCTAAGCTATTATAAAGATAGATTGAAAAAGCTACACCTTAGCATTTTGGCCCTAATTATTTTATTGAGCATCTTTTTGCGCATTTATAATCTTGATAAAGTGCCGCCAGCTTTATTTGGAGATGAGCTTGATGTCGGCTATCAAGCATATTCTCTGCTAAATTCGGGACAAGACCTTTATGGTAATAGCTGGCCAACACTGCTTCATTCCCTCTCTGAGTTTAGAGCACCTTTATTTATTTATTCGGCAGTGCCCTTTGTGGCCATTTTTGGACTAAATGAATGGGGAGTAAGATTACCTGCTGTTTTTTGGGGAATTTTGGGAATTTTAGGAGTTTTTTTACTAGTCCAAAAACTGTTCAATAAAAAGATTGCTTTAATAGCCTCAATTTCTTTAGCAATATCCCCCTGGCATATTCACTACTCTAGAGCCTCTTTTGAAGTAACTATGCTTTTAGCATTTATCATTTTTGCCACCTACTTTTTTATAAAAAGTTTTGATAAAAGATATTTACTGTTTATTTCTGCTATGCTTTTTGGGTTAACTCCTTATATTTATAGTACTGCAGTAGTTTTTCTGCCGCTTTTTGTTTTGATTTTGTTAGCCATTTTTAAAGAAGATATTTTAAAAAATATCAAAATTTTTATAGTGGCATTTTTTGTAATGGCACTAATCCTTACTCCATATGGAATACAAACATTGAGTGGAAAATCTGGGGAGCGATTTAATGTTGTTAGTATTTTTACAAACATAAGTTTACAGGATAAAGTGTTTCAGGCTCAAAAATCAGAACGTTTACCTTTGGAAATGCAAAGATTTTTTCATAATAAGCTTCTTATATGGTTGCAAAATTTTAGCCTAAATTATTTGAGGGCTTTTTCTCCGGAATTTCTCTTTTTAAACGGCGATCCTAACTCAAGGCATTCAATACATGAAATGGGCCAGATGTATTTTTATGAATTAGTGCCTTTACTGATAGGTGTATGGTTATTACTAAAGATGGGGAAAAAGAGGAGGAATTTTGTTTTAGGATGGCTTTTAATAGCTCCCATACCTGCCAGTTTAACTTATGATGGAGGATTTCATGCTACCAGAAATTTCTTAATGCTAGTTCCTTTAATGGTTCTGGTGGCAATAGGAATAGATTACATATTGAATAATTTAAACAAACCCAAAATAAGATGTGTAAGTTTAGCCTTATTTTTAATTTTTATTTTTAACTTGACATTTTATTTACATAGATATTTTAGTCACTATCCTCTAGAGTCCTGGAGAGCTTGGCACTTCGGTTTTAAAGAAGCTTTTATATATGTGAAAGATAATCAAGAAAGATACGATAAGGTATTAATTAATAATTCATATGAACCTTCACTGATTCGCTTTCTTTTTTGGACAAAATACGACCCTAAAAAATTTCACCAAGAATTTATGGTGGATGATTATAGTGGTTTTTCCCTGGACAAATATTATTTTGGTAAACCTCAAGGACCAATTGAAAACATATTGGATAAAAAAACCTTATTTGTAGCATCTGCTAGGGACGATATTACTAATCCTGAAACTTTAAATAATGCCAATATTAGTTTATTAAAAACTATTTATTCTCCTACCAATGAACCAATTTTTTATCTTATAACTGGTCAAAAATGAAAAAATTATTTTTATTAGCTGCCATATTAGTAATTGCCTCTTTAACCAGAATTTTATTTTTGGCAGAGTTTCCTAATGGTTTTACTGGAGATGAGGCCCAGCAAGGTTATTTTGCCTATTCAATTTTAAAAACCGGCCAAGATGAATGGGGGGAAGTCCTGCCACTTTTCCCCAGAGGATTTGGGGATTTTAAACCTCCACTTTATACTTATTTAACTGTTCCCTTTGTGGCCATTTTGGGGTTAACAGTGGAAGCTGTTAGATTGCCCGCGGCTATTTTGGGAATTTTGACAGTGCTAATGGTTTTCTTTTTGGCGCGGGAATTGTTTAACGAGGTAGTAGCCTTTTGGTCTAGTTTGCTTCTGGCGCTTTCTCCGTGGCACATTCAAATTTCAAGGACCGCCTTTGAAGGCAATGCCGGCATTTTATTTTTTAGCTTAGGGTTACTATTTTTCTTGAAATGGTTAAAAAGCGGTCAATATCTACTATGGATAGCACTTTGTTGGGGAGCGACCCTTTATACTTACGATGCTTTTAGATTTTTTATGGCGATTTTTATTTTGGCTGTTATATTTTTTTACAGACAAAAATTATTTAAAAAAATAAATATTTTCCCTGGAATTTTAATTTTAATTTTTATTTTGCCAATTATTTTTAATCTACAAAATTCTGCTGCCAGAGCTGTTGATGTGGGAATTACTGGTTCCAAGGTAATAGAGGGATATTTTAAAAATAAAGACGAGACTCCCCTACCACAAAATCTGGACAGAATCTTTAATAACAAAATTTACTTTTTAGGAAACCAATTTTTAAATAATTATTTATCTTACTTTTCGCCAACCTTCTTTTTTACCGATCAAAGATCTGATGCAAGCTATCTTAATTTTCCCCATTTCCCGCTACTTTATCCAATTGAGCTAATTTTTTGGCTCTTTGCTGGTTACGTTATTTTTACCCAAAAACTGCAGCATAAAAAATTATTAGTTTTATGGTTTTTACTCTCACCCCTGGCCGCCTCTTTAGCCACAGGTTCCATGAATGCCAATAGAGCTCCCACATTTTTGCCATTAACGGCTGTTATTTCCGGATTGGGAGTAGCTTCTTTGATAAATCTAATAAAGGAGAGAATAAATCGCAGGTGGATAAGGTTTAATGAAATGCAGATAAATGTAGCAGTGGCATTTATTTTAATAGTGAGTTTTATTTCATTTGGTTATTTTTATATCGTCAAGCTACCCCAAAAGCCACCGCATAATTTAAGATATGGTTATTCCGAAGTTTTTCAGAAAATTAATGAAGTACAAAATCAATATGAGGAGATAGTAATATCGAAAGTCTTTACCGAGCCCCAGATTTTTGTGATGTTCTATGGAAAAATAGATCCGAAAATTGTTCAAAGTGCCTCAAAGGATTGGTTAAGGTATAAAAGCTCCGGTAAATTTTATGTTGATCAACTGGAAAGTTGGAATTTGGGTAAATATTATTTTGAAGATATCAATTGGAATAAAAAAGATAGCAAAAGAGCAAATGCTTTAATTGTTTCTAAACCACAAGATTTTCCCAGTGATGTAGATTCTATCTTGGATGTAAAAGATATCAAAGGAAAACTAATTTATAGATTAATTTCAACAAAACAAGAGCGATGAAACTTTCTGTTATTATTCCGGCATATAATGAGGAACAAAATTTTAAAAGGGGAGCCTTAAATGGATTAAATGAGTATTTGTCTAAACAAAAATATTCATGGGAGGTGATTTTGGTTAATGATGGCTCAATGGATAGTACACTAAATCTTTTAAACGATTTTACTAAAAAAAATTCCGGTTTTAAGATGGTTGATATCCCTCATGGTGGGAAAGTAGCAGCAGTTTCTGCAGGAGTAAAACAGGCTAGAGGGGAGATCATTTTATTTAGTGATTTTGATCAATCTACTCCAATTCAGCAGGTGGAAAATGTCTTCAAAGAAATTGAGAATGGAGCAGATATTGTTATTGCTAAAAAAACCCAAATTCAGGGTTGGTCATTTTACAAAAACCTTCGAAGTAAAATTTTTAATTTTTTGGTGCAAGTAATTGCTCTTCCCGGAATACCAGATACACAATGCGGTTTTAAGGCATTTAAAAATAGAATCGGAAAGGAGTTATTCAAAAATTTGGCGCTTACTAAAAGAGAAGAGAAAGGAAATTATAAAGGGGCTTTTGATGTTGAAATTCTGTATTTGGCAAGAAAAAAAGAATATAAGATAGTATCAATTCCAGTTTTATGGAAGTATCATTTATCCAATAAGTTGGCTGCTAGTGAACCCTGGAAAATGTTAAGAGATGTGGTAATGATAAGATACTGCGATTTACCATTGAGTTCTAAAAATTATTTTTTACCAATAATTTTACTTATTATTTTATCCTTTCCTGCTTTTAAAGATAGTATTGCGGGGGGATATTTTCCCATGCATGATGATTTACAGATGATGAGGCAGTTGGTGATGGATAAATGTTTTAGGGATGGACAAGTGCCTTGCCGTTGGTCTTTGGATTTAGGCTATGGTTATGGCTATCCCCTATTTAATTATTATCCCCCACTTCCCTATTATTTTGGGCAGCTCATCCACTTTCTTGGGATTGCTTTTAATGACACAGTCAAAATACTTGTAATTTTAAATTTTATTATTTCTGGGCTGTTGATGTATCTTTTAGCCAAGCAGTTTTGGGGTAAATGGGGTGGGGTAATTGCTGGTATTTTTTATATTTATGCTCCTTATCACGGCGTTGATATTTATGCTAGGGGTGCCATCAATGAGGCTTGGGCTTTAACCTTTTTTCCAGCAATTTTTTGGGCAATCTATAAACTTATCACTGAAAACAAGTGGTTTTATGTGCCATTTTTAGCTCTTTTTAGTGGTTTTTTGATGCTATCACATAACCCCATGTTGATGATTTTTGCGCCATTTGCCGCTTTGTGGGCACTATTTTGGCTGGTTAAAGTTAAGAATATCCATAGCCTGGGAAAATTGTTAGTGGGTGGGGGATGGGCTGTGGGACTATCAGCTTTTTTTACACTGCCAGTGATTTTTGAACAAAAATATGCTCATCTTGAAACACTGGTGATTGGCTATTTTAATTATCTGGCTCATTTTGCTACTTTAAACCAGCTTTTTATTAGTAGGTTTTGGGGATATGGAGATTCTCGTTTTGGACCTATCGATGATATCAGTTTTCAAGTAGGGCATTTGCACTGGATTTTGGCACTGTTATCGCTTTTGGTGGCACTTTATCTGGCCAAGAAAAAACCAGCTATTTCTCTAATGCTTTTGATGTTTCTAGGTGTAACCACCTTTTATACTTTTATGACTCACCAAAACTCCTCTTTTATTTGGTCGGCTATACCAAGCTTGCAATTTCTGCAGTTTCCCTGGAGATTTTTATCTTTGTCTATTTTTGGGACATCATTTTTAGCTGGTTCCATAGTAATACTTTTCCGGTGGGGAATATTTAAAAAAGTCAGCAAAATTTTAATTGTGATCACAATTTTTGGAGCAATATTCCTATATTCTGGTTATTTCAAATGGAAAGATCATTGGCCTTGGGTTAATGATTCATATAAGTTTTCAGGGGAACTTTGGCGGTTGCAGATAACTTCCGGTATTTTTGATTATTTGCCCATTTGGGCACCATTACCACCGCCAGATCCACCCAAAGGAGATGGGGAAATTATAGCTGGTCATGGAGTTATAAAAACACAGTTTAAAAATAGTATTAGACAGGAATATAAAGTCAAAATGGAAAAGGATGGGATATTCCAAATAAATACCTTTTACTTTCCCGGCTGGAAATATTTTGTTAATGGTATGGAAGTGGTGGTTAATCCTGAAAAAGATTTAGATAAAGAGCTGGGCAGGCCCCTTATAAAATTAAAAGAAGGTGAATATAATGTGTCTGCCAAATTAACAAATACCCCAATAAGGACTTTGGGAAATACATTAAGTCTAATTTCATGGGCTATGCTTACAGTATTAGCATTGAGATGGTTTAAAGCTAAAAATACCAAGGTGTCTACCTAACACACCCTGGAGGTGTGAAGATGATATTTAAGAAAATACTTAAAAACAAAACATTTTTAATAATTTTGCTCCTTTTAGTTCTTATTATTCCTACTTTTTGGAGGATGTTACGTCCTGGGATTTTTTCCATGCATGATTTTCATGTTTTTAGACTTTATGAATATGATAAATGTATTGCAGATTTACAAATTCCCTGCAGGTGGGCTCAAGATGCTACCTTCGAATATGGACAACCAGTGTTTAATTATTATGCCCAAGCTCCGTATGCTTTTGGCGAGGTTTTTATCCTTTTAGGGCTGTCTGTTTTAGATTCAATCAAAGCCTTATTTGTTGCCTCTTTGGTTGTTTCCGCTTTAACCATGTTTTTACTAAGTAAGCAGCTGTGGAAAAACAACTTTGCAGCTCTTGCTTCTAGTTTAGTTTACACTTATGCACCATATCGAGCAGTTGATATTTTTGTCAGAGGGGCTTTGCCAGAAGCGTTAGCGTTCATCTTTTTTCCTCTTGTTATCTATTTTTTTAATGATTATGTTTTTAAAAAGAGACTCTCCTCGTTGCTATTTTTTGGATTATCATACGGCGCACTGATCCTAACTCATAATCTATCTGCGCTAATGTTTCTGATAATTTTAGCAATTTGGGCGATCTTTATTTTAACTCAAAATCGAGCATGGAATTTGCTCCCCAAATTTGTATTAGTTGGTTTTCTAACATTTGGTCTAACTGCATTTTATATTTTGCCGGTGGTAGTGGAAAATAATCTAATCTCGGTTGGACAAACTACCCAGGGATACTACGACTTCAGTGTTCACTTTACGACATTAAAGCAACTTTTAATTTCCAGGTATTGGGGTTATGGAGCATCTCTTTGGGGAGATGATGATAGATTAAGTTTATCGGTTGGTCAAGTTCAATGGATATTACCCATCCTGATACTAATTTTAATCACAGCTAGAAGGAAATTTAAGGGTGCGGCTCCATTTTTTGTGTTTTTTGCTTTAGGATGGATAGCACTCTTTTTAACTCATAATAAGTCAACTTTTATATGGACAACCCTACCAGCTATGGCCTATATTCAATTTCCTTGGCGATTTTTAGGATCAGCTGTATTTGCGTTTGCAGTAAGCGTAGGAGCACTATACATATTGGCGGTGAAAGATATGGTAAGGGTAGTAAGTTTAGCTGTTGTTGCTGCGATCTTAATCGCCCTAAATACCGGCTTTTTCTTCGAGGATTTATGGTTTAAGTTTTCCGATAAAGATCAATTTAGTGGTAGCACTTATATTTGGCAAGTATCTTCTGCGCATATCTACGATTTCTGGCCCAAAACAGCCAAGGTTTTGCCAATTGGCTTGGCTCCAAGCGATCCTATTGTAACTGCTGGGAGCGGATCAGGTAAACTTATTGAAAAAAGAAGTAACAAAGCTACATATGATATAAATATCCAATCAGAGAATGCAACTTTGCAGATTCCAATAGTTTATTTTCCGGGTTGGACAGCTTTTGTGGAATCAAAAAAAGTAAATTTATACCCTAGTGACGATTTAGGGTTAATAACTTTAAGACTTGATAAAGGACAAAAGCAAATTAAGTTAAAATTTGAAAACACCACAATTAGGACTGTGGGAAACACCATATCAGCTCTGTCCCTTTTTTCGTTTATGTTGCTTTTAATATTGGCTAAATCAAGAAAAAATGAGTAGAGCAAAGCTAACTTTAGTTTTGATTTTAATAGTGGGAGTAATACTTCGATTTTATGGACTCGATAAAAATCCTCCAAGTTTAAATTGGGATGAAGTTTCTCATGGATATAATGCCTATTCAATTTTAAAAACTGGCCAAGATGAATGGGGACAACTTCTTCCCATAACAAACTTTAGAGCATATGGAGATTATCCCACTCCTTTATATATGTATTTATCAATGCCTGGTATTTTGCTTTTTGGATTAAATGAGTTCTCTATCAGGTTACCTTCAGCTTTGTTTGGTTCATTAATGATAATAGTTGTATATTTATTAGTAACTTATTTTTTAAAAAACACTAAATTGTCACTTTTGGCAGCTTTTCTAGTTGCTATTTCACCTTGGGGTATTTTAACCAGCCGTCAAGTATTGCAGGCTACCCCGGCAATACTTTTTCTCTCTCTTGGAGTTTGGCTTTTTCTAAAAGGCATATCCAGCGGCTTTAAATGGTCAATATTTGGCCTGCTCTGCATTGGAATTTCTGCTTATGCTTATCATAATACCAGGATTTTAGCTCCAGCAATTTTTATTTTGTTACTCTTTATGTTTAGAATAAATATTAAAAAAAGCAAAGTCTTTTTAGTATCTAGCTTGCTTATTTTTTCTCTTTTCTTTCTGCCCTTAATCCCAGTTGTACTATCGCCGACAGGTTCGGCCAGGATAGTGTGGGTAGGTATACTAGATGAGGGGGCGATTAATGAAATAAACAAACTGCGCCAGCAATCAAACTTATCGCCTGCTTTATCAGAAATTTTATACAATAAATTTACCTATTTTTTGACAAAATCTGCCTCTAATTATTTAGGTTATTTTAGCCCCACTTATTTAGGTTTAGAAGGTGGAACCCAATATCAGTTTAGCGTACCGCATTTTGGGGTGATATACCCTGTTGAGCTACCATTTTTTTATCTAGGTTTATTAATGCTGGTGCTTGGGTTTAAGAAACACTCTGCAGATAAAAAATTTCTTTTAACTTGGCTAATTTTATCACCAATTCCAGCTGCCATCACCAGGGATTCCTACCAGGTGGTCAGATCCATGACCATGATGCCAGTAGTATTTATTATTACAGTTTTGGGATGGGGAATATTTTTGAGCTGGTTTAAAGGTAGGGCCGCGAAATTCAAACCGGCTGTATTAACAATTTTTTTAATAATTATAGTGACATCTTTGGTAAATTATTTTTATAATTTTTGGTTTATTTATCCACAGAATTATTCATTTGCTTGGCAATATGGTTACAGAGAAGTGGCTGATTATATTAAACAAAACGCTGGTCAGTATGATCAAATTTTTATCACCAAAAAATATGGGGAACCACATGAATTTTTACTTTTTTATTTACAATATGACCCGGCCAAATATCAACAAGACCCTAATTTAATAAGATACCCAAAATCAAATTGGTATTGGGTAGATCGATTTGATAAATACTATTTTGTTAATGATTGGGAAGTAAAAAATAGAGTTAGGCCGCCAGAGGCGAGCCTCGCCAAAGGCGGGAATGAAAACTTAAGAATGAATAGTTTATTAATAACAAGCCCGGGGAATTATCCCAGTGGTAGTAAGTTTCTCCAAACTACCAACTTCCTAGATGGTAAACCGGCATTTGATATAGTGGAACTTCCCCAGGTACAATAAAGATGTGCTTGTTAAACAATACTATCTTCTATTAGTTATTCTTATCTTGGCTGGAATATTAAGATTTTGGAGTTTATCATCTAATCCGCCTGGGCTAACTTGGGATGAAGCTGCGCTAGGTTATAATGCCTATTCCATTTGGCAAACAGGTAAAGATGAATATGGGGCAGTCTTGCCCCTAAATTTGAAATCTTTTGGGGATTTTAAACCAGCTGTTTATGCTTATCTGGACGTCCCTTTTGTGGCCATTTTGGGGTTAAACGAGTTTGCTGTGAGACTTCCATCAGTTATATTTGGTATTGCTACTGTAGCATTAATCTATTTTTTGGTAAAAGCATTATTTAAAAATGAACATTTAGCACTCTTTTCATCATTTTTTTTAACTATTAGTCCTTGGCATATTCAATTTTCCAGACCTGCTTTTGAGGCTAATGTAGCTTTATTTCTAAATTTATTGGGAACTTATTTATTTATTAGGGGACTAAATCAGAAAAAATTGTTCCTTTGGGGGGCGCTAGTGTGGGGAATAGCCCTTTTTACATATCAAGGATCTAGAGTATTTTTACCAATTTTAGTTGCCTTCTTAATAATTAGTTTTAGGAAAGGATTTATCGGGCTATCAATATTTACAATTTTTTTAATAATTTTATTTTTTAGTACATTTTTAACTGGTCAAACTTCAAGACTAATGGTCCAAAACCTTTTTGCATATCAACGTTCACCAGCAGAGATAACTAATATTTCAAAAGAGGATGGGTTAAATAAAAGTAGTTTTGAATTTCAAGTTTTGCATGGAGAGTGGTGGACATATACCAAAGGATTGGCCGAGCGATACCTAATTTATTTTTCACCCAAAATGTTATTTATAGATGGTGAGGCTTCCCAGCGCCATCGGGTTCCTGATTTGGGAGCGCTTTATTATTTCTCGGCAGTTTTAATTCCCTTGGGAATAGTTTATTTTGTGAAATTTAGTGGATTAGGAGGTAAGGTTTTACTCGCCTGGATTTTATTAGCACCAATGCCAGCTGTTTTATCAAGGGACT
Organism: uncultured Gammaproteobacteria bacterium; assembly: GCA_964394855.1. Classification (GTDB taxonomy): domain Bacteria; phylum Patescibacteriota; class Microgenomatia; order Daviesbacterales; family UBA10151; genus CAYMZD01. The sequence goes on along the minus strand of CAYMZD010000003.1, from coordinate 141,595 downwards.
TAATTAGTTTACTGCGGGCCTTAAATATGGTTGTTCCACTGGCAATCCTGGAAGGTGGAGGTCTCTTTTTATTATTAAATTTTGCCAAGAAACTGACTCGGAAATGGTTTTATATCTTTTTGGCTTTAACTACGGTCGTGATCGCTTTGAACTTTTTAATTTATCTGGATAGATATTTTATTCATGCTCCCAAAGAGTATTCAAAATATTGGCTCTATGGATATCGCCAAGTGCTAGAGGAAATAAAACCTTTGATGGATCAATATCAAAAGGTGATTATTAGTGATTCTTACGGGCAGCCCTATATTTATTATTTATTTTATTCAAAATATCCTCCTGAAAAATTTCAAAAACAAGCCATCTTAGATCAACCAACTGTTGATGTGGGAACTGTCAGAAGAATTGATAGTATTGAGTTTCGCCACATTTATTGGCCATCAGATAGGGGATTAAAAAATACTCTGTTTGTGGGTCCGGAAGAAGAATTACCAGATAAAGACATACTACCATTTAAGGAGTTTAAAGTTTTAAAAGAGATAAATTTCCTAAATGGCGAGCGGGCGCTAAAGATTGTTGAAACTTTATAAGGACTTAAAAAAGATGAAATTTAGAATTTTATTTATTTTAATATTAATTTTAGCTGCAGTTTTGCGACTTTGGGCTCTAGATCAATATCCAGCAGGATTTAATGGCGATGAGGCATCTATTGGTTATAATGCCTATTCCATTTGGCAAACAGGTAAAGACGAGTATGGTAGCTTTTGGCCTTTAACTTTCAAATCATTTGGGGATTATAAACCTGGACTGTACTTTTATTTTGTAATCCCCTTTGTAGCCACACTTGGCTTAGATGAATGGGCCATCAGGCTCCCTTCGGCACTTTTAGGTATTGGTACAGTTATTTTAATATATTTTTTAGCCAAAGAAGTTTTCAAAAACAGATGGGTGGGGATTTTGTCTAGTCTGCTTTTAGCCATCTCTCCTTGGCACCTGCATTTTTCAAGGGGTGGCTGGGAGACAAATGCGGCTACATTTTTCATAACTTTAGGAATTTTGCTTTTTCTAAAAGGGCTATCAAATTTTTATTTATTATGGTGGAGTTTATTCTCATTTCTTGTTTCCATGTATATCTATCAAAGCCCCCGTTTAATAGTGCCAGTTTTTCTGGTTATTTTATTTACTTTATATAGACAGGATTTTACCCTGATACTTAGTAAGTTAAGAGTAAGGAAAATATTGATATCGACTGGTGTACTGCTTTTTTTCGCCATGCCACTAGCATTTCAGTTTTTGTCCGGTACTGGGAGTGCCAGATTTGAAGGACTGTCATTTTTGGCAGATGCTGGGCCTGTATCAAGAGTGGATGAGCTTAGGGGGGAGCATGGTGATCTCCATAGTTTATCCAATCAAATTTTACATAACAAACTGACAGCTTATGTCCCGAGCTTTTTGGGTCATTACCTGGATCATTTTAAACCCGACTTTCTTTTTATAAATGGTGATCCTATTATTCGAAATAAAGTACCGGAAACTGGACAATTTTTTGTGATTGAATCTTTATTCTTAATTTTGGGTTTAGTTGCTTTAGTTAAATTTAAGATTAACCACGCCAAGCTTTTAATATTTTGGATTTTAATAGCACCCTTGGCATCAAGCGTAACTTTTCAAACACCACACGCCCTAAGAGCGCTGAATTTAGTAATACCCCTGACTTTGGTAATGGGTTATGGTTTATGGATGGTAATAAAAAAATTAAGAGAATTTAAAAGGTTTTTTAATATAACTATTATAATTTTTATAATTATTATAATAGTATTTGAATTTACTCATTACTTAGAAAGCTATTATATTCATTATCCCGAAAGATATCCTCAAGCCTTCGAATATGGTTTTAAGCAAATGGTGTCTAAGTTGGTTCAGTATGAACCACACTATAATAATATAATAATTACAGATAGATATGATCAACCTTACATTCTACTTTTGTTTTACAAAAAATATGATCCTAAAAAATATCAACCACAAGCCAAGCTTTCCCCTAGAGATAAATTTAACTTTGGGACCGTGAGAAGTTTTGACAAATATCAGTTTAGAAAAATTGATCCAGAAGAAATCAAAAACCAAAAGGACACCTTATTTATAGGAACAGAGGATGAAATCCCCAAAGATGTTAAAATAATGGACAGAGTTGACTTCCCCAATGGTCAGCCAGCATTTTTAATTTTAGGAACATGAAGAAACTTTCAGTGGTTTTAGCCACTTTTAATGAAGAAAAAAATATTGGTGATTGTTTAAAATCAGTAGCTGGTTTAGCTGATGAAATTGTCATTGTGGATGGGTCATCTAGCGATCAGACAGTAGAGGTTGCTAAACGATTTGGGGCCAAGATAGAGGTTAGAGATAATCCTGCCATATTTCATATCAATAAACAGATAGCCTTGGATTTAGCCAGCAATCAGTGGATATTACAATTGGATGCAGACGAAAGAGTAAGTCGCAAATTGGCAATGGAAATTATGAATGTGACTCAGATGGATGATGAGCAGTTAGAAAAATATCAACAATCTTTGAAAAACAGAAAGCTTTTCCTGCGGCATCAGAGCTTAATAGAAAAAAGAGATGGGAAAATAGGTAAAGATAATGGTTCTTATGATGCATTTTTTATTCCCAGACTGAACTTTTTTTTGGGAAAATTTCTAAGATATGGTGGAGTTTATCCGGATGGAGTAATTAGATTAGTTAAAAAAAATAAAGCATATTTTCCTTGTAAAAGCGTTCATGAACAAATTGCAGTCGAAGGACGTGTAGGATGGTTAGCAAGTGACTTATTACATATAGCTGATCCCACTTTTGGGCGTTACTTAGAAAGAAACAGTCGTTACATTGATTTAATCGCAGCCGAACTTAAAGATCAAAGGGTAGATAAAAATTTGTCTCAACTGATAAATTATTTTCTGATTAAACCATTGTGGTGGTTTTTATGGACTCAAATGAGACACAAAGGTATATTAGATGGGTTTCAAGGAATTATTTTCTCGCTTTTTTCATCTTTGAGATTTCCCAGGGCTTACTTTAGATATCTTAAAAAATGATGAAAGTTGCCATAAATACATTTCCACTTAATACAGCACATCAAGCAAGGGGTATAGGTGCTTATACTAGAAATTTGCTAGAGCAGCTTAAAAAAAGAACTGATGTGGAGGTTTTAGAATTTGATAAAACCTCCGAAATTAAAGAGGTAGATGTTATGCACTTTCCTTGGTTTGATTTATTTTTCCACACACTGCCTATTAGAAAAAAGTTTCCCACAGTGGTGACAGTTCATGATGTTATTCCGCTACTGTTTCAACAGGCATATCCTATTGGGATCAAGGGCAAATTAAATTTTTTCTTGCAAAGACTAGCATTAAAAAGTTGTAAAGCCATCATAACAGATTCTAAAATTTCAAAATCCGATATTGTGAAGACTTTGAAGATTTCTGGGGAAAAAGTGCAGGTGATCCCCTTGGCTGCAGATGAAAATTTTAAACTTCTTTCAGATTCAGAAAAATTGAGAGTTCAAAAAAAATACAAATTGCCAAAAAAATTTTTACTTTATGTTGGCGATGCAAATTTCGTTAAAAATCTACCTTTCTTAATAGATTGTTTTAAAAAATTAGGGAGTAGTTTTGGAGAGATGAGGTTAGTTTTGGTCGGAGGAGTATTTTTGAAAAAAATTGATAATATTATCCATCCAGAATTAGATAGCTTAAGACAGGTTTTCTACAAAATTGATAAATTTAAACTAAGAGAGAAAATTTTAATGCCTGGTCAAGTACCAGCGGATGATTTGGTGGGATTTTATAATTTAGCTACTGTTTATGTCCAACCTTCTCTTTATGAAGGATTTGGTTTGCCAATTCTAGAAGCTATGAGGTGTGGTTGTCCTGTTATCTCCTCTAACACCGGTAGTTTAAAGGAGGTGGGGGGGGATGCTGCTTTATATTTTAATCCCCAAAATCCCGAGCAATTTTTCGAATTATTAAGTAGACTATTGGAGGATGCTTCTTTAAGAAATAAATTATCTAAATTGGGAATTTTACAAGCAGAGATATTTTCTTGGGAAAAAACAACCGATGAAACAGTGGAAGTTTATAAAAATATTTGTGAAAAATAAAAAACTTAAATTTATAATTTTATTATTTTTTATCTGGAGAGTTTATTTATTTTTGGTGTTATTGGTGGCACTAGTGTTTTTCCCTCTTGCTGGTAAAAATTTTTTGGGTGGGGGTTATGAAAATTACTTAAATTTTCCTTGGCTTTTTGCTTGGGGAAATTTTGATGGGGAGCACTATCTCTCTATTGCCCAAATTGGTTATAGGGGGTTGGAGCAAGCATTTTTTCCGGTTTATCCAATGTTAATGAGATTTTTAGCCTCTCTAGTAGATATAAATCAATTAAATTTAGTAGTGGCAGGATTAGTTATTTCTAATCTGTCATTTTTAGTGGCTCTTTTTATTCTTTATAAATTAATTTTATTAGATTATTCAGAGCAGGTGGCACGTCTTACAATTATCTTAATTTTTATCTTTCCCACCTCGTTTTATTTTGGGTCCCTCTATAATGAATCATTTTTTTTGCTCTTGATGGTTAGCAGCTTTTATTTTTTAAGGCAAAACAATTTTTTCCTATCCTCTGTATTTGGAGCAATTTCTTCTGCCACCAGAATTTTTGGCTTAATACTTTTACCTTCATATCTAATAGAACTATGGCAACAAAAAATCCCTATTAAAAAATTTTTTTGGATATTTATTATTCCCATTGGCTTGTTATCTTACATGGTTTATCAATGGATGATAACAGGTGATCCATTGGCTTTTTATCATTTGCAAAAAATAGTGGGAGAGCAACATCAGGGAGGGTTGACGCTTTTACCTCAAGTTTATCTAAGATATATCAAAATGCTAACTACCACTGATTTTTATAATCCTATTTATTCAACCATATTGTTGGAGTTTGTGGTAGGAGTAGTTTTTTTTATTTTGCCAATTTACGGATTTTTTCAAAAAATTCGTCTCTCGTATCTTATTTTTGCTTTAGTTAGTTTCTTACTGCCAACCATTCAGGGAAGTTTTTCCTCCGTTCCCAGATATGTATTGATTCTTTTTCCCAGTTTCTTGAGTTTGGCTATAATGATGAATAGATTTTCTCTGTGGTTAAAAATATTAATTTTTAGTAGTTTAATTATATGGTTAGGATTTGAAACGATGATGTTTATCAGGGGGTATTGGGTATCATGAAAAAAATTTCAAACTTATTTCGTAACCAATTTTTAACGAACAGCTTTATTATGCTTTTGGGAAGTAATTTTTATAATTTGGGTCAATTTATTTATCATTTTTTAGCAGGAAGATTATTGGGTAAAGCTTTATATGGTGATTTAGCTGCAATTATATCTGTCATAACATATTTCGGCATTGTCCAACTGGCCTTAGGTTTAACTATTGTAAAATTTATAGCTCAACAAAAAAGATTAAATACGACTGCCAATTTCGTTAAATGGTTTCACTTTTGGGGTTTAATGTTGGCCGGCTTCCTAACAGTACTTTTCCTGGTACTGTCTCCCTTAATTGCTAATTTTTTAAATATTAACCCTAAAATATCAATTTATATTTTGCCTATTTTTATATTCTTTTTTTCCATTATTTATATCCACCGCTCAATTTTACAAGGACTTTTAAAATTTAAAACTCTATCCATAAGTTATATCTCGGAGGCAGTTTTAAAAATTACCTTGACAGTTTTATTTATTCTTTGGGGGTGGGCAGTTTTTGGGGCGGTGGTAAGTTTAATTTTATCTGCTGTTTTTGTTTTTTTAATAACCAGAATTTCTTTAGCTCCATATCTTGAAGGCAATAGGCAAAAAATGCCTAGAGTTTTACCTGTGGCGAAATATTCATTTCCGGTGCTTTTACAGGGATTGGCGCTAAATTCCATGTATTCTACTGATTTAATCCTGGTTAAGCATTTTTTATCTTCTCAAGAAGCAGGTATTTATGCATCACTATCTGTTTTAGGGAGAATAATTTTTTTCGGTTCAACGCCAATCTTACAGGTGATGTTCCCCTTTGTAGCAAAGAAATTTTCAGAAGGTCGGTCGGTAAAAAAAATATTCTTTTTTAGCTTAATTCTGACATTAGTAATTTCGCTAACTTTAATTGTATTTTATTATTTTCTACCGCAGGTCTTTATTAATATTCTTTATGGCAGTGAGTTTCTGCAAGGTGCACCCATGCTATGGCTTTTTGGCATATTCATGGCACTTTTATCGCTTTCTTTGCTTTTCATACAATTTTTTCTATCAATTGACAAACCTAAGGTTGTTTTCATTTTTGTTTTTGCAGCTTCGATGCAAGCAATACTTTTATATTTGAGGCACAGTTCTATCCTGGAAGTATTAAAAATAAATATTTTGACAGCAGCTTTACTGCTGGGTACACTTTGTGTATACTTCGCCTATGTTATTATCGGTGGTGGTCCCAGCCTACAAACAGGAAAAGACAATTCGAAGAGACCTTCTTAATATTGAAAAAGTTTTAAAGATAGGTTTAAAGGGGGTAAGCTTTGAGATTATTTGTGTTGTAGATGGGATAGTTGACAAAACTTTAAAAGAAACCCAAAAAATAAAATCCAGGAAAATTAAAATTTTATTCTACCCGGAGAATAAAGGTAAGGGTTTTGCCGTCAGATACGGGATGCAAAAAGCCAAAGGAGATTTAATTTCCTTTTTAGATGCCGGTCGTGATATTTCTCCCAAGGGTGTGATGATGCTTTTATCTCATATGGAATGGTATAATGCCGATATTATTGTTGGTTCCAAAAGACATCCGGTTTCCAGAGTAAATTATCCCTTTTTAAGACACATTTTAAGTATTGGTTATCATTTTGGGGTAAAGTTTTTATTTGGTCTTCCACTGACTGATACCCAATCGGGGATTAAAATTTTTAAAAGGAAAGTCATACAAAAAATTTTACCAAGGTTACTGATAGATACTTATGCCATGGATATTGAGATGTTATTGGTGGCAAAACATTTAGGCTTTAAAAGAATTTATGAAGCCCCCATTGAGGTAACTTTTAGTAAAAGTGCTACCAGAGTGAAATGGAATACTTCACTGAAGATGGCTTGGGATACTTTAAAGGTATTTTATAGATTAAAAATTTTGCGAAGTTATGATAAGGCTCATAATTTGCAATTTCGGGTAGTCTAGGGTAAAATACTGCCAAATGTTAGCAGAAGCTAAAGCCAGTTTTATTCATTGGGTGGCAAGGAGTGTTTTAGAGAAAGCTAGTCCTTCAGTCCGTTTATATAAAGTAGATGGAGCGGGTATAGAAACAGCCAAAGATTGGGAAGGACGGCACGATTTTCATCAAGCAGCCATCCATTGTTTTTCCACATATCAAAATCCCGTTCTAGATGCAGAAACTAGGGGAGAGGCTTTCTTTGAATTTATTCAACAACTTATCAATTTAGGAGCATTTAGGCAGGCAAGGGAAACTTTAAATACAGAGTTTGGTCAATTAACTAAGTTAGAATTATTACCTCAAGAGAGGGTGTTGTTAATGGCCAGAAGAGAAGAAAAATTAGGTTGGTTAGCTGATTATGAGTTAGGTTATTTTGAATCGATATCTCATTTCCAAGATGCCGAGAGAGAGCTTTCCTCTTTTCCTCAAAGGGATTGGACTATCAAAATAAAAGAACTAAATTCTACCACAAAACATTTTATTGGTCGGGCAGAATATGGCTTGGCAGTCATGGGGGTAAGGCAAGAGAGAAACTTATCTCGGGCCATCAGACACTTTCAAGAAGCACTGGGGATGGATGAAGGTATAGATGATCCCAACAGAAATGGCAAATTGGCCTTAGGCCATGCTTGGGTAGCCAGATGTTTCATGAGGCAAGGTGATATAGGGGGCGCTGATAAACATATTCAAGAGGCAGGAGAATTTTCCAGCAAACAGTTAGAAGCTAATCCAGCTAACCTTGGCCCCTTAGCTCATCAGCATCTTTTATTGGGAGAGAGAAGACTCCGTGGTGGTTCATTAGATGAAGCCTTAGACCGTTTTCGTGAAGCAGCCAGGATCAGGCGTGAAAGTGCACCCTATCCCAAAGGTTTGGCTGATGCCTACTACGGATTGTTTTTGGGACATTTAAGATCGGGGCATTTAGTGGCGCCGGTTTATTTATGGCGCGCTTTTAAAACCCACCCCTACACCGCCTTAAGGGGAATTATTGGGGGGTAATATATTATAATAACTTAAGTGATTAAATCTATCTTTGTAGATCCTACCAGATTAGAGGGAATTAAAGAAAGCGGAGCTAATCATTTAATTATAACTTTAGAGGGGCTAAATCAAGAAATTTGGCAGAAATTACAAAATTTAGGTTGTGATTTAGCTACTTCCATATCCTCTATTAATAAAGATGATTGCCCACTTGATAAATCTGTCAAACAAAATTTGATAGAAAAAGTCAGAAAAGCTTTGGAATTTAATCCAAAAGAGATTTGGTTTGATTTTCTTCGCTTTGGTGGGGATTGTACTGATGTAAAGGATGAAGATGTGTCGATGGCACATCCAGCTTGTCAATATTGCCAAAATGTAGATAGAGAAGAAGCAATATTGAATCTATCAAAAGAGCTAAATTCAGAAATAGCAGGTAGAGCAAAAATGGGTCTTTTTGCAGTAGCCTTTAAAGATGCACCAAGTTTACAAAAAGCATTGGGTTTAGATTATGTAGCACTTTCCCAAGTCTTTGATTTTTTTTCTCCCATGCTTTATCATCGGATGCTCAAAAAAAATATTTCCTATATTTCGGAATATGTTGATTGGATGGTAAATAGTACTGGTAAGCCGGTTTTGCCTATTATTCAAATTAAAGATATGCCGGATGATTTGCCGGATTTAATGACAGAAGAAGAAATCACAAAAGCATTTAATGAAGCTAAAAAAGAACCATCTACGGGGGTAGCAATTTTTTGGTGGAATCACGCGCTGGAAAAAGGTAAAACCGAGATTGTCGCGCGCCTTTTTTCCTCGATATGAACATCCTTGTCTTTTCCTGGAGAGACCCCCGCCATCCATTGGCAGGGGGGGCGGAACAGGTGATGCACGAACATATGAAGGGGTGGGTGAAGGTAGGTCACAAGGTGACTCTTTTTTCTTCCCGATTAAATAATTTAGTAACAGAGGAGGGGATAGATGGTATAGATATTGTGCGACAAGGCTATCAATATCTGGGTGTTCAGTTGGCTGGTTTTTTTTATTATTTAAGGAATAGAAAAAAATTTGATTTGGTGGTAGATCAGTTTCATGGTTTGCCATTTTTAACTCCACTTTATGTGAGAAAGCCAAAATTGGCAGTTATTCAAGAAGTGGCCAAGGCGGTTTGGTTTTTAAATCCACTTCCCAAGCCCCTAAACTGGATAATAGGAGTAATTGGTTATTTGGGAGAACCACTGGTTTTTTTATTTTATAGAAAAGTTCATTTTATGACAGGATCTCACTCTGCAAAAGAGGATGTGGCTAAATTTGGCATCCCCAAGAAGAATATTACAGTTGTTCCTCATGGAGTAGTTATTAAGAAGTTAAAAGTTAAAAGGAAAAAGTCAAAAGTTAAAACAATAGTTTATTTGGGAATTTTGTCAAAGGATAAGGGTATTGAAGATGCTATCAAATGTTTTTCTATCCTTCATCAAAAAGGGAATTTTATTTTTTGGGTTATCGGAAAACCAGAAACAGAAAAATATGGTCACCAAATTAAAGAGCTTGTTAGAAAGTTAAAATTAAGTCATAAAATTAAATTTTGGGGTTTTGTTTCCCAGGAGAAAAAGTTTAAACTCCTGTCAAAAGCACATATCTTAATTAATCCATCTGCCCATGAAGGCTGGGGACTGGTTAATATAGAAGCTAATGCATGTGGAGTACCGGTGGTAGCATATGAATCAGCGGGTTTGGTAGATTCCATCAAAAATGATTACAGTGGTATATTGTGCCAGGTTCATACTCCAGAGAAACTAGCAGAACAAGTTTTATCTATCTTGCAAGATGAAAAAAAATATGAAAAGATGAAAAACCAGGCAATTAAATGGAGTAATCGTTTTTCTTGGAGACGCTCTATAGATTTAAGTAGCCAATTAATTAAAAATATCATCAATGAATTTTAAAAAATTATTTTCATTATTCTTTGTTAGCTTAATTTTTATTTTATTGGCATCCCGCATATTTGGAGAATGGGATCAAATTAAATTTCACATTTTAAACCTGAATGTAATTAATTTGATATTAACTATGATAATAGCTTTGCCGATTTATTTTTTTAATGTTTTAACTTGGCATTTAATTACAAAAACCGTTGGTATAAAAATAGCTTTTAAAAAAAATTTAAGGCTTTGGTTAATATCAAATGCGGCCCGTTTCTTGCCAGGAGGATTTTGGCAATATCCAAGTAGGATTTATCTTTTGGGTCAGCATGGTGTCAGTAAGGTTGAAGCGACTACAGCCGTTTTATTAGAAGCGATTTTTAATTTGGCCACTGGTGCACTCATAATAATGATATTCTTTTTATCCACCCCCTCAATAATACCAGTAGACAAATTAATTTGGATGCTCGCTATTTTGGCAATGATACCGCTTTTCATTTATATATTTGGTAAACTTGAAGTAAGTAAAAAATTTAAGATTTTAAAATCACTAAAGATATCGCTTAGAGTAGTCCCCTTTTTATTTTTAACAATATTTATGCAATATTTTTTTGCTGGATTAACCCTGCTTATTCTGGCAAATAGTATTGCCAACTTACCTATGACTTTCTTATTTATTTTTATAGGAATTTTTACAACATCTTGGATTTTAGGTTACTTAACAGTTTTTGCCCCTTCCGGATTAGGAGTTCAAGAAGCCTCAATAGCGACACTACTTTCATCTTACATTCCTTTTGGAATAGCAGGTATTATAGCAATCATATTTAGAGTGGTACTCCTGCTGGTAGAGGTCTTTGTTTTGGGGTTTGTCTTGCTGATCTTAGATAAACTACTTGACTCATCTTTTGAAGGACGTTATAATCATTAAGAATGGTGAAAATTAACCCCCTTTTTATAACTGTATTACTTTTTCTTGTCACCATTATTGCTGCTTTTTCAGCTAATTTTGCCCTGGCCCAAGAAAATATTTCTGAAGAAGGGGAGTTTAATCCCAATGCCGTTTTTTGGCCTTTGGCGGCAGGTAAAACAATAGAGGATCCACTATATTTTTTGAAAGAATTAAAAGAAAATGCCAGGGGGTGGATTGTCTTTGGGGCAGGACAAAAAGCAAATTATCAAACTACTCTTGTCACCAAAAGGCTTTTTGAAGTAGAGAAGTTATTGAAGGAAAATAAAAAAGGTCCAGCATTAAAAACTATTGATAAGGGGTTAAAGCAACTAAATGAAGCTGGAGTTAATATAGAAAAGGCTAGGAAAGAAAAAACTCCCGCCCCAATAAATATAGAAATGACTGATAGATTACAAAAAACGAAAAAATACCTCGTTCTATTAGAAAAACAGGCTGATGAAGAAACAAAGCAAAAACTTATGGCAATGAATGATCAAATTGAAAAACTGCTGCAACTTCTAAAATAATTACACCAATAATACTTTTTAAGATATAATCTCAATATGAAAATTTGCATATTGACTCATACCTTTCCTCGATTTCCTGGAGATAGTGCCGCTCCTTTTATGGAAGGTTTGGCATCAGGATTAACCTTTGCGGGGAACGAAGTTTTTGTTTTAACACCATTTTCTACAGATTTCCAAATAAATATAAAAAGGCCGTATAAATTAAGGACCTTTAAATACATTTTCCCCAATAAGTTACACATTTTAGGATTTTCTAACACTCTAAAAAACGACGTGAGGTTAAAGCCTCTTGTTTATATTTTAGCCCCACTTTTTTTCCTTTTCGAAATCTTTAATCTTTTTTTACTTGTAAAGAAAGAAAAAATTGATATTATCAGTGCCCACTGGATTTTACCTAATGGATTTTTGGCAAGTTTCGTTTCTTTATTGACAGGAGTTCCTCTTGTTTCTACTCTTCCTGGGTCTGATGTTTATATCGCTCAAAAAAACTTTTTATTTAAACTTTGTGCTCATTTTGCAAGTTTTATTTCTTCAGCCATCACCAGTAACAGCCCCCAACTATTACAAGATTTAGAAAATTTAGGAGCCGACAGAAAAAAATTTTCTACTATTATTTATGGAGTTGATCCAAAAAAATTTCATCCTGATTTGAAAAATGGATTAGTTTTACGAAAAAAACTTGGTATATCAGATAATAAGATAATTATTTTAGGGGTTGGCAGATTAGTTGCCAAAAAGGGATTTAGGTATTTAATAGAAGCAGCCCCCAAGATTTTACAAAAAAACAAAAAAGTGATTTTTGTAATTGTAGGTGAGGGCGATCAAAGAGAAGAACTGGAAGGCCTGATTAAAAAGGAGGAACTATCTGAATTTTTTTTCCTCCCCGGAAGTGTAGATTATAAACACTTAAAAAATTTCTATAACATGGCTGATATTTTTATACTGCCTTCAGTCAGAGACGAAAAAGGAAATCTGGATGATCAGTCAGTTTCAGTAGTAGAGGCCATGGCTTGTGGTTTGCCAGTGGTAACAACAGACTTCCCGGGATATAGAGTAGTGATAAACAACCGGAAAAGTGGGATTTTAATACCTGAAAAAAATGCTCAAGAAATTGCTTATACGCTTTCGCAACTTATTTCCTCTAAAAAAATGAGGGAAAGTTTAGGTAAAAATGCCAGAAGCGAAGTTTTAAATAGATTTTTTTGGCCGGCTATTGGCAGGCAATACTCAAAGTTATTTGAGGAGATTATTAATAAAAGAGCAGAACCTCCAAGTTATACTCAAACTGTTCCTAAAATGCTCAAAGTTAGCGAGCGCCAAGTAATTGGTCAACAAATTACGGGTGTTTTACAACAATTTATGGAAGCAGACAACTTGAAAAAATGTAAAAATTTAACCTGTTTGGATATTGGTTGCTCAACGGGAGTTATTACCAATATGTTGAGCTCTCTATTTAAAAAGGTCGTAGGTATTGATATTGACGCAAAAGCTCTTACATTAGCCCAAAAGTCATATAAAAAAAATAATTTAACTTTTAAAGTTATGAATTCACTAAATTTGGATTTTAGAAATAATCAATTTGATGTGGTCATAGCTAATCAGATCTATGAGTTCGTTAATGACCAAGAACAGTTAGTAAAAGAAATATATAGGGTTCTAAAAAAAGGAGGGATTTGTTTTGTGGGAGCAAGGAATAAACTTACCCTTCTGGAAGGACAAAGCAGGCTGCCTCTAATACACTTCCTACCACTTAGTTTAGCTATAAAAATAGCACACTTCCTTAAAAGTGAATATTATCCTGCTTACTATTTAACTTATCCGCAACTGAAAAAGTTATTCCACCAATTTAAAATTTATAATTTAACAGCTGATATTTTAAAAAACCCTAAAAAATATAATTTTGTATCACTTTTAAAATATGAACCAATTTTAAAAATCATCCCAAAATATATATTTAATTTATTTATTAAAATAATTCCCAACTATATTTTTATATGTAAAAAAGAATAAAAATTTATTTTCTGATAACTAAAGTATGAATTATACGGAATTTAGAATTATGATCAAAATTAATTAATGGTAGGGTTACTAAATTTGAGAGAGTAGTTATCATAAGAAAAATCGGAGAGAGCAAAATTGCCAAAAATTTTGTAAATTTTTGGCTAATTAAATTTTTGAGGATGAGCATTAAATAGACATTAAAGTTTTGATTAAGTAATACAAAAATATTACCCTCCTCTTTAGTCTTTATAATTTTAAAATTTTGCTGCTTTAATAAATATTTAAGACCATATTTAGTGTAGCGATAGAAATCATACGGTTCATCATGTAAAGGATAAGATTGGACGGTAGATAAAATCAGTATGCCACGTGGTTTAAGAAGTCTTTGTATTTCTCTTAGAGCTATTAATGGATCTGGTAAGTGTTCTAAAACTTGGAAAGAAAGTATGGTATCGCATGATTGATCAGGTAGAGGTATATTAGTAGCATCCGCAAAGATATCTGGTTTATCAGTTCCATGATACATTTTGGAGGTAGTGGGATTATCTAAACCAATATATTTTTCTGTTCTTTTAATCAAAATTTTTTTATATGGCATCCTGCCACAACCAATGTCTAGTAAAATACCTTTGGCATACTTTATGGCAAATTCCACTGCAGTGTAGTTATATTTCTTTAAAAAATACTGGGGATGAATAGGCAAGAGGGAAAAGTAATCAGTAAATTTATCCCACCACTGTTTAATACTCATACTAAAAAGTTTTAAGATATTGTAATATTATATACATGCTTAAAGCAAGCGGGTCATGGAAATTAAGCTTAGTAATCCCCATATTATTTCTTGTTATAGGAGTAATAACCTTACCCCACTATGGTTTTAATTCTGATGAGCCTTTTCATTTTTACAGAGGTCAAGCATATCTTCACTTTTTTTTAACAGGTAACAAAGATTACAAAGACTTACCCCCCTACCCCAGAGCTAATCAAAAGAGATGTCAACAAGCACCACTATCTAGTGATTGCCAGATTTCTCCTCCCAGTCCTTCGGATACTACTGATTTTTTAGGAAATGACCAAACTTATGAAAGAGTTACCAAGAAAAATGCAGATAGTAATTTGCAGTTAAGGCGTAGTTTTTTTCAACATGATGCAGTATCGTTTAATGAGGTCATTCAAAAAGAAGATGGTCATCCTCCATTAGGTGGTATTCTGGCGGCATTAACTAACCGCATTTTTTACCAGAATTTGAAAATAATGCCCGATGTTGAATCTCATCACCTGGCAGAAATATTATTGAGTTTTTTTGTATTGGCTGGAGTAGCTATTTTTACCTACTTTGAATTTGGTTTATTTGTCTCTTTGGTGTCTACATTTGCTATTGCCACTTATCCTTTATTTTTCGCAGAATCCCACTTTAATGTTAAAGATCCACCGGAGACTGTGTTTTTCGGACTGACTATCATTACATTTTATTATGCAATAGTGAAGGAAAGATGGAGGTTAATGATTGTTGCGGCTATTTTTGCCGGGATGGCCTTGGGTATAAAATTTAATATATTATTTTTGCCGTTTATCCTGGGTCCTTGGCTTTTACTTATATTTATTCAAGGGAATTTAAAATTTCATAAAAAAAATAAGAAACTTTTTCTAAGCCTACTCTTCTTTCCGGTAGTTACTTTATTAGTTTTTTATATTCTTTGGCCTTATCTTTGGCCAGATCCCTTAGGTAACATCCAAAAAAATATTGCTTTCTATAAATCCTCAGGACTTGGTACACCATCGGAACTTAAGAATTTTATTTTTTATAAAATTAATCTTTTTCCAATTACTTGGATTGTTACTACAACCCCTTTGCCGGTTTTAATCCTATCCTTGGTAGGAACTTTTTATTCATTAGCTAAGCTAATTACTGTCAGAAATTCAGTTTATCTGCTACTTCTTTTGTGGTTGTGGGTACCTATTATTAGGGTATCTCTGCCTAATTTTGCTATTTATGGGGGTATTAGGCATATCATGGAATTTGTTTTGCCTTTAGGAATAATGACAGGTCTGGGAGCGTTGACCCTGTGGCAACTATTAAAAAAAATTATTCACTCTCCTACCCAAGCTCTAATTTTAATTATTACTCTTTTGATAAGTTTTGCCGTTTTTAATGTTTGGGAACTGATCAGGCTTCACCCAAATGAGAATGTTTATTTTAACCAGTTAATTGGAGGATTAAAAGGAGCCAGAGAAAAAAATATTCCATTTTGGGGTAATAGTTACGGTAATGCCTATCTTCAAGGAGTTAATTGGCTAAATGAGAATGCCGAACCGCAAGCCAAGCTGGGACTTCCTGTTGCTACCATGGCCAATCTGCCAAGGTTATCTTTAAGATCGGATATATTTTTTAATAACGGATTTTGGAGCGGGCCAAATCGAGTGGGGGAATATGAAATGGAACAAACCCATGACTTCCCTCAAAAAAGTTGGTATAGTTTTGCCTATTATGAAACGTATCTTAATCCGGTTTATGAGGTGAAAGTTGATGGTGTCCCCATATTAAAAATATGGAAAAATGACTTACAACATACTAAAGAAGGTTTTAAGGAGGAGCTGGTCTATCCCCATGAGTTAAAAATTTATCCCAACGAAATGTTGATAGATCTTAAAAAAACTGTTTTTTTAACAAGACTAATTATAGATCATGATATAAAAGACTGCCAAAAATTAAAAGGAGGTTACATGAGCCTATCCATGAATGGAGTTGATTGGAGCCGAGAAATTGAACCTGTAGATTTTCCTCAAGTACCACCAGAAGCCGTCGGTTGGGATGATGATACTTTTGTTTTTCTTTTCGCTGCCAAACCAACTCGGTTGATTAGACTAAATACAATACAGGATAACCCCTGTGTTTTTAAAAGAGCAAAAATTATGGTCAAAGGATTAAAAGAATAGCTTGATAAGTTTAATAGATATGATTTAACATATGATAGTGAGAAAAATATTATTGGTATTTTTTTGTTTAATATTTTTGATAAATTACAGACTAGTTAGCGCCGCAGACGAGCAACAAGTAATTAGTCCTGAAATTAAAATTTATCATGTAGCGGGTGGTTTTGAGAAAATAAAGGAAAAAATTATTTTGTTTTTTAAATTCAATAATAATGATAAAACCGATTATTATCAGTACTTGGCAGAAAAGAGGCTAGCAGAAGTTTATTTCGTGGTAAATAGTAATCAAATAAATCTACTTGAACCTACTGCCTCGAGATACTCAACTCATATTGGTAATTTAACAAATTTTGTGACAACCAAAAAAATCTCTGCAAAAAAAGACGGTTTAGTTGGGATGTTTGAAAGACATATTAAAATTGTGGAAGAAATACAAAAAAAGGTACCGGTTGATTCCGGCTGGTGGATAGCTTTGCGACATGACATAAATTCTGCCAAAGATTTTAAGGAGAAAATTGAAAAGATTTAAATAAAAAAATTTATTTAGGCCTTTTTGGTTGTAATAAATATTGAACCTCCCCCTTGCCCAGTAGCAGAAATATGATCTGGTAAAATAGAGTTTTCCAAAGAGGGAAAGTTATTTTCTCTTTGTCATTTTTTTTAAATCGCTTTTTTGGGTAAAATAGTTTTAAGAATGATAGAATGGTAGATAAAAGTTTTTTTCTGCGGAAAAAATACCCTTGGCCGGCTGTGGCGAATTCAATCATTTTACCAATATCTAATGGTGGAACAATATTGACAAGAACAAGTTTTTCCTCGTTAACCCATTTTTTAATATTCTCTATGGAAAAAGTTTTTACTTGAGGATTAATATAGGAATCAAAGATAAAGACTTTATCTTTTCCCCTACCAAATCCTAATATTTTTACTAAGGTCAAACGCTTTTTAAAATTACCTCCTGCCAATAATTTTAATAACCACAACTGACATTTATAAAAGAAAAGACCATAAGAGTTATATAACATAATGACCATTTTCCCCTCTTTTTTTAATTTATTGGTTAAAATTTTAAAACCAAGCTTAGGATTTGATAAATGATGTATTACCCCAGCACTATAAATGAGATCATATTTTTTATTAAACTTTGGTAAATCCAGAATGATGGATGATTGTATTAAGGTGATATTTTTTATTTTTGCTTTTCCAATATTTTGTTTGGCTATAGAGAGGGAGTTTTTAGAGATATCAATTGCATCTATATTGGACTTGGGAAAAATTTTTGATAAGGCAATAGCTTCTTCTCCTGTGCCGCAACCGGCACATAAAATTGTTTTAGGTTTAGTATACCTTAATCCTTTAGATAGAAAATTTAAATTAAGGTCTATCCAATAAACAATATGATTGAGGGTTTGATTAAAATCGCTAGATGGCCTTAATGTATCAGGAAAAGGTACAGATTCATAACACCGCTTAACTTTTTCTTCAAGTTTTATCATGATAGCAATTTTATCACACTGTCTAAATGATATATAATGAGTCGATGAAAAAGTATATACCTACTTTTTTATTAATATTAAGCGTACCACTCACATACTTTGTTATAGCGGTTGCTACCCTATCCAACTATGGAATTAACTGGGATGAACCGTTTCACTTTAATAGGGGGTATGCTTATCTTCATTATTTTTTATCTGGAGAAAAAAATTATTTAAACTTACCTCAATACCCAAAATTAAAAGGCTCATCTGATTTTATGGGAAGAGAGGGAGAAGATGAACTTTATTTGAATTCTAAAAGCAGTACGATTGCCCCTGACCCATCATATAGAAGAAGTTATTTTCAATCAGATGTTTTTAACTTCGAATATTTCGCCAGATTTGACGGTTTCGGACACCCTCCCATTAACGATATTCTGGCTGCTTTTTTTAATCATATTTTTTATCAAAGGTTAGGCATACTTGGTGATATTGAAGCTTTTCATTTATTTGAAGTCACAGCTGCTTTTTTATTAATTTTAGGTTTAAGTATCTTTGTTTATTTGAATTTTGGATTATTAGCATCATTGGTGGCATCTTTTTCTCTATCCTTTTACCCTTTATTTTTTGCAGAATCACACTTTAATGTTAAAGATCCCGTGGAGACAGCCCTTTTTGGTTTAACCATTATTACTTTTTATTTTGGTATTGTCAAAAAAAGATGGAAAATAATGATTTTATCTGCCATTTTAGCAGGTTTGGCCCTGGGTACTAAATTTAATGCCCTATTTTTACCTTTTATTATAATTCCTTGGTTAATATTACATATTATGTCAGCCCCAAAGCAGTTGATAAAGGATAAAAAATTATTAATCATTTTAATCTTTTATCCTGCCATCGTTTTACTCATACTTTATGCTTTTTGGCCATATCTTTGGAATGAGCCTATTAAACATCTCTGGTCTGTTTTGCAATTTTATAAAGAAGCTGGCACAACTCCTACTGGTGAGCTAAATAGCTTTATTTTTAAGGGATTTAATTTATTCCCTGTTTTTTGGATTTTAATTACAACTCCCCTACCGATCCTTGTTTTGGGATTCATAGGTTTTATTTTTGCATTTAAAAGATTGTGGAAGAAAGAGTTAGTTTATCTTTTGATACTACTTTGGTTGCTAGTGCCAATTCTTAGGGTTTCTCTACCTGGTACCACCATTCACAGTGGCGTAAGACATATCATGGAATTTATTCCTGCCATGGCTGTGCTTGCAGGATTGGGAGCAAAATTATTATTTCAAATAGCCAAAAATCATATTTACAAAACAGGAGTCTTGGCAATATTTTTATTGGTATTTGGCTTTATTATTTGGGAGGTTGCAAGACTTCATCCCAACGAGAATGTCTATTTTAACCAGCTAGTTAGTGGTCTTGCTGGTGCGAAAGAAAAAAACATTCCGTATTGGGGGAACAGCTATGGTAATGTCTATTTACAAGGTGTCAATTGGTTAAATCAAAATGCCGAACCACAAGCCGAATTAGCACTACCCATTGTTAATATGGTGAATGTACCAAGGATAAAACTGCGGTCCGATATAGATTTTTCTAATGCTCATTTAAGTGGACCCAGAATGCAAGGGGAATATGTCATGGAGATGTCTCACAACTGGGGACCCAACAATTGGTTTGCTTATGATTATTATGACAGTTATTTATTTCCCTTGTATGAAGTTAAGGTTCTGGGAGTGCCACTGCTAAAAATCTGGAAGAACGACCTGAAATATTTAAAGGTTAATTTTGAGGAAGAAAAGAAATTTAACATTTTAAGTTTTAGGGTAGAAAAAAATATTTTAAATATTGATATAGGTAGAAAAATATTATTGACTAGACTAGAAATTCAACACAATGAAAGAAATTGTCAAAAACAAAAAGGTGGATACATCAGATTGTCAACTGATGGTAAAAATTGGGTCCAGCAATCTGAAACAATCGATTATCCACAGATACCAGTTTCATGGTTAGGTCAAGATAAAAATACTTTTGTTTTTCTTTTTGCTGCCAAATCTGCTCGATTTATTTTTCTTGATACGCAAATGGAAAACTCTTGTATTTTAATAAATCCCGATTTAAGAGTTTTTGGCTTTTAGCCCTACAGTTTCTTGGATTTTTTCAGCATAATCAAACTTCTCTTTTGAATAAACCATCATTTCTGCCAAAAGGCCGGTTGATATAAGCTGTACTCCAATAATCATCAGTAACATCCCCAAAAAAAGCAGGGGATGTCGATATTGAATAGTGCCCGTGGTAATACGAAGATAGAAGATATACACTCCGATCAGAAACCCTGCAAAAAAAGATAGTATTCCTAAAGTGCCAAAAAAATGTCCTGGCCTGGTGACATAACCTGTGAGAAAGACAATAGTGATTAAATCTAGAATTCCTTTGACACCTCTTTCCCAACCAAATTTTGTTTTGCCATATTTACGTTGACGATGTTCTACTTCAACCTCACCTACTCTGTAATTCTGCTTAGCAGCAATAATGGGAATAAATCTGTAAAGCTCACCATATAAATTTAAATTTTGCAAAACCGCTCTTTTATATGCTTTAAATCCACAATTAGTATCATGAATTTGTATTCCAGTTAAAAATCTGGCCAAAAAATTTATCACCCTTGATGGTAGTACTTTACTAAAAGTCGGATCATGCCTAACTTTCTTCCAGCCAGAAACAAGATCGTAACCAGAGTTTATTTTTTCTAAGAATTTAGGAATCTCTTTTGGATTATCCTGTAAATCACCATCTAGTGTAAAAACTATCTCACCTCGGATTTTGGAAAAACCAATAGATAAAGCTATTGATTTGCCAAAATTTCCCCTTAAGTTTAAAGCCTTGATGTTTTTATTTTTCCTGGCAATTTTTTTAATAATTTTAAAACTTTGATCTGTAGAACCGTCATCAATAAAAATCAGCTCATAACTTTTTTTAATTTTTTGACAAACATCTCTAATTTCCCCAGAAAGTTGCTCTATTGATTTTTCCTCATTTTTAACAGGAATGACAAATGATAAAAATGGTCTCATTTAGTGCAAATTATACGCTACTGTGCTACCATCTTACAAGTTATGGCTCCTAAAATGTCAGTGGTGGTGACTACCAAAAATTCCGGAACAACTTTGGGTAAACTTTTGCAAAGTATTAAAAATCAAACTTTTAAAGATTTAGAAATTATTGTGGTTGATAATCATTCGACTGATTCAACAATCGCTGTAGCCAAAAAATACACCCAAAAAGTTTTTAAGTTTGGACCGGAGCGATCAGCCCAAAGGAATTTTGGAGCAAAGTTAGCTAAGGGTAAGTATTTATTATTTTTAGATGCTGATATGGAGCTTGCGCCCGATGTGGTGGGAGCATGTGTGACTTTAGCTGATCAAGGGTTGGGTTCGGCTATCATTATTCCGGAAAAAACCGTCGGTAAGGGTTTAATGCAAGATATCCGCAGATTTGAAAGGGAGATGTATGAAGGCGATGAATCGGTAGAACTGGCCAGATTTTATAGCAGAGGTGTTTTTAAAAAATCCAAAGGTTTTGATGAGAGCTTAACAGGACCGGAAGATTATGATCTGTTTTATAGAATAAAAGCAAAACATAAGCAAAGCTTTTCTACGAATAAAGTTGGTAGAATTAAATCGTATATTTTGCATCACGAAGAAGGATTAACTTTAGCAAAACTTTTGCAAAAGAAGTTTTATTATGCCAAAAAAGGAGCAATATATGCGGATAAACATCCGGAGTTAATCAGCAAGCAGGGAACAATTCTATTTAGAAAAGCATATTTAAAACATTGGAGGAAATTTTTATTAAATCCCATTATCGGGATATGCTTTGTATTTACCAGAACTTTGGAAACTATTTGGGCTGTGGCAGGTTATATCAGTGCTGTTGGGCCGGTACATTTTATGAGAAAATTATTTAAAATGTTTAACCATTTGATATAATAGATTTCATGATCAATTTAGTGGAGTGTGAAAAAATTGTGGTGACAGGAGGAGCAGGTTTTTTGGGCGCTCATGTGGTAGAAAGATTAAGACAAATTGGGGTAGGAGAAGATCAAATTTTTGTCCCCAGATCAAAAACTTATGATTTAAAAAGATGGGAAGTATGTCAAGGGGTTGTTAAAGGGGCTGATGTGGTAATTCATCTGGCAGCCAATGTGGGTGGGATAGGTAAGAATCAAAGGCAGCCAGGAACACTTTTTTATGAGAACCTAATAATGGGTACTCAACTGATGGAAGCAGCAAGATTAGCTGGAGTGAGAAAATTGGTGGCAGTCGGTACCATTTGTGAATACCCCAAAGATACTCCGGTTCCTTTTCAAGAAGAAGATTTATGGAATGGGTATCCGGAGGAAACTAACGCCCCATATGGTTTGGCCAAAAAAATGCTATTAGTCCAAGGAGGAGCTTATCTGAAACAATATGGTTTTTGTTCCATCCACCCAATGTTGGTAAACTTGTATGGACCTGGAGATAATTTTGATCCAGAGGATTCACATGTTATTCCCGCCTTAATTAGAAAATTCATAGAAGCTAAAAATAGCCATTTCCCTAAAGTAGAAATTTGGGGAACAGGAAAAGCTACACGAGAGTTTTTATATGTGGAAGACGCCGCTAGAGCATTACTTTTGGCTACCGAGAGGTATGATCAGGTGGATCCTATTAATATTGGGGCTGGTTTTGAAATATCAATTGGGCAATTAGTTAGCCTAATAGGTGAAATAGTGGGATACAGCGGTGAGATCGTCTACGATTCTTCAAAACCGGATGGTCAACCCAGAAGAATGCTGGATGTTTCAAAAGCGGCAATTAAACTGGGCTTTACGGCGAGAACTCCTTTTAGGGAAGGACTGGAAAGGACTATTAAATGGTATGAACAGCAACTTACGAAAGCAGCTTAAGGGTCTTAATTTCATCATAGCTTCTCACATTTTTGTTACCGGTCCAGCCCTTGATTTGGAGGAATTTTTAAAAACCAGAGTAAATTCAGTTTTGTTTATTGGCCACCCCTTTGCCTATGCCAAACAAAAAAATTCATTCTATCGATTCTATCAAAACGGTGAGTTAAAAAAAGAACATCAGACAATTAGTTTCAAACTGCCCCAACTTTTTCTAAATATAAGAGATATCTTGTATACCATTTGGTGGGTTTTGTCAAGAAAAAAATTTCATTATTACATTGGTTCAGATTCGATGATGGCTTTTTTAGGACTACTGCTTAAATTTTTAGGTAAAGTGGACAATGTAATTCTTTATACTATCGATTATATGCCCCAAAGATTTAAGAGTCCCATTTTAAACTGGCTTTATCATTTTTTTGACAGGATATGTTTAAAATATTGTAAGGTCGTTTGGAATGTTTCGCCCAATATGGCCGAGGCTAGAGAAAAATATGATGGAATAAAAATTAAAGAAAGCGCTCCTCAAATTGTGGTACCTTTGGGGATTTGGTATAAAAGAGTACCAAAACTGGGAATAGCGAAAAAAGATAAATATACCATTGTTTTTCTAGGTCATCTGATCAAAAAACAGGGGATGGATTTGGTCATTAAAGCCATGCCCGCTATCTTGAAAAAGATTCCCCGGGTTAAGCTTTTGATTATCGGAACAGGAGAGTTCGAAGGTGATTTAAAGAAATTAGTTGGTACCCTTAAAATTGAAGAGAAGATAATCTTTAGTGGTTTTGTAGAAAGCCATCAGGATGTGGAAAAAATGCTAGCGCAATCCGCAGTGGCGGTAGCCATGTATAAACCGGACCCAGAAAGCTTTACTCACTTTGCTGATCCTGGTAAATTAAAAAATTATCTGGCAGCAGGACTGCCAATATTCTTAACTAATGTGCCACATAATGCTTTGGAGTTGCAACAAAGAAAGTGTGCCTTTGTCTTACCTTATGATACTGTTCAATTAGCAGATAAAATAATTAATTTTTTAAACAATAAAAAATTACATATGGAGTATAGCCAAAATGCATATCATTATGCATCTTTATTTGATTGGGATAAAGTTTTTAGAAAAGCACTCAGTCAATCAATATGAAAAAACCACCCAGATTAAAAGTTAAAAATCATTATAAGCACCAAAAGGAATATTTTAATAAAGATCTTTGCCTTTACGACGATTATCAACAAAATTTCAACGCCTGGAGAATATCTTATATTAACAAGATTAAAAAAGACTTAATAAAAATGAATGTGAAAAATAAAGTCCTTTTAGATATAGGTGCAGGAAGTGGCTATATCTCTGTAGAGATGGCAAAGTTAGGTTTAAAAGTTTATGCTTATGATATTTCCCTGCAGGCAATTAAGAATTTAAATAAACATAAAAAGACGTTTTCTTTAACAAATTTAATACCAATGAGGGGTTTCGCGGAAAAAATATTATTGCCGAATGAAAGCGTTGATTATATAGTGGCTAACGCAATATTAGAGCATATTCCAGACGAGCAAAAAGCAATACTAGAGTGGAAAAGAGTTTTAAAAAAGAGAGGTAAAGTATTTATTGTAGTGCCACTAAAATTTAGACACATCTGGCCTTTTTTTTGGCCAATCAATTACCTTAATGATAGAATGGTGGGACATCTAAGAAGATATGATCTTAAAGATTTAAAAAAGAAATTTAATTTAAAAGTCAAAAAAGTATATTATACTGGTCATTTTGCTAAAATGTGCTATCTGTTGTTTTCTCGCCTAATGGTGGGAGGGATACGCAAAAATTTACCATTTGATGAATATTTTGAAAAGCTGGATATGAAAAGTGAAGGAAGAAGTTATGGAGCCAGTAATATGGCCGTGATTCTACAAAAATAAGATGAAAATTATCGGTTTAACATGTCACTTTAGCGGTAACCATGATAACTCAGCAGCTTTGGTAGTTGATGGGAGGGTCGTCTTCGCAGAATCGCAGGAGCGAATCTCTCGCATAAAACACGACAGGCACTTCCCCATTGCCGCTATTAAACACGCACTACAATATGAAAAAGTAAAGATCTCTGATATTGATTATTTTGCCTCAGCTTCGCCTCCGACAAATTTTATGAAACTATTTCTTAACTACATTAAGGGGTTTCAATATGCGGGTTTTAAAAAGGTGTTAGTGTGGGCCTTGGCCAGAGCCTTTTTATTATTCAAAGTATCAGAACTTCCTCAGTTTGATAAGAGGCCCAATACCTATTTAGAAATGGGTTTACCCAAAGAAAAGCTACTGTATGTGGCTCATCATCTAGCTCACGCAGAAACAGCCTATCATTTTTCTGGATGGAGAGAATGTTTAGTGGTGGTGCTTGATGGTTATGGAATCAATGATTTAGGGTATCCTCTTTGTGGTTCAGTTTATCTGGGAAGAGACCGTCAGCTGGAGCACCTGGAAGATATCCCGGTTTATGTCTCACTGGGACTTTACTTTGGAGCAGTCACGGTTGCTTTGGGATTTAAATTAAATGATGGTGAAGGTAAAACCATGGGCCTGGCAGCTTTTGGTAAATCAAGCGAGGCGGTCAAAAAAATGAGAGAAGTTTTCCCCTTTTTTGATGGAAAGAAATGGGTAGCAAAGAATAATTGGCTGGAAATAAACGGTGTTTCCCGTCCAGAATATTTTAGATTGACCCCGACTTATCGATACTTGCGCCTTTTGATCGAGGAATATGATGCTGAAAATATTGCTTTTGCCACCCAAAAAATTGTGGAAGAGGAATTGGAGAAATATATTAGGTATTTGTTTAAAAAATATTCATCGAAATTAAATCAAAGAGAAAAAAAATTGGCAGTGGCTGGGGGAGTGTTTTTAAATGTTAAAGCTAACACCAGACTTTTACAAAACAAAGTGGTTGATGATATCTTTATCTATCCTTGCCCAGCAGACGGAGGTGTGGCAGTTGGCGCCGCCATGGCGGCATATAAAAAATTTGGAGGAGTACTAGATGTTATAGAACTGGAAGCAGTTGATTTAGGATGTGGATTTTCCAAAAGCGAGATTAAAAATGCGATCAGATTTTTTTCTCGAAAAATTAAGGTCTTGGATTTGGGGAAAACTATTTGTAAAAAGGTGGCGGAACACTTATCCAAAGGTGAAGTGGTTGGTTGGTTTCAAGGTAGAGGAGAATGGGGGCCAAGAGCGCTGGGACATCGGTCTGTCTTGGCAGATCCCAGATACATTGAAACAAAACAACGCCTTAATTTAAGACTTAAAGAAAGAGACTGGTTTATGCCCTTTGCCCCGGTTATCTTAGAAGAATACAGCAAAGACTTTTTGCAACATGGATTTGGTAATCCATTTATGACCCTAACTGATGATGTTAATAGTAAAAAAGCTGATAACATTCCTGCCGCTATCCACATAGATAATACTGCCAGAAGTCAAATTGTTAAAAAGAAGATAGATCCACTTTATTGGCAACTAATAGACCAGTTTCGCCAAATAACAGGAGTTCCAGTTCTTTTAAACACCAGTTTTAATAAACATGGTCTTCCAATAGTCCACAGTCCAGAAGATGCTATTAAACACTTACTTTGGGGGTGCATAGATGAGCTGGTAATAGGTAATTTTCTAATAACTAGAAAGTAACAATGAATTTTTGTTCATAATTGTTGAAAATATTATCACAAACAACTAAAATCTCAAAAGTACTGGATATAAACAAAATGCTAAATTTTTTAAAAATGTACTATCATACTACAAATGATAAAGAGTTTGTAAGAGTTATCATCAGTGATCTGTTACAGACAATTCTTTTAGTCGGGGGAAGCGGTCTTTTTACAAGTATCTTACGAGGACTATATTACCACTCTTTTTTAAACTATAAGAACCCGGCTTTAATTGGTAGAAGATTTAAAATTATTAATCCTAAAAATTTTACTGCAGGATATAACATATGGATAAAAGATGATGTCTCCATTCTAGCTGCCGGTAAAATTAAATTAGGGAATAACTGTGTTTTATGTGAAAGAGTAACGGTTTGGGCACATGAAAAGGGAATAATGGTTGGTAATAATGTAGCAATTGGTATAGGAAGTTATATTTGCGGAAGTGGAGGTTCAGTGGTGATAGGTAATGAAGTAAGAATGGCTGATCATGTTAGAATGTATAGTTTTAACCATCAATATGAAAAGAGGGGAATACCCATTGCTAAGCAGGGATATTCAAGAGAAGGAATAATTATTAAAGACAATGTTTGGGTAGGGTCGGGGGCGGTAATTTTAGATGGAGTAACTGTTGGCGAGAACTCAGTGATAGCAGCAGGGGCTGTAGTGACTAAAAACGTACCCAATAATTGTGTAGTTGGGGGAGTGCCTGCTAAAATAATCAAAAAAATAAGCTAATATCTATGATATACTTTTAAGCTTAGAATATGTATATTTTAGGAATTTATAATACCCACTGTGGGATGTGTTGATAAAGTTGTTTTATTTATTTTCTGGCAATGACTAACATTTGTCGTCCAAAAATATGGAAAAGAAAAGGCAGGTGCAGGTATATTTTTACTAAAAAAAGACTTTTGGGCAAATGATCTTTAACTGTATTTGGTACAAACCGAGCTATGACCTTTTCAATTTTAAATTGAGCTAATTCCAAACCTTCAACTACACTTCTGTCACTGACGGGTGTTAAATGGTCAAAATAATCCCAGTAGTCTGATGTAGAAAAACGAATATTCGGATTTAGGATAATAAATCTTCCACCCGGTTTTAGGACGCGATAGACTTCTTGAAATGTTTTTAAAATTGCATCCTTTGATGGAAGATGTTCCAGAAAACATCCTGCAAAAACAACATTAACAGTATTGGTTAGCTTCTTAGGAAGATCGATGGAGTAGGCTTTGACCACTTTAACATCCCTTTGGGCGAATTTTTTGGTTTCTGGATTGATATCGACTGCTATTTTGGCACCACAAATAATATTATTGATAAAATCACAATAGCCAGCAGCTAAATCTAAAACCGTGTCATTTTTAGAGATATATTTTTGTAAGAAGTCAGAACAAAGAATCTTCCATAATTTATCTTTAAGAATTCTTTCTTGTTCGGAAAATCTAAAGCCATAAAGAAGATTGATTTTTTTTAAAAGTTGAGACATAACTTAAGAATAGAGTTTATATACTAGTAATCTAGCAGTCAAGGGTATTATAATTTGGATATTCAAATATATAAATATATGAAAATAAAGTTGGCGATTGTTATACCAGCCCATAATGAAGAGAATAATATCAAGAAATTAGTTGAGACATTCTTGGAGATCTACCCCAAAGAAATATATGAAATAATTATAGTTGATGATAACTCCACAGATCGAACGGGAAAAATAGTGGACCGTTTAACTAAAAAAAATAGAAAAGTTAAGGTTGTCCATCGGATCCCTCCCAACGGTGTAGGGTTAGCAATCAGAGATGGGATTAGAAAGGTTAACAGTGAGGCAACACACATTTTAACAATGGATGCGGATTTTATAGATAACATTCCTGATATAAAGTTATTTTTAGAACAGATTGACAATTATGATGGTTTAGTTGGTTCGAGATATTTGTTACCCAATAGCTTAATCAGATATCCTTGGGCCAAAAAAATCGCCAATCGAGCTTTTCATTTTTTATGTAAAATATTACTGGGAATTAAACAGAAAGATTTAACCAATAACTTTAAATTCTACAAAAAAGAAATTTTTGATCGAATTCCTTTATCATCTTGGAATTTTTCTATTAATGCTGAAACAGGAATTTACCCCATAATTTATGGATATAAAATAGGTGAGGTACCGGTTAAGTGGATTGGGAGAACCGAAAGTATGGGTCTATCTAAGTTTAAGTTATTTAGTGTCGGCCCTTATTATTTAAGGGTACTTTTGATGTCGCTGTTAATTAAATGGGAGGCTCCACGTTCAAAGACTTCATCTTAGATTTTTAACTTTTTAGTAATTGCTTGTATGCTTTTGGAGATGTTTTCCATGGTGAATTGACAAAGTTCAGTTAAAATTTTATCTATATTATAAGTGTAGTTCCAATCCGGGAAATGTTTTTTAAGTTTCGAGATATCAGAAATATACCAGATATGGTCACCAACTCTATTCTTATGAATATAGCTTACCTTTGCTCTTATATTGGTAATTTTTTCTATTTTTTTAATTGCCTCCAGTATCGAGATATTGGAAAATCTTCCGCCACCTATATTATAAACCTCTCCCTGCTTTGGATTTTTATAAAAATGATAAAAAGCATTAACTACATCGTAAGCATGAATATTATCTCTGACCTGCTTACCTTTATAACCAAATATAGTATAGGGAATTTTGTTGGCTATGGAGTAAACAAGATAAGCTAAAAATCCATGGAGTTGAGCTGGGGTATGGGCAGGGCCAGTTAAACAACCGCCTCTGAAGACTCCGGTATTTAACCCAAAATACCTGCCATACTCTTGAACCATTAAATCGGCAGCAGCTTTTGACACCCCAAAAATGCTATGGGTACAATTATCAATTGACATAGTTTCGTCAATACCGTTTTTAAATGGGTGGTCTTCTAAAACTTCGTACCTGGTTTCTAATTCAAAAATGGGGAGTTTATTGGGATTATTACCGTAGATTTTATTGGTCGAAGTAAATATAAATACTGCACTTGGGCAATATTTTCTAAGGCATTCCAAAAGAATGTGTGTTCCAAGGGCATTAATTGTAAAATCAGTTAAGGGTTCCTTAACTGCCCAATCATGAGATGGTTGAGCAGCAGCATGTATAACTAAGGAAAATTTGAAAGTTTTAAATAATTCTTCGACCTTTTTTTGATTTCTGATATCAATGCTTAAGTGTGTATAATTAGGATATTGTTTTTGTAATAATATTTTATTTCGCTTGATACTAGCCGATGGACCAAAGAAGTATCCCCTAGCATCATTGTCAATTCCCACCACATTAAACCCCTTTTTACAAAAGAATCTGACTGATTCAGAACCTATTAATCCAGCAGAACCTGTCACCAGAATTATTTTCCTCATAATAATTTCTTTTTTTGCTTTCATGATTATATTATTTTTTAGCAAAGGATAGTAGTAAACAAATGATTATAAATATAGACTTATGGTATACTTTACTATTCTTTAAGATGTATATTTTAGGAATTTATAATACCCATAATGCTACTTGTGCTTTATTAAAAGATGGTAAGGTTCTATCTAGTACCTCTGAAGAAAGATTTTCCGGAGTAAAAAACCATTATGGCTTTCCCAAACAAGCCATTGATTATTGCTTAAAAGAAGCGGGAATAAAATCAGAGGAGTTGGATTTAGTAGCCATTCCTTATAAATATGGTGCACCCATGCACTCTTTTAGAAAAGATGAAAAAGATGCCATGCTCTCTTTTTTAATCGTTATTTACAAAGTGGTGGGGCTGATAAGAAAAATTTGGGGGGAAATTACTTTCAAATTTCCTCAGCTGTTACCAATTGGTCAATTCATGTTTCGGGCAGCTACCTTAATGGTGGAAAAAATACACATGGTGCGGGAGCGGCGCGCTGTTGCGGAGTATTTAAATATTCCAGCGGAGAAAATAGTCTCTTTTGATCACCATCTTTGCCATGCCGCTTCTGCTTATTTTGCATCTTCATTTAACCAACAAAAATGTCTGGTTTTAACAATTGATGGGGAGGGTGATTTTTGTTCATCATCAGTGAGTATATTTGAAGGTAAGAAATATAAAGTTTTGGCTAAAACTTCCAGAGAAAGCTCCCTTGGTTACATCTATGCCAGATTGACTCAAAGCCTGGGGATGAAGGATAATGAGCATGAATACAAGGTGATGGGCCTTGCTCCTTATGCTAGAAGTGAAGATGTTAATAGAGTTTATGATTTAGTCAAAGATATTATCTATTTTGATCCGCGAAATCCTTTAGTTTTCAAAACAAGATTTAACACCCTCGATACTGATAAGTTTATTAAAAGGAAATTATCCAAAGTGAGATTTGATCTTTTAGCCAGCCTATTCCAGCGCCTTTTAGAAGAAAAAATTACC
Organism: uncultured Gammaproteobacteria bacterium; assembly: GCA_964394855.1. Lineage (GTDB taxonomy): Bacteria > Patescibacteriota > Microgenomatia > Daviesbacterales > UBA10151 > CAYMZD01. The sequence continues at coordinate 110,487 of CAYMZD010000003.1, read as the reverse complement.
CAATGGGTTGAAGCTTCAATTAAAAAGACCAAGCTAAATGTAGTAGCTTTAGCAGGAGGGGTAATTATGAATATTAAGGTTAATCAAAAAATTGCCGAACTTAAATCTGTTAAAGAATTATTTATCATGCCATCTGCCTCTGATGAATCCACCCCCATTGGGGCCTGTTACTTGGGTTTTTTAATGCTAAACGCAGGAAAATATCTGAAAGAAGCTACGATAAGGGATATTTATTGGGGGCCACAATTTAGTGATAGCCAAACGCTAAAATTTATTAGAAACAAAAAGATTGATAAAAAATATAAAGTTAAAAAGTTTAAAGATATTGAGAGCCAGGTAGCAAAACTGCTGGCTCAAGGTAAAATTGTAGCCAGGTGTAGTGGTAGGATGGAATTTGGGGCCAGAGCTTTGGGGAACCGTTCTATTTTAGCTAATCCTTCCAATCCGCAAATAATTCGTACTATTAACGATCAAATTAAAGGCAGAGATTTTTGGATGCCATTTGCCCCAACCATTTTATGGGAGAGGATGAATGATTATGTAATAAACCCCAAAAGATTTCATTCTCCCTATATGATGATTGGTTTTAATTCAACAGAACTGGCAAGAAAGCAGTTAGTGGCAGCACTTCATCCATATGATTTGACGCTTAGACCACAGCTTTTAGAAGAAAATTATAACCCATTGTATTATAAAATCATCAAAGAATTTGAAAAACTAACCGGCATTGGAGGAGTATTAAATACCTCATTTAATCTTCATGGTTTTCCCATTGTGAAGGGTCCAGAAGAAGCAATACTAACTTTTGAAAATTCCGATCTTGAATATTTGGTCTTAGAGAACTACTTAATTTCCAAAAAATGAATAAACTTTTAATATTAAAATTTTTTCCTTATATTTTATTATCTTTATTTGTTGTTTTAGTATTTTGGGAGTTGACTTTAACTTTTTATCAACAAGATGAATGGTATGGTTTAGGGGACATTTTAACTAAAGGGTATCAATCCATTTTCGTTGGCATCAACCCCCTGTCTGTGATATTAGGTCAGGGTAGAATAGTTGCTGATGCTTTAGTTTTTTGGCTGTTGGGTAGGTTTCCCTTCAACATTGTACCGGTGGCTCTTTTTGCCATTACTTTCCATGCAATTAATACTTGTTTGGTTTATCTGTTGGCTAATAAATTCCTGAAGAATAAAATTTTAAGCTTACTGGCATCCTTATTTTTTGCTTTTAATGGGGTCGCTGCTGGTGCGGTTACCTGGGCAGCTTCAGGAACCGGTACTCTACCCGCCACTACCTTAATTCTTTTGGGACTGCTTAGTTATTTTAAATTTATTGAAACCAATCAACTAAAGTGGTTATTTGGGGTTTTTACCAGTTTGTATATATCTTTATATTTTAAAGAGATCGGTATATTTTTATTTATTTTTCTGCCGCTTTTTCACTTGATATTTTTACACTACCCTTTCAAGAAATGGCTATTGAGATTTACTGCTTTCGTGATATTTTTCTTAATTTCCTTTAGCGTGGTAGTGATTCAGTTTCAATCAATTCCGGTAGAGAAAGATTTATTTATTACCGGTGCAACAACAAATCCATTTTTAACAATTATAAGTAGAGTACTAATTTATCCTCTTACCTCATTTTCCCTTACCCTCATTCCCTCGGAAGCTTTTTTTAATTTTGCTAAGCATTTAACTTGGGTATATTATCCCTTTTTACCTCCTGATATCTACGATCTGGTTGCTCAATCGGTGGTTTTAGATGGATTAGCTGTCTTTTTAAGTCTAATGATTGCTTTTTTATTATTTATACTTTTCAAAAACAATCCCGACAAAAAATATGTCATATTCTTTGCTCTCTTTATCATTTTTAGCTTTCTTCCCTATGTGATTATCGGTAAAAATGGGGCCTACTTGGAGAACCGCTACTATTATTTGGCGGCTTTTGGTTGGGGTATCCTAGCCGGGTTGATAACTCAAAATAAAAAGTTTCTAATAAGTCTTTTTTTAATTTTCATTTTGATACACGCCACGGTTGTTAAAGCTGAAATCCAAAAACAAGAGGAGTTGGCTATAGAGAGAAAATATATTTTGGGAGAAATCCTGAAAATAAAGCCAAAGTTAGATCAAAAAACCGTTTTTTATGTTAGCGGGGATCGAAATTTTTATGTCAGCGCGGGTAATCCCATGCCCTGGCAGCAGGGCTTAGGTTATACTCTGCTTGTTTGGTACTACGGTCAAAATAAAGCTCCTCAAGAGCTTAAATCCTTAATTAGCGAACAATACCTTTGGGGAATTGGGGAACAGGGATATAAAGAAATTCAAGGGGTGGGTTTTGGTTATTTTTGGGAAAAAGCCAAATTGGAAGAAGTGATAAAAACCAAAGGAGCGAGCCGTAAAGATATTATAACTTTATATTATGACTCTAGATTTAAGTTATTAAAAAATAATGAGCTATAAAAAATTTGATATTGTGATAATTGGCGGGGGATTTTATGGATGTATGTTGGCGCTCTATTTTAAAACAAAAGTTAACAAAGTAGCCATTATTGAAAAAGAAAAAGATCTTTTGATGAGAGCTTCCTACAATAACCAAGCCAGGGTTCACAACGGCTACCACTATCCCCGTTCATTTTTAACAGCCCTTCGTTCCCATTACAATTATGGAAGATTTATCAAGGATTTTAATCAGTCGATTAATAATAACTTTCAAAAAATATATGCCATTGCTTCAAACCTATCCAAAACCACGGCTTGGCAGTTTGTTAAATTCTGCCAAAAAATTGGTTCGCCAATAGAGGAGGCCCCCACCGAGATTAAAAAACTATTTAATTCCACCTTAATTGATGGAGTTTTTAAAGTAGAGGAGCTTGTTTTTGATGCTTTGAAACTGCGAAAAATTTTAAAAGAAAAATTAAAAAAAGCGGGTGTGAAACTTATCTTTAACGAAGAAGTAGAAAAAATCAAAGGAAAAGATGGTAGCGCTATTTTAGCTTACTTTAAAAGCGGCAAAGTAATCTTCGGTAAGCAGATTTTTAACTGTAGCTATTCCCAAATCAATCAAATTCTAAAAAATAGTAATTTACCGCTACTGCCATTTAAATATGAATGGACAGAAATGCCACTTATAAAAATTCCCGAAAAATTTAAGGATTTAGCGATCACTATTTTAGATGGTCCTTTTTTTTCGATTATGCCCTTCCCCCCCCAAAAATTACATACCATTCATCATGTCAGATATACCCCACATCTTGCCTGGAACGATAACACAAGAGCGCCGAAACTGTCACACAAAAGTAAGTTTATGTATATGATAAAAGATGTGCAAAGATTTATTCCATCATTTTCGGGAAGTCAATATGCCTCTTCCATATTTGAGGTTAAGACGGTTTTGGAGGAGGCAGAAGATTCTGATAAAAGACCCATTCTCTACCGACAAAATTATGGAATTGACAATTTTCATATAGTAATGGGGGGGAAGATTGATAATATTTACGATTGTTTAGCAGAAGTTAAAAAAGATGTTTCAAAAAATTAAACCCTTCCTTTTGATTTTTTTAATTGTTTGGCTCTCATATGGAGCAATGCTGGGGATGTATTTTTGGGAGGATGATAATGCCATTATTTTCAAAGTACAAAATATAGAAGGGCCGGCGGGTCACTTTGGAACTGGTGTGTATGACAGCAGTAGTGCCTATAGAGGAGTGGCGGCTTTGGTTTACCCTTTTTACTTAATTTTTGGTACAGAGCCTCGGGGATATTATTTGGTAGGAATAATTTTTTATTTTCTGGCTTCTTTGTCCTTTTATTTTTTAGCCTATGTTTTATTTCAAAAGAAAAACCTAGCATTTTGGGCTTCCTTAATTTTCGCCGCAGGATACATTGGGGCAGAGAGTATTTGGAGAGTTTCTACCTCACTTCAGACTTCGCACATGATAACCGCCATGAATATATCCCTGGCTTTTTATATATTGAGCTTTAAAAGTAAAACAAAAAAGCTTCTTTTCTACTTTTTATCGTTAGTTTTATTTGTTTATACTATGGAAACAGGATTTGTCAGAAGCCATGGGGTGATTTTTTTAATTTTGGGACTTGAAGTATTGCTTCATTTTAAATGGTTCTTATCCTTGGCCAGGGTTTTACCGTTTATTATCGCTTTTCGATTCTGGTATCAAGACTCCCGGGGTGGTGAGTGGCTGGGGAGACTGACTGACAAAATTTTTAAGGAGGGAGACTTATCCTTACTTTTAGCGCCCTTTCAGCAGCTTCAAAACATGATCTTGCCGGATATGCTCAATATTCCACTGTGGTTATTTGTTGGGGGGTTGGGATTTATTTTTATTTGGAAAAAACACTCTTTGTTTTGGTTGGGAATTATTTTTATGCTGGCTCATTACTTGGTGCCCTATATTACAACAGGGGGAGAAGTTTTTGAGTCAACAGATCGCTATATTACTACCTCAATAGTGGGCTTTGCCATTTTTACAGTAATACTTTTTAGAGAAGTTTTTAAAAGCGATAGAAAATTTTACTTGGCCTGCTTGGTGGTGATAGTTTCTCATATTATTTTCAATAATTTAGCAGAAGCAAAAATCATTCAAGATAGAGGCCTATCTTCCCGCAGGTTTTATGAGCAGCTAAAAAAAGAAGTACCGGTTTTACCAAAAGGTTCTGCTATATATTTTGATGTTCGCTCTGACACCAAAAGTAACGCTCAAACAGGTGCTGCCTTAGCAGTCGGCTCAATGAATGTTACAACCTCCATCGCTCTACACTACGGTATAGACAGATTTGATCTATATTTACCGGAAACTTTCCAGGAAGCATTAGCTCTAATCCGGGATGGCAAAGTTACTCCCGAAAAGTTTTATACTTTTTTTTATGATTCTGAAAAAGGTTTAACCAATACCACTGATTTAACACGCCGAGCCTTGTGGGATGAAAGTGAAGGAAAGGTAACCTTTTCATCTCCTTTAATGCTGCGGTTTAGATTACAGTCACAAGTCGATAATAGTAAAATAAATTTCACAAATAACAATTTAAACTTAGATAAATATTTAAACTATTTATCTTCCAGAAAAAGTTTTTATAAAGAGGTTAGTGCCACCACTTCTTCCCAGTGGAGATACCATGAAATCCAAAACATAGCAGATGACAATTTGGAAACTTCCTGGTTGGCCCACAGATTAAAATGGCATTACAAGGAAAAGACAGAAATTATTTTGGATTTAGGGTTAGTTAAGAATATTAAAGGGGTCTATTTTACAGCCGGACACCCCAACAAAATTCCCACGAAGTATTCATATTCTTGTTCCTTAAATGGATTAAATTTTACAGCAATGCCACACTCGGCAAAAACAAATAAATTAAAAGTGATTGATAACTTTTCTCCTGTCCTTTGCAAATATTTTAAAATGGAGATTTTTGATACTTCCGCGCATGATGAACCACAAATAGCTGAACTGGAAATTATAGAAACAGGATTCGAAGGTATTGATTTTGATCTGGCAGGAAGAATTGAAGAAAACCCATTTGATTTTGTTGCATCGGAGGCTAATAAAGTTTTGATACAAAATTATTTAACTAATAATAAATATAATGCCAAAATTTGTTTTGAAACTGATAAATATGCATCAATTGACCAAAACTGCCAGTCTTTGGAAATTCAAGTTGGTGGAGTGGGGGACTTCGAAGTCGTTGTTCCCCAAGGAGGAACTGTTTTAAAAAATATTAAACTGTTAACTCCCCCGCCAATAAAAGCGGAAATGAGTAATATTATTGTGAGACCCTTAACTTTTGATGAATTAAAAAATAGAGGTTATATTATTGAGTACTCCCAGAACTAATTTTTTTAAAGACTACCAGTTTAAGGCCTAAATAGTTGATAGAAACAGCCACGGCTGTGGCTATAAACCAAGCCAATAACTTGAAACTTGTAAATTGTAACATCAGTTCATTAACTACGTTATTAATAAGGAAGGTAGAAAAATACAGCAGGGCAAAGGGAAGAATTTGATATTTGGCTTTTTTATCCGTGGCATGGAAGACAAATTTGCGGTGGCCAAAAAATGACACAATGTTGCCGGAAATCCAGGAAATGCCTTTGGCTGGAGAAGTGGGCAAATTAAAAAAGATCAGCATAAAATAAATGATAAAATCCGTTAAAACCGCCAAAGAGCCAACCAATAAAAATCTAATCATTTCCCAAAATCCAAGCCTTGACATTTGAGTTTAGTTTGATATAATCCTCAAGTTATGTCAATGACTGAAAGTAGTATCAGAGAATTGCCTGCTTGGATTAAGCCTGAAGAAATAGGAGTGGTAGTGAGTACTCTTTATCCCACATGGCATGAAGGTCAGCTAGAGGATTTATCAGATGTGTCAAAGGTTAGGGGAGACTTAGGTTTGTGGTTTATTAAAACCGCTCATAGTGCCGGCTATAGAGTGGTAGTGGCTGAAAGTGGTTCTTCCAATCCATTTTTGCAGGAAATCCCTAAAGGAGTAACAGTGGTTAATTTGGAAAAACCCAGTATGGCTCCAGGTAAAAAAATGGGAATTAGAGTAGCTTCTGAATTGGAGGGTGTAAGATATATTTTCCGGTCTGAAGCGGAGAAACATGATGTGGTAAATTATTTGCCGCAGCTGATGGAGCCACTTTATCGAGGTGAAGCAGACATAGTAGTGGGTAAACGGGGAGAACCACAGTTTCAAGAATCTTATCCCGATTATGGATATGAGTCAGAAACAGCCACTAACAGAGGGTATGCGGGAATTTTAAGAGCAGCTGGACTTTTGGGTGAAGGAGAAGAACTTGATTTATTCTCTGGGTTTATAGCTTTACGAAATACAAAAGATGTGGTCAATTTATTTATGAAAAGATATAGATATACAGGACCAAGAGAAACAGAAGCCGAAAAAGCTTCCAATATAGAAGGTTGGTCTAATTGCCAAATATTTCCGGTTATTGAGGCTTTGTACTCTGGTTTGCGAGTAGCTCAAGTGGAAGTTCCTTTTAGATATGCTCCAACTCAAAGGGATAATGAGATGTTGCCAATTAACATTGAAGCCTTTAAGGCAAAAAGAAGAGCTCAAAGGTTGGGTTGTAATCTGGAAGCAGAGCTTTTAGTACAATACTTACAACATCCAAATAATCTTGATGTTCAATTAGAGCATATTCATTAGTATATTAAATAAAATTTAATATACCTTTATGGATTATACATTCCCAAAGCAATTTTGAAGATATTGAGCATGTCATTAACCCTTTTCCAGCCCACGATTTTAGTGGGAACATGGTCTTTGGGATAACCTCTCGTGACCGGAATTTCTTTGGATTTTAAACCCAGCTGGTTGCAGCGGATAGTGAGATACCAGAGCATTTCATAGCGCTGGAATATATCCCTGAATGGTTTTACCTTGGGATGTAGCAGATATTTTCTGGAGTAGGCCCGAAAAGCATTGGGGGTATCTGTATACCATTTTCGCGCTGCTAGAGACAAAACCGGGGATATTAAATATCGGTTAAAAGCAACTCTGTCTGTCGGGGTATTTTTATGTTTACCCCCTTTAATAAAACGTGAACTTTGAACATAATCAAATCCATCATCTAAAGCCTTAATAAATTTTGGCAAAGCAAATACATTATCCTTGTGGTTACCATCAATAGTTACCATTCCTTCATAACCCTGTTTTAAGGCAAAATCAAAAGCGCATCTATATTGCCGGGCTTGCCCCATGGGACTTAAAATTAATGTTCTTACTCCCATTTTTTTCACAAAGCTTGGTTTGACCGATCCATCTGTTGATCCTCCATCAGCTATTAAAATATCAATTTGTTTGGAATATGGTTTTAAATCCTTTAACTCTGCTTGAATTCTTCCCCCCTCATTAATAACTGGAATGACTAAACAATATTTATTTCTTTTAGGAAAAAATTCCTTGGTTTGATAATTTGGCACTTGTTTTTTAACCATAGGTTTTTTGGGCAAAGCTTAAAGCTTGGTTGATATAATATAGATGATCTACGTCATTTGCAAGCGGCATTTCAATGCAGCAGAAGTTTTGATAATTTAAATTCTTTAAAATTTTGGCCGCTTTTTTGTGGTTACTTTCTCCAGCCGGTACCGGTTTTAACAGGGGTTCGCTGATATGAAAATGGATCATGTATGGTTTGGCCGCTTCCAAAGCAGTTTGATAGCCCTCGCCATTTCCTTCAATGGAACCAATATCTATGTGCGATCTAAAATTGGGATGGTTTACATCTTTGATTAGTTTAATGGCCTCGGTTACATTGGTGATGAAATCACAACTGTATGTTCCTCCCAAAGGTTCAACGCAAAAATAAGTATCGTATTTTTGACAAACTCTAGATAGCTTTAAGAAAAAATCCACAGCAATTTTTTGTACTTCTTTTTTTGGTTTGCCAGAAGTTAACCTGTTTTTGGGTGAACCAAAGACCATCACTTTGGCCCCAAGAAGTCCTGCCACATGGGCCATTTTTGATAGATAGTCTAGAGTTTTTTTTCTCGTTTTTTCATTTTCAAAAATAGTCAGTTCCGGATGGCCAAATAAAAGAGAAGTAATAGAGGTCACTCCAATGCCTTGATCCTGCCAAAATTTTTTATACTCTTTAATTTTTTTGACAGCAGTTTTTGTGGGAACTTGCCAAATTTTGGTGGGAGCCAGCTCTATTCCTTTAATCTGATATTTTTTTAAAAGCTTTAAAACTTTTTTATCTTCGGGCAAGTCCCAAGATAAATTAGAGATGGCTATCTTCATTGTTTTAGCTTAGCTTTTTCTTCTTCAATAAATCTTTTAATATCGGCCAAAATCTCATCCCGGTGATAAATGTAATCATCTTGTGATCCAAAAAGATGCCCGAATCTGGTACGCATATCAAATACTAAAGGCGGATTTTGGGTGACAGTTTCAAAATCCATGTCGGCAGCTTCTCTGGCTATATCGGAAGCTGTGAGAGGTTCCACTGCCAAATTCATCAATGGTATGCCTGCTTGTAGGATCACCTGCAAATCATGCCAAAATCTGCCCATATTATAAAACTGTAAACTAGTGTCTTTGTGGGTCCAATCCAAGGCATTAAGGTGAATTAAATCATAAATAAAGTTTTTCTTTAAACCTGGTCCATAAAGTTGGGGACAGCGCAATACCGTGACGGATGGAAAGTGTTCCACCATAAAGCGTTCCATTTTGTAGCGGTTTCTGCCATAAGCTTGAGTTAAATCATTTTCATCAATTGGTGTATCTTCCAAGGCTCCACTGGGATTTGGATAAACATCAACTGTGGAAACCAGCACCAAATGTCCTATCGCTACTCTTACCAAGTTATCCAACAGGTTTTTAATCCCTTGCCAATCTGCACCTGGATTTTGATTGGCCAAATATCTCACGCCTTTGGTTCCGGCGGATACCACCAGGTCATATTTTTTATCTTTGATATCGCCGATATTTTGAGAATTATAATGATCACTAAACCGAAAACCAGATTTTTGAGCCATTCTTTCAATATTACTTCCCACAAAACCGGTATAACCAATTAAAGCTGATGTTAGCTGACCCTCTATTTTAAATGACATTTAAAGCTTTCTTTTTTGGTAAAATCACCGAGCGGTCTATCTCTTCTGATATAAAATAAAACGGTTCGTTGCGCGTTTCATTTAGTATTCTTATCATATATTCGCTCATAATGGTGAGAAGTGTAAAGAGGATGAAAAAAAGCGATGCCACCACCGTTGAGGTGCTGATCCAGCCTTGGGGAACCAGCCAATGCATATTAAAAAAAACTACCAGGGAAACTATAAAAAAAACATAAAGTAAGAAAAGAGCGCTAAAAAACATGCCTGCAAAACTTAAAAAACGAATGGGCCTAAATGAACTGGAAATAATTATATCGGCAATAGCAAAAAATAAATCCAAAAAATTTTCCTGTTTGAGTTTATGTCGGTAATCTTTAATTGGTTTATACTCTAGAACATATTTCTTAAATCCAATTAGGGTATGTATATAACTAAAGTTCCGGCTTTTTCTCCTCGTTCTCATAATGGAATTAATAGCTTTTCTATTTAATCCCATTAGATATGTAGGTCGGTAGTAAAATCCATGACTTGATATTTTTTCTACGGCTTTTATTAAGTTTTTGCCCAAGAAACCATATTTGATGACTTCTTCTTTACTTTTGCCTATAACAATATCATGTCCTAATAATAATTTTTCCAAAAGAAGAGGTTTTATTTCTGGAGGATCAGTATAAATATTAAATAAAATCACAAAATCCCCCACACAATTATCCAGTCCGGCAGTTAGGGCAATTTCGGTTTCATATTGTTTGGATAAAATTAAAATTCTGATAAATGGCAATATTCTAGGCAGCGATTTTATTTTTTCAATGGTACCATCGGATGAAGAATTATCAACAATTAATATTTCGTAGTTCCTGCGAAGGGAGCGCATTATCTTATTAATATTTTTTAGCCTGTCCTCAATGATATCTTCGTCGTTTTGGGTAACTATAACGACCGATACAATATTATCTGTTGGAGGGATTCCTCTTTTCATTGCCCATATTATATGCTGTTTGTTATACTTGAGCAATGATTAAGTTAGCTAAGGCCAATAAGCTATTGACAGTTATTTTATTACTTGCCTTTTTTCTTCGTTTCATCGGACTTATACCTAATATTGATCATCCAGATGAAGGTTTCGTGCAAATTAAATCCTGGGATTTGGTAAAAAATATCGTCACTCAAGGAGATTTTGATCCTCATACTTTCAAGTACGGAACTTTATTTTTTTATCTACAAACACTTGTTTATTTCCCCGTCCTTTATGTGACTTACTTTTTATCAAATGCCAATATCTTAATTTCTTCTTCTTTTTCTTCACCGGGCTTGGATTTTAATGAGTTTCATGAGGAGGCCATCAGGAAATTTGCCGATACGTTAACCCTTGTTGGTAGAGCGGAGGTGGCTTTGTTTGGACTGTTTAGTATTTTCATACTTTATCTAATTGGCCAAAAACTATTTAATAAAAATATTGGGCTGCTGGCTGCCTTCTTTTTTGCCATATCTCCTTTACATGTGCGGGATTCACACTATATCACCACTGATGTACCCTCACTTTTTACCTTTTTGTTAGCTCTTTACTTTTTCGTTCTGCTGTGGCAGGAGAAACGATGGAAGTGGTTTATTTTATCTGGTTTGACTCTTGGCGTTTCTGCTACAATCAGATTTTTTCCGGTGGCGGCCTTAGCCTATCCAGTGGCCATATTATTTAGTTTTCAAAAACAAAAAACTTGGGTTCTAAAAGTTTTACTAAGCATGTTATTTATTTTTATGGGAATTTTTCTAGGATTACCTTTTCTCTTCTTAAAATCTGGTGGTATAAACCTTTTTATGCAAGATTTAGAAAAATATTCCCTGCCCTGGTATTCAACCGGCCTTACCACTTATCTTTTTTCTCTTGCTTCTTATCTTGCATCTTCTGGTCAGACAATCCTTCCGCATATTTCCTTACTAATCCCTACTTTTTTTAAACCATTTTATGCATCATATGTGTTTTTCTTTGGCATTGGACCCCTGGGAGCTATTTTAGCTATTTTAGGATTGGGTTTAACTCTTATTTTGTCCATTAGAAAATTTATCATACTTTCTCTAATACCACTTTCTACTTTTATTTATATCAGCTCATATGTTCCGGCGAACTATGAAAGGTTAATCATACCCGTTATTCCATTTTTGTCGCTTTTTGCTGGTGTTTTTATTTATTATTTATTCATCAAATTAAAAGAAAAATTGAACTACCAAATAGCCAAAAGATTATTAATAGTTTTACTGATTTTAGTTTTTTTTCAACCATTTTTGATATCAGCCTCATCAACTTATGGATGCGCTCAAGAAAAAACCCAGAGTATGAGTGCTAAATGGGTTGATAAAAATATTCCCGATTCCGCTAAAATTGCCTATATTACACCAATCAGTGTTCCTTCAAATAGGCATTTTGCAGGCTATTACGGACTCGAACCCAACAGAGATATTTCTCTTGAGGAGGTACGGAGTATTAATTTCAGTCATGCTTTTATAAATGGCAATAGGCTGGATTACATTACGTATACTTACTTTGTTGATTCTTTTATACCAGAACCTGTAGTTTATAAAAATTCTTATTACCCACTGGTTTTAGCAGAATACTCCTCCAGAGCTTCTCTTTTGGGAAACTTACAAAAATCATTGATGTGCGATTCTAATCGCATTTTCTATTATGAGCTACCCAAGGATTTACCAAGGCAGAAAAATCAGCTGAAAAACTTTGGATTTGATAATATCCAAGAACTCTCCTTTTGGAAAGTACAAAATTTTAACAAAAGCGATCAATCAAATACCTTCTTTAATCCTTCAGTAGGCAGATTTAAGGAAGGTTCCCTTAAATTCCAACCAACCTCTTTTAAAAATACTCCACCCAGGTTACATTCCGATAAAATTTTGATTAAAGGGGGGCAGACATACACCTTTTCGGCCTGGCTCAAATCTCAAGAAAGTTCTTCCACGCCGAGCGCAATTTTAAGAATGGATTTCTATAACCCCAAACCTCAAGACTTGAACACCTTCTTAACTAAACTATCTGCAGCTTTTCAAAAGAAATTATTGTATCTTTGGGAAGGGTCTACTGCTTCGTATTTTGAAAAAGAAAGAAGCTTGCAATCTATTTATGATGATGTAAGCTTACCTGGTGAAGTTGTTGCTCTTTCACCGAGAACTAAATTAGGAAAAGAGTGGCAAAAAATTTCAATTACTGCTAAAGCTCCCGGCGATGCCAGCTTCGCTATTTTATCAATCCAAGGTGTAAGTGGTGAGCCAGTCACCTTGTATCTAGATGACATAGATTTATTAGGTCCTTAATAGATTAAAAAATATGATTGTCAAAACCCTAGCTTTTTTAAGAAGTAATCAAAGATTAAGTGGAATTTTATTGATATTTTTGGTGGTATTTCTGGCTTACTTCCAAACCTTGAGAATGTATGTCTGGCAAGATGACCATGCTGTCATGTTTAAGCTACAGCACCCAGAGGAGCAAGCTGGGCAGTTTGGAACCGGTATTTATGATAGAAGCTCTGCTTACCGGGGTGTTACTAGTTTGCTTTTACCTATTTATAATTTGTTTGGATCAAATCCTTTTGCTTTTTATTTTTTTGGCATGCTGGCTTATTTTTTTGCTTCTTTAGCGGTTTATTATTTAGCAAAATCTTTGACCTCCAATACCAAAGTAGCCTTGGCCTCTGCTTTAATTTTTGCTTCAGGTTATATAGGTGCAGAATCCCTGTGGCGCATTTTTAACTCTATTCATACTTCTCACACCGTGGTATTTTTATGTTTAACCTTAATTTTATACAAAAAATTTATTGAACAAAGCCACCTTCACCTTAACAGAGCAATTGGTCTTTATTTACTATCACTGTTTGTCTTTGTTTACACCATAGACACTGGTTTTGTCAGAGCCCATGGAATCATATTCTTGGTGGTAGCAGTGGAACTTTTATGGAATTTTCACCCCTTAAACTCAATTTTAAGATTAGCACCTTTTGGGAAACTATACTTCGATTTTTATATTTTTAATAATTCAACTTCGCCGGAACTAATCATTCTTTTAAATCAAATTTTTCAGCAACAACAATTTGATTTAGTGCTTACCCCACTGAAAAATCTCCATAATATAATGATACCTTCTCTTTGGCAAATCCCGCTGGTGGGTTTTATTCTTGCCTTAATAGTAATTTTATTGAAGTCCAAAAGTAAACTGTTGTGGTTTGGACTGGCTTTCATGTTAGGAAATTATTTAGTATTTTTTATTCATACCCCCAGTCAAGTATTTCCTTCGCTTCACCGGTATTTTTTACTACCTGCAGTAGGTAATGCCTTATTTATGTCTTGTTTTTTGGGTAAGTTTTTAAAGCAGAATAAATTCTATCTGGCAATAGCATTGATCGTTTTGTTGCATCTGGTCCTTTTAAATAAGGAACATACGGCATTTATTAATGAGAGAACAGATCCAGAGAAAAGATTTTATGAGTCTCTAAAACAACAACTCCCATCTATTTTGGAAAAGTCGGCAATTTATTTTGATGTCCGCAATGATGCAAAAAGTACCCAAGAATTTGCCAATTTTTTCGGGGTGGGATCAATGCCTGATACCACAGCCATTGCTTGGCAATATGGTATAGATAGGGGAGATCTAACTCTACCGGGTACCTTTATGGAACTCCTAAGTCTTTTAAAGAAGGGACAAACAACCATTAATCAGATTTATACTTTTTATTATGATACCGAAGGTGGGTTAACGAATACCACCAAGATGACACGACAAGCACTCTCCCAGCCATCCCCAAGATTAGTGATTAATGATTCACAAAATATTAATATGCCATTTTCATCAATTGTAGAAATGAGTTTATATATCAGTGCTTTCTTTGATAGGTCAAAATCTTCCCTTGAGGGGAAAACGCCAATCGAACTTGTAACCTATCTTAAATATCTAGAGTCGAAAAACAAATATTACCAAAATGCCAAAGCTACGGCTACTTCGCAGTGGAAATTTCATGAAGTAAGAAATATAGTTGATAATGATGTTAACACCAACTGGGCAGCGCATAGACTTAATTGGTTTTATAAAAAGTTCGATAGCGTCACCATAGATTTAGGAGAACCAAAAACTGTGGCAGCAGTAAAAATGGTATATACTTCAAAGGATTTAGTCCCCACCAGTTATAGCTATAATTGTTCCCGGGATGGTATCAGCTGGAAAAATGTGGGCAAGTTTTCTTTTATACCAGTTAATACATCAGGTACTATTTTAGATAATATCAGCATCTCTACATGTCAGTTTATTAAAATGGATGTAGTTGCTACAAGCAGTGGTGATTCTCCACAAATAGCTGAACTGGAAGTTATAGAGAGCTTGTATCAAGATTTGAACTTTGTCAAGGCAAATCAAATCGCCAAAAATCCATTTTTATTTGTTTACTCGGAGCAAGAATGGGAACTCCTAAAAAGTTATCTTATAAGGAGTGGTATAGAGGTAGAGGCTTGTTTTTATACTGATAAATCAATCAAACCTTATTGTCAAATGCTCGTAATATTCCCAAATTCATCTAAAAAGTATTCTTTAATCATTTCTCCCAATGGAACCATCTTAAAGTCAATGGAAATTAAACTCCCCCTGGAAATTAAAGTAGATATTAAGAGTTTAGAAATCTTACCTCTAACATATTCAGAGCTTGAAAAACGTAATTTAATTGTAGATTATATAGAAAATTAAGATGAAGAAAAATCTAGTTTCAATCATCATTATTAACTGGAATGGAAAAGACCTTTTAAGGATTTGCCTTACATCACTTTTTCGCCAAGATTATAAAAATATAGAAGTTATCCTGGTTGATAATGCTTCAACTGATGGATCAGTGGAGTGGGTAGAGCAAAAATACCCTCAAGTCAAAATAATCATTAACAAAGAAAATTTAGGATTTGCCCAAGCTAATAATATCGGATATAAGAAAGCCAAGGGAGAGTATGTCTTATTTTTAAATAATGACACTAAGGTAACTACCAATTTTATAGTTGAACTTTGGAAAGTCTTAAGAAAAAATAAACAAATTGGAGGTGTACAAAGTAAGATTCTTTTTATGGATGATCCCAAACGGCTTGATGGTGCAGGGTCTTTCCTAACAAATACAGGTTTTTTGTTTCACTACGGTATATACCAAATAAACTCCCCAAAATACGATCAAGAGATGGAGATTTTTTCACCTAAAGGCGCATGCATGTGTTTTAAGAAAGAAGTGCTTGAGAGAATAAAGGTGGATGGAGACATTTTTGATAAAAGATTTTTTGCCTACTTTGAAGAGACAGATTTAGCTCATCGGGTTTGGGTTTCTGGATATAAAATAATTTTTGTACCGAGTTCTATAATTTATCATAAATATGGTGCCACCAGTCAAAGACTGCCTAAACCATTTGTGGAATATAACTCCTATAAAAATAGGATTTGTTCTTATATAAAGAATCTAGGTATCGGACAGCTTTTAAAAATTTTGCCAATACATCTTTTTATCTGCCAAACACTTTCATTAATATTTCTTTTCAGAAATAAACCAGCAGTTTTTTGGGCTATTCAAAAAGCTATCTGGTGGAATTTAATGAATATAGCACAAACCCTTAAATATAGAAATATTATTCAAACTAGGATTCGTCAGGAAAAAGATGGTATAATTTTTCCCCATATTACAATGAATCCTGGAATTGGATATTATTTTAATCATTTAAAAGGTTGGAATATAACTCAAATTGATGTTAAAAGCAGTGAAAAATAAATTTTTATTATTAGTTTACATTTACCTATTTATTGGTCTAGTAAGTATTTTTCTTTTAGCTCGTTTTTTCTTACCACCAGGTTTTATCCTGGCAGGGCATGATTCTGGTCTACCGCTTGATTCGGAGATGTTTTTTAAAAGCCGATTTTTTGCTTGGGATGATAGATTGGGTTTTGGGGTAGACAATTCTTATTTATTTGGAAGCTTAACACTGCACTTTCTAGACTATATTTCTGCATTGGTGACTGGTACACCGTATGCGGGAAACTGGTTTAATTTATTTTTCTGGCTAGGCACAATTTTTATTACTGCCACTGTATTTGCTTATCAATTGAAAGATATCTTGGGAAAATATTTTGTTTTTTTGTTTCCGCCGCTTTTAATTTTTAATTTTTATTTATTTCAATCAATTTTTATACTCGAAAGAGCCAAGTATAGTGTACTGGCTGGTATCTTACTTTTTTTGGCGATTTTTTTAAAGCTTAAACAAAGGAAAATTCCTTTAATATTTGCTTCACTTCTGTCTTCTCTGGTGTTTTTTGTTTTTAATGGGGGATCTTTATTGGGTTTACCTTTATTTGGCAGTTTTTTTATAGTAATTCTGGGGATTTTACTTTTTGATTTATTCACCTCTTTATCAGCCAGAAATTTTTCCGGGTTACTTAAAGACTTAATGTTTTTAGCTTTATCCTTATTTTTTTTGAGTTTATTAAATAGCTATCAGCTGTTGCCTTACATGCAAAATATTATAAATAAGGAGTTTTTTTCACATACCGGAGTGGCAGATGTATCTCAAAATAGTGGATGGCTAAATTATATTAGCCAAAACACGTCGCTTTTAAATTTATTTAGAATGCAAGGAGTCCCTAATTGGTTTATTGATGTTTTTAAGGTTCATCCCGAACATCCGTACTCGTATATTTATTTAAAAAACCCAGTTTTTATTACAGTAAGTTTTGTTTTTCCGGTCATGGCATTTTTATCTCTGCTTTTATTTAAGGAAGTAAGACAAAAACAAATACTGCTGCTTTTTGCGCTGATCGCTCTCGCAGCTATGCCATTTGCGGCCGGGACTCATCCCCCCTTTGGTTTTTTATATAGTATCATTTTCGAAAACATCCCAGGATTTTTTATTTTTAGAACTCCATATTATAAATTCATTGGCGCTTTTTATATTGGTATATCGGTTCTTTTGGCTGCATTTTTATCATTTTCAGTAAATTATATTGTAAACAGATTAGCCGGAAATAAACTTAAGAGAAGTTTTAAAGTGTTATTTGGTTTTTTCTTAAGTTTTCTTATAATTGGAATTTGGCTGGGTTATCATTATAACCTTTTAATTCCCCAAAATGTCTTTACCTGGAAGAAAGGATATGCAACAAAATTTGTGGCCCCTTCATATATCTGGCAATTCAAAAATTGGAGTAACCTAAAAAAGGATAATAAGAGAACATTACTGCTCCCACCGCTAAAGAATAATAAATATAGCGACGGCTATACATTTGGCTACTGGAGTTTATCACCCATTACCTACTCTTTAAGTTCCAGTTCGGTAATTGTTGATGATTTAGGGTTATCCGGCGGCGAGAAAGCCTGGGTTGAGAGTTTATATTTAGCCATACAGAAAAAAGATACTACAAAAATAAAAATAATTTTAGATAAATTAAATGTGGGATACATTATCTTTAGAAAAGATTTTGAAGATATTGGTTTAGTTGATAATTTTAAGAGTTTACTTAGTTCAATAGATATATTTAATAAAGTTGACCAATTCGGGGAATGGGAATTGTATGGCGTTAAAAATGAAGAAGATGATTTAATAAAACTTTTGTCTTCTTTCTATTTAATACCGAGAGCTAATGAATATTTAGGTAGAGATTTTGATATTAGTGATGATTATGCTTTTGATGAATTTGATTACTCAAAGGTTAATACAGAGACATTTCTTTCTAAAAGAGTAAAAGTCTATTCCTGTCAATCCTGTTTTTTGGAAAACTTAAATACCGGGGATAACTTACCACCCGTCAGTGTATTTCCCAACTCCCCCTTTTATTTTATAAAAGATATCCGCGAGCAAGAAAAACTAAAAAGCGCTAAAAATGATTCCGATAAAATTGATATCTATTTAGGATTTACATTCAGGCGAATTTCAGAGGTTCGTTCGATGGTTCTTTTGGGTGTGGAGCCCAGGTATATTCTTTCCAATGTCCAAAAAATAAATAATTATCTGGATGAGATAAAAATTATTTTGGATAATCACCCCGAATTATCGGGGAGCTATATACAAACGCAGCAGGTTTTAAACTTAACAAATCCGATGCTAAATAGTATACGTAAACTAATAAATACCCCGGAGTTTTCCTTTAAGCCAAGAGAGGTTAGGACTGAAACTTATGATATAATTTGGCGTTTAAATAATATTGCGACCTCTTTTACCCCTAACTTAATGGATTTTTCTACGCTTCGGAATATCAAAAAATATTTGATAGGCAGTGAAAGGGAATTATTTATCAATTCGGATGATTTTGCTAAAGATATTGACGGTCAAACGATTCCTCCTTCTGAAATTTTATACAAAATTGAAAATGAAGAAAGAAAAATTAGATTTGAAAAAGACAAAAGCGTGTGGTTAAAAATTAAAATACCAGATGATTTAAAAACTAACGGAGAAATAATCATAAAATATAATTTAGATAATTTATTCAAATTTGAAAAAAGGAGTCAAGAGCTAACCCCAGCAGGTTTACAGGCCTGTATTTCCGGTAAAATTCTAGCTTTTAAGGCTGGTCAAACATATGAAATAAATATTCAATCAAAAAATAAAATACAAAAATTAAAACTTTTTTTCCAAGGCACGGATAAAAGAAAATTTATTAATTCCGAATATGGCGTGGATTTATCACCAATTGAGGTAAGTATACCTTATAGATATATCTACCAAAGCTCTCATGATGATGATATTTCACTAGTTTACCTTTGCAGCGGAGATAGAGATTATCCTGATATTGACCAAATTAGTATTTACCAGTTATTTTCACCAGCTCTGATTTCTTTGACCAACCAAAAATATATTGCAAGTGATAGCCCTAAAATAAATTACCAGAAGATAAATCCCAGTAAATATTACGTGACAATAAATGAGGCAAATAAACCGTTTATTTTAACTTTTAATGAACGATTTAGCCCATTTTGGAAATTATATCAAATAAATGATGATCCCAGTCAAGGTGTTAAAAAAATTAAAGAATTTAATCACTTTTTGATTAATGGATATGCCAATGCATGGATGATAGATTCAAAAGGAGACTCGAAATGGATCATTGAATATAGTCCACAGCCACTTTTTTATATTGGGCTATGGATTACAGGAACAAGCTTACTGGTGATTATTACCACGTCTTTGTTTATTTTATTTAAAATCAGGAAAGGTTGATCGTGAAAAACAAAATTGAAAACTGGGAAAAGGCATTTTTTGATTGGTTGGTTCTTAGTAGATATAAAATAGTATTTTTACTATTGGTTTCTATAATAATAATTTTTGTATCATTTCTTCCTTATATTAATCTTATTATAGCTAAAGAGTTGGTACCGATTGTTATTTTTATAGCAGCTATTTTTATCTTAGGGTTAGATGAGGAAAAAATCATTAAATTTGGTTTATTAATATTTGTAGTAACGCTTTTTTTCTATTTAATAGATAGATTGGAGACCGCAGAAATATTAGCCAATTATATTTATTTAATACTTTTAACGGCGGTGATAAAAAGTATTTTTTCTCTTAAAGATCGGGACAAGCAAAACAACTGATATAATGATTAAAGTGGCGGCAGTGATGATTTTTCCCCCGAAAAAACTATCTGGCTCATATTTAAAATCTATAAAATTTGTGTCAGCTTTTATTTCCACCCCTCTTAATTTATTGAGATGCTCTTTAATTTTTACTTCTTCCTTTCCATTTAGATAAGCTTTCCATCCTGGGCTATAAACTTCTGCCAAAATTAGCTCCACGGAAGAGTGATTGGAGGTATCTACTCTGATGTGATTTGGGGTATATTTCAAAACTTTAGCCTGGGGGTTTTTGTTACCTGTATTAACAAAGTATGCTCTAGGTTTTACCAAAGTGTTGATATAGATAAAAAAATCGTGATACTTTTTTTCTAGTCTAAGATTTTTATCACTAAGTGGGTATGGAGAGATAATATATTTGACATTATACTCTGCTAAGGTGGGAGCATGTGGCTGAATTTGTCGGAAATTATATATTTCCATAGGAGGAAGCGTCAAAGAATATCTATTCCAATAGACTTGATCAAGTTGGATAAAATATTCGAAATAATTTTTTTGGATGAGAGTTGAATAACCCTCAACTAGTTGGAGGTTATTTATAGCAGCTTGCTTTTGGGGAATGCATCTGGTGACGCAGAAAACACGGAACATGTCTTTATCTTGACCAATGAACTGATAAATTTCCGCAGGGACAGTATCCTTTGATGAAACGGGTTTTAGCAGTTGGATCCAGCCAAGCGAAAGCAGTTCCGCTGCCACTAAAATAACCACTAGTAATTTCCATTTTGATATCTTTTCCAAAGCAAAACCTGCTAAAAAAATGATTATTAAAAATGGAATGATCCATAGTCTGGTGGAAACTCGAAACTGCAGAAAAATCTGTTGCTCGGTCAGTATTTGATAAATCGGAGAGAGGTTATTGAGTAAAACTATGACAAATAGGATGGAAATCAAAACAATAATTATTTGCCACCTTCTTTTTAAGAATAAAAATCCCCAACTCGCAAGTAAGGTTAAGGATAAACCGACAGTAATCCATTTCTCGCTGTCTAAAGTAGGTATTTTAAGCCATGGCCAGACCAGTGCTTGAATAAACTCCCCTTTTGTCTCCCATTTGGGGAAAGTATCAGGCAATTCTATAAGGAGGTCTCTAGTGGTATGAGGTTGCCACCTAAGTTGCGGTAGAAGAACAATAGCCACCAGGGCAACTGTTAATAAATAACCGGCTACTAAAAAGACAATTTTTTTAAATGTGAACCTTTTCCAAGTAGTAAAAATAAACAAAAATATTGATGAGAAAAAAGTTACGGCGAAGATTAAAATATGTGTTAAATAGATGGCTGCTAGACTGACGGCTAGAAGGGTTAATGTTGAAATACTTGGTCTTTGTGATAGCTTAAATAAACTTAAAGCTACCCAGGGGATCCAGGCTAAACTTAAAAAGAGCCCGAAGTGACCTGCTTCCAAATGGGCAATGGCAAAAGGATTCAAAATATAAAGAGCAGCTACAAAAAAACAAGTTAAGGTAGAGAACTTAAAAAAATTTTTAGCCAAATAATAAGTACCTAACCCACCCCAAAAACTATGGATGAAAAACGAGACAATGAAACCTAAATCTAGGGGTATTAATAAAAAAATAATATTGGGTAAATAAAAAAGCGGCGATTGGGGATCCGGTAATAAGGGTGTGCCAGATAAAAAAAGATTATTCCACAGCGGTAACTGGTGATTATCTAAAACCTGCTGCTTTAAAAAGAAAAAAATTGGCCAAAAAAATTCCTCTAAATCATTTCCTTTATTGAGTAATAAGTGAGGATTTAATAAGATTGGAAGGTAAACTAATAAAGTACAAAGTAACAAAAGATTGGGGATTAACAAAGCCTTACTCCTTTAAAATTCATTATATAATATAACCTTTTATTTAATTAAATAAAATTAACATGTTTGACAGTGGGATCTTGAGGTGGAAGAGAAGAACCATTTCTTAGTTGATACATTGCCTGATTTACTTTACAACCCCTACAACCAGCCCTACACAGGGTGTCTACCCTTCTGTCAACAGTAGCATAAATCTCTGCCAGTGATTGTTTATTTAAATCTCCAATAGGTGTAATTTTTCGTAAGTTGACACATTTATACATCACTCCCATGGTATCGACTACCCCCGCAGAAACTACCATACCATCACATTGGCCGTACCCACTGACTCCTTCGTAAAGATCGACAAATTTATCATCAGAGGTATTGAGTCCTGGCACAGCTTTGTATAGATGTAATAATTGTCTCATCGGTGGTATCCAAAAATAATGATTCTTCCAAGCTTCATCATCAGTTTTAAAGGCCAGATTACCCACCTTTTTTGTTCTTCTTTGTTCTGCATAACTTCCGGTATCAACTATTGGTCTAACTTGAACTTCATCCACCCCCAGCCCCAGCATCCATAGTGTATCTCTCTCCATTTTGGTGATGGTATTTATGCCATCTCCCAGCAATGTTTTTTGTTCATCATATGGTGGTACTGGTTGCAAATGTTCTGATCCCACCATTAAACTGATGCTAATATTTGCTTTCCTTTGTTCTCTTGCTACAAATTGGCGAATATTCTCTACTTTTGTGTGAAAGATTTTTTCTCCGGTACCTTTCACCCGTTTGTGATCTTCAAAATTAGTCACATCGAGTGATACTACTAACCATGCAAAGTGTTCTGCTACAAAATCAGCCACCTGTCCCCTTAGACCATATCCTCGGGTATACATACCCATTTCCAAACCAGCTACTTTTGCAAGTTCAAAAATATCAAGAGCATGCGGATTATCAAGGGGTTCACCACCTCCAGAAAAGACAATAGATTTAACCCCTCCACGAGCTAATTCTCGAAAATTTCTTTCTGCCCTGACAGGAGAAAGGAAAACTTCTTCTCGCTGTGGCAATAAAAGATTTTTTCTTGGTGGATTCTCGTGAGTATAGGCAAAATGGCAAAAGTTGCAGCTATCTCCACAAAAATAGGATAAATCCACCTCCATACTCACTGGAATAGGAACCCCTCCTTTTAGGAGAGTTTCCACAACTTGGGGATGGTGTGCTAGTTTTTGCCCGGCATTAGTGAATGTGGAGTTTGCTTCTCCTGCTTCAGTAGAATCTCCTCTTAAAATGGCAGCAAAAATCTCTTGAGAGGTTGCTTTTTCTATTGCTAACATATATATTCTATAAGAATATATATTGATAAAAAACCGAAATATTGACAAGACTACTTATCTATATCAAACAATGTATAAAGGTAAAAAACTATCCCTTATCCTACCCGCTTATAACGAAGAAGAATCAATTAGCGATGTTATTTTAAATTTTTCTAAGGTAAGGGTATTTGATGAAATAATAGTAGTTGATAATAATTCTCAGGATAAAACCATAAAGCTGGCTAAGGCAACTCAAAAAGCTATAGTTATTAAAGAAAAAAAACAAGGTTATGGTTATGCTTTAAGAAAGGGAATGGCAAAAGCCAAAGGCGATATTTTAGTTTTGTGTGATAGTGACAATACCTATACACCCGAAGATGTCTTTAAACTACTTAAATATTCTCATAAATTTGACTTAGTTTTTTCCACCAGGACTAATAAAAAATATCATCTCAAGGGCGGAAATATGAGGGGGGTAAGGAGATGGGTTAATATTTTTGTAGGGAAAATAATTCAAGTATTATTTAGCGGACCATCATTGTCAGATCCAGGAGCAACATTTAGATTAATAAACCGCCATGCTTATGAAAAAATAAAATCACTTTTTACAGTGGGTGGAGTCCATTTTCAACCAGAACTGAGCATTTTGGCGCTCCTTCACGGTTTTACCATCAAAGAAGTGCCGGTTAGATATGGAGCTAGGACCGGCAAATCAAAAATTTCAGGACCTTTAATCGGAGGTATTAAAACAGCCAGGAAAATGGTATCGGTAATTCTTTATTATCGATTAGCCAGCTTGTTTAGTAAAAAGAGGTTCATTAAATGAAAGTTTTAGTAACTGGTGGCGCTGGTTTTATTGGTTCTCATTTAGTTGATAGACTTATTCAAGAAAAGAATAAGGTTTTTTGTTTGGATGACCTTTCCGGCGGCAAGCTTTCCCATGTCAATAAAAAAGCTAAATTTTTCAAATGTGACTTAAGAAATAGTCAGCAAACCGCTAAGCTAATTGAGAAGATTAAGCCAGAGCTGATTTATCATCTGGCTGCTTGTGCTGCTGAAAATAAAGCCCAATTTTCACCCATTGATATTACTTCCAGAAATTGGAATACCTTCATTAATACCTTAGTGCCTGCGCTAAGATGTAGTTTAAAGAAAATAGTAGTAACCTCAAGTATTGCTGTTTACGGGGCAATACAAACTCCTTTTAAAGAAATCGATGATCCAGAGCCGGAAGATTTATATGGTGTTAGTAAATTAATGATGGAAAAAAGTCTGCCAATTCTAGCTAAAATCCACCATTTTGAATATGTCATCGCTCGTCCTCATAATGTTTATGGTCCAAGACAAAATATGCAAGATCCCTACAGAAACGTAGTCACTATTTTCATGAATGCACTCCTTGAGAAAAAACCATATTACATTTATGGAGATGGAAATCAGCGTCGATGCTTTTCTTATATCGATGATGTGGTTGCTGCTTTACACAAGTGTGGTTTTTTGCAGGTTTCCGGAATGACATTTAATATTGGAGCAGATAAAGATTATACCCTTAATAAGTTATCAGAGATCATACAGGATGTTAGTGGAATAAAAATTCCGCCAATTTATTTGGATGAAAGACCCCAAGAAGTCCAAAATGCCATTCCTGATCACACATTGGCGAAAAATATTTTGGGTTATAAAGATAAAACCACACTACTTAATGGGATAAAGAAAACTTGGGGCTATGCTAAAAAGTTAGGTTATCAGAGGCCAAAGTTTACTAAAGTGGAAATTGACAGTTCCTTACTTCCTAAAAACTGGCGAACTCGATAGTTTGACATTTTGAAAAATAGTTGATAACTTTGTAAGAATGAAAAATTTTGCGAGGATACCAATAAGAAACATAGCTAAAAAAACAGGTACCCCGGTTTTTGTTTTTGATGCTAATCTAATAAAATCAAATTACCAAAGATTTAAAAAAGCTTTTTCTAAATATTATCCCGTTGAAATTTTCTTTTCCGTTAAAACCAATAATGAACTGCAAGTCTTAAAAATATTACAAGCTCTGGGTTCAAGCGCCCAAATCTCATCAGGTATGGAGCTCTATCTTTGTCAAAAAGCAGGTTTTAAACAGAGTTGGCTTATTATGGATGGACCAGGAAAAAGCATGGATGATCTATCTCAAGCCTTCGGGCAAGGTATTTATTCATATAATGGAGATTCGCCGGCAGATCTTCAAAGAGCCAATGAAATTGGTAAAAACTTGAAAAGGAAAATTAATGTAGGTTTGAGAATTAATCCTAATGTCAGCGGCAATTTGGCCAAAACAGTGGAATTTTATTTATCAAAATTCGGTATACCATTGGAAGATTCTTTAGAGGAAATAAAAAAGCTATCAAAATTGCAGCACATTAACTTTATTGGTTTACATGCTCATATTGGATCCCAAGTTTTATCGGCTCAGCCTTTCTTAAAAACCGTTGATGCTTTGATGAAATTGGCTTTTAATTTAAAGAAAGAAAATATTAACATTGAATATATTGATTTAGGAGGAGGCATCCCTTCACCCTCGCTTCTTAGATATTCCCCCATCCAGGCCATTTTAAAAAATTTCGCAGGACTGGAATTTAAACCAAAAGTTGCAGAGATTGAACATTTTGGCGAGAGGATTTCCCGGAGTGTAAAGGAGGGAATTGATAAATATAATTTAAAAGGTTTAAGAATAATTTTTGAACCGGGACGCTCTATTGTTAGTAATGCTGGAGTGGTGATTTGTAAAGTGATTGCCGTCAAGGGTAACTGGGTTTTTGTTGATGCCAGCATTACTTTTATTCCGGAAAACGTTTTCTTTACCGAAAGAGATTTATTTGTTGTTGGTAAGACGGGAAAAATTAAAAAATATCATATAGCAGGTAGTAGTTTATTAACCCCTGATTTTTTTGCCAGATCCAAAACATTACCTAAAGTGATAGAGGGGGACTTGATAGTTATTAAAGATTGTGGTGCATACACTATGTCCCGCTCCAGCCAATTTACCACTATGCGACCGCCAATATATATGATAGAGAAGGGAAAGCTGCAGTTAATAAGGAGGCCTGACAGTTATGAGACTTTCACCGGACCAATGGTCGACTAACAACTTACAAAAATTTTGGGATCAAGTCTTTGATGAAACAAAAGAAATGGCCCAAATACCGACTACCATTTATTTCTCCAAAAGAGAAAAACAAATTATTTCCAATTGGTTCGGTGACTTTAAGGGCAAATTGCTTTTTAAATCAGACCTTTGGGATGAAGTTAAAAATACAAAATTGTTATTATGGGCTCATAAAAAGGGGGCCAAATGTTTTGGTATAGATATTTCATTAAAAGTATTAAAAGCTGTTAAGAAGGAGGCAAAATATGTCAGGGCAAAATATGGAGATGTGAGAAAGATCCCCTTTCCCAATAGTAGTTTTGATTTTATTGTTTCCATTGGTACGGTAGAACACTTTCCCGATACCAGTAAAGCTTTGCGGGAGATGAGGAGAATTTTAAAACCCGATGGAGTAGCCATGATTTCAATACCAGTTAAGTATGACTTATGGGGGAGATTTCTATTTATTGGTTTTTTGCAAAAATTGGGCATTTATAATTATGGCTATGAAATTCAATATAAAAGAGGGGAGTTTAAAAATTTGTTGGAGAAAGCAGGTTTTAAAATTGAAGACAAAGAGGGTTATTTGATTTTCCCCAGTCCCCTAAGGGCGCTGGATTATCTTTGCCACCTTAAAAAAATTAAGATGGGTACGAAATTAGTTAAAATTTTGCTTAATCTTTTTTATAAAGTAGAAACAAGTTCTAAATTTATATCCGGGTTAGGCTATATGATGGCCTACAAATGTACTAAATGACAGGTTGTAGGGTTTTTTCATCAACTACATAAAAAGATTTTCTATAAAATTTTTTATTGTTAATGATTCTTTTGATAGCTTTACACACCTTGGTTATTTCAATCGGCTGATAGATAGGTTTAACGCCGTACCTTAATCTTAAATAAACAGGTAATATGTATCTGATAAAAATCTGATGAGATTTTTTATGGCTAAAAATGTGCGGTAATCGTAAAATAGTATAATCTGCACCGCTTTTTTTAATAGCCTCCTCGGCCCTTTTTTTAGTTAGACCATAAAGTCCTGTTTTTTGTGGATATGCCGCAAGCCAGGTACTGCCATATATAAAATGAGCGCCACTTACATTTTTTAACAAGTTAATAGTTCCTCCGACATTAACTTTTCTTATCTTGGCGGCGTCTTTAATATTATATTTTTGGGCTGCCAGATGAATAATAGCTGATACTCCCCTGGTGGAGTCTCTGATGGCTTTTTCTGAACGAAGGTTTCCTTTAATTAAAATTACATTAGGATGTGTAAATTTTAAATCCTGCCTTATCAAGCATTTAACTTTAAAATCTTTGACCAGCTCTGGCAAAAGATATGAACCGATAAAACCAGTTGCTCCTGTTAAAAGTATGGTTTTCATTTCTATTTAAGTCCCTGCTTTGTGAAACTCCTTGGTGACAATAAATTTTTTCCAGACAATAAAACTTTTACCTGCAAAAAGCCAAGTAGGTTCTGATTGAAGAATAACAGATTTATCATCATAGCCACGAGAGATATCTTCACTGGTATTAATAGTCCTTGTTTGGTAAAAAACTCCTTCCAGTAATTTTTCATCAACTGGGTTAAACTCTGCCGGCCTGACTTTATATTTATCCCCGCTGTATTTTTGGTTAACCATCTTATTAAAAGCATCTTGCCAGAGCCAGTAGCGACGCCATGACATATTAAAAACTACCACCCGTTTTGGATCTATCCCAGATCTCACCATTTGAGTTCCCAGTTCCCAAGTAGCGCCATTTTCCTGATAGCGATTTCTGGTAATTTGTAAAGAAAAAAACAGTAAGAGAAAAATTAAAATAACAGCCCTAATTTTAGATAGGGGAATATTTTTTAATATCAGTGCCAATATTAAAATTATAAATGGTACAAAAGCAATGGTATATTCTTCCCAATGGGAATGGGCTAAAAAATTGGTGATGGAAAAGTGTCCTAAAAATAACAAGGTTATCAATAAAATGGGTAAATTTAGATTCTTTATTCTTAGCTTATTTTTAATAATGGTTACATAAAAAAATATGAAAATCAAAAACAGAATTAGTAAAATTATCCAAATTTCTTTAAACGTCTCGATGATAATGGTAGGGTTTAATAATACATAAATAGTTCTCAAAAAAGCACTGGAGCGAAGCAATGAATCAGTATATAATTGAGGTCTTAAATTAGTGGAAAAAATATCTTCAAAGGCTTTATAAAAAAGAAAAAAAGAAAAAAGGGCAAATATAGAAAAAAATACTCTTCCTGAAATTAACGGCCGTTTTAAAATAAAAAATAATTTCCTAATTTTATTAAAGGTTAATAAAAAAATACCAATCCAAAAAGGAATACCTAAAAAGAAAAGTCTAGGCCAAATAAATTGCCAGTTATCAATCATTTTATCCATACTAAAAATTGTTTGGGGGATCCGGTAGAGAATTTTATCTTGCCAGACAGTCCACACTAAAAAAACATAAAAAGAAAAAATTAAAGATGTTGTTGCTAAGGACTTAAAATTTGATACTATAAATTTTCTAAATTTAGTTATTTGAAGCGCAAATAAAAGGAAAAATGGGAGTATGTGGTTATTAATGGACACGAAATATATAGACGGCCTTTGCAAAAATAAATCCCAATAAAGTCTGCTGGTGTCACCAAATCTTTGCAAATTTGGAGGAATCAGTCTATCTATTATTGCCCTTTTGGTGTATTCATTAAAAAAAATATAACCGGCTGCAGAAGCTCCCGCTATGGAGATCCATTTATAATAACCGATGATAATTAAAACTATGGGCAATAAGGATACCGCTAAGGCCGACCAGTCAACCTTTTTATCAATTTTAAATTTTAAAAATAAAGTTATACCGATGGCAATGGGAAATGTAATAGCCAATTGCCTGGTTAAAAAAGAAAATCCTGCGAATAAAGATCCCAAAAAATAATAAAACAATTTATTGGTACTCAAACCCTTAAGATAAAAATAAATCGTGAAGTTTATTAAAGAGACATAAAAAGTATCAGAGTTAAATGAAAAAAGATATTGGAAAACCCAAGGGTAGCTTAAAAGAAATAGGGTAAAGACGACAGATTTAAATTTATCAAGATTAAACTGCCTTAATATACCATAAAATGCCATCAGGCCAAAATAGAATAAGACCAAATTGGATACATGCAATATCTTGATGGAAAAGCCAAAAAGTTTGGCAAATAAAGCGCCCCATAAAATAGGGAAAACTAAGCTGGTGGAAGCCCAATCAGTTATCCTTAAATTACCGGTTTCAATAAACTCTTCGACATTTTTGATATAGGCGAAATCATCCAAATATGCTACATTCCGAAGCGGCAACATCAGGAGAATTAAAAGAATATAAACTAGAGTTATAGTAATTATTGGCGGATTAATAAAAAAGTTCTTCACTCTTGAATGAGTATATCATATCGATTATATTATGGGCAGATGATATGTGGAAAAAATCTTTTCTTTTTTTGATAGTATTATCGTATTCAGTAATAGTTTTTTTGACATATGGTTTCGTTGGGAATCTATATTTTTGGAGAGATGATTATGTACTGCTTTATCGTTTACAACAAGGAGGTCTTTTCCATTTTCCTTATCAGGGTTGGTCTTTAAGCTATTATCCAATATATTTATTTTTTAAGGAAAATCCTACTGTCTACTTTGGAGCATCAATAATTTTGTATATTCTGCTTTGCTTGGTAGTTTACTTTTTTGTTTTCAGAGTTACGAAAGATTATTTAATAGCTTATCTTTCGGGTTTGATACTGGCCTCGGGATATGTTGGAGCAGAAATAATGTTTATGTCTTCTGTTTCAGTCTCCAGCCTCATCTATATGATTGGTGTAATTTTACTCCTGTTACTTTATCAGACTTACCTACAAAAGAAATCATTTTTTTTATTTTTTTCCATAATTATTTTTTATGGTGCGCTAACCCTTCTTTTTACCCAAAGAGCTCACAGCCTTTTCCCTCTACTATTTTTTTCAGATTTATATTTTTCCAGCAAATTTAGTCTAAATCTTAAAATTTTTAGAAATTCGTTTTTGCGACTTTCCCCATATTTTTTGATAACTTTCTTGATTTATATCTTGCATATTCTTGATTTTTTTGGCATTGAAAGAAGCAACCTAGGCACAAGCCAAATCAAAGATTACCTTCCATATTTGAATTTTTCATCACTGGGTACATTGGTGATAAATTTGAGTAACTTTTTAATTCCCTCTGACCTTTCTTCTAGTACTGATCCAGCTATCTTGGCTACTGCTTTTATTTTAGTAATCATTTCATTTTTTCTATTCATCAAAATTTCTCCTAGTTTAAAAAAGGTTATAGTTTTTTTTGTTCTGCTCTGGATTGCAGGGTATATTAATTATTATTTAGTTAATCCATCTACCATTCATCCATCAACCCAAAGATATCTTCTCTTCGGGCTTCCCTTTTTTGCTGTAATTTTAGCAATTTATTTAAAAATCCTATTTTTTTCCAACAAAAGAATTCTTTTAAAAGTAATGGGGTTTATATTGGCAGTAGCACTCATCTACATCCATCTCATGGCTGGTTCACAGATTAAAGGAGAACTGATAAAAAGAAGTGTAGCTACAAAGATTTTCTTTGCCGATCTTAAAAAAGAAGTGCCTTCACTTGAGGGTAAAACTTTATTTCTTTTTGATACGGTTGCTGATCCAGTTGTGCAAAATTTATTTTGGGATATATTAAGAACCGGTGTATATTCCACTGAAAGCTCACTGGCCAGTTTTTATAAAGTCAAAATCGATAATATCAAAATTGTCGATACTTACGAGGAGTTAATTAAAGATAAAAAGAGTAATGATTTTACAAAAGCTTATCACTTTTTCTATAACAGCAAGCATCAATTAATTAATATTGATAAATTAAATTCTCAAATCCGTCCGCAGGGTGAAAAGATAGACTTAAAGAGCGCTAAACTGTTTGAAAATTATATTGATGGTCCTGGGATAGAAATAAATAATAACCAAGTTGTGTATAGATCTATGATAGTCAGTAATGACAAGGGTAGCAGAAGTATTAATGGATTAGTTAAATTTGATACTTATTTTCCATCATATCAACCTGTGAATTTACAAATTGTCATGAAAGCCAGTAGTCTGGTAAATCAAATTAAAAAGTATCCTTATGTTGACAGTTCTATTACAAAAAGGCCTCAAAAAATAGATTTTAGCATAATTCATGATCCTAACTATCGGGAGGCTTTGGTCACTTATCTTGGGGAAAGAAGTTATTTTAGACAGGTTGCTCAAGTATTTTCCAGCGACAATGAAGCAAAAAATGTGGCTAAGTATATTGTTGATGGTAATCCCAATACTAGGTGGGAGGCAAATAAAGTTGAATGGGTAAAGGGTAAAAAGCCCTTTATTGTAGTTAATTTTGGGGAGGATTATACTTTTTCAGAAGTACGACTTTTCTCATATGAACCGCGTATACCTAGTATATATGAGTATCAAATTAAAAAGGATGAGACTGATGAGTGGAGAACAATTTATAAAGCAAAAAGGGATAGTGTCATCAATGGCCAAATCAAGGATGTTTTTCCTCCAGTAAATGCCAGATTTTTTAAAATAGTTATTTTAGAGACCCCAAAAGATGATTTTCCGGGTATTCAAGAATTGGAAATTCTTAAAAACTCTAGTCAAATAGATTCTGATTTGGCGGATTTTATTATAGAGCATCCATTTGCAGAGATAAAAAATGAACATGAGGCAGCAGAATTACAAAATGGAGTTCAAAATTATTTAAATTTATCGATTTATCCTTTGTCTGATAAATATTTATCCAGACAAGAAGATATAAAAATACAAACTCCGATTATGATGGACGGTAATTTTCATACCTATAACTTTAAATTGCCTGTGGGCGGAACTATACTAAAAGGACTGGTGGTTCGATTCCCCAATATTCCTATGGAAGTAATTATGGACAAAATAATTTTAAATCAGTCAATAGATAAAGATTAAAATATTAAAATGAACATTAAATTAATTTATATGTTTTTAGTGGGTATTTTATTTATCTTATTTATAAATTTTAATGCTCTTTTTTCATATTTTTCCCAAGATGATTTTTTTCATTTAAACACAGTGGCAGATAAAGAGTTAACTGACATTACTGGTTTCTTTATCTTAAAACAGGCAGAATATGCTTTTTATCGTCCTTTATCAAGAGAAACTTTCAATTTGATAATGTATAAATTATTTAATTTAAATCCGTTTCCTTATCATCTGGTTAATCTTTTTTTAATCGTGGCTATTGGTGTGTTGCTATTTCAGCTGGCCCATAAAATTTTCAAAAATCAAATCACAGCAAGTATAGCGGTATTAATTTATTTACTAAGTAGTGTTCATAATGTGGAGATCTATTATTTGGCATCAGTACAAACACTTTTGGCGACTTTTTTTATTTTACTCTGCACCCTTTTTTATTTAATTTTTAAAGCCAGTCAAAAACAAAAATTTTATATTTTGTCGATAATTTCTTTTTCCTTGGCTATTTTTAGCCATGAAATAGCCATTACTTTGCCAATAATCCTTTTAATTTTAGAAATATTTCTTTATAAAAAAGTTTCCCTTCATCTCATTTGGTATTTTTTAATCTCCTTTATTTATTTAATTTCTACATCTTTGTTTACCAGTTTGCCCCCCCAGTCGGTTTACCAGCCAATTTTTAATTTAAAAACTTTTATTAATAGTTTGGGTTGGTATATTTTGTGGAGTTTTGGCATATCCGAGGTGGTAGTAGATTTTGTCGGTCCGAAATTTACCGTCAATGCCAATTTTATTAAGTGGTATCCTTGGTATGTCCAGATTGTTGTTCCCGCACTTTTTTTCCTTTTTGCGTCTATTATCACTTTATTAGTTAGATATAAGAAATTTGCGATCTCTTTGGGCAAGACTACCTTGTTGATATGCTTATTTTTGGTATCTATTTCCCCATTTTTATTATTTCCTCAAAAAAAGTTTATTTATTATCTTGAACTACCGCTAGTATGGTTTTCTCTTCTATTGGCCACCTTTTTAGCACCACTTTATCAAAAGAAATTTTTAAGATTTTGGGCGATTTTTTTTATCTTGGGCTTGTTTATAATTTCTTATCAGACTAGTAAATTAAATAAGATTACTTATTGGGCCGCCAAGAGAGCCACGGCTGCCAAGGCTTTACTGACCGATGTAAAAAACACATATCCTCATCCAGTAAAGTCAACTATCTTCTATTTTAAAAATGACCCTCATTATCCTTTTATAGCTGATGAGTGGGGTAGCTCATCTAAACAGGCTTTTTATATTTTATCTGGAGCTAATGCCCTGCAACTTCTATTTAACGATAAGAGTGTTAAAGTGTACTTTGAAGATATCAATCCATTACCCAATGATTTTAATGATAAAGCCCTACCAGTGCTTGCTAGGTTTCCCTATTAAGTTATTTTTTCAATACAAAAGAAACTTCCATTCCCAGATTGGAAAATTTTTTTCTAATAATTTTAAATCCTGATTTTTTAATCAATTTCTCCAATTCATTATGATGGAAAGGATGAAGATGTGCTCCTTGCCAGACTTTACCCCTAGATTTTTCCCATATTTCCCAGACAATTCTAAAAAGCCAAGATCCAGAATCCATGATTAAAATAAAAGTTCCGTTTTGCCCAAGAACACGTTTCACTTCCATAAAGACTTTTTCTGGATCAGAAACGTGTTCAATTGTTTCAATGCAAATAATTAAATCAAATGAGTTTTTCTTAAAAGGTAATTTATGAGCATCTGATAATACAAAATTAATATGAGGGTATCTTTTTTTACCGAAAGCTAGTGCGCTAGAATAAACATCTACTCCAGTGATTTTAGAATTAGGTAATATTTGGGAAACTTTATTAGTTAATGTTCCCGCAGCACACCCTATATCAAGTATGGTGTGAAAATCCTTATTTTTAATAAAATTAATTAAGTTTTGGGCTTTCCAATAAAACCAAAGCCATTGAAAAAAATTTCTCTTGATACCCACTTCATAGTAATCAGGAGGAACCTGGTTCCAAATTTTTTTTAACTGTTTATTATTCATAAAATATTTTCTTATTTTGGTTTCAAAATATATATTGAAACTTTATTTATTCTATTATAAATATCTTTATCTCCGAAAAAATCTACCCTTTTAGTTATATCATAGTTTGATAACTCCTTAAATTTATCTTTTGTTCCGGGAAAATCTATGATGATAGTTTTATTTTTGAAATCTTGATTGTAATTGGCATTTTTTAAATCTATTAATGGAAACTCTGATCCATAATATTGGAAATGACGTAAAGTATTTGTGGGGATAATAGTTGTATTGTGTGGAGCAAAATTTTTCCTGACATAATCTACTGATGCAACTGTGGGTGGAACGCTATTTTTAAATCTCCTAACCTGATCTTGTGACTGATAAATAAGAAACCCCAAAATGATACCTATTACCCCAGCGAGAGCGATCTTATTTTTTGTTAATTTATAAAGTTGTGTGGTAGTTAATATAGCCAGAGGTGGTAAAAGGGGTAGAGTATATCGAGTAACTTCTAGATTATAAAAAAACAGGAGGGGTAGTAGATAAGAAGCAGCCCAAAGACTTAAGAATAAATATTTAAACTCCCTAAATAAATGATTTTTTATTACGAAAATAACTGTTATTGTTCCGAGTATCGTAAATGGTACTGTATATGACCACTTAAGTAGGAGTAGAAAATTTTCAAATCTGATGTTGATTGTTTGAAGACCGTATCTTCCCTGGTCTAAAAGAGCATCATGTTTAAAAATATAATTAGCAATAAAACCATAACTTTCAAGGAATTGATTAATCCCGCTTATTAACATTAGAGGAACCATCCATGAGGCTAATCCTAGAAAAAACGAGCAGATAGTAAAAAGAGCTTTTCTGATATTAAATTTTTTTAATGATATTAGTATAAGTAAAGAGATAATGATGGGAAATTCTGTAAACCGCACCCCCAAAATGATACCGGCCAAACCCGAGAGCATTACCTTTGCCTTAAAATTATTCATAAATTTGTATAATAAATAGATCCAAAGTAGGAGAAAAAACTGACCGGGCATATTGGTAAGAGCAATTTCCGACAGGGTCCAGTGAACAGGAGAAAAAATAAATATTAGACTTGAAAGTAGTGCTACTTTTTGATTAAACATCTTATTGGCTAATAAGTAAAGCGGCACAACAGATAAAGATCCTAAAAGGCTACTTAAAAAAGACAAAGACAAATTATGATCATGAAAAAATAAAAATAAAAATTTACCCAACAAAATATATAGGGGGTATCCTGGAGCATGCGGTATCCCTTCGGATAAAGAGTAAGAATCCATGGCAATGGCAAACTGAACTGAATCCCAGTCCTCAAGCCAAGGAGACATAAATTTCAGGCGGAGGATAAATGCAAAGACAGTTAAGAGGATTACATTCAAGTTGTTGTTTAGCATATAATTAGCTACAATTTAGCCTGTGATAAAAAATAAGATTAATTTTTGGCCCCTTTTTATTATTATAATTCCATACCTTTTGGTATTTAAAGCTTTTTTCCTTCCCGGTCCTCTTACTTTTGGTGATGCTCCTTATTTTTTCCCGGAAAATTTATCCAGCCTTTTACAAAAACCGTTAGCCTGGGATTTTCGAAATGACAATTTTGGTGGTCCACAGTTCCAAGTGCTTTGGCTTTATTTACCAACCTTTTTAATGGCTGTTTTGGGAAAGCTGGGAGTTACTGCTGATATAGCCATCAGGTTGATTTTTTATTTTCCCGCTACCATCCTTGCCGCTGTAGGCTCCTGGCTTTTCATTAAAAAATTTGTAGAAAATCGTTTAGCAGCTACGCTTGGTAGTCTTTTATATACTTTTAACACTTATTTTTTGCTTTTAATTGATGGAGGTCAAATTGGTCTGGCCCTCTCATATGGGTTGTTTCCCCTGACTCTTTATTTTTTCAATAAAGGAAAAATTCTTTTATCAGTACTCACCTTTTTCTTTTTAACCAACTCGGACTTAAGAGTGGCTATGTTAGCTTTGTTAACTTATTTTTTGCTGGAATTTAATAACTTATCAAAAAATATTATTTATGTCTTGCTTTTAACTATTTTACTTGATGCCTTTTGGATAATACCATTTATTTTTAATGGTTTTAATGGAGGGACAGTTGCCCAGCTGGAGAATGATTTGCCAGCGAGTTTTATCACAATCCTTCATGGTCTAACCATTTTTAACCCTCATTTTCCTCAAAATGAATTTGGTAAAATTAATGCTATTCCTTGGTATTTTATCTTTTTACCATTTCTTTTATTTGGCAGTCTTCTATTTAAAAAGAGAAAAGAAAATTTATTATTCTATATTTTATTCTTAAGTTTTGTTCTTTTAATTAGTGCTCCTTTTGGACCCATGGGTAGAGTCTTTGAGTTTTTGATAAACTATTTTCCGCTGGCTTATGCTTTTAGGGACTCCACTAAATTTTTTATACCTGCTACCCTCATCGCAGGTATTTTATTGGCTAAAACAATGACGGGTTTCCATTCTCGTCTTCTCGCCATCTTGGTTTATTTATATCTTTTGGTACTTATTTGGCCGGCTCTTTTGGGTAATTTATCAGGCAGTTTATCTGGAAGGCAGTTTGATAGAGATTACCAAAAAATTTATCAAAATTTACAAAAAGATGAATCTTTTTTTAGGTCAGTATGGTTTCCCGAACGGTCGCCTTTTGGCTTTAGTGGTTTAGCTAAAGAAGGCTTATCAGCCAGTGAACTTTATAAAGAAATACCATTTGCCCTAAATATTTCCGGTACTTATGATCTGTTTAATTTTTTACATGATGATAACTTAACCTCTTGGTTTGAAGTCTTGGGTATCAAATATGCTTTTTTCCCCGAATCTCCCCGTCAGAAAGATTTTTCAGAAAAGGATATAGAAAATAGAAAACTTTTCTTAGAATTTATAGATAGCCTGGGGTTTAAAAAACTGGATTGGGGACTCCACTTTCCAGTTTACCAGGTATCAACTCCTCGAGATAAAATTTATGGCCAGGAAAAAGTTGCGATTGTAGTGGGTGATGGAAGTTTTTATGGTGGGCGGGATTTTATTAAAATAGGAGCTTTATTTGTGGAGGACGGTTTACTTAATCCAAATGACTTATTATCTTTGCCTGAAGATTCTGCTCTGTTGGTTTTTCAAAATGCCAGTAAAAAGGATTTAGAACTTTCCTTTTTACAAGATTTTTTCTTAAAGAAAAGTGATTTTATTAGTGGTCATTGGGGAAGATATAGCCCTGATCAATATCTGCGGTGGAAATATGAACTCCTAAAGAACGGAATCAGCACAGATGATCTGGGATTTAAAAATGGTTTGGATTTTTCTTCAATTAAAGACGAGGAAATGATGTATCAGGTCGATGTTAAAAAAATAGATAATTACTATCTGGCTACCCGCTCATTATCCTCCACTGACTCAGCCGGACTTAAGATTAATTTTGCCAGCAAAGAAAAGATTGTTAAAAATACAGGCTCTCGATTTAACTGGGATTTTTCAGGCCCTATCCAGCTTTCTCCTGGTCGCTACACAGTAACTTTTAAAAATTTAGGAGGATTTCAAGCTATTAATGCAGTGGCCTTTTTCCCTCAAGCAGACTTTGATAGAGCCTTGAGTTTTGCGGATAAACTTATTCAGAAATTCCCCACATTTTCTCTACCTGATGATGAGAAAAAACTTGTCGAGGAGTTTAGCAAACTAACTCTTTTAAAAATAGATTATCAAGAGAAAAATCCTACGGAATATTTAATTAATTTACCCCGTAGCGCTAAATGGATTATTTTCTCTGATCGTTTTAGCAAAGGATGGAAATTAACTAACGCCCCCATAAAATCTCTACCAGTGTACTCCATGATTAACGGTTTTGGGGTGGGTGATATAAGCAAAAGAAACCTTAAACTTTATTATAAACCGCAAGACCGCGTCCAGGTGGGCATGGTGATATCTACCATAACAGTTGTTGGGCTTTTTCTTTATTGTTTAAGTCAGCTTTCTTTTAAAAGTAGAAAGTGATACTTTAAAGATTAGATGTTTGCAAAAACTTTAGGCCAAACAGGCATTACATTTTTGGGGACTTTTTTAAATGGTCTATTAGGGCTTTTATTTTATATTCTGGTTGCCAGGTTTTTAGGTCCGGCTAGTTTCGGTATATTAACCTTGGCCATTACGACACTTACTCTAATTGCCGATATCGCTGATTTGGGGACAGATACAGGTTTAATTCGCTTCGTTGGTAGATATATCAATGCAGATCAAGATAAAGCTTTAAGATTTATGAAATTGGGTCTCAAAATAAAATTAGCCGTTTGGGTAATTATCTTGGGTGTAGGATGGTTATTAATGCCCTTTATTTCTTCTTTTGTGTTTGGAAAAGTTGAGTTAGAGTTACCTTTAAGGTTATCCCTCATTGGTGTAGGCGGAGCATTACTTTTTTCTTTTGTTTCCCACAGTTTACAAGCCATGCAGCATTATGTAATTTGGAGTCTTTTAAACATTGGTTTAAATGGATTGCGGTTAATTTTAGTTTTAATTCTTGCTGTATTTACTGTGGAGAGCGTACTTTTGGCTTATATTATCATCCCCTTTTTGGGTTTTTTTCTGGGGCTTTTATTCTTACCTCGCTTCATGGTAGTCAAAGACGAAAATAGTGTGGCGGTAGACTTTTTCCACTACAACAAATGGGTTGCTTCGACTTCGCTTATATCGGCAGTTAGTTCTCGTCTGGATACCTTTTTGTTGGCTCGTCTAGTTTCCGCCTCTTCCTTAGGAATTTATTCTGCTGCTAACCAGCTAACTATGGTAGTCCCACAACTAGTGGCTGCTTTGGCCACGGTAATAGCTCCTAAACTATCTGCAGCTAAAGATAAACAGGAAATCTTAAATTATTTAAAACGACTGCAGCTTTTGAGTGTAGGACTGGCTCTGTTGGGACTTCTGGGAATACCTCTTGCCCATTTTGCCATCCCGTTTTTTTATGGTCAGGCTTTTGGGGAAAGTATTAATATATTTGCCATACTTTTCTTAAGCCAGCTCATTTTTCTCATGGCCACTCCCGCACATCAGGCCATTTTTTATTATTTTGCCAAACCAAAAGTTTTTGTCTTTATCTCGCTGGGACAACTTTTAATTTTAGCCTTTTTGGGATATTTCTTAATTTTACGATTAGGTATGATGGGGGTAGCTTTAGCGGTTTTGGTATCGCAAATTTTTAGCTTAGTATCTTCTGTAATTTGGATGATTTATAAATTCAAAAAAGCATGAAAACAGTCTGGGCTAATACGGTTGTGAGAAACGAAGAGAATTTTATCTGGTTTGTTTTGATGAGTGTAATAGACTTTGTGGATAAAATTTTAATTTATGATTTGGGATCAACCGATCAGACGGTTGAGATTATTAAGACTATTAAATCTCCCAAAATAGTTTTGCGACAGTTTCCAGCCAATACGGAAATGGTTACTCATGCCAACCTAAGGCAGCAAATGCTTAAAGAAACAAGATCTGACTGGGTGTTGCTTTTGGATGGGGATGAGATCTGGTTGGATAGCTCAATAAAAAAAATAAGGCAGAAGCTTCAAAAAACTAAAGCCGAATGTATAGTGGTTCCCGTTCTGATGCTTTTAGGTGATGTTTACCACTATCAAGAAGAAATAGCAGGGGACTACCACATAGCTGGAAGGGTGGGTCATTATAATTTGCGGGTTTTTAAAAGAAATATCCCCGGACTTCATGTAGAAGTGCATCCTAATCCTCAAGGTTTTTTAAGAGAAGGATTTTTTGACAAGCAAGGTAAATTAATTTACGAAAGAGATCCTCACGAGGTAGCTGTGGTAGATGCCCCATATTTACATGCATCTCATCTTCGGCGCTCAAGTAAAGATGCTCAAGTGGTGGAGCGTATTATGAGGTTCAAATACGAGCTAGGAATACCTTTCCCCAAAGATTTTAAATATCCATCAGTACTTTATCTTAAGAGGCCGAAAATTGTTCCCTCACCTTGGCAAAAAGCGGATTTTTTATACAAAACGCGAGCTGCTATGGAAACCCCACTAAAGAAAATCAAAAGGAGATTAATAAAATGATGGATATTTATCAATGCCCACATTGCGGTTTGGGGATGACCAAAGATTTAGGTAGTCAAAAAGGGGGATATTATCGTGATGAAGCATACATTAAAGCAGAAAATCTATTCCAAAATATTTTTTTAAAAAGAGTGAATATTATCTCAAAACTTACTAAACCCGGGAAGGTTTTGGAAATAGGGTGTTCAACCGGGGTCATATTAGCCCTTCTTAAAAAAAGAGGATGGCAAGTTGAAGGCATAGAAATTTCTACTAAAGCAGCAGAAATTGCAAAAAAAAGAGGAATTCAAGTTTTAGTTAGGGATTTTATGCAGGTTAAAATCGACGGAAAATTTGATTTAGTGATTTTAAATCATACTTTGGAACATTTGGAAAATCCTATGGAAGTTATAAAAAAAGTAAAAAGTTTACTCTACCCCGGCGGATTACTTTATATTGATGTGCCCAATTTTGGAGGCTTCTCGGCAAAATTAATGGGCAAAAACTGGCCGCTTTTGTTACCTCAAGAACATCTCTGGCATTTTACAGAAAAATCTTTGGAAATTCTGTTAAAGAAATTAGGATTTAAAATAAAATTTAGCGAAAAAGCTTCTGGAGTGTGGGATTATGAAAATCCCATAGGGGGAATAATTTTGTCACTTTTAACTTTTAAAAAAAGATTTTTTATGGAAGTCGCCACTGCCTTACCTTCATGGATATTAACCAAACTGGGGTTAGGTTCTGATTTGATGATTATAGCTAAAAAGATGTAAAATACACCTGATGGAAAAACCCCAGTTTGATGAGATGAAACTTCGAGGAGAGATTGCTCGTTTTATAGCCCGTCCATTCCCCCCAAGTGGTAAACCGCTGGAAGAGTTGTCTTTAGATGAAATCACTACCCGAGGAATCATGGAAGACTTAGGTAAATTTTTAGGTAGACTCCACTCCATTCCGCGTGAAGGTTATGGTT
Organism: uncultured Gammaproteobacteria bacterium; assembly: GCA_964394855.1. Classification (GTDB taxonomy): domain Bacteria; phylum Patescibacteriota; class Microgenomatia; order Daviesbacterales; family UBA10151; genus CAYMZD01. The sequence goes on along the minus strand of CAYMZD010000003.1, from coordinate 68,902 downwards.
GGGCAAACGGAGTATTGTTTAATTCAACTGGAATATTAAAGGGCCAACATAGAAGTTTCTACGATTTTTGGCTGGAATTTTTTAATTCATTATCTGATGAAATGCATCTGACCTTAATCCAGGAGAAGAAGACTGGAGTTAGTCAAACACCACTTTCTCCACACAACAGAGAATTGCTGGAGCAATTACTTGATGCTAGATCAAGAGTTTTAAGAATTATGCAGCAAAACCGAAGTTTATTCGATTCCGCTCCGGCAAAATTTTTGAATGGAAATATCCATTTGGGCAGTATTTATGTGGATAAAGGAAAATTTTCTGGGCTTGCAGATTTTAATCAGTTTTTATTTGGTGATCCCGTTGATGATTTGGCATATTTTTCAGTAATGCCACACGGTGAGAAATATCTCGCAGATGTTCATTGGGGATGGACCAGAAGTTTTAAAGAAGAGCCTGATGATTATTACCCAAGATTACATCTATATAGATTATTGGAAGCCTATCGTAAAATCTTCACTAGGTATACCAGGCATCATTATCTAGAAGATTATCCAGAGCCTTTAGAGATTGCAGGGCAAGAATTAGGTTATTTTAGTTCTGTTTGATAAAATAATTCTGTGCTCATAATTTTATTTGTTGGAACTTTAATAATCCATTTAATAATTTTAGTCAATCTTCAATTTACGGCTTGGCCGGAAATGACCTCTTACCCTTACCTACTAAATAATGGTTTTGATATTTATAAAGATATAGCCTTGCCTTATGTTCCCATTTTAGTATTGATACTATCATCCATTTATAATTTGTTTGGATATAGCTTGCAAACTCTGCAGATTTTTACTTGGACAATAATTTTATTTTGTGATTTTTTGATATTTTTAATTTCCTTAAAGATTTTAGGTAAAAAACTACTAGCTTGCTTACCTGTTGTTTTTTATGTATTAGTACAATCGGTTTCAGAAGGCAATATGCTCTGGTTTGATTTGGCCACCACTCCTTTTATTTTGATAGTCCTGGTAGCATTGATTTATTTTAATGGTTGGAAAAAATTTTTCTTAATTGGATTTTTTTTAATGATGGCTTCTTTAGTAAAACAACAAGTGGCAGTAGCTTTTCTGCCCGTAACTGCTTATTTATTAATGACTAAAGAATGGAAAAATATTTTTTTACTAATGCTGGGGACATCAATACCTGCCTTGGGGGTTTTAGCATATATTTTTTCCCAAAATATTTGGGATGACTTTTTGTTTTGGACAGTGACAGTTCCTGCTGTTTGGTATCCTCGATTTCCTGGATATTCCAGTTTGCCAACAATGAAGGAAGCATTAGCCACATTCTTTTTATTTACACCCGGTGTATTGTTGGCTTTGAAGTATTTTAATAAATTGGATCTTGGTGAGAGGTTAACTTTTTTAACATTTATCGCGCTTTTTATTACAGCCTTTCCCAGATTTGCTTTTTTTAGGTTGCAGCCAGCTATGGCAGTTTATTTTGTTTTACTGGTAATTCTTTTAAAGCAGACTAAGATTAAGTTTATTCTTTTTACACCAATAATAATTTTTCTCCTTTTTTCGCTAACTTGGGCAATGCCAACTGTAAATCTTTCTCCTCGATTTTATGGATTAAGTGATTTAGCGCTTACCAGTGACTTAAAAAAATATTTAAGACCTCAAGATTATACTTATCTTTTGGGAATCTCCTCCACACAGTATGTTTTAACTGCCACTTTGCCGCCCAAACCATGGATAGATAATTATGTCTGGTATATGGAAATTGAAGGAATGCAGGAAAAGTTGATAAATGGTTTAAAAGAAAAAGAAATAATGTATATTTTTGTGTTACCCCCGCAAAAAGGTCAATGGTTTGAATTAGGAACTTACCAACCTCAACAGGTGACTGATTATATAAAACAAAATTATCATATTGTAGGTAGTATTAGAGGGGGAATTCAGGTATGGCAAAAAAATTGAAAATTGCTTTTTTATCAAGATTACAAAAAAGTGTCAGCAGAGGAGTTGAAACTTATGTAGAGGAGCTCTCCAAGAGATTAGGCAAAACCCATGATGTTGATATTATTGTTGGTAATCAGGCAGATTCTTTTTCCCGAATGCTTAATGGAGAATATGATTTAATAATTCCTACCAATGGGCGCTTACAAGCTCTAAAGGTAAGTCTGGGGAGAGTATTTAAAGGATATAAAACTTTAATTTCTGGACAAGCTGGTCCAGGCAAAGATGATATCTGGAATATAGCTATTACTACCCCTCAAGTTTATGTGGCCTTGACAGATTTTGAGGCCGAGTGGGCTAAAAAATGGGCTTGGAAAACAAAAATAGTAAAAATTCCCAATGGAGTTGATTTGGAAAAATTTAAACCAGAAGGGAAGAAAATGGATTTACGCTTACCCAGACCAATTATCTTAAGTGTAGGGGCGCTGGTCTGGTACAAGTATCATGAGCGGACAATTAACGCCATGGAGTTTGTAAGTGGTTCATTGGTTATAGTAGGTGAAGGAGAAGAAAAAGAGAAACTGCTTCAACTGGGAGAGAAAAAAATTCCTAACAGATTACAAATAATATCTGCCGGGTATAATGACTTACCACAAATTTACAGAAGCGCTGATTTGTTCGTTTTACCTAGCTGGGACAGGGAGTCATTTGGCATAGTTTATGTGGAAGCCATGGCATCAGGATTGCCTGTTGTAGCGCCGGATGATCCTCCCAGAAGAGAAATAGTAGGCAACAGTGGAATCTTAACTGATGTTGCTAATTCAGAAAAATATGCCATGGCCATTAAGGAAACGCTGTCCAAAAACTGGGATGATTTACCAAGAAAACAAGCGGAAAATTTCTCCTGGGATAAAGTGGCAGAAAAATATCAAAAATTATTCGAGGAAATATTTAAATGAAAGTTTCCATAATTATTCCTGCGTATAATGAGGAAAAAGTAATTGGGCAGTGTCTTGAGTCTTTGGAAAACCAAAGCTACAAAGATATAGAAGTAATTGTTGTTGATGATGGTTCTACTGATAAAACTATCGAAAAAGTTAAGGGTCTTCAACTACTTAAACAAACTCATAAAGGTCCTGGAGTGGCAAGGAACTTGGGAGTAAAACAGGCTAGCGGTGAAATTGTGGTTTTTGTAGATGCGGATATGACTTTTGATTCCCATTTCATCGAAAAATTAACTCAACCAATTCGTGAAGGCAAAACCATTGGTACTTTTTCCAAAGAAGAGTATGTTTTAAACAAAGATAATGTTTGGAGCAAGTGTTGGAATATTAATAAAGGTTTACCTTGGGATAGAATGCATGGAAAAAATTATCCGGATAAACAACCAGTTTTTCGGGCCATTTTAAAAAGGGAATTTGATAAAGTGGGAGGATTTTCTCCCATTGGTTATGTTGATGACTATACTTTATCGGAAAAGCTGGACAGTTTAGCAACTGTTGCTCTGGGTGCCAAATTTTACCATAGAAATCCGGAAAATTTATGGGAAATTTTTAAGCAGGCCAGATGGGTGGGAAAGTCAGAATTTAAAAGAAGGAAAATAAGACGGGAATGGATCATGAGGTGGATAGCCTTAATAAGGTATTCCCTGCCTTTTTCTCTAATACATGGAAGTATCAAAGCAATCAAGTACAAGCTCCCGCAATTTTTAATTTTTAAGATAGTTTATGATCTGGCAGTTGAAATTTCTCTAATTGGTTCATTTTTGGGGGAGCAACCCTATAAGTAGATTATGATCCATGGAATTTTATTTTTATCTGTAATACTAAGACTGATTAAACTGGATCAGTCTTTGTGGTTAGATGAGGCCATTAATATAGTTTCTGCCAAAAATTTAACATTTTGGGATTTTGTGACTAAATACCCGATTGGAGATTTTCATCCACCGGCATATTTTGCCTTACTTTGGATATGGATAAAATTGGGTGGAGTGGGGGAAGTATGGGTGAGGATTCCTTCGCTAGTTTTAGGAGTGGCTACTGTTTGGTTGGTATATCTTTTGGGCAAAGAATTATTTAATAAAAAGATTGCTACTTTGGCGTCACTTTTTATGGCCCTGGCGCCTCTTCATATTTATTATTCACAAGAGGCCAGAATGTATTCTTTAGCCACTTTTGCTGCTACCTTATCTTTTTATTTTTTATTCAAAAGAATTTGGCCGGGATATATTTTGGCTAATGTTTTAGTTTTATATTCTGATTATTTACCATATTTAATTTTTCCGGCACAACTTGTTTTTATAATTTGGACTAAAGACAAACTTTTTACAAAAGTCGGTTTTTTATTGGCTACAAGTTTCACATTTTTCATTCCCTGGCTTTTTGTTTTTCCTAGACAGCTTATATCAGGTACTGGGGCGGCAACTTCACTTCCAGGATGGGCTTCTGTGGTAGGAGGAGCAAATTTAAAACAGCTACTTTTAATTCCCATAAAGACTTTCTTTGGCAGGGTGAGCATTGATAACAAGATGATTTATGCTGGGTTAATTTTCCTGGTGGGAATTATTTATGGATTGGCCCTCTGGATAGGCATAAGAAAATTAGAAAACGCTATAAAATTACTACTTTTGTGGTTAATTTTGCCACTAGGGTTGGCATTTTTAATTTCTTTTTATATTCCTGTTTTAGCTTATTTTAGAATGATTTTTATTTTACCCCCCCTTTATCTGTTGTTGGCTAAAGGAGTTTTTTCGCTACCTGGGAAGATAATTTTTCCGATCATCAGTTTAATTTGTCTAATAAGTCTAATAAGTCTTGCTGCCTACTTTATAAATCCTAAATTTCAAAGAGAGGATTGGAAAGGAGCTGTGAATCGGGTGGAAGAGATGGCGGATGAGCAGTCAGTAATTCTTTTAGAAAGTAATGGAGTTTTTTCTCCATATCTATACTATTCGCAAAAAGCACTAAATGTCCAACCAGGGCTTAAAAAAATTCCAGCCAAAACCTTAAATGATATAAATAGTATTGCTGCAAAGGAAGTTTTTCTGTTTGAATATCTGGTAGATATAACAGATCCAGATAGGTTACTTAAGAAAAAATTAGATAATTTAGGTTATCGAAAAATTGAAACTTTTAATTTTCATGGAGTAGGTTTTGTCCACCAATACAGTAAGTTATAGAACCTGCTACAATTTATTTATGATCAAAGCATGCCTTGATATTTCCCAAATTGCTCATCCTGGGGGAGTGGCCAATTATACTTTAAATTTAGCAGAAGAGCTTTTAAAAATTAAAGATTTAGAAGTAATCTTTTTTTATTCATCTTTGCGAAAATCATATCATGGAAACTTACCAAAGGTAAAATCATTCCCCATCCCTCCAACTTTGCTGGAAATTTTATTTAATAGATGGAGAATGTTTGGGATAGATAATTTTATTGGAGAGGTGGATGTTTTTCACTCCTCTGATTGGACCCAGCCTCCCTCGAAAGCTAAAAAAATAACAACTTATCATGATGTGATCCCTTTAAAATTTCCGAAGTGGTCACATCATAAAATTGTGGAAGTTCACAAAAGGCGTCTGGCGCTGGTGGAGAGGGAGGTGGACATAGTAATTGCGGTTTCCCAAAGTACCAAAAAAGATTTACTGGAGATTTCGCAGATTCCCAGAGAAAAAATTACAGTAATTTATGAGGGAGTGTCCGATAATTTTAAACCTCAATCTGCCGATAAAGTGGAGGAATTTAAAAGAAAGTATCAACTTCCAGATGATTATATTTTAGCTATTGGTGGGGTAGGGGAGAGAAGGAATTTAAAAAGGGTGAAAGAGGCAGCTAAAAATTATAATTTAGTAATTACCGGAGAGACTACTCCCTGGATTTCATCAGAGGAGCTACCCCTTTTATATGGCGGGGCCAAAGTTTTACTTTACCCTTCATTTTATGAAGGATTTGGTTTGCCAATTTTAGAGGCTATGGCCTGTGGAGTGCCGGTTATTAGCTCAAGTGTTTCTTCTATGCCGGAGGTGGGTGGAGATGCGGCAGAATATGTTAATCCGGAGTCTGTTTTGGATATTGAAAATAAATTAAGGCAGGTGATGGAAGATGAGCAAAAAAGAAAAAGAATGATTAAGAGGGGATTTGTACAAGCCAAAAAATTTTCCTGGAAAAAATGTGCAGAAGAGACATTTAAAATTTATAAACAATTATATGATAGTAAACAATAGGAGGTGGTGAAATATGAAAAATGGTAGAAACGGCTTAAAGAAAATTTGGATTGATGGATATGAGGCAAATGTAGCTAATCGAGTTGGTTCAGGACAGTATGCTTTTGAAATTTTAAGAAATCTGGAAAGGATAGATCAAAAAAATGAATATACCATATTACTCCCCCACCAACCCCTTCCTGATTTGCCTAAGACAAGACTTGGTTGGAGATATAGAATTTTAAAACCTAATAAATTGAAAACTTGGTTGGCAATTCCCCTAGCTTTACATTTAGCTAAGGAAAAACCGGAGGTTTTTTTCTCACCGACCCACTATATACCCAGATTTTCTCCGGTGAGAAAAGTTTGTACTATTTTTGATTTATCTTACCTACATTTTCCGGAAATGTTTAAATCAAGAGATCTTTGGCAACTTAAACTTTGGACACAGTATTCAATAAAAAATAGTAACAAAATATTGGCTATTTCCGAGTTTACTAAACAAGATATTGTCCAAAATTATCAAGTGAATCCTGACAAAATAGCAGTAACTCCCCTAGGATATGACAAGGATATTTTTAAACCTGTTAAAGATAAAAATAAGATACAAAAGGTGTTACATAAATACCATATTAAATCCCCTTACATTATTTTTATTGGTACTATCCAGCCAAGAAAAAATCTTATCAGGTTGATGGAAGCATTTGCTAAACTTGTTAAGTCAGAAGATCAGGATAGATTGCAGCTAGTAATTGTGGGAAAAACTACAGGTCCTGGTAAACAAGGCTGGATGTATCAGGATATTCTGGAAACCCCCAAAAGTTTGGGGATAGAAAATAAAGTGATCTTTACCGGTTTTGTGCCAACAGAAGAACTCCCCATACTTTTATCTGCTTCGGCAATGTTTGTTTTACCATCACTTTGGGAAGGTTTTGGCATCCCAGTTTTGGAAGCTATGGCTTGCGGAACAAGTGTGGTTGTTTCTAATGTTTCCTCACTTCCAGAAGTAGCAGGAGAAGCAGGGATTTTAGTGGATCCATATTCAGTGGAGAGTATTAAAAAGGGTGTGGAATCTTTACTAAAAGATGAAAACTTGCGTCAAAAAAGGGTACAATTAGGATTAAATAGGGTCAAAGACTTTTCCTGGGAGGAGTGTACCAGGAAAACCTTGACTCTTCTAGAGGAGGTAACCAATGAGCATTTTTCGTGACCGAATGGGAAAATCTTTGACTTATGATCAGGTTTTGGCCAAAGTTTTTAATAGACTTTATAATTATTTGGCTGATTTTGGTCTTTATCTAGCCTATGTAGGTTCACTTATTCCTTCTCATCATGTTAGACGTTTAATTTATAGATTGGCCAGGGCTAAGATTGGCAAGGGTTCAAGTATCCATGTTGGTTTGCGGTTTTATTCTCTGAAAAATGTCCGCATTGGCGAAGACTGCGTCATTGGCAATGACTGTTTTTTTGATGGGAGAGATAAACTTTTGATTGGTTCACATGTAGATATTGCCTCGCAAGTTTTAATTTACAATAGTGAGCATGATATAACTGCCGAAGATTTTCACCCCATTTTAGAGCCGGTGGAGATTGGAGATTATGTCTTTCTCGGACCAAGAGTGATAATTTTACCGGGTGTTAAAATTGGCAAAGGAGCTGTCATAGCTGCCGGAGCAGTTGTCACCAAAGATGTGCCTGAATTTGCCATTGTGGGGGGTGTGCCAGCTCAAATAATTGGGGAAAGAAGACTTAAAGATCCTCACTACAAAATAGGTAGAGCCAGACTATTTCAGTAATGATTAAAATCACTCTTATCATAATTTTTATAATAGGACTTTTGTATATTCTGGCACCTACTCCTTCATCAGTTAATGATTTTCCACCCCTACCCAACTCGTTAAAATCAAACGAGCCAGGAGATACCTATCAAGTCCCCAATATTGCGGCTTACTTTTCCCAATTTGATAGAAAAGGTATTGGTGAATTTTATCGTCAAAAAATGCAAGAAAAATTTTTTTGGGGTTTTCTATTTCCACCAGCGACTTTAAATTATCCTCCTAAATATGCTTATACATACCTGCGAGACCAACTTTATGTGACCTTTTTGGAAGAATATGTCTATCCCTTAAAGGGTTCCATTTTCGTGGCTGGCTATGAGCCGTATATTGATAATGAGATTTTGAAAAGAAACCATACTTTTATCGGTGACCACATACATATTAATGGGCAGTATTTTGTTTCCAAAACTATTTTACGTTTATATCCAGCCAGTATCTTTGCTGCTTTGATTGTTTATTTAGGCATTTGGTTAGCTCTGGCTGCCCTGTATTTGATTTTTAAGAATATTTTGCAAGAAAGAGCGAAATGAGTGTCACTGTATCAGTAGTTAACTATAATACTAAAGATTTAACTAAGAATTGCTTGAGGAGTATTTTGAACAAAAAATGGCAAAATGAGATAGTAGTTTGGGTGGTGGATAATGGCTCGATGGATGGTTCTGCGAGACTAATAAAAAAAGAATTTCCCCAGGTTAAATTAATAGAGAATAAAAAAAATATTGGTTTTGCTGCCGGACATAATTTGGTATTAAGACAAAGTGAAAGTGATTTTTGTTTGATTCTCAACTCTGATACACTACTTTCAGATGGGGTCATTGATGAAATGGTGGAATTTATGAAGCAAAATCCCAGTTGTGGTATTTCCAGTTGTAAAGTTTGGGGATTTGATGGAAAGCTGCAACCCAACGGTGGAGATTTACCTTTTGGTCTGGCACTTTTTAGCTGGCTTTTTAATTTAGAAAGTTTAGGTATTGGTACATCTTTCCACAGAAATGATGCCCACTACTATGACAAAGTGCATGAGGTTGGCTGGGTATCAGGCAATTTTATGTTTATTAAAAATAAGGTTTTTTCCAAGGTGGGGTTTTTTGATGAGGGGTATTTTATGTACTTTGAAGATGCACAGTTTTGTTACAGGGCTAAAAAGGGAGGTTTTAAAGTGATGTTAAATCCCACAGTTTCTATCAAACACCTGTCGGGAGGAAGTTTGGATAAGCCAAAATTAAGACAGTGGAGCGGCGAATATAAAGGACTAATTTATTTTTATAAAAAACAGTTTGGTAACCAAGTAGCATTGATGGTGAGAATATTAATTTATATCTCTACAATTTTGCGTATTTTTTTCTTTGCCATTTTTGGCAAATTAAATTTTTCCAAAACTTATGTTGAAGTTATCTTTAATTTGTAAAAAATATCTTTTTTGGGCAGTTTTGGGTCTTTCTATCTTTATACCACTTTACCCAAAATTCCCCTTATTTAATGTTCCGGGAACATATGTGGCTATTCGGTTAGAAGATTTTTTAATTGCTGTGGTGGTTTTATGGTGGTTTTTGGCAATTTTACCAAATTTAAAAAGCTTTTTATCTAGCAATTTATTCCAGGTAGTAGCTTTATTTTGGGTAATTGGTGGCTTGAGTCTTTTTTCGGCCATATTTCTGACCCAAACAGTTTCCCCCCATCTGGGATTATTACACTATCTTAGGCGAGTGGAATCAATGATTCTTTTATTTGTAGCTTACAGTGCATTTACCTCCTTAGCGCAAGTAAAAGATTGGTTAAAAGTAATGTTTTTTACCACTTTGATGGTGGTAATTTACGGTTTTGGACAACAGTGGCTATCTTTCCCGGTTATTTCCACTACCAATAGGGAGTTCTCCAAAGGCTTAATTTTATTTTTAAGCCCAGAGGCAAGAGTTAACTCCACCTTTGCTGGTCATTATGACTTGGCCGGATATCTGGCAGTAGTTTTAATTTTATTGGCAGGAATGTTTTTGTATGTGCGAAATATTATCAAAAAGGCCTTGATCGGCTTAACTGGAGCTTTAAGTTTTTTGTTGTTAGCTCTAACTGCAGCCAGAGCTTCGTTTGTAGCAGCCATTTTGGGCATATCCTTGGCCTTTTTCTTGCTGGGACAAAAAAAACTAATTTTAATTTTATTGGGGGCATCCCTTTTAGCACTGGTGATTTCTCCTGATCTAAGACACAGGAGTGTGGCTACCTTAACGGTTAATTTATTAGGTGGTGGAGGGCCAAAATATACCCCTCCTCCCCAGAAGCCAAATTCCACCAAAGCCTTCTCCATTGAGAATGCTGCCGACGGAGTAGCCACCCCTGCAGGTGTACCGGTTGATGTGGCTCCGGGTGAACCCCTCAATACCACCGAATTGGGAGTTTATCGCTCTTTTGGTATTAGATTAGATGAGGAGTGGCCAAGAGCCATCAGAGCTTGGTTAAAAAATCCACTGCTGGGAACGGGTTACTCTTCAATTACCATATCCACAGACAATGACTATTTGCGCTCGTTGGGAGAAACAGGACTGTTGGGGACAGCCTCTTTAGTGCTTGTTTTTTGGCTAATACTGAAAAAAATGTGGGGATTTATTAAAAAGAGCGCCAAAAATTTACCAGCTACTGTGATCATAGGACTTTTTAGTGGAGTTTTATCACTTCTTGTCACAGCCTTAGTAATAGATATTTTAGAATCGTCTAAAATAGCCCAACTTCTTTGGCTTTCTTTGGGGGTCGCTCTGGCAACAGTTAAAATGGTAGAGGTAAAAAATGAAAATAAATAAAGCCTGGTTAATACTTATTGTCATCTTAGCCTTTTTAGTCAGGCTTTATAAAATAGATTCCCCAATTGCTGATTGGCACTCTTGGAGGCAAGCAGATACGGCAGCCGTCACCAGAAATTTTATTAAGGAGGGTTTTAATCCTTTTTTGCCCAAATATGATGACACATCAGGTGTGGCAGAAGCTCCCTACCCCAATCTGGCCAGATACCGCTTTGTGGAGTTTCCAGTTTACAATATAGCAGTTTATCCTTTATATCTTGTTTTTGGTGTTCAAGAATGGCTTCATCGTCTTGTTTCTGTTATTTTCTCTGTGGGTAGTTTAGTTTTTTTATATTTGATAGTCAGAAAATATGCGTCAGTGGCTGTGGCCTATTTGGCAGCTTTGGTCTTTGCTTTCTTACCATTCAACATCTTTTTCTCCAGAACCACTTTGCCAGAGCCAACATTTGTTTTCTTTGCTTTGGGCATGATCTTTTTTGTGGATCGTTGGATCTGGGAGGGAAGGAAGTTTTTGTGGTGGGCAGGATTTTTTACTGCTTTATCTTTTTTAATAAAGCCTTGGGCTATTTTTTACCTGCTTCCTCTAGGGGCTGTATATTACAAAAAAAATGGTAAATTAATTTCTAAAAAACTTTTGCTTTTTTTGTTTCTGTCACTACTACCCTTTATTTTATGGAGGCTGTGGATATTACAGTCTCCAGAGGGCATCCCAGCATCGAATTGGCTCCTTAATGGAGATGGTATCCGTTTTAGACCAGCCTTTTGGTGGTGGATAATATCCGAGAGGATTGGTAGAGAAATATTGGGAGTCACAGGAGCATTTCTTTTCTTTTTAGGTCTTTTAATAAGACCTAAAGATGGGAATTTTTTTCTTCATCTTTGGGCCTTGGCTATGTTTTTATATTTTGTGGTTTTTGCCACAGGCAATGTCAGACATGATTATTATCAGATTATATTTGTTCCAGTGGCCTCTGTCTTTGCCAGTATTGGTTTTGTCTACCTAATTAAGGGCAGTGCTAATTTTGTATCAAGATTTTGGTCTTTTTTTTCGGCAGTGTTATTTTTTTCTCTGATGTTTTATTTTAGTTGGACCCAAGTTAAGGAACTTTACAAAATTAATAATCCCCCCATTATTGAGGCAGGGAAAAAGGCGGATCAACTCCTTCCTCAAAATGCAGTGGTGGTGGCTCCGTACAGTGGTGACACGGCTTTTCTTTACCAAATCGATAGACCGGGTTGGCCAGTGGTTGCTTTCCCCTTCGCCGAGATGGTAGCGAACTTCGGTGTTACTCATCTGGTGTCAGTGGCCAAAGATGGTCAAACCAAATGGGCCATGAGACATTTTACAGTTTTAGAGGAAACTCCAAATTATGTAATTGTTGATTTAACAAAAATAAAAAAAGAATTTAGTAAAGATGATCCAGAGCCATAAATTATGAAAATTTTGATGCTGACACCGTATCTTCCTTACCCACCATCTTCTGGTGGTCAAATAAGATCTTATAATTTGATCAAGCAGTTATCAAAAAAACATCAAATTACGCTTTGTTCTCTCATAAAACATGATGAGGAAAAAAAATATGTCAACAATCTAAAAAAATATTGTCAAAAAGTTTTCGTTTTTAAAAGAGCAGAAAAACCATGGACTATTAAAAATATATTTAAAACTGCTTTTTCACTTTACCCCTTTTTGGTGATTAGAAATTTTTCCCAAGAAGAAAAAGAAGTAGTTAAGAAAATTTTATCAGAGGAAGATTTTGACATTATTCATGCCGAAACTTTTTATGTTAGCCCTCATCTTCCCCAAACTAACATTGCGGTAGTTTTAGTAGATCAGACCATAGAATATGAGGTGTACCAACATTATGTAAAGAATTTCCGCCCAGCCCTACTTCGTCCCATTCTATACATTGATGTTTTAAAAATTAAATTTTGGGAAACATACTTTTGGCGCAAGGCCAAGATGGTAGTGGCAGTTTCACCAAGGGATGCCATGGTAATGGAAAAGTTAGTTAAAAACTTAAAAGTTGAGGTGGTACCAAATGGTGTGGGTGAAGATTTAATGGAGAATGTAGCGATACACTTTAATCATATCATCCTTTTTATGGGTAATTATGCCTGGTTACAAAATATTGAAGCAGCCAGAATTTTAGCCAGAGAAATTTATCCCCTAATTGTCCGACAACTACCTCAAGTACAATTGGTAATTGCCGGTCAAAATACGGAAAAAATTTCCTCCCTGGCTGGAGAAGGTATTACCTTACATAATTTAAAAATTGATGATGTTGAAGGAGTACAAAAAGCCTATCATCATGCAGGAATACTGATTGCTCCCTTATATGGACCAGGAGGGACTCGTTTAAAAATCTTAGGAGCCATGGCATCGAGCTTACCAGTGGTGACAACTTCTATTGGGATTGAGGGAATAGATGCAGTAAATGGAAAATCGGTTTTGGTGGGAGATAGTCCTTTGGATTTAGCAAATTTAACAGTGAGGATTTTACAACAAAGAGAGTTTTATGAACAAATTGCCAAAAATGCCAGAAAATTAGTGGAGAAAAAATATAGTTATGAGATGATAGCGGCCAAATTAAGCACCATCTATGAGCAACTTGGCAAAAAATAACTTATCTATTATTATTGTTAATTTTAACGGGGGGGACTATTTATTACAATGTCTTCAGTCCCTGGAAAATGTTGAAGATGAGCTAAATTTTGATACCTGGGTTATAGATAATGCATCAGTGGACGGCAGTTTACAAAAAGCAAAAATTAAATTTCCCAAAATAAACTATTTAAAAAATAAAGAAAATTTGGGATTTGGTAGGGCTAATAATTTAGTCTTAAAGAAAGTTACCACAAAATATATTTTACTGCTTAATCCGGACAGCAAAGTTTTACCAGGAACCTTACCGTACATGGTTTCATATCTGGAACAAAATCCAGATGTGGGCGGCGCGTCTTGTAGGGTGGAAAAAGCTGATGGTTTAATGGACCTTGCTTCCCATAGAGGTTTTCCCACTCCTTGGGCCTCATTTTTATACTTTGTTTTGAAGATTGACAGTTTATATCATTTAAAAGATAGAGATATGACAAAACCTCATGAGGTAGATGCTATATCTGGAGCTTTTTTTATGACCAGAAAAGATGTCCTTCGTAAAGTTGGTTTATTTGATGAAGATTATTTTCTTTACGGCGAAGACCTGGACTTGTGTTTTCGCATTAAAACTGCAGGTTATAAAATAATGTACGTGCCAGATGTCAAAATTATTCATTACAAAGGAGTGACATCTGGTATTAAAAAACATTCTCAAAAAATTGCCACTGCTTCTGAAATCTCACAAAAACAGGCTTTAAATTCTTTTTATCAAACTATGAAAATTTTTTATAAAAAACATCTGGAGGAGAAATATCCGTTTTTGATTAATTGGTTGGTATATTGGGGAATTAACTTAAAATGGTGGCTAGCGAGGAGGAGCAACACTGTTTAATCATGATGAAAATTGTCATAGACGGCAGAATGTATCATGAAGCAGGGTTGGGAAGATATATCAGGAACTTGATTGATAGTTTGCAGAAATTAGATAAACAAAACGAATATTTTATCCTTCTTTTAAAAATTGATTATGATAGACTGGTGTTAAATAATAATTTCCAAAAGATTTTGGCTGATTTTCGCTGGTATGGGGTTAAGGAACAGATTAGATTACCGCGGATATTAAATCGGATTAAACCAGATATAGTACATTTTCCCCATTTTAATGTACCCATTTTTTATGGGGGTAAATTTATGGTGACAATTCATGATCTTATTCATCAACATTTTTCCATGCAGCGGGCCACTACCCATAGTCATGTTATTCATAAACTAAAACAATTTAGTTACAAAAAAGTTTTTGAGCGGGCTGTCAAAAATTCAGAAAAGATTATAGCTCCCTCACAGTTTGTCAAAAAACAGTTAATGGATGAGTGGAGAGTTAATAGTCAAAAAATAATTGTAACTTATGAAGCAGTTGATAACAATATTGTCACGGCCGTGTCAAAAATGAAACATGGAAATTTGGTAGGAAACCCTTATATTTTTTATGTGGGAAATGCTCATCCTCATAAAAATGTGGAAGGGTTAATCAAAGCATTTTTAAGGATCAAGAAAGATTATCCAAATTTAAAATTGGTTTTAGCTGGTCATGATCATTATTTCTGGCAAAGAATTAGAAAAGAATATCAAAATCCGGACATTATTTATAAAGGATATGTAACAGATGAAGAATTAGTTTCTCTCTACAAAAATGCGCTTATGTTTGTGATGCCCAGTTTTGAGGAGGGTTTTGGTATTCCAATTTTAGAGGCTATGGCGCTTGGTTGTCCTGTTGTTTCCTCAAATGCAGGTAGTTTACCGGAAGTGGGAGGGGACGCATGCATTTATTTTAATCCTCATGACATAAATGATATGGTGGAAAAATTTTTTCAAGTCTTAAATAGTGAGGAGAGAAGATTAGAGCTAGTAAAGAAGGGATTAAAAAGATATAAAGATTTTAGTTGGCAAAAATTAGCAAAGCAAACACTGGAGGTATACCATAAATGCGGGTAGCCATTGTTCATGATGATTTGGTGCAATGGGGAGGAGCAGAAAGAGTCCTTGAGGGACTTTGTGAGATTTATCCTGATGCGCCGATTTATACTTCTGTTTATGATGAAAACCATACGGAGCTTAAAAAAAGATTTGGCAAGAAAAAAATAATAACATCTTTTCTACAAAAAATTCCAGGATGGAAGGCTTTATATAAAATGATGTTACCCTTTTATCCAATTGCTTTTGAACAGTTTGATTTTAGTATGTTTGATTTAGTAATTTCCCACACCACCAGATTTACCAAGTGTATTATTACCAAACCCGGGACAATTCATATTTGTTATTGTCATACCCCTCCCAGATTTTTGTGGCATTTTTCAGGATATGGAAATTATGGTTTAGGAGAAGCTTTGATGACTAACTTAAGACTGTATGATCAAGTTTGCGCAAAAAGGGTAGATTTTTTTATTGCTGGTTCAGATAATGCGAGAAGGCGCATCAAGCGGGTCTACGGAACGGAATCAAAAGTGGTTTATCCGTTTATAGATCTGGAAAGATTTAAAGGTGTGGAAACATTTGATGGTGGTTATTTTGTCATGATAGGCAGGCCAAATAAATATAAAAGATTTGATTTGGCAACTCAAGCCTTAAAAAAAATGGGAGTTCCCTTTAAAATGATTGCAGGAGGATTGAGTGATGAGATGGTAGTTAATATTTTAGCTGGGTGCAGAGCCCTCATCATGCCAGGGATAGAGGATTTTGGATTAACCAGTTTGGAAGCTCAAGCTCTGGGTAAACCTGTGGTAGCTTATAAAAAAGGAGGTGCATTGGAAACAGTAGTTGAGCTTAAAACAGGCACATTTTTTGATGAACAGACTGTTGAAGGTTTGGAAAAGGCTCTTTTGGGGTTGCATGCTATTAAAATAAACCCCAATGATTGTCTGGAAAATGCCACAAATTTTAGTAAGAATAAATTTATTAAAAATTTTAGACAAACCATTGACTCTTTGTTGTACACTTAAAAGACTTATGGTCTACAATTTTGCTAAAAGGTTAATAGATTTTATGGGCTCAAGTTTAGGGCTCATTATTTTATCCCCTTTTTTACTATTTGTGACCTTGGCTATAAAGCTAGATTCAAAGGGTCCAATTTTAGCTGATACACCCATGAGAGTGGGAAAAAGCGGGAAACTTTTCAAAATGTATAAATTTAGATCAATGATTATTGGTGCCCAGGAGATACTTAACAATAATCCAGACTTACTTAAAAAATATAAACAAAATAGTTATAAATTGCCTATTGATGAGGATCCCAGAATTACCAGAGTGGGGAAATTTATCCGCAAAACCTCTTTGGATGAGCTCCCCCAACTGATTAATATCCTAAGGGGCGAGATGAGTATAGTTGGCCCCAGAGCATATTATCCTTTTGAGTTGGAAGAGCAACAAATTAAACATCCTAACTCCCGCGAGTATGTTAAGATTATCTTATCTGGTAAACCAGGATTAACTGGGCTTTGGCAAGTATCCGGTCGTTCAGAAATAAATTTTGATAAAAGAGTTCAGATGGATGCTAAATATATACAAAAACGCTCAATTATTTTTGATTTGTGGATCATCCTTAAAACTATCCCGGCGGTTCTTTCGGGAAAAGGAGCAATTTAATGCTGAAAAATTTAAATAAAAAACGGCCTTTAACTCGATTAATTATTTTTTTTGTAATTTTAGTCCTCATTGTTGGCATTCCTTTTAAAGTTATTGTGGATGGAATGAAGGATTTAGGAGTCAAAGCTAAAGCCATAGCTTCTGCTTACCAGCAGCAGAATTTTGGACAAATTCAAGCTCAAGTCAAAGAGACACATGATGCACTCACCCGAGTTGATGTATCCTTAAATCTTCTTTTATGGATGAAAATTATTCCGGTGGTGGGAGGATATTATGGGGATATTAAATCACTGACCTCTGCAGGGATAGACGATCTTGAGGCAGTGGAAAAAATTCTAGCTGATTTAAAACCACATGAGGAAGAATTGGGGTTTTTGGGAAAACCTATTACTGGTCCGGATAGAATCTCGCAAAGCTTAAAGGTTTTAGAAAAATCACTACCTTCTTTTACTAAAGTGGAGCCTAACTTAAAAAAAGCCCGGGAAAAAGTGGAAAAAATAGATGTAGATAAATATCCGTCGCAATTTAGAGGAATAAATGTCAAACAAGTTGTCCAAACAGCCAAGAACTTTATGGTAGGAACTCACGCTGCTGTCACAGACGCCAAAGATGCCCTAGAGGTGACACCTACTGCCCTGGGACAACAGAGTCCTAAAAACTACCTCTTACTTTTTCAAAATGATAAAGAGATTAGACCCACAGGCGGTTTTATCACGGCCTATGCCTTCTTAAAAGTTGACAGAGGTCAAGTGACAACTACTACCTCTGATGATATCTATCGTTTGGATGAACGTTTATTAGCCACTTGTGAATCCAAAATCTGTCCTTTAACCCCGCCTCCACCAATTGTCAAATATCTGCCTGAAGTATCTGGTAAACCCCGCTCTGCTTGGAGTATGAGAGATTCCAATATTTCTCCAGATCTACCCACTGCTGCCCAAGAATTTGAGAGAATGTATCTACTTTTGGGACAAGGCACCCCTTTTGATGGCATCATTTATATTGATTCTCAAGTGGTAGAAGAGTTAATTGAAGTGACTGGCGAAGTTGATATTTTTGGCACTCCCTACTCTGCAAAGTTAGACCCAAGATGCAATTGTCCTAATGTTATTTATGAACTGGAATCATATGCAGAGGTGGCTGCTAAAGGAACGCAAGATAGAAAGGCCATTTTAGGTGTTTTAATGTCTCAAATTTTGGCCAAACTGGTGGGAGCTGATACGGAGAAAGTTCCTCAAGCCCTGGAGACAATCATTAGGTTGGCCAATCACAAGCATGTGATGTTTTACATACACGACAGGAGGACTCAAAACTCTTTAGCAAAGCTTAATTGGATAGGAGAAATAAAAGATTTTGATGGTGATTACCTTCACATCAATGATGCTAATTTTGCTGGGGGCAAGTCTAATCTCTATGTTGAGCAAAAAGTCACCCAGGAGATTAGTGTTAAAGGTTCGGAAGTGAGAAAGAAGGTTATCATTGAATATAAAAATTCCCAACCCTTTGGGGTATGGTTAAATGGTATCAACAGGGATTATGTCCGCTTTTTTGTACCTAAGGGGAGTAAGCTAATTTCCTCCAAAGGCTCGGAAGATGGTATCAATACCATTGAACAGCTTGGAAAAGGAGTTTTTGAGGCCTTTGTGACTGTCAGGCCACAAAATTCAAGAAAGTTAGAGATAGAATACACTGTGCCGTATAATCCTAAGGGTGAATATAAGTTATTGGTCCAAAAACAGCCCGGAGCCAAAGATTTTGAATACACTATTAAAATTAACGGCTCCCAAAAAGCCAAATTTAAATTGGATCAAGATAAAGAATTCAAATTTGAACTATAATAAGCCTCATGTTAGGGTTTAAGACAGAAGGGGTAATTTTAAAGAGGAGGGATTTGGGGGAGGCAGATAGGATACTTACCATATTTTCACTCCATCGGGGAAAAATTTCTGTTTTGGCTAAAGGAGTACGGCGAATTACCTCTCGGCGCTCCGGCAATGTGGAACTTCTAAATCGGGTCCAGATGTATCTTCATCCAGGCAAGAATTTTTTAATATTAACAGAAGCTCAATCTTTGGATACATTCCAAAACTTAAAAGAAGACTTAACTCTTTCCACTTATGCATATCATATTTTAGAACTAACTGATAAATTAACCGCGGAAAATCAGGAAAACAAGATTTTGTATGAACATTTGATAAATGTCCTGCAAAGATTATCCAGAAACCCCCGCCAAATTTTAATCAGAGCATATGAGGCCAAAATTTTAAGTTATTTGGGATTTATCAGTTTCCAGCCACAAAATAACCAATATCATCAACGATCGTTTAGGTTATTGGCTAATTTGGAAATACTAAATTGGGATGAGATTGAGAAAATTAAGATAAATGAAAAACAGGCTCTGGAATTGGAAAACACATTACGTTACACTATAGAAAGAGTGATTGAAGGCAAGTTAAAAAGCAGACTGTTCTTGAAAAAGATATGACAGATCTAATGGATAAAGTAGTCGCGCTTTGTAAAAGGCGGGGATTTATTTATCCCGGCTCGGAAATTTATGGAGGTTTGGCAGGAACTTGGGATTATGGTCCCCTTGGAGTTGAGTTAAAAAGAAATATTAAGCAGGAGTGGTGGAAAGATATGGTGCAGCGCCGTGAGGACATGGTGGGGATAGATGCTGCCATTATGATGAATCCGAAAGTTTGGGAAGCCTCCGGCCATGTAGAAGCTTTCACAGATCCTTTAATTGAGTGCAAAATCTGTCATGAGAGAGTCCGAGCTGATCAAGAGGATGTGATTAAAGAACATGAAGTATCTCATGGTGGAAAATCAGATTGGACAGATACTCAAAAGTTTAATTTACTTGTTAAAACATACCTTGGTGTTGTTGAGGGAAAACAATCTGAAATTTATCTTCGGGGTGAAATTACTCAAGGGGTACATGTTAATTTTAGGCAGGTGATAGATTCATCTCGGGTGAAATTGCCCTTTGGAATAGCTCAAGTGGGCAAAGCTTTTAGAAATGAAATCACTCCGGGCAATTTTACTTTCCGTTCTAGGGAGTTTGAGCAAATGGAAGTGCAATACTATATTGAACCAAAAGAGTCTGAAGGGAAAAAGTGGTTTGAGTATTGGAAGGAGGCCCGTTTGGATTGGTATATCAGTTTAGGTATAAATAAAGATAAAATGCGTTTTAGGGATCATGAGGAGGGTGAAAGAGCTCACTATGCTCGTGCTGCTACAGATATAGAGTACGATTCCCCCTTCGGATGGAAAGAGTTTGAGGGGATACATCACCGCGGCGATTGGGATTTATTAAGACACCAGGAGTATTCTGGTCAAAATATGAAATATAAAGATTTGGAAACAGGGGAAGAATATCTTCCCTGGGTGATTGAAACATCAGGAGGTGTGGATAGAGCAGCTTTATTTTTCCTGATTGATGCTTATTGCGAAGAAAATAGCAGGGTTATTTTAAAGCTTCACCCCAAACTTGCTCCTTACAAAGTGGCTGTTTTTCCACTTTTAGCCAATAAACCGGATTTAGTGGATTTGGCTAGAAAAATCTGTCTTGACTTAAAAAAAGAATTCATGGTAGCCTGGGATGAAAGGGGTAATATTGGGGGTCGCTATGCCAGTCAGGATGAAATAGGTACCCCTTTTTGTGTGACAGTGGATTTTAAGTCTTTGGAAGATGAAACTGTGACAGTACGTGAAAGAGACAGCACTAAACAAGAAAGAGTTTCCATCAACCAATTAATAAACTATTTAAAGGAGAAAATTTAAGTGCCGGAAAAGGATCAGTCGGAGGCTTTTATCAGTGGGAGGGGGTTTGAATATGCAGAAAGAGTTCGCCCAGGTCCAGGGGAAGATTTGGAAAGAGCAGTCTGGAATGCTGTAGCAAGAAGAGTGGCACTTTCTAAGGCACCAGTGTCCCGTGTATCAATTGATGGGCAAGAGCCAACTATGCCCATACCTCGTAAAGCAGAAGATTTTGAAATTCATTGGCCCACCATGGGCAAAAGCACAAAGTGAATAATTTTCTGCCCAGATTATTAAATATTTATGCTAAAAACAAAATTACTTTAAGCTTATTATTGGCAGTTTTATTAATTTTCTTTGGTGGATTTTCTTTTTTTCAAAAATTTAGTGGTTCTTCCAGTCAAGTTGTAGAAGAAAATGAAATTTCTTTTGATGCAGAAGGACCTTATGCGGTACTTATTCCTCGCCGTGATGGCAATGCTTTGATTCTAAGCTTAAAGCGTACTTCTTCTTATGATACCATTTCCTATGAGCTGGCTTATAATGCAGAAGGAATTGATCGTGGAGTGGTGGGAAGCATTGATACTAAGGTAAAAAAGGGAGAATATGAACAAGAAATACTTTTGGGGACCTGCTCTAAA
This sequence comes from uncultured Gammaproteobacteria bacterium, assembly GCA_964394855.1. GTDB lineage: Bacteria > Patescibacteriota > Microgenomatia > Daviesbacterales > UBA10151 > CAYMZD01. The sequence continues at coordinate 47,486 of CAYMZD010000003.1, read as the reverse complement.
AATGTGTGTAAATATGATAAGGATGTGGAAAATGGTACATTAACTTTACATATTAAAAAAGGTGCCAGGGCTTTGAAAATGATCACTCAATGGCATTTGCAGCGGCCAGATGTAGCTTTGGGAGTTTTAAGTTCGGGCGATGGCCACTTTAAATACTTTGTCAAAGCTGATAGATCGGAATTGGCGTTAACTGGATACACCATTATTAATGATTTAACAGGTCTACCTAAACTACCAGAAGGTAGGGAGGTTTTGGGTAAAGTTTATAGTTTAAATGTACCTTTGGCTAAGGAGTTAAAGGGTGGACAAGTGAGTATTGAACTGGCTGAAAATCCCCCAGCTGATGCTAAACTAGCCAGATTTTCGGAAAAAGATAACAAATGGCTGGAAATGGAATCAAAAGGGGAAGAAGGAAAACTTTCCGGTTCTACTGATGGATCAGGAATTTTTGCAGTGTTAACTCTTTCTAATCCTTAAAATGGGGGCTTGACAAGTAGCTTTAGTATGGTTCAAAATGGTTATAGATGGTGATTTAAGGTGAATCTGCCCAATCAGGAAGGATGTCCTTCATGTTTTTGGGCGAATATTACACCAATTTTACAGGTAAGGGAAGGTTAATTCTACCCAGGAAGTTAAGAGATGAGCTAGCTGGTAAAGAGATTGTCCTAAGTCGTGGTTTTGAGGGTTGTATCTGGGGTTTTAGTAAAGAGGGTTTTGAGGAATTAGCCAAAAAGCAAATAGAGGTTTCTGCCACAGAAGAACGGGCCAGAAATTTAAGAAGATATTTGTTTTCAGGTAGCGAGTCAGTGGAGTTAGACACTCAAGGTAGGTTTGTGGTTCCGTCGGCCCTGCTGACTTTCGCGCGGGTGAAGAAAGAAGCGGTCATAGTAGGCGCTGGTGATCATTTTGAAATCTGGGACGCTAGATTATGGGGTAGAGAACTTGCTAAAATCAAACAAAGGTATGGTAGATTATCATAAGCCCGTTCTTCTGAAAGAGGTCGTGCAAGCTCTAGATATAAAACCTGGTAGGTGGTATTTGGATGCTACTTTGGGAGATGGCGGCCACTCACTGGAAATCTTAAAGAGTAAAGGAAACGTTATTGGTTTAGATATAGACCTGGAGGCGGTAGCAAGAACTAGCACCAGATTTAGAAAGTTAAGACTTGGGGGTCAGAGGTTTAAACAAGTAGCAGGGAACTTTAGAAACCTGAAAAAATTAGTCAACAAAAAATTTGCTGGTATTTTATTTGACTTGGGAGTATCAACTTGGCAACTGGACAGTTCCAAAAGAGGTTTTTCCTTTTCTAAAAATGGACCATTAGATATGAGGATGGATTTGAAATTACCAGTCAAAGCAATGGATCTTGTTAATGGTTTAAATAAAGGAGAGTTATATGAACTATTTACTAAACTGGGTGAAGAAGGATTTGCTAAAGCCATTTCTGCTGCTGTGGTTCTCGCCCGTTCGGTGAAACCAATACACAAAACTACAGAGTTAGCCAGTATCGTAGAAAGGATTAAAGGTAGGCATGGAAAAATCCATCCAGCTACTAAAGTGTTTCAAGCTCTGCGTATTGCTGTTAATGATGAACTAAATGCGCTGGAAGAAGCGCTGCCGCAAGCACTTGATTTGTTAAAAACAAGTGGTAAGCTAGTGGTCATTAGTTTTCATTCTCTGGAAGATAGAATAGTTAAAAAGCAATTTAAATCTTGGCAAGATCTTAAGCTAGGAGAGATTTTAACCAAAAAGCCGATCACTCCTTCTACAAAGGAGATGGTGGCCAATCAAGGGTCAAGATCGGCCAAATTAAGAATTTTTGCCAAGATATGAGCATTTGGGGAAGCAAAAAAATAATAATTTTTATCAGCTTTTTTTTATTGGTACTGGTGGTAATAGAAATCTGGGTTTCTCACACTACAGTGAGTTTGGGAGAACAGATGAATGATATAGAAAATCTCCGACAAAACTTAAATTTGGAGAATCAGCTGTTAGAAAATGAGATAGCTTCTGCCGCTGCCATTACCAGAATAGCTAGCCAATCTGCTGATATTGGATTTACTGCTCCCAAAATCATACAATATATTCGTTAATGCGTATTAAATTTACTAGGATTTTCCTGATTCTACTCTTTTTAACTGTTTTAGCGCGCCTTTTTTACTGGCAGGTAGTTATGGCAGATGAACTGTCTGCCAAAGCTGAAAACCAACATTTTCAAGATTTAAAAACTCAAGCCAAAAGAGGCGATATTTTATTTTCAGATAATTTCATTTTAGTTTCTTCAAAGCCGACATACCTTCTTTATGGTTTACCAAAATTATTTAAAGAGGAGGATAAATCTAATGTGGCCACAAAATTAGCTAAAATCTTGACAGAAGAAGAAGAAGAAGAATTAAGCTTGAGCAGAGAGCTTAAAGATAAATTGTCAGAGGATTTATATTGGGTGGTTCTTCAAAGAAATGTTGAGCTGGAAATAAAAAAGAAAATAGAGAGCCTTAAAATAAAAGGATTAGGCTTTGAAAAAGAAAATAGTCGTTTTTACCCAGAAGGCTCCAGTGCGGCCCATTTGCTGGGATTTGTGGCCAGTAACTCCAAAGGTGAAGATACGGGATATTTTGGTTTAGAAGGTTTTTATAACGGAGAACTCAAGGGCATGGCAGGTAACATCAGACAGGAAAAAGATGCAGCTGGGCTGCCTATTTTAATTGGTCAATCATTTGGCAATTTTGGCAAAGATGGTAAAAATTTAATACTAAATATTGATAGAGCTGTGCAATATATTGTAGAGAAGGCTTTAAGAAAAGGATTTGAAAAGTATGAGGCTAAAGGTGCTTCGGCTGTGGTTTTAGATCCTAAAACAGGAGCTGTGTTGGCTTTGGCTACCTATCCTAATTATGATCCAGCTAATTTCAGCCAGTTTGCCAAGGAATATTATAAAAATTCCATTGTGGCTGATAGTTTTGAGCCTGGTTCCATTTTTAAGGTTTTGGTGATGGCGGCTGCCTTAAACGAACATATTATCAAGCCAGATACAAAATGTGATAGTTGCGCTGAAGCGGTACAAATTGGTGGTTTTACTATTAGAACTTGGAATAATAAGTATTATCCAGAAACTACCATGGAGGAAACTATCATACATTCTGATAATACCGGTATGGTTTTTGTATCAAGAAAGTTAGGATTGGATAAACTTTATTCTTATCTGGTAGATTTTGGATTTGGTCAAGAAACAGGTATTGATTTACAAGATGAGTTTTCACCAAATCTTCGATCTAAAGAAAGCTGGAGAGAGATAGATTTGGCTACAAGCTCATTTGGTCAAGGAATTGCAGTTACTCCCATTCAAATGGTGGCTGCAGTGGCTTCACTAGCTAGTGGTGGGAATTTGATGCAACCTCAAGTAGTAAAAGCCATAGAAGATGACAATAAAAGATTTGAAATTAAGCCCAAATTTATCAGAAGAGTTATCAGCGAAGAAGCTGCTAAAGTTTTAACAGAGATGATGGTAAAGGCTGTGGATGAGGGTGAGGCTAAATGGGCCAAGCCAAAAGGTTTTAAGATTGCTGGTAAAACTGGGACTGCCCAAATTCCCGTGGCTGGTCATTATGATCCCAATAAAACCATCGCCTCATTTGTGGGATTTGCCCCGGCCGATAGTCCCAAGTTTGTCATCTTAGTGCTTTATAACCAACCCTCGGTTTCAATCTTTGGTTCAGAAACAGCCGCTCCCACCTTTTTTGAAATAGCCAAAGAGCTTTTTACTTATTACAGAATAGCTCCAACAGAGGCACAATGATATAATTAGCTTCAATGAAAAAATTATTAAGGCGGTTTTTATCTCAATGGATGATAAATTATTTTTGGCATTTGCCCAAGGCCTTTTTGGCCAATATTTTTTATGGCTTCCCGTCAAAAGATTTAGCAGTAATCGGGGTGACCGGTACAGATGGTAAAACTACTACAGTTAATATGATTTACCAGATTTTAAAGGATGCTGGTAAAAAGGTTTCTCTAGTTTCAACTATCAATGCGGAAATTGCTGGAAAATCCTACGATACAGGCTTTCATGTGACCTCTCCTGATCCTTTTGTGGTACAGAAATTGACCAAGCAAGCATTAGATCATGGAGATGAATATTTAATTTTGGAAGTAACCTCTCACGGCTTGGATCAATTCAGGTTTTGGGGGGTGAAATTTAAGGTGGGAGTGATTACCAATATTACTCATGAACACCTAGATTATCATCGGACCAAAACCAGTTACATCAAAACTAAATTAAAACTATTGAAGGGTGTAAGGGTAGCCATTATCAATTGCAACCTTAACCAATATGTTAAACGATCGGGTAAGTTATTGGCTAAGATAATTACCTTTGGGTTAGAAAGAGGTGATGTTAATCAACAAGATTTAAGGATTAAGTTACAAGTACCAGGAGATTACAATATTGAAAATGCCCTAGCTGCTTTGGCAACCACTACTTATTTGGGGGTTGATCAAAGACGGGTAGTCAAATCCCTGCTGCAATTTAAAGGGTTAACAGGTAGAATGGAAGGGGTAAAAAATAATAATGGTTTAAGGATTATCATTGATTTCGCTCACACACCTAATGGTTTAGAAAAAGCTCTTATGGCCCTGCGAACACAAACTCCATCAGGGAAGCTGATTACCATTACCGGGGCAGAAGGCCAGAGGGATATTAAAAAGCGGTGGATGATGGGAAAAATAGCCCAGCAACTTTCTGATATGGTAATTCTGACCGCTGTTGATCCAAGAGGAGAACTTAAAGCTATCAACCAGCAAATTAAAAAAGGGGCAAAAAAAGCCGGAGCCAAAGAGGGGGTGAATTTTTATATAATTGATGATAGAAAAAAAGCCATTGATTTTGCCATTAATATTTTAGCTAAAAAGGGTGATACGGTGGGAATTTTTGGTAAAGGTCATGAAAAGTCTATTAATTTAGATGGCAAGAAAGAGTTGCCTTGGTCTGATAGAAAAGCTTGTGAGGATGCGTTGAAGAATGGATAAACTAAACTTACTTATTAGTTCATTTGGCAGGGATCGTTTCAAAATGGACGAACCCCTGGCCAACCATACAACAGTAGCTTTGGGTGGTCCATCTAAAATTTTTTTCGTGGCTTTTACTACTCATGAACTTGCTAAAATTGTCCAAATGGCAGAACAACTGACTGTTCCTTATTTGGTGATAGGTTCTGGCAGTAAGATTGTTATTGCTGATCAAGGTTTTGATGGACTGGTGGTTAAAAACAGAACTCAACACATGAATATAGTGGGTATTAAAGGTAAGGTGGCTCAAAAATCTTTAGGAGTTGATGAAGCTTTGATAGAGGTTGATTCAGGAGTAAGTATTAACAGGCTATGGGAATTTTTAAATAAGCAAGGTTTACAAACTGATGAAATTAAGGGACTTCCGGGTACGGTTGGAGGGAATTTATTTTTAAATAAATTACTTCAGTCAAAAGTAAAAACTATCAAAGTCTTAGAAAATGGAGAAATTGAACAGATCGCCCCCGAGGATCTTAAGTTAAGTAAGCACTTGATTTTATCTGCTGTATTTCGATTTAAGGCGAGAATTTAACATGAAATATATTATTGAAGGTGGCAATTCCCTACTGGGGAAAGTAACAATATCTGGTAATAAAAATTCCATTTTTCCCTGTATGGCGGCAGCACTTTTAACAGAAGATGAGGTTATTTTAGAAAATATCCCCGAGATTAAAGACACGGATATTTTGCTACAAATTCTAGAAAAAATTGGGGTAAAAGTTTTAAGGAGAAACGGAGCAGTTAGTTTAAAATCAGCCAATTTAAAATCAAGCCTGCCTGATGATTTGGTAGTAAAGCTAAGGGGTTCAATTGTTTTGGTCGGGCCGTTACTGTCAAGACTTGGAAGGGTCAAGTTCCATTATCCCGGAGGAGATATCATTGGCAGAAGAAGTTTTGAAGTTCATCTTGATGGTTTTGCTACTCTTGGAGCAAAGATCACTCAAGACGATTTGTATTTTACTGTTGGCTATCCCCAAAAATCCATGTCAAAGAGAATTTGCCATATTTTCCAAAACATAACTTCTGTGACTGGTACGGAAAATTTAATTTTAGCCTCTGTTTTATATCCTGGTAAAGTCCATATCAGAAACTGCGCTGCTGATCCGCATGTTGTTGATTTGTGCCGACTTTTAATATCTATGGGTGCAAATATTTCGGGGGTGGGAACAACAAACTTGATGATAGAGGGGGTTAAAAAACTGTCTGGAACGAAATTTTGCTTATCTGGGGATCATCTGGAAATGGGCGTCTATGCTATTGCCGCAGCCATGACTTCTGGAAAAGTTGTGGTAAGTGGCGCAAGTGGGATAGATGCTGATCCTGTTATAGAACCTCTTAAGAGATTTGGCCTTAAGGCTGAATTTAAGGATGGTAAATTTATTTTCTCTGGGCAAAAACTCACTTCCCCGAAGAAAATTGTAACAGGTCTTTGGCCTGGTTTTCCCACTGATATGATGAGTCCTACCATTGTTTTGGCTACTCAAAGTAAAGGCATCACTTTATGCCATGACTGGATATATGAAAGTAGAATGTTTTTTGTTGATAAGTTAATTGCCATGGGGGCAGATATTACTATTGCCGATCCCCACCGAGTTTTAGTGTATGGTCCATCTAAACTTAAAGGACGCGATTTAGAAAGTCCTGATATAAGGGCTGGTATGGCTTTAGTATTGGCGGCAGCGGTGGCATCCGGAAAAAGCACTATTCACAAAGCAGAGTTAATAGAAAGAGGTTATGAAAACGTTGTCGAAAAACTTACTAAATTGGGTGTTAATATAAAAAGAGAGGCTTAATTTGGAAATTCCATTTTTATCTTTTATTGGCAAACAATATATCAAAATTATTCCCCAAGAAGTTTTTATTGGTGTGGTCGGTAATTTTAGCAAAACTATCATACTGACGCTGCAGCACATTCTGTCTAAAAAATATTCAGTCATTACTACCAAACCAGGAATTAAATTGTGGGCTATAAGACCTAAAAAGGGAAGAATAATCTTGGATTTAAATCAAAAGAAAGACCATATGGATAATTCATGGGAGAACATTACTCCCAATGTTATTATTGTGAGTAGTTTGACTTTAGCTGGTAAGAAGATAATCAGTGAAATAAATAGAATTTCGAGTACATTATCAAATGATGGGTTGGTAATTTTAAATTATGATGATTTGGCAGTGAGAAAATTAGCTGATAACTCAAAAGCCAGAGTTATTTATTTTGGTCAGGATAGTGAAAATTGCCAGGTTTGGCTTAGTAATCTAAAAATTGAGGATTTTAATTCCTCGTTTGAAATTAATTATGGAGTAGAGAGGGTAAAAATAAAACTTCCTATTTTAGGTGAACATCATATTTACTCAATTTTAGCAGCCAGTGCCTTGGCTTTAAACGAAGGAATTTCACTGATTGCTATTAAGAATTACCTGGAGAAAATTCCCCAACAGGAAAATGAACTGCAAGTTTTACCAGGATTTAATGGTGCTGTGGTTTTGGATGATCTGGGTGAGGGCACCTATTTATCTGTTGAAGGTGCGATTGATACGCTGCAGCAGTTATCTGTCAGAAGACGGATTTTATGTTTTGGAGAGATGAAAGATGACAATATAGATACAGAGATCTTACACAGAAAAATAGCTCAAAAAATATATAGAGAAAAAGTAGATCTAGTTTTTTTGGGAGTAGGAGCAGCCAATATTATAGCTGATGAGTTAAAAAGACTAGGTTTTTTAACAGAAAAGATGGAAGCTAATTTGCAAAATCCGCAAATGGTGTCTAAACTTTTAAAGGTGTTGGTAAAAGGAGATGTTTGTTTGGTTAAAGGAGCAAAGTCAGTTAGATTAGACGAGGTTGTCAAACGAATTATTAAAAAAATATGAATCCATTAAGTCAACTTTTAGGACTGGTTCTGCTTTCTTTTTTGGTGACCAGTTTTTTTATGGTTCCTTTTATTAATTTGCTTTTTATTTTAAGAAGGAAGTATAAAAAACCAATTCCCAAAGGCTATGATGACAGCACCACCCCTATTCATAATAAGCTGCTAGCTGGGAAAGACGTGGATACTCCAGTGGGAGGAGGAATACTACTAATAATACTTATTACTATTTTAACTATCATCAATACTTCTTTTTATAGTTATAATAGTTTAGACGGTCCGGACTATTTATTTATTATCTTATTCACTTTTATTTCATTTGCTATCATAGGACTGATGGATGATATCAGAAAAATCTTTACAGCTTTTAGTGGAAAATATGCGGGGATAAAAGGAAGGTTTATCCTAATCTTGCAGATAATTTTTGCTTTTTTGGTGGCATTTATGCTTTATAGAATGATTGGACTTAATAATATTTATATATCTGGTTTGGGAAATTTTATTATTGGGGTTTGGTATATTCCGATAGCAGCATTTATCATTGTCTCCTTCTCCAATGCCTATAATATCTCTGATGGTTTAGATGGATTATCAACTGGGCTTTTAGTTATTTGTCTATTTGCTCTACTTGCTCTGGCGACAACTTCACTTAATTTAACACTGGCTAGTTTTATTGGTATCTGGATTGGAGCTTTATTTGCTTATCTTTATTTTAATGTGTGGCCAGCCAGAATCTATTTGGGAGACGCTGGTGCTTTAGCCTTTGGGGCTACACTGGCCGTGGTGGGACTTTTAACAGGTAAAGTTTTAGCATTGACAATTATTGGTGGAGTTTATGTCATAATTGTCTTAAGTTCTGCCATCCAGATGATTTCCAAAAGATTTTTGAGGAGAAAAGCTTTCCCTGTAGCCCCAATACATATGTATTTTAAATATATCGGGTGGGAAGAACCAAAAATAGTAACCAGATTTTGGTTGGCTGGAGCAATGTTTGCTATTTTTGGGCTCTGGTTAGCTTTACTTTCGCGATGAGGCTCAATAAAACGTACCTAAATCCACAAAAGAGAACTTTTGATATCCCGCTTATCCTCGTAGTTTCCATGTTGGTCATTTTTGGTTTGGTATCTGTTTATGATGCTTCTGTTATACAAGCTTATCGGGATTTTGGTGATAGTTTTTACTACATTAGATGGCAGCTCATTTGGATGGTTTTGGGGGTGTTGGTGGCAATTTTTTTTGCCAATTTTGATTACCATAAATTAAGAAGTATTTCTTTTTTGGCATTAGCAGGTTCAGTACTGCTTCTTCTGGCGGTTTTTATACCGGGAATAGGTACATCAGCGGGAGGAGCTCACAGATGGTTGAATCTTAATTTTTTGACTATTCAACCAGCAGAGGTTTTTAAATTATCAGCTGTGCTTTGGCTTTCGGCTATTTTTGATAAAGGAGCCAGGCTTAAACCTTTGTTGGGACTGATTTTAATAGTCGGATTTATCATGGGCTTTTTGCAAAAAGATTTGGGTTCGACTGCTGTCTTTGTGGCTACTTCATTGGGCTTATATATTATTGCAGGAGGATCACTATGGAGGATAGTTTTAAGCTTGCCAGTAGCTGTGGCAGCTTTTTTATTACTGGTAATTTTTTCAGAATATCGCAGAAAAAGAGTCTTGGCTTTTTTAGACCCTTTTTCAGATCCACAAGGATTTTCCTACCATATTTCACAGATTTTAATTGCCCTTGGTACAGGTGGACTTTTTGGACTGGGATTGGGACAGTCTAGACAAAAATATTATCTTCCCGAAGTCACAACTGATTCGATTTTTGCTGTAATTGGAGAAGAGCTGGGATTTTTAGGTTCTATGCTCTTAATTGCTCTTTTTATTGCTCTTGTCATTAGAGGTTTTAAAATAGCAGACAAGACCACTGATCAATTTGGTAAAATTTTAGCTTCGGGATTAACTCTGTGGCTGGGGATACAGGCCATAGTTAATCTGGGGGCTATCTCCTCCCTCTTACCCTTGACAGGTGTTCCCCTACCATTTATCTCCTATGGTGGTTCTGCTCTGGTGGTAAATTTGGCTGCAATTGGGATATTATTTAACATCTCGAAACAAACATAAGATGAAAATACTAATGACAGGAGCTCATTTTACTACTGCTTTGGCAGTTATTGAAGAGCTCAAGAAGTATAAAAATCTACAAATTATCTATGTGGGGAGAAAAACTACCCGTGAAGGTGACCCTAGTCAATCTGTTGAATCACAGGTTTTACCAAAACTGGGGGTAAAGTTTATCCCCATTATAGCAGGTAGACTGCAGAGAACGTTCACCATCTATACTATCCCCGCACTTCTTAAAATTCCCATTGGTTTGGTTCAAGCTTGGTGGATAATTTTACAGGAGAAACCCGATGTGGTGTTATCTTTCGGAGGCTATGTGGCAGTACCAATAGTAGTGGTGAGTTGGTTTTTTTCCATCCCTATTATCATTCACGATCAAACTTTGGTGTCGGGGTTGGCCAATAAAATAAGTAGTTTTTTTGCGGATAAGGTAGCTATTGCATTTAGTGAAAATAAATCTTTTGGCAAGGAGAAAGTAGTGTTGACTGGTAATCCGATACGAGGTGAGATCAAACAGGCTGCGAGCATGATGCGAGAGAAAGGGGGGTTGCCCCGTATTTTAATTACCGGTGGTAATCAGGGCTCCCATGTGATTAATTTGGCAGTTGAAGAAAGCCTGGAGAAGCTGACCAAAATCGCCACAATTATTCATCTAACTGGAGATTCAAAATTTAAGGATTTTGAAAGATTAAAAGCCAGATCCTGTGATAAGTATGAAGTAAAAAAATTTATTGAAGAGATGGGTCAAGTAATGGTTCAATCTGATTTAGTGGTATCTAGAGCTGGTATTAACACTCTGACTGAACTAGCCTTTCTGGAGAAACCAGCACTTTTAATACCAGTACCTTATCTTTATCAAGATGAACAACAAAAAAATGCTCTTTTTTTTAAAGCGATTGGTATGGTCAAAGTTTTGCCTCAATCCAAACTTTCTCCGGAGACACTTTATAAAAATATCCAAGACATGATTAAAAATTTAGATCAATATAAATCGGCTGCTAAAGCGGCCAAAAAGTTGATTATCCCTGATGCTGCCAAAAGACTGGCCCTGGAGACCATCATCTTAAAAGACCACACCTTTTAGCCATAAGACATATTATATAATTAAGCTATGGTGAAAAAAAGAAAAAGCAATCAGCTGCTTTCCAATTTATGGAGATTAAGCCTCTCTCTAGTAATTTTATTTTTAATTATTGATGGTTATTTATTCTTCGATTCAAAATTTTTTGAAATTAAAAATATTCAGGTAAATTTGGATAAAAAAGATTGTACGAGTGAGGAGGATATAAAAAAAATATCAGAGGCTGCAGGTAAAAACATTTTCTTTGTTGATATAGGAGCCATGAGAAGTAATCTTAGGCAAAAGTTTTTATGTTTAAAGGAGGTGAAACTTTCTAGAAAACCTCCCAATGGTTTAATTATTGATGCAAATACTCGCACTCCCCAGGCTCTACTAATCATCTCAAAATCAGAGGAGAGCTCTTCTGCAGCCGGTTTGGTGGTTGACGAGGATGGCATTATTTTTTCTAAAAATTTACCAAATATCAGTGTGCCAAAAATTTACTTGACAGCACAGGATTTAACTTTAGGGTCTAAATTAGATGAAGGGGTTGTGAAAAACGCCATCAATATTTTAAATAAGCTGAAAAGGATGGGTATGGAAATTAAAGAAGCCAAAATTTACTCACAAACGATGCTATTTATTGATGCAAACCCCAAAATATACTTTTCTCTCGAAGCGTCCCCGGATTTTCAACTGGCATCTTTACAACTGATCCTTACAGAAGCTAAAATAAAAGAAGAAGTGGAGTTTATAGATCTGCGCTACAGCAGACCTATTATTAAATATGTTGCTAAATAAATTTACAAAAAAGGAGGGTTTAAGATAAGTGGCCAGGGATAAAGTAGTTTGTGGAATAGATGTAGGTTCATCTAAGATAGCCACTCTCATAGCCAATATTGAAGAAGATGGCAAAATAAATCTTATTGGTGTTTCTGCCACTTCCTCCAAGGGAGTTAGGAAGGGCCAGGTGGTTGATATTGAAGAGGTTGTTGAAGCAATCACAGAATCTGTTGAAGCTGCTGAAAGAATGGCGGGGTATTCGATCTCTTCCGCTTTTGTGTCACTGGGAGGCCCGCAAATTGAAAGCATTAATCAACATGCGGTGGTGGCGGTTTCTGAACCAGAGGGAGAGATAAAAGAAAGTGATGTTTTAAGGGTGAATGAGGCTGCCAGAGCATTACCGCTGCCTTCTTCTCGAGAAATATTACATGTTATCCCGCGCACTTTTACTGTTGATGGTCAAGAAGGTATCCGAGATCCAATTGGTATGACGGGCGTGAGACTGGAAACAGATACACATATAATTACTGGTTCCAGTACTGCCATGAGGAATTTAGTAAAAGTGGTTTCTGAAGTTGGTATAGATGTAACTGAACTAGTGTCTGCTGGGGTGGCTTCGTCTCTGGCTGTTTTGACTGATACGGAAAAAGAGTTGGGGGTGGTGTTAGTAGATATTGGTGGGGAAACAACAGATGTGGTGATATATGTTGATGGTTCAGTGGCCTACTCTGCGGTGATACCCATAGGAGCTAGGCATGTCACTTCTGATTTGGCAGTAGGGCTCCGAGTGTCCTTGGAATCAGCAGAAAAAATAAAAGTACACCTTAGTAAACAGATTAAAAGTGCGGTTTTAAGTGAGGAGTCTGATTCCCAAAAGAAAAAGGAAGAAAATATCATTGAAGTCAAAGCTCTTGGTATCATTGAAGATATTCAAAAAATTTCTACCAAAGCTGCTGTTGAAGGTGTTATTAGACCAAGGTTGCAAGAAATATTTAAGTTTGTTTTAAAGGAGATTAAAAAAAGTGGATTTGGGGCACAGATCCCTTCTGGGTTGGTAATTTGCGGAGGGGGTGCTCTGACTGTCGGTTTGTTAGATCAAGCAAAATATGTGATTGGTTTTCCTGCTAGAATAGGCAATGCAGTAGGATTATCTGGATTGGTTGATGAGATTGATTCCCCTAGTTTTGCTACAGCAGCAGGTTTGATTCTTTATGGTAGCAGCGGAGCTTCAGGGAAAGAGTTAAAAATACCAATGTTAGTAAGAAGTCTGCCTTTAAAATCCGTGATACAAAAAGGTATTGATTGGGTTAAGTCACTGCTTCCTTAACTAAAGAAAAGATTGCGTCTTGAGTAAACAGTAAATGTATGATAGAATCGTCCAGAGTATGGGATAGGAAAAATTTATGCTTATAAACGAAGTTTGAAAGCACCGCTTGAAAAACAGAGTTTTCAAGCTTAAATTTAGGAAAAATTTATGCTTATAAAACCTGATGTTCAAAGATTTGCCAAGATAAAGGTAGTGGGGTTAGGGGGTGGCGGTGGGAATACTCTTTCTTCAATGATCTCCGTTCAGCAAATGCAAAGTGTGGAATTTGTGGCAGTTAATACAGACGCTCAAGCATTGCTAACAAATCAAAGTCCCACTAAGGTACAAATTGGTGAAAGTTTAACTAGAGGACTTGGTTCTGGTGGTGATCCTAGTATTGGTGAGGAAGCAGCTGCAGAATCAATGCAAAAACTGCAAGATGTTCTACAGGATGCAGATATGGTGTTTATCACAGCCGGCATGGGTGGTGGAACTGGTACTGGAGCAGCACCTACTTTGGCCCAAATCTCCCAAAGTATAGGAGCTCTAACAGTAGCTGTTGTCACCAAGCCTTTTTCTTTTGAGGGCACCAGAAGATTAATAGTGGCTGAAGAGGGAATAGAGAAATTAAAAGACAAGGTTGATGCCTTGATTGTTATTCCCAACCAAAGACTGCTAGAAGTAGTTGATAAAAATATGACGCTTCAGGAGGCTTTTAAATTGGCTGACTCTGTTTTGGGTCAAGGGGTACAGGGCATTTCTGATCTGATAACCATGCCCGGTTTAATCAATGTCGATTTTGCTGATGTGAAAACGATTATGAATAATGCCGGTTCAGCTTTAATGGGTATTGGAGTGGCCGGTGGAGAAAATAGAGCGGCCGCTGCCGCTCGTATGGCAATTGCTTCTCCGCTCCTTGAGGTTTCAATTGAGGGAGCAAAAGGTGTACTTTTTAATATTGTGGGTGGTCCAGATTTGGGTATGAACGAAGTTAATGATGCTGCTCAAATTATAGCTCAAGCTGCTGATCCTGATGCTAACATTATCTTTGGGGCCACTATCAAAGATGATCAGTTGGATCAGGTCAAGATATCTGTTATTGCCACTGGTTTTGATGAATCAAGAAGAAGGTTGCGGGAATATGTAGGAGCGGGCATGGGTTCGGCATCTTTGACACAGCAGCCACAAGATTGGGACGATACTAAAAAGGAAGAAGAACCTCCTTCAGAACAGTTGGAGGTAAAAGGAGAGGAAGAACTTTCAGAGGCTGATAAATTGGAAATCCCCGCCTTTTTGCGTGACCGCTAGCTAGAGAAAAAATATTCTGTTAAAATATTCTCATTATGTTCAAACCAGTTTCAGCAAAAGTTGATTTTCCAGGGCTGGAGAGAGAACTCTTAGATTATTGGGAAAAACAAAAAATATTAAAAAAATATCTTCATAGAAATAATTCTTCCAGCAAAAAGTTTTCTTTTCTTGACGGACCCAAGACCGCGAATAATCCTTTAGGTGTACACCATGCTTGGGGAAGAACTTACAAGGATATGTGGCAAAGGTTTTATAACATGAAAGGTTATAAACAGAGATTTCAAAATGGTTATGACGAACAAGGGTTATGGGTAGAAGTAGAGGTTGAAAAAACCCTTGGACTTAAAAATAAAAGGGATATAGAAAATATTGTTCCAGGTGATAAGCTAGCTTCTCTAGAAAAGTTCATTAATCTTTGCAAGGAAAGAGTTCAAAAATATGGGGATGTAATTACCGAACAATCAAAAAGGTTGGGACAATTTATGGACTGGGATAATTCTTATCATACAGGTTCTGATCAGAATAATTATATGATCTGGAATTTTCTGAAAAATACTAATCAGCGAGGTTGGTTATATAAAGGCCACGACAGTGTACCATGGTGTCCTCGTTGTGGAACTGCCATTTCTCAACATGAAATGTCAGCTGAGGATTACAAAGAACTAATTCATGAGTCTATTTATATTGAATACCCAATTGTTGGAAGAAAAAATGAATATCTCCTAGTTTGGACAACTACCCCATGGACTTTGCCGGGAAATGTAGCTGTAGCCTTAGATCCCAATTTAGAATATGCTCTGGTAACTGGTCAAGTGGCGGGAAATAGGTATTATTTAGGTAGGGTTTCTGCTAAAAAATTGAGTCTTAAGATAGAAAAAGTGATTAAGGGTAGAGAACTTGTCGGCCTGGAGTACGAGACACCTTTTGATAATCTACCTAGAGTACAAAAATCTATGGGGAATATTAAACATCAAATAGTGGCAACCGATCCTGTCATTTTGCCAATTTCTGAAGAGGAAGGAACAGGATTAGTTCATATTGCACCAGGCGCAGGAACAGAAGATTTTGCATTGGGTAAGGAAAGAAATCTGCCGGTTATAGAGCTGATAGATGAAGAAGCAAAGTATTTGAGTGATTTAGGAGAATTTTCCGGTAAAAACGCCAAAGATGAACCGCAGTTAATCTTTAACTATTTGGGGAAATTCGAGGATGGTAAATTTTTATTTGATATTGTCAAATTTGCTCATAAATACCCAGCCTGTTGGAGGTGCAAGACAGAACTTGTTTGGAGATTGGTGGATGAATGGTACATTGCTGTAGATAAAGAAGATCCTAAAGATAAGGAGACTTTCAGACAGAAAATGATCAAGATTGCCCGAAAAATGGAATGGCAGCCCAAGTTTGTAGAAAAGAGGGAACTCGATTGGTTAGAAAATCTACACGACTGGCTGATATCCAAAAAAAGATATTGGGGATTAGCTTTACCTATTTGGGAATGTGAAAAGTGTGACAACTTTGAGGTAGTAGGAGGATTTGATGAATTAAAGGAAAAAGCCATAGAAGGTTGGGAGGAATTTGAAGGCCACTCTCCCCACAGACCGTGGGTTGATCAGATTAAATTAAAATGTTCTAAGTGTGGCTCTTTAGCTATTAGAGTACCTGATGTAGGTAATCCGTGGTTAGATGCCGGGATTGTCCCTTACTCAACAATTACTCCGAAAGCTGGTGAAGTACCAAGCTATAATAGAGATAAGAAATATTGGAGTGAGTGGTTTCCTCCTGATTTTTCTGTAGAGATGTATGAACAAACAAGACTTTGGTTTTATGCCATGATTGCTATGAGTTCAATTCTAGAGGAGGAAGTTCCGGTTAAAAGAATATTCGGGCACGGCAAGGTTGTGGATGAAAAAGGGGAGGAAATGCATGGTTCAAAAGGTAATGCTGTTTCACTTGATGAAGCTTTTGATAGAGTAGGATCTGATGCCATGAGGTGGATTTACCTTTCTGCAAATCCGGGGGTAGATTTGCGTTTCGGTTATAACCTAATCGATGATGTCAGAAAAAGATTTGTTCTAATTTTCTGGAACTGCTATAAGTTTTTTGTAGATTATGCTAATTTGGCAAAATGGGAAGGTGAAAAAAGTGGCAGTGGTTTGACTGTATTGGATGAATGGATTTTGGCTAAATTGAATGCGCTGATTATTCTAGTTAATGAAAGCTTGGAAAAATATGACGCTGCAACTGCTTCTCGAGCAATGGAAGATTTTGTGGTCAATGATTTTTCAACTTGGTATATTAGAAGATCGAGGGACAGGGTTGGACCGGAAGCCGAGGAAGAGGATAAAAATACTTGTTTATCGGTGATGTATGAAGTATTGGTTACCACAAGTTTGCTTTTGGCTCCATTAACCCCATTTATTGCCGAAGAAGTGTATAAAAATCTCACTGGAGATGAATCAGTACATCTACAAGATTATCCCCAAGGGGGTAAATCACTACTTAATGAAGAACTAGTCAAAGATATGATTCTGGTAAGGAAGATTACAGAAGCAGTCCATGCCAAAAGAAAGGAAGTCGGAATAAAGTTAAGACAGCCACTGGGATTATTGACATATAAATGGAATGAAAAACTAGATCCAAAGCTGGAGCAGATTCTGGCAGATGAAGTAAATGTTAAAAAAGTTGAGTACCAAAAGTCTCCATCAAAAGAACCTGTTATTAGCTTGGATATAAAGATTACTCAATCCCTTAAAGATGAGGGAGAGACACGAGAGCTGATACGACAGATACAGCAACTTAGAAAAGAACAAAATCTTACCTTGATTGATAAGACCAAAATTGCAGCTCCTGCTTGGCCAAAGGAGTTTGAGCAACAAATATTAAAATCTACAACCTCTGTTTCTATTGTAAAAAATAAAAAGCTAAAAGTTGCTAAAATTTGAAATGGTGCTTAAATTCATAAATTGGCCAATTACAATCAGTTTATTTTTGCTTTTAACCTTTAGTGTATCTGTCATTTTTTCCACCTCTTTTAACTTAGGCTTGCAGCAACTTATTTTTGCCATCGTTGGTATATTTTTGTATTTTTTAATTTCCGAAATAGATTATCAAACTCTGGTTAATTTTATTAAACCAAGCTATTTTGTGATAATTTTATTACTTATCCTGGTTTTTATCTTGGGAATAGAATCTCGGGGCTCTATTCGCTGGATTCCTTTGGGAATTTTTAATATTCAACCTTCAGAATTTGCCAAACCAGTTTTGATACTTGTTTTAAGTTTTTTTTGGGCGTTTAATCGACCTACATGGATTAATATTTTAAAAAGCATCCTGCTTACCTTACCAATTGTTTTTCTGATATTTAAACAGCCAGATTTAGGCACGACTATTACCATCGTAGCTTTGTGGTCGTTTATGCTTTTTGCTTCCAACATATCACTAAAAAAAATGCTCACCCTAATACTGCTATTTGTCTTTATCTTGCCTGTGGTATGGCTTTCGCTACACGATTATCAGAAGCAAAGAATAAATACTTTTTTGTCACCAGGCAGTGATCCTCTCCAGGTCGGCTATACGGCTATTCAATCTATTATTGCAGTTGGTTCTGGACAATTTTTAGGCCGAGGTTTGGGTTATGGTACCCAAAGTAGATTACAATTTTTACCAGAATATAGGACTGATTTTATTTTTGCCTCTATGGCAGAAGAATTAGGTTTTTTGGGCACGCTTATCATAATAATTATTTACCTTTTTCTAATTTTCTATAGCCTAAAAGTGGCACTGCAAGCTCAAAATTATTTGGGGTATCTGATAGCAATTGGAGTGAGTGCTGTGTTAATGTTTCAGACTGTGGTTAATATTGGTATGAATATCGGTCTTCTGCCAATCACGGGGATTACCCTACCTTTAATTTCCTATGGCGGAAGTTCGCTCATCAGTACTCTTATCTCCCTGGGGCTACTTGCTTCTGTAGAGAGTCACCGGGCTAGGATTGACATGAGGTAGTTTTCGGTTTAAAATTGGGGGCATGTTGCAATATGCTATTTGTGAAATTGCTGGTAAACAATATAAAATTAGTCCAGGACAAGAGATAGCCTTAACATCTCCAGAAAAATTTGAGACTAAAGTACTTCTTTTAGCCGAGGATGGGAAACTTCAAGTAGGTAAACCTTACCTTGATATTAAATTACCTATTGAGGTTACAAGTAAGGAAAAGGGCAGGAAAACCAGAGTGGCTAAGTTTCACGCGAAGGCCAATTATCGAAAAGTGCGGGGATCAAGAGCAAAAATTGTCAAAGTGATTTGGCAGGTGTGAAAACTCAAACATGGCACACAAAAAGGGCGGAGGAACAACCAAAACAAATAGAGATTCAATATCTAAACGTTTAGGCGTGAAGCTTTTCGATGGAGAGAATGTTAAACCAGGAAACATTATTGTCAGGCAGAAAGGTAATAAAGTTTTCCCGGGAGTTGGCACAAAACAGGGAAACGACTACACAATTTTTGCTGTCTCCCCTGGTCAAGTTAAGTTCTTAAAAAGGCAAAACAAGATACTTGTTAATGTTTTATGATGGAAGAACAAACTTTTGAATTGGATATTGACTTGGTTGAACCAAACCCTTTGCAGCCTCGGGGACTGATTACCCCTGAATCCCTATCAGAGTTGGCTGAATCGATCAGAGCACATGGTATTTTAGAGCCCCTGGTAGTAGCAAAAACACCAGCTGGGTATCAGATTGTGGCTGGGGAACGTCGCTGGAGAGCAGCTAAGCTAATAGGTCTTGTTAAAGTACCAGTAGTTATTCGTGAAACTACTCCCCAGGGTATGTTAGAAATGGCTATTGTGGAGAATGTTCAAAGAGTTGATTTAAACCCGCTGGAAAGAGCTCAAGCTTATAAAAGATTAATGGATGAGTTTGGTCTGGGTAACTCCGAGATCTCGGAACGTGTTAGCAAAAGCCCCTCCTATATCTCCAATACCATTAGACTTTTAACTCTACCAGATGCTCTCAAGGATGCTCTAATGTCCGGTCAAACAACCGAAGGTCATGCCAGAGCCTTATCAGCGTTGGAAGATCCTCATTTTCTAATAGAAGCTTATAAGGAAGTCTTGAAGAGAAATTTATCTGTGAGAGGTACAGAAGAATTGGTTCGCCGAATGAGGGCTAAAGTTGGTATGGGTCCCAAAAAGTCGGCTGTGGTGGCGGGAATGCATATAATTTCAGAAACTGTTGATAATATCGAAAAAGACCTCACTAATATTTTATCTCAAACAATTAAATCCAGAGTAAAATGTACCCAAACAGGCACAAAGGCTAGATTGGAGATCACGGTGGAGGGCTTTCCACCAAAGACAACAGAAGCCTTACAGGAGATACACAAGGCAGTGGTGGGGTATTTTAATATTAAGGATAATTCTTAATTAGCCCAAATTTTGATGGAGGCCAGTATCTAAAAAAAACTCTGCCGATAATTTCTTCTCTGGTCACTGGTCCCCACTGTCTAGAGTCAGATGAGTGCATTCTGTTATCACCCATGACAAAATATTGATTTGAGGCCATTACTATTTCTTCTCCATTCATTAAAAAACCTTCCACAGAACTGGAAATATTATTTGGTAAATATGGTTCAGTGACTTTCTGATTATTAACATAAACAAAATTGTTTTCTATCTTAATAGTATCTTGTGGCAAAGCTATAATTCGTTTAATAAAATCTTGAGCCTCATTTCGGGGATTTTTTAAAACTATCACTTCTCCTCTTTGGGGACTAGTAAATCGGTAAGATATTTTATCAGTCAGAATATAGTCTCCATTTTGAAAATTTGGCAGCATGGAGTTCCCAGAAACTTTGTGAGGTTGAGCAATAAAAAGATAAATGACTGCAAAAATGGCTCCAAAGATGACCAGTGTTTGAATAAAATCAACCAAATGAGATGAAAAGCCGTTGGGACTTTTTTTAGGGTAGTTCTCTTGAGGAAAGTCCATATTAGGTGCATAAAGGTTATCATCCATAAAGAAAAGCTTAATTTATTTTGACTTGAGATGCAATAGTAGTAATGCTAGAATGTTATTTAATCAGAGCATGCGTAGCTCAGTCGGTTAGAGCGCTTGCATCACACGCAAGAGGTCTCTGGTTCGAATCCAGACGCGTGCACAGTATGTGGCAGTACAAAGATTTATTTTGGCAGCTCACTTTTAGAGAAATAAAAGCCAGGTATAACCAGTCTGTTCTGGGTTATGCCTGGGCTATTTTAGTTCCCCTTTTAAACTTACTGGTTTTAAGTATTGTTTTTTCCCATCTATTTAAAGTACCAACAGGAAGCATTCCCTACCCAATTTATTTATTTGTGGCCCTGGTTCCTTGGATTTTTTTAACAAATTCTATCTCCGCTGCCACAGGGAGTATCATGTCTAATGCCAGTCTAATTACCAAAGTTAAGCTCCCCAGAGAAATTATTCCTTTTTCAGCCATTTCAGCCAAAATGATTGATCTTCTATTAACAAGTTTAATACTAATATTTTTTTTAATTTTATACCAAATTAGGTTTCACCCAAGTTTAATTTTTGTCCCCCTGGTATTTATAATTCAACTTATTTTAATGGTGGGGATATCTTTAATATTATCTGCCACCAATGTTTTTTTTAGGGATGTGGAAAATGTTTTAGGTGTTTTTTTAACTATCTGGATGTATCTAACTCCTGTTATTTATTCACCGGAGTTGATACCAGCTGATTTAAAAATGCTATTTTACCTTAACCCCATGACAGGTATCATTGATGCCTATAGAAACACTATTCTATTTGGTACTGGTCCGGATTGGTCAAGTTTTGCCTATTCTGGCACTTTAGCTTTTGTGGTACTTATTTTGGGGTATATTTATTTTAAAACCAGAGACAAATTTTTTGGCGATGTCATTTAATATGAAAAATAACATAGCCATTTCCTTTAATAAGGTGGGTAAAAAATTCAAAAAAGGCAGAAAGCTTTTTTTAAAGCAAGCTTTGTTGGATTTTTTTAAACCACAAGCCCAAGAAGAATTTTGGGCTCTTAAAGATGCTAGTTTTAAGGTTCCGATAGGTCAATCAATAGGGATTATTGGAGTTAATGGTTCAGGTAAAAGCACAATTTTAAAATTAATAGCCGGTGTACTGACACCCAACAAAGGTAAGATAGAAGTTAATGGTAGAATTAGTCCTTTGATTGAGCTGGGGGCTGGTTTTCATCCCGAACTTTCCGGCCGAGATAATATTTACCTAAACGGTACTATACTGGGTTTATCTAAAAAAGAGATAGATGAAAGATTTAAAGATATTGTAGATTTTTCGGAAATTGCAGACTTTATTGACACACCAGTTAAGCATTATTCCTCCGGGATGTATATGAGACTTGGCTTTTCCATTGCTATTCACATCAATCCGGAGATTTTATTGGTTGATGAAATACTGGCTGTGGGAGACATTGGTTTTCAAGAGAAATGTTTAAAAAAAATGGAGCAGTTTCACCAAAATGGAGTTACAATTGTGATCATCTCCCATTCCATGGAGTTGGTTCAAAGGTTTTGTCAAAGAGTGATCCTTTTAGATAAGGGTAAGATTATTGATGATGGAAAATCGGAAAAAGTGATTGATAAATATCGAAAATGGATGAAATTACAAGATTAGCAAAAATTTCCCTGGCCCATCCGGAAAAAATTATTAAGGCTTTGACTACTTTGGTGACACAAGGACCAAAAGTGGTGGCTTTAAAAATAAAAAGGCAGGATATTTTGGAAGATTATAACGCCTTTGTGAATTCCCAGTATTTAAAGTGGTTTAAAAAAACCTATCCTTCAAAAAAAGAATTTAAAAAAATTAAATATCAACCAAAAATTTCCATTATTACCCCCACTTTTAATACACCGGAAAAATATCTACGTGAGTGTATTGAGTCTGTTATTAATCAATGGTATGACAATTTTGAGCTATGTTTGTCAGATGATTGCTCAAGCAATCCCAAGATAAAAAAAATTATCGCAGAGTATGCCAAAAAAGATAGCAGAATAAAGTTTATTTTCCGCTCCCAAAATGGACACATCTCTCAAGCCTCTAATTCAGCACTAAAGTTGGCTAGCGGTGAATTTGTAGCCATTTTAGATCATGATGATATTTTGTGGCCAAATGCTTTATATGAGGTGGTTAAACTCCTTAATCAACAAAGACAAGCGGATTTGATTTATTCGGATGAAGATAAGGTTACAGCAGATAGTAGGTTGCATCTTGACCCCTTTTTTAAGCCAGATTGGAGCCCCGACTATCTTCGCTCCATTAATTATCTAAATCATTTGGTAGTGATAAGACGCAGTCTGATTAAAAAGGTGGGTGGTTTTAGAATAGGATTTGAAGGAGCCCAAGATTGGGATTTGTTTTTAAGGATAATCTTTTTAACTAAAAAGATTTCCCATATCCCGAAGGTTTTGTATAGCTGGAGAATTTCCGAACAATCATCAGCAGGAGAAACAGGAGCTAAAAAGAATAAAATGTATGCGTTTAATGTTCAACAAAAAGTTTTGGAAGAAGATTTGAAAAGGAGAAACTACAAAGGAAAAGTTTTACCATCCCAATACCTTGGTCTTTGGCATTTAAGATATAACTTGAAAAAATTACCTCTTGTTTCAATTATTATTCCCACCAAAAATCAATATCATTTTATCAAAAGGTGTCTTTGGTCGATTTTACAGAAAACTACCTATAAAAATTTTCAACTGGTAATTGTAGATACAGGATCAACTGACGAAAAAGTGTGGCAGCTTTATAATGAAATTAAAAAACAACACAGAAGGACAAAAGTTTTCAACTGGAAGGATCAGTTTAACTTCTCCCTTGTTTGTAATTTTGGAGCTCAATCAGCCCAAGGGGAATATTTATTGTTTTTAAATAATGATACAGAAATTCTCACTGCGGATTGGATAGAGTGCTTGCTAGAACACGCCTTCCGCCCAGAAGTTGGAGCTGTTGGATGTAAACTGCTGTTTCCCAACGGGAGAATACAACATGTGGGAGTTACTCTGGGGATTGCTGGAGGGTTAGTTAAAAAAGGGGTAGCAGGTCATCCATTTAAAAATTTCTTTAATAAAGAAGTAAATAACGGTTATGCCAGAGTGGTTGATACTATGAGGGATGTATCTGCTGTGACTGCTGCTTGTTTATTAGTTTCCAGGCAAAAATTTGATAGTGTTAATGGCTTTGACCCTTCTTTTAGAGTAGCTTTTAATGATGTTGATTTTTGTCTCAAACTCATTCAAAAAGGCCTTTATAATTTATACACACCTCTAGCTTGCCTTAAACATTGGGAATCAATATCAGTTGGTAAACCAGGGGAAGGAGGAAGAAAGGTAAAAGAATTTTTAAGGGAGGTGGCACTAATGCATCAAAAATGGGGGAAACTTTTACAAAACGATCCTTACTATAATCCCAACCTAACTTTAAAAAGCGAAGAAGTAACTTTAAAGGAATGAATAAAGTATCGGTCATTATTCCTAATTGGAATGGAAGAGAGCTTTTAAAAATTTGTCTGCCCTCATTAGTAAAACAAACTCTTAAGAATTTTGAGGTAATTATAGTTGATAATGGGTCAACAGACTCTTCAGTAGATTTTATTGAAAACAACTTTCCTCTTTTTAAGGTAATTAGACTTCCCCAAAATTTGGGGTTTGCTACGGCCGTTAATAAAGGCATTAAAAAGGCCCAAGGAGAATATATTTTTTTATTGAATAATGACACAGAGCTTCATTCAAGATGTATTGATTATTTGGTAGAAGCTGCCGAAAACCATCTTGATACAGGATTTGTTTCTGCCAAGATGCTTAATTTTTACAAAAGAAATATCATCGATAATGCTGGAGATGATATAGATGTGGTGGGCCACTTGATTACCAAGGGGGTTGGGGAAAAAGACAGTATAAAATTTAATAAACCAGGATATATTTTTTTAACCAGTGGCGGGGGAAGTCTTTTTAAGCGAGAGGTTTTTAAAAGGGTGGGGTTTTTTGATGAGGACTTTTTTTTCTATATGGAAGATGCTGATTTTTGTTTGCGGGCACAACTTCAAGGTTTTAAGGGATGGTTTGAACCAAAAGCAAAAATTTATCATATGCGAATGGCCACCTCTTCTTTAAATTTGCCACTGATGGAATATCTGACTTTTCGCAATTTAATGATGACAGTTTTAAAAAACTACCCTCCTAGATTAGTTCTCACTAATTTAAATTGGCTAAAATTCTTATTTGTGATTCTAAATACCATAAGATACTTAACTTTTAAGGGTCAAGCGATGGCAGCATTTAGAGCGCCCATTTACATACTTATTAATCTAAGTAGAATATTAAAAAAAAGAAAAAAAATACAATCCTTAAAAAAGGTCACTGATGAATATATCATTTCTCATATTTTAGATAAAAAATTTAAATTATTTGATTAGGGCTGATAAATCGCTTTTCTGGTTATTTCCATGATGTTTCCAGCCAAATCATGTGCCTTGATACTTAAGTTGTTCTCTCCCTCATTAAGGGATAATTCATGGTTGAATGAACCATCATCTTTAACAATTACTCTGGCATCATTTATATAAAGCACAGCTGCTTGTTCTGTTACTCCGGTAATATTAATTTTTTTATCATGAAATACTTGACCATCGCTTGGTCCCAAAACCTCCAATTTTGGCTTTTCATTATCATAAATTAATTTAATAGTTTTGGAGGGAAGACTATCCAGCCCTTTTTGATCTTCAGTTTTGCCATAAATATTGTTAGTTCCTGGGAAAAGTTCAATATTGGAAGCAGTGAAATTTCCCCCATCTCCGGCAGTGACAGTAGACACTAGTTTTTCATCCAAATAAATTTTAACTTTTGAGTTAGAAGTGGCATAACCTTGGATATCTACCTTGGCCTCATTGGTGGCCTCATAGGGGATATTTAAAACAGGAGGAGCTAAGGAGGAGCTTTCACTAATAGGTTTGGTGGAATTTTTTGTTTGACTGGTAAAACTTTTTATGGTACCTAATCCGTTGATTAATGTGGGCAAGACCCAATTTATGGTGACAAATATCAGCAAGGCAATAATTATGATGGTGGTCAAAAAGTTATACTTGCTCCTTTTGGCAAATCTGGTGTGCCTTCTGCGATAAGCCATGCTAAAATAAGTATATCATGTGGGTGTAGTTGAGTGGCACAACGCCTCCTTCCCAAGGAGGAGATCGAGGGTTCGATTCCCTTCACCCACTCATTTTAAAGCTGTTCCATGGCCCGCTGCATTTGGGAAGAGGCTTCAGCGTAACTTAAGTCCTTTTTAAAACTAAGCGGTTGGCCGATTTTGATTATAATCTTTTTTCTTTTTTGGGGAATATTCTCTAAGAATCCGCCCACTGGTGGGAAAATTTCCCGATAACTTCGATCAATTTTGACGGGTATGACCAGCACTTGCATTTGGGTGGCCAGCAGGCCAATGCCGGGCTTAAATCTTAACAGCTTACCATTCTTAGTAAATTCTCCCTCCGGCGTCAAAAGCAAAGAAAACCCCTTATCCAAAAACTCACCCACTAACTCCAGGGAAGCCTTGACCTTCTCCTGATTATCAAAAGGTAGACCACCCCCTAACCCTTCCACAAAAAATCTTCTCCACTCACCCCACAGCTTGGCATTGGCCACAATAACCAGTTTTTGCCGAATTTCTTGAGGCAACACCCGCAAAACACACACCCCATCCATCACCCCAATATGGTTAAAATAAAAAATGGCAGGCATTGACAAATTTTTTAGATTTTTTTGTCCTTGAACTTCAATCGGCACAAACAAATTATGCAGGGGAAAAACTAACCAGTTTTGCAATAAAATTCTTAAGTTAAAAGCCCAAGGAGAATAATTTTGCTCAACTACCGGCAGCTCATCTTCAGCAGTTGGTACTTGCTCAATTAATTTTCTAAGATCAGACACTTTGGTGTGTTGATCAATTTGGGTTTCGGAGATTGATGCGGCCAACTCTTCCTCAATCAAAGATAGCAGTTCCACTCGGCCCAGAGAATCCATTTTCAAGTCAGTAGCTAAAATGGCAGTTTCCTTAATTTTTCCGGGATTGGTTTTTGTCACTTGTGAGATGAGTGAGATCAGCTTGTCTTGAGTTTTGACTAAAGAGGGTTGTTTTTCTGTTTTGATACCTTGGATACCTTGGATAGTTGCAGTTACTTTCCTTCGGTCTATTTTTAAAATAGGGGTTCTTGGGAAATCTTGTTCGCTCCAGTGGCTCCACTCCATAATCTGCTCATGAGATGAGAGCTTGGTGTTGACATCTTTGATAATGGAGTCCAGTTTGTTAGGATAGTCTGTGATAACTGCCGCATGGACCACTTCTCCTGGCTCTCGTTTTATTCCCACCACACAAGATTCTTTAATTAGTGAGTGGGAATTTAATTTTTTCTCCAGGTCCTCGGGATAAACTTTTTGGCCATTGGCTAGGACAATTCTAAAAGATTCCCGACCTGTGATGTATAAAAATCCGTCTTTATCAATTTCTCCTACATCACCGGTTCTGTACCACCTTTCTTCACCTCGGAGGAGTCCTTCGGCCACCTCCGAGGTGTTGCGAAGCGATTCCTCGGAGGTGAAAACCTGGTTAGTTTTTTGTTCGTCCTGGAAATAACCCGGGGAAATATTGGCTCCTTTGGCCCAAATCTCTCCTTCCACCCCTGGGGTGTGATGAATAGACACCTCGGGATTTATGGCAATTTCCATGCCCGGCAGGACTTTACCGACAGATCCCAGTTTTTTGGCAGACAGGGTGTTGATGGTCAAGGCGGCAGTGGTCTCGGTGGCCCCATATCCTTCAAAAATTTCAATCCCCAGCGCCTCCCATTTTTGGGCCAGTTTTAAATTGAGCGGAGCAGAACCGGAGCCAAAAAACTGCAAATTACCTCCCAATTTTTGGTGGACGCTGTGAAATAATAGTCGGCGAGTCCATTTGGGAAGATTGGGTGCCAGTATATTCAAAATCCTCCAAACCTTTTGTTTCCCCTGTTTTTCTACTTCCATTTCAATACCGTTCATTAAAAGTTGTAGAGCCTGGGGCACCAGCACCACCGAGGTAATTTTGCCTTTACGCAGGGCTTTCAAGATGGTTAATCTGTTCGCTCTTTCCAGATAAGTCACTTTAATGCCGGTTTGAAAAAGGGCCAGCAAATCTACTACTTGCTCAAAAGCATGAGATAAGGGTAAAAGCGACAGGGCCCGCCAATTTTTTTGAAAAGGAAAAGCTTGAGTTAAAGCCTCCACATCTGATAAAAAATTAGCATGGGTGAGCATCACGCCCTTGGGAGTGCCGGTGGTACCCGAGGTAAAGGCAATTTCGGCCAAATCATCCAGATTCACCTCGGAGGAGTCCTGCGGCCACCTCCGAGGTGTGACGAAGTTACTCCTCGGAGGTGAAGTTTGAGAGTTAACTAACTCTACCAGATCTTCGAGATAAAATGTCTCTTTTACCAACTTACCAAAATCTCCGGGAATAAATTTTCCTTTAAATCCCAAGCTGCATTTAGCTTTAGTTAAAAAAATTTTTAAAGTTTCCTCTGTTGTTCTGATATCAATTGGTACAGCCACACAGCCGACGAGCCAGCAGCCAAAATATAAAATGGGGTATTCGGGACAATTGCCCGCCCAGATGGCCACCTTATCACCTTTTTTCAACCCCTGGTGAGTCAAAAAAGAGGCGGTTTTTAAAGAAAGGTCATAAACCTCTTCAAAAGTAAATCTCTGGGTCCTAAACCCGCGCCTGATCTCATAAGCAATCCTCTGTTGATGCTTCTTGGAGTTCTCTTTTAAAAACTGGCCCAAATTTTGATAACTCATTGCAGGTTCTTCTTAAAAAATTCTAGCACCTTTTGCCGATACTGTGTTAAAACATCAGCCGACAAAAATCCATGAGAGCCTTGCTCCGGAAAGAAAAATTCCGCTTGAGGATTGCTTTTTAAACCGTTTTTAATTCTTTGGGCGTTTTCCCAAGGGATAGTTTGATCGGTTTGGGAATGAATCAGCAAAATGGGGATTTTTAAATTGGTGGCCGCTTTTTCGGGAGCAATCTGATCGGGATTAACCTCCAAGAAAATTCGCGCCCAAATTTTGGTTAAAGTGGTCAAGGGGTATTTGAGAATCCATAAACCTCTGTAAAATTCCTGGCCCATCAGTTCCAGATTGGCAAAAGCGCTGTCGGAAACAAGCGCCTTGATCCTCTCATCTTGGCTGGCGGTCAAAATCCCTACTGCTCCCCCCAGGGAAAATCCCATCACTCCTGTTTTAGAAAAACCGCGGCTCTCTAAATAATCCAGGGAGGCTTGCAAATCCTGCTGTTCATGAAAACCGATGGTGGTAAGTGAACCTTGGGATTGCCCAAAATAGCGGAAATCCAAAAAGAACAGATTAAAATCTTGATGCAAAAATTCTGCCCATCGAAGAAGATTGGCTTTGTCAGCCGGATAGCCATGAAGTAAAATAATCACTTTATCAGAAGAGGGCTTGCCCGCCGTAGCTTTAGCGGAGGCGGGGACAAACCAAGCAGCCAGTTTTATCCCATCAGATGTGGTAAGTGTGATCTTGTTAAACTCCCAGCCTAAATCTTTGGGTGTTTGGGAGGTGAGAAATTTTGGTGGATGTGTCGCTTGCCAGAAACCATAAAGGGAAAACAAAACTAAAAAGGCCAGGCAAAAACCAAGATATAAAATCACTTTCCTCACCATCTTTAAGGGTAAGTTAAATGGGCAAGATTGTCAAAAACCCTTTAACTTATACCCCCTCACAAAAATCAAAAATCCAAGTAAAGTTACTACTCCTGCAATGGGGCCGATCAGGCGAAGGCCCCAGGGGTTGTCGGCAGTGGCGCCAAAAAATGACAGGGTGGTGCCAAAAATCAGGCTTGATAGGGCAAAGGAGAATTTCTGCAGAGTGTTTTGCATGCCGTAGTAGATGGCCTCGCGGCGCTGTCTGGTTAGAGTCTGGTCATAATCAATCACATCGGCCAAAATGGCATTGGGAAAGACAAACTGGCCAGACAGCGCCAGGCCAATCAGAATAATTACCACCGCTGTTTGCCAAAAAGGACTGACGGGGGTCAGTCCAGTTAAAAAAAGCAAAGGGAATAATAACCCTAAAGCCAGCATGGAAAAAGCATAGACTTTGGTTTTGCCAAACCGTCTGGATAGCTTGGTCTGCATGGGTAAAGCCACAAGCATTGATCCCAAAACCAAGGCCATAAAAAGGGCGGTTTGTCCCTCGGCCAGTCCCAGTAAATTGACCACATAAAAGGGAATTAAAGCTGTTAACAGATTTAGTCCCAGAGAAAACAAAATAAAGGCCAGAGAAAAGATTAAAAAAGGTTTATTTGATAAAGTGGAAAGAAGAGAGTGGATTATGCTAGTTGGTGCTGCAACCTGAAAGGTTGCAGCGTATTTAAGACGGGTTCTTATCCCCAAAATGGCTATCCAAAAGGCAATTAGTGAAACTATACCCAGAGCTATTCCCATCACTTGGAAACCATAAAGCGAGATTAAAATGCCTGAACCAACCAGGCCCAAGCCTGCCCCCATCACCCCAAACAACACTCTCCAGGCCGAAGTTGAGACTCGATCGCTGGAAGTTTGGGCAATCTCCGGCAAAATCCCCTCATAGGGAGCAGAGACTATGGTGTACATTAAAAAGAAAAACTGCAGGGCCAGAAAAAAATAGAAGGCATTTGGTATGGGCAACCACAGTAATAAGAATGATAGAGCCAAAAGCGGCGCTCCAAAAAAGATATAGGGAAACCGGCGCCCCCAGCGTGATTTGGTCCTATCGGATAAATGTCCAATTAAGGGATCATCAAAAGCTTCGATGAAGCGGCCTAAGCCCAGCAAAACCCCTAATAAACCAATGGGGATGAGGGCCTGGTCGGGATGGCCCCGTCCTGACCAAAAAAATATCAGCCAGGCCGATAGAGCCTGAAAAGTGACATTTTCTCCCAAGCCACCAACGGCAAATAAAATTTTGTCTTTGGTTGGCAAGCTCACCTTTCCAGTATAGCAACAAATTGAGCAATGACATAATTGCCATCATGACTAACAGATAACGAGCTACTCTTAATTCTTAATTCATAACTGCTAACTGTTGCTTGGGGTGCACCGTCTCGTTGATGAGTGATCGCAATGTCTTGCCAAGCACCTTTTGATAATCCCAATGCCTTCATGACCGCTTCTTTGGCGGCAAAAATCCCGGCGAGGTGTTCTGGGCCTTGGGATAATTCAGAATCCACGAACACCCTTCTTAAAAAATTTTCCCCTCCAATTTTGAGAACTTTTTTAAATCTGGGTATATAAACCAAATCAACCCCGCTTGTTAATTTCATCAAAGAAACATAAATACTTTATGTAGAAATCCAAATAGGCCGATGAATTCCTGGATAAGTTTTAGTGATAAAGCTTGTTGGTTTGGTTGAATATGCTCAAATAAATTGGCCAGATGAAACTCCACTCTCCCCTTTCCTGCCAGAGCATTTTTAAGCTTGACTGACTCCACATAGGGCACAAAAGCGTCATTTTTTTCATGCAAAATAAAAATGGGGGTTTTATATTGATCTAAATTTTGATCAGGTGAGTAGGTTAAAAGTTTATCATCTCTAAATTGGGTTAAAGATAATCCCTCACTTTCCAAGATTCCTTTGGCATGATTTAATCCCTCTTCATGGGGCTGCCAAGGTACTTTTTGACCGTCCAAGATATATGATTTTTCGGCCAGAGACAGAAAATAATCAATGATATTAAAATAACCTCCAAAAAAGACTAGACTGTGAACTTTTTCGCTGATGAGGGGATTCTCTGCTGCAATCATAGCTAAAGAGGAACCGACGGAAAAACCAATCAGAGATATTCTTTGAGGATTAATTTCTTTTCTTTTCTCCAAGTACTTAAATGCCAGGATAAAAGTTTGCGGCTGTTCAAATTTAACCTCTTCTTTGTCTAAAGCTGCTAATCTTGGCCAAACTGTGACATAACCCAATCGGGCAAGATTCTCGGCAAAGCCCAGCAGTACGGGTCGATCTTTTTCATTGGTTCGAACACCCATGGCCAAAATCAGGGCCGGTTGAGCTGAAAGTCGGTTGGGTAAATATAAATCTGCCACCACTCCTTCACCAATTTTAACTTGCTCGTGTTTGGGTTGATTAGTTAAAAAAATTAAAGGTTTAAGAGGAATTTGGGGAAATTGCTGGGAAATTAACAGGAACACTTTAAGGCTAGCAGTTAAATAAGGTGAAAAAAGAAGCAGCAGGATTAAAACAAGTAAAATAAGGAGTGTTTTCATGGAGCCGAAGAGAGGATTTGAACCTCCAATCTTTCCCTTACGAAGGGACTGCTTTACCATTAAGCTACTTCGGCATGATGTAATTTTACCAAAAATGAAATTTTAGCGAGGAATCTTTAATACTTGACCGGGAAAAATTAAATCCGGATTGGCAATGTTATTGGCTGAAGCAATTTTCTGGTAGGCAAGAATGTCTCCATAAGCTCTACCCGCTATTTTAGAAAGCCAATCTCCTTCCACTACTGTGTAGCTATCTCCTTCAATTTTGGGTCCCCAGATAGTGGTGTTTCCCCCACCTATTCCCTCTGCTTCCATTTCAGGTGATGGGCTAGGTGGTTTGGGAATTTCTATGATTTGACCAGCTTGAATTGTGTCAACATTACCTAAGTTATTGGTTTGAGCTATTTCTGTGTATTTGTAGCCATCTTGATAATATTTTTCAGCTATGGAGAAAAGGGTATCTCCTTCCTTCACAGTATATTTACCTGGTAAATTCTCTGGAGAGACGTCTTTTAACTCCTCTGTCTGTTGTGCTGGACCTAACTCCTGCTTTTGCCTATTAAAATAATTGAAAATTAAAACGCCCAATACTAAAACTATGAGGATACCCAGAATAAGGGATAGTTTAGATTGGTTTGATTTAACATCCTCTTCCAGTTGTTCTAAATATGAATTTGCGGATTTTTTAGGTCTGGCCATTTTTCTTTTAGGCAGACAAGGCAGTTATGCCCTCTTTTTAAACTATTAGCTAGTATTTGTCAAGGGGGGAAATTACTGATAGAATAATGAGGTTGTGGGCTCGTAGTGAAGTGGCCTATCACGCCTCCCTGTCACGGAGGAGATCGCCGGTTCAAATCCGGTCGAGCCCGCTACATGTAATGTATTTTTCTAACCAAAATGTAGCCAAATTATTGAAAGATGTGGCGGCAGCGTATATCATCAAAAAATCTGGTAATACTTTTGAAATCAGGGCTTATGAAAATGCGGCAGATTCCATAGAACATTCCACTTCTGAAGCAAAAGATCTTTGGGAAGAAGGGAAACTAGGTGATATTCCTGGGCTGGGCCAAAAACTGCAAGGTTATTTATCCGAACTTTTTAAGACCGGTCAAGTTAAGCATTTTGAGAGCTTGAAAAAAGGTATTGATCAAGTAGTTTTTGACATGCTGGATATTCCAGGAGTGGGGCCAAAAACAGCCTTGGAGATATCTAAAGTCGGGGTGAAGAGCCTTGATGATCTAAAGAATCAGATAAAGTCCGGAAAGCTGGTCAAAAAAGGTTTTTCAGCCAAAATAGCAGAAAAAATCATTCAAGGTATGGAAGAGGTACAAGGCAGGGGAGATAGGATGCTTTTGCCTTATGCTACAGCGCAAGCTATAAAAATTTTGGAATATCTTAAAAAAAGTCCTAATGTTAAAGAGGTTCACCCGTTGGGTTCACTGCGAAGGCAGGTAGCAACAGTGGGCGATTTGGATTTTTCTGTTTCTTCTAAAAATGCCCCTCGGGTAGTTGATTTTTTTTGCCAAATGCCGGGAATTTCTCGTGTGATTGATAAAGGCGGGAGTAAAGCTATGGTAGTATTATCAAGTGGATTGCAGGTAGATATATTAGTTGGTCACCCAGATGCTTATGGAGCGCTGCTACAGCATTTTACAGGTTCTAAAGCTCACAATATCCACTTACGACAAATGGCCCAGGATAAGGGTTATTCGTTAAGCGAGTATGGACTTAAGAGGAGGCGCGGAAAGATCATTCATACAAAAACAGAGGAGGAGTTATATAAGATTCTGGGGATGCAGACACCACCAGCTGAAATAAGAGAAGATACAGGAGAAATTGAAGCTGCCCAGGAACATAAACTCCCTCATTTGGTAGAATTGAAAGATCTTAAAGGGGATTTGCATCTTCACTCAAATTATCCTATTAAAAATCCCTCTCATGGACCAGGAGCTGATTCTATAGAAGATATGGTTAAAAAGGCCAAAGCTTTGGGATATGAGTATGTAGGTATTTCTGATCATCCACCGGGATTTACCTCTGTAAGTACAGAAGAAGTGATAAAGTGGGTACAAAAGAGGACAAAATTTATTCAAAATCTTAAAAAGAGTACAAAAAGTATTCGAGTACTAAATGGGCTCGAAATAGATATCTTGGGAGATGGAACTTTGAGTGTGCCTGATGAAGCTTTAGCTACTTTGGATTATTGTATTGCCGGAATCCACTCTGGTCATCGTGGAACCAAAGAACAAATAACCAAAAGATTAATGGCTGCTTTGAAAAATTCCCATGTGGATATTATTTCTCATCCCACCAATAGACTGTTAAATGAGAGGGATTCTTCAGAGGCAGACTGGGATACCATTTTTAAGTTTTGTGCCAAAAATCACAAGTTACTAGAGATAAATGGTTATCCCAATAGGTTGGATTTGCGGGATGATTTAGTTAGGGAAGCTCTAAAATACGGGGTTAAATTTATCATTAACACCGATGCTCATGAACTCTCGCAAATGGATAATATGCCTTATGGGGTTTCAGTGGCCAGAAGGGGTTGGGCAACCGCTAAAGATGTTCTCAACTCTTGGGACTTTACAAAATTTGCTAAATGGTTTAATATTTATTAACTTATGACCACAGGAACAATAGAAGCTCTACTGGATAAAACCGCACCAGAGGTGATTACTCTTATTGCCCAAAACTCCTCATCTATCAGAGCTTTTCATGTTATACCCTATAGATTAGACGGGGGTGGTTACCACCTAGAAACAGATTCCATAGAAATTGGCAGAGAAGATGTTTCTAAAGGAGAGTGGCTTGACAGAATACCGCGAAGAGCAAGATTTCCCTTCTTGGGACTGTCATCAGCCGTAGAAACAATATACGGAACAAGGCATATCCCCATGCTAGATTTAGATGGTAAATGTAATTCTATAGCGCTAGAATTAAGAGGTTTTTTAAGTGAGTTGCGCATGCCCGAGGGATTAATATTAGTATCTGGATATGATAGGCATAGTCCTGTTGGATACCATTACCTGGGCTTAAATCTATTCAGCCAAGATGAATTTAGCTCCTTTCCAGAAAGAGTGAGGCTAGTGGAAGATCGAAGACTCTATAGGCGCTCAAGTATGTTTGGACTAGACCAGGGGTGGATAAGGGAATGTCACAATGAAGGTCATTGGATTTTAAGGCTTAATGCAGGAGCAGGTAAACCAGTTATTCCTCATGTGGTTGGGATTTTTAATCCCTGAAGGTTATGAACACAATCTATATATTTATTGGTTTAATTTTGTTAATAGGAGTATGGTTGCTTTTTACCTATAACTCTTTGGTTTCACTTCGCAATCGCGTCAAAGAGGCTTGGAGTCAGATTGATGTCCAACTTAAAAGAAGATCTTCCTTAATCCCCAATCTGGTGGAAGCAGTTAAGGGTTATGTAAAACACGAAAAAGGGGTTTTGGAAGAGGTGACCAAAGCCCGAACTTCTTTAATGAATGCTAAAAACCCACACGAAGCTGCAAGTGCGGATAATATGTTGACCGGAGCCTTAAAATCCTTGTTTGCAGTGGCAGAGAACTATCCCAATCTAAAAGCTTCGGAAAATTTTAAAGCTTTGCAAGATGAGCTATCAGATACTGAAACCAAAGTGGCAGCCAGCAGGCAATTTTATAACACCAATGTGCTGGATCTAAACAATTCCCTGGAACAATTTCCTTCCAAAATGGTTGGCCAGTGGTTTGGATTTACTAAAGAAGATTTCTTCAAAGCAACTGATGAAGAAAAAAAGGATATAGAGGTTAAATTTTAATTAATTTTGTGCTAAAATCACCTCATGGCAACTGTTAATACTGCTTGGGATCATCGGGGATCTAATATTTTCAAAACCTGGCTGATCATGTTTTTCTTTTCCCTTTTTGCCGTGGCTGTGGTTTATATTATTTCCCTTGGTTTTGGATACGGTGAAATGGGCGGGTTAACCATCGTGGGTATTGCCCTGATCATTGCCGGGGTGATGAATTTTGTGTCCTATTTTTACTCCGACAAAATAGTTTTGGGTCTGTCCGGTGCCAAACCCATTAAAAAGCAGGATAATCCGGAGCTTTTTAGAACTGTAGAAAATCTTTGCATTGCCGCGGGTTTACCTCTTCCTAAAATTTATATCATGAATGAAGCCGCCCCTAACGCTTTTGCCACCGGCCGAGATCCCAAACACGCTGCCATTGCTTTTACCTCGGGCATTTTGGAAAAATTAAATAAACAGGAACTGGAAGGGGTCACAGCTCACGAACTTTCCCATGTGGGCAACAGGGATACTTTGGTGATGGCAGTGGTGTCTGTTCTGGTGGGGACTATTGCCCTCCTATCCGATTTTTTCCTGCGTTCTCTGTGGTTTGGCAGAAGCCGGGATAGAGGTGGGGGATTGTATATGGTTTTGGCAATTGCCGCGGCCATTTTGGCCCCAATTGCTGCTATGTTAATCCAGCTGGCTGTTTCCCGTCGCCGTGAACTTTTAGCCGATGCATCGGGAGTTTTACTGACCAGATATCCTGCTGGTTTGGCCAGTGCTTTGCAAAAAATTTCCAGCGACAGGCAACCTTTAAAAACAGCTCACACCGGCACAGCCCATTTGTTTATAGTTAACCCCTTAAAAGGGAAAGAAGCCGGAGCCTGGCTGGCAGGACTTTTTAATACCCATCCTCCAATTGAAGCTCGAATAAAAGCCCTCCATGAAATGGAAGGGGAAATTTAAAAATAGAATTTAATAATCCCAAAAGATACTCTTAACAGAAAAAGATTTATAAAGTATAATCCAGATATATGAAGTTAACCAAAGATCAGGTTAAACATGTGATCAGATTGGCTAATTTGACACTTTCTTCTGATGAAGAGGAAAAATATTCCAAACAGCTTTCCCAGATTTTGGATTATATGGAAAAGCTAAATGAAGTGGACCCCGATAAAATCGGGGTGGATACTTTGAATATTGAACCCGCTTTTAATGTCACGGGAGTGTCTAATGTTATGCGGGAAGATATCACTGAAGCAGGATTATCACAAGAGGAAGCTTTATCAAACGCTCCCAATAAGAAAAATGGGCTTTTTGTCACAAAAGGAGTTTTTGAGGAATGAATCTAGTATGGATATTACAAAACTAACTTTAACAGAGACTATACAAGCACTAAGACAAAAGCAGTTTTCTGAAGATGAGTTAAATAAGGCTTATCTGACAAGAATAAAAAAGCTAAATCCTGTTCTTAATGCTTATTTATTTGTCAATGAAAAATGCAGTAAAATTCCGGCTGCCATCAAGGATTTGATTATCACCAAAGGTGTTCCTACCACAGCTGGATCGAAGTTGTTAGAAAACTTCATTCCTCCATATGATGCTAGTGTGATAAGCAAGCTTGATACATCAGATGTGGGAGTGATTGGTAAAACCAATTGTGATGAATTTGCCATGGGCTCATCTGGTGAAAATTCTGCATATGGACCCACTAAAAATCCTTGGGATTTAAATAAAGTTCCAGGGGGTACTTCAAGCGGTTCAGCAGCTGCCGTAGCTTCTAATCTTTGTGTTTTTGCCCTTGGTTCAGATACCGGCGGTTCTATCCGCCAACCTGCCTCTTTGTGTGGAGTAGTTGGCTTAAAACCAACCTATGGAAAAGTCTCAAGATATGGTTTAATTAGCGCCACTTCATCTTTTGATACTATTGGGCCAATTACCAAATCTGTTGAGGATGCGGCCTTGGTTCTGGATTGGATTTCAGAAGCTGATGGATATGATGCAAATGTTTTGAACAAACATCTCGAAGGTGCCAACGTATCTCACCCTCCAGGTGGGATAAAAGGACTGAAGGTGGGAGTGCCGAAGGAATATTTTAAGGAGGGGTTAGAAAGGGAGGTTGAAAGAGTTGTTAAAGAAGCCATAAAGAAGCTAGGGGAGATGGGAGCAGAAATTGTGGAGGTGAGTTTACCTCACAGCGAATATGCCCTGGCAGCATACTATATTATTAATCCATCAGAAATATCTTCTAATTTGGCTCGTTTTGATGGAGTGAGGTATGGAAAATCCCGCGACCATTTTGGTGATGAAGTTAAAAGAAGAATTATGTTGGGGACTTTTACCCTGTCCGCGGGATATTATGATGAATATTATGGTAAAGCAGCCAGGATAAGAACTTTAGTAAAACAGGATTTTGAAAAAACGTTCCAACAAGTTGATGTACTGGTGGGTCCTGTTTCCCCCACTACAGCTTGGAATTTGGGGGAAAAAATTGATGATCCCTTAAAAATGTATTTGTCAGATGTATATACTATCCCAGCAAATTTAGCAGGGATTCCTGGGTTATCTGTTCCCTGCGGGTTTGCAGATGGACTGCCGGTTGGATTACAGATTTTAGGCAAGCAATGGGATGAGGAGACAGTTTTAAGGGTTGGGTATGCATTTGAACAAGCCACAAATTGGCACAAGGAGAAACCTAAGTTATGAAGTATGAACCAGTCATAGGAATGGAAGTACATGTTGAGTTAAATACAAAATCCAAGATGTTTTGCAGATGCAGTGCTGACTATTTTGGAAAAGAACCTAACACTCACACTTGTCCTATTTGTCTAGGACTTCCCGGAGCCTTGCCCGTACCAAACAAAAAAGCTTTGGAATACTGCATGATGATAGGACTTGCTTTGGGCTGCAAAATTAATGAAAAATCATTGTTTGAAAGAAAAAACTATTTTTATCCGGATTTACCTAAAGGTTATCAGATTTCCCAATATCGTTGGCCCTTATGTGTCAATGGCTGGATGGAAGTAGAGGGAAAGGAAGGAAAAAGAAGAATCAGCATAAATCGTGCCCACCAGGAAGAGGATACGGGAAAGTTGAGTCATGCTAGAGGTGAAACTTTAATAGACTTTAACAGGTCAGGGGTCCCACTGGTGGAAATTGTTACAGAACCTGATTTTAGGGGTGTGGAGGAGGTTCGGGACTATGCTAAAAAGTTGCAACAGCTTTTTAGATATTTGGGAGTTTCCAATGCGGATATGGAAAGGGGGGATATGAGATTGGAGGCAAACGTTAGCGTAAGACCAGAAGGTACTACAGATTTGCCAAATTACAGAGTAGAACTAAAAAATATTAACTCTTTTAGGTTTATGGTAGCGGCGGTGGAATATGAAATTAAAAGACAAATTGTTGAGCTGGAAGCTGGAAAGAAATTAACCCAAGAAACAAGAGGCTGGAATGAGCAGAAAAAAGAAACCTATCTTCAGCGAAGTAAAGGGGAGGCTCATGATTATAGATATTTCCCTGAACCTGATATTCCTGAATTGAGAATTGACAATGAACAATGGACAAAAATTAAAGAAAAACTTCCAGAGTTGCCATGGGATAAAGCAGACAGATTTCAAAAAGAATATGGTTTAACAAAACAGCAGGTGGAAATTCTGACGCAGTCTCTTGAATTGGCTTTATTTTATGAGGAGGCAGTCAAAGATGGAAAACCACATGGGGTAGATGCTTTACAGATTGCTAATCACATAATTAACAAAAAAATAAATATAGAAAAAGTTTTGCCGGCACAGGTCGTGGCCCAAATTTTACAAAGTAGAACCGATCAGATTACTGATGAAAAAGAACTGGAAAAATTATCCAAAGAGGCAATTGCGGAAAACCCCCAAGCAGTGGCAGATTATAAAAAGGGTAAAGAAACAGCCTTGCAAGCCTTAATTGGTGCAGTGATGAAAAAAACCCTTGGCAAAGCAGAGGCAAATAAAGCGAGAAGCGTCCTAAAGAAACTTTTAGAATAGTAATTTTCCCACTTGAAATATTATCCATAAGAGCTGATAAAATATCCGTGTAAATATGCCAAAGTTTGTTCATCTTCATGGTCACAGCGAATATTCTCTTTTAGATGGGCTATCCAAAATTAAACAGCTGGTAAAAACCACCAAAGATTTGGGGATGGATGCTGTGGCCATAACTGACCACGGAGTGATGTATGGAGCGATTGAGTTTTACAAAGCCGCTCGTGAAGCAGAAATAAATCCCATTATTGGGGTGGAAATGTATGTAGCCAAAAGGTCACACAGGGACAAAGAAGCCAAAATGGATTCAGAACCACACCATTTGACTGTTTTGGCCAAAAACTACCAGGGCTATTTAAACTTAATGAAATTAGTTTCAATTGCCCACTTGGAAGGATTCTACTACCGTGCGCGTGTTGACAAAAGGCTGTTGCAGGAATATCACGAAGGTTTAATAGCATTATCCGGCTGTCCTGCAGGAGAATTCCAGAGAAACATTGATGATTTGGAAAAAGCTACCAAAATAGCGCAGGAATATTTACAAATTTTTGGGGAAGAAAATTTTTATTTTGAGCTGCAAAATCATGAATATAAAAAATTACTGGAAGAAACAAATTTAGATCCTAAGGTTAAAAAGGAGTTGGAAGAGATGAATAAGCTTCAAGATTTAACGTGGGAAGCAGTCAAAAAATTAAGCCCTCGCTTAGGAATACCCATTGTTGCTACTAATGACTACCACTATATCAAACCCGATGAGGCAGAGGCTCAAGATGCCTTGCTTTGTGTGCAAACAGGCAAACTTATTAGCGAAGTGAACAGACTGCGGATGATTGATACACCGAATCTTTACCTGAAATCTCCAGATGAAATGGCAGAACTTTTTAAGGATTTACCAGAGGCTTTGGGAACATCAATTAAAATAGCTAATAAATGCAAAGTAGAACTGGAATTAGTAAAAGCTGTATATCCCGCATTTAAAACACCAGATAATAAATCACCCATGCAATACCTTAGGGAAATTACCATGCAAAAAGCTAAAGAAAAACTAGAAGTAACTAAAGAAATTGAAGATAGATTAAATTATGAGCTGGAAATTATTGAATTTAAAAAACTTGCTGATTATTTCTTAATTGTGGCTGATTTTATTATTTGGGCGCACGAAAAGGGAATAATTACCAATACCAGAGGTTCTGCTGCCGGATCCCTAGTTTTATATTGTTTGGGGGTAACAAACTTAAACCCTCTAGATTATACACTTCCTTTTGAGCGTTTTTTAACTAAAGATAGGCCAACTATGCCTGATATTGATGTTGATTTGGCAGACGATAGAAGAGATGAGGTTATTCGTTATTTAATGAATAAGTATGGTGAGGATAAAGTTGCTCATATTGTTACATTTGGAACTATGATGGGAAGAGCTGCCATAAGAGATGTAGGGAGAGTAATGGGTGTTTCATATGGAGAAGTTGACAGAATAGCAAAATTAATACCAATGCCTAAACAAGGATTTTACACATCCTTAGCTGAACATTTAAAACAAGTGCCTGAACTTAGAGACCTATACCAAAATAATCCACAGTACAAAAAATTACTTGATTTGGCAGTTAAGATAGAAGGTACTGTTAGACATTCTTCAGTTCACGCGGCAGGAATTCTAATAACTCCAGACGAAATAACAAATTATACCCCAATTCAAAAAGAGGCAAATGGAGATAAAGTTGTTTCTCAATACGACATGTTTTCTACTGTAGATGAGTATGGAGGAATAGGGCTTCTTAAAATGGATCTTTTAGGAATTAGGAATTTGTCAATTCTGGGAAAAGCTGTTGAATATGTTAAGCAAAATCGCGGAATTTTTGTAAATATAGATAAATTACCACTAGACGATAAAAAAACTTATGATCTTTTATCTCGAGGTGAAACAATGGGTGTTTTTCAGCTTTCATCTTCGGGAATGACCAGATACTTAATGGAGTTAAAACCTACAACTATCTTTGATATCATGGCTATGGTAGCTCTTTATAGACCAGGACCTCTCTCAATTATCCCTGAATATATTGAAAGAAAAAGAGATATTAGTAAAATTACCTATCTTGACCCAAGAATGAAAGAATATATGGATAAATCTCTGGGACTCTTAGTTTATCAGGAGGATGTTATTCTGACGGCAATTAATATTGCTGGCTATTCATGGTCAAAAGCAGATAAATTTAGAAAAGCCATGGGTAAGAAAAAACCAGAGGAAATGGCAAAACTTAAGGAGCCTTTTATTGAAGGATGTGTCACAAATGGAATGTCAAAGTCTAAAGCAGAAGAATTGTTTAGGTTAATTGAAACTTTTGCAGCCTATGGATTTAATAAACCGCATGCAGCCTCTTATGCCATGGTTTCATATCAGACAGCCTAT
Organism: uncultured Gammaproteobacteria bacterium; assembly: GCA_964394855.1. Classification (GTDB taxonomy): domain Bacteria; phylum Patescibacteriota; class Microgenomatia; order Daviesbacterales; family UBA10151; genus CAYMZD01. Next base: position 5,427 of record CAYMZD010000003.1, on the reverse strand, counting down.
ATGAAAGCCAATTTTCCGGTGGAGTTTATGGCAGCGGTGATGACGGCAGAATATGGAGACCCTGACAAAATCGCTTCTGCCATAGAGGAGTGTAAAAGACTAAAAATTATGATACTGCCTCCTGATGTTAATTTTTCAGGAGTTGGTTTCACAATTACTAAACAAAATATTAGATTTGGTCTTTCGGCCATTAAAAATGTAGGTATTTCTGCCATTGAAAGTATTCTTAAAGCAAGAGATAAGGAAAATTTTAAAAATTTGGCTGATTTATGTTCCAGGGTTGATACACGTTTGGTTAATAGAAAAACCCTGGAAAGTTTGATTAAGGCTGGAGCTTTGGATTCATTTGGTAAAAGAAGTTCCCAGCTGCTGGTGCTGGACCAAGTTTTAGAACAAAGTCATAAAAATTCTAAAGCCAGACTTTCCGGACAAGTCTCTCTTTTTACAGATGAAGAGGATTCTTCAAATGGTATAAGCATAAAGCTACCTGAAGTTGATGAGATGCCGCTTGATCAAATATTAATTTTTGAAAAGGATCTGTTGGGTTTTTATCTTCATGAACCACCGTATCTTGAAAAACTTCAACAAATAAGTAACTATACCTCTTGCCGGATAAATGAGCTGTCAGAGACCCAAATTGGGCAAAAGTTAAAGCTGGGAGGGGTGATCATCGAAGTAAAAAAAGTTTTAACTAAAAAGTCAGCTGCGGAAATGGCTTTTGTTAAACTTTCAGATGGAGTGTCGGAAATAGAGGCTGTAGTTTTCCCGGCTAATTTTGCCGAAAGTAAGGAATTTCTCATTAAGGATAATGTGGTGTTAGCCTTTGGCAGAATTGATAAAAGAGAAGAAGAGCTGTCGCTGGTGGTAGAAAATATCATTCTATTTGAGCCGGAAACAGCAGAAAAAGTAGAAAGAAAAGTAGAAATTATTGTCCCCCCTGGAGTGGATGTTAAGCTGCTGCAACAAATTAATCGAACCCTAAGAGAATATCCTGGCAATATAGCCGTCACCCTACTTTTACCAAATGGTGGTAAAGGTCCCAAAAGAATGGCTTTACCGTTTTTAATCAATCCAAACCCAACTTTAATTTCACAAATTCAGCAGCTTCTGGGAAAAAATACTTTCAAAGTGTCTTAAGTTATGGTAGAATGTCAGCATGATTTCAGCTCAATTTAAGGAACAACCACTTCATGTGGGTGACACGCTTCGCGTTCATGCCCAGGTGATAGAAGGCAGCAAGACCAGAATACAAATTTTTGAAGGGATTTTAATTTCATTGCGTGGCCGAGGAGAGAATAAGACTTTTACTGTCCGCAGGATTGGTGCTGGCGGGGTGGGAGTTGAGAGAAGCTGGCCTTTAGATGGTAAGTCTCTAGTTAAAATAGAAGTGAAGAAAAAAGCGGGCAAAGTCAGAAGATCAAAACTTTATTATCTTCGTGAAAGAAGCGGCAAACAAGCAATCAGAATTTAATGATTACTCCCACAACTTATATTGAAAAATCCCTTTGGAAGAAGGGTTTCCGCAATATTGCCGGAGTAGATGAGGTTGGTAGAGGTAGCTTTGCCGGGCCAGTGGTGGCCGCAGCTGTTGTTTTCCCCAAAAAATTTAAAATAATAGAGGGCTTGGCAGATTCTAAGCTGTTAAAACCTAGGCAAAGAGAGAGGGTAGCTGAAAAGATTAAGAAACAGGCTAAATGTTGGGCCGTGGCCGAGATAAGTGTGGCTAAGATTAACCGAGAAAGAATTGGTAAGGCTACCCAAATGGCATTTAGAAAAGCTCTGCGGATTCTTTCTCCCACACCGGATTTTGTCCTAATAGATGCATTTTACATTAAACATTTAAATAGAAGAAGGCAAAAACCTGTTAAAGATGGGGATAAAATCTGTGCCTCAATTGCCGCTGCCTCTGTTATTGCTAAGGTTTATAGAGATAAGATTATGAGGAGGCTTCATTACAAATATCCCCAATATGGTTTTGGAAAGCATAAAGGATATGGAACAAAAGCTCACCAGGAAGCAATTAGAATAAACGGTTTATCTAGAATCCATCGAAAATCATTTAACTTAGCTCGATTTACCTGAAAAACTATGCTAGGAAAACAAACCGGTTCATATGGTGAGGAGTTGGCATGCAAATATCTTAAAAAACAGGGTTATAAAATTTTGCAGAGAAATTTTAGGATCAGAGGTGGGGAAATTGATATTGTGGCCAAAGACCCCGCACCAGATGGTGTAGGGCAAACGGTTTTTGTGGAGGTTAAAACAAGAAGTTCACATGAATATGGTGATCCAGCAGAGGCCATTACTCCCTGGAAAATCAGGTTTCTCATTAGAGCAGCCCAATTTTATCTTTTAAAAAATAAACTTACTGATAAACCTTACAGAATTGATGCGGTGACAGTAGATTTTACTAATGGAGAAAGAATTGAGCATTTTAAAAATATTACCTTCTAGGGTTTTAGGTAAACTTTTCTTAAAAATCTTTCAGGGGCTAATGTTTCTATATATTAAAAAATGTCAAGCTTGGTATGTACAGAACTAGGTTAAACGTATCCTTTTATATGTAATCTCTAACAAGCTGACCATTTCTATATACCCTTGTAGGTACATCATAAAGATTTACAGAGCTGGTTCTAATATTAAATCTACCTTCTGTACTACTTGTCAATGCATATAGGATATCTTCCTCGGTAATATAGTTGCCTTCACCATAACCAAATAGAACTCTAATATTTAAAACCCCATCATCTTCATCAAATTGGATACCCCCTTTTTTTAGGTAAGCTTCATAATCTGGAGCGTGGATGTCTACATCTTGCAATGTTAGGGATAGTAACTGTGCTGTTCCATTTTCTGCACCTGTAAAACAAGAAATTAACCCAATAACTGCAGAGGAAGTAAAAATACTTCTATCCCATTCTAATTCACTTATTCCCGCATCCAACTCATGTTCCACCAATAACACACAAGAGATTTGTCCATGGTGATAAGCTACTGTATTAGTTGTTTGGATAATACCCTCCAAGTTTTCTGCCTCACATATTTTTAGTCTAATTCCTAATGCTTTTGCCTGTTTGTGAAAGCAAGAAATCTCATCTTTTAAAAAGAGCATGGCACCATTATGGTCATGTCTTGCAGCAACCAGAATAGTATAAGGGACATCTTTTTCCTCTCGAGTATCGTATTGCTCGGTTAGTAAATCAAGCGGGTATCTTGCAAAAGCAAGTATTCCATAATTGTCAATTAAATACTTAGTTATCCCTGGCCTTAATTGTTCTAGCCTGCATACAGTACTAAAGTATTCAAAATATATAGCTTCACTTCCTTTAGAACGGTCCTTTCTCTTCCCCTGTGAGTCATCCCAAGCGTTCAGTAGTCTTGTTGACTGTTCACTGGTTAACTCATCTAAAACAGCTGACATACGTTCTGGCCGCTCGTATGTATTGTTTCCCAAAATACCCAAATTAAGTAGCGAGTCTATTTGCCTTGGAAATCTTCTGGAAAGAGCTGAATCAGGAGAAATAGCTGCTCTAGTTAGAGCTCTTATTTGTTGCGGGGTGGCAGTTTCTATTACATGCTTTATTACTACTTGTGCGTCTTTATCGGTTAACTCTTGAGCTGCCATGAGTCTATTAAAATTCTCGGCAAATACCTTACTTACGATAGCTGTAAAACCAGAATCTTGCAAAGAAGCAAATGAGCATGCAAGCCGATATGCTGGTATGAGGTATTTATCTGGTTCTTCTGCAACATATTTACTTAAATCCCGAAGCGCTACTTGCGCTAAGTCAGGAATTGCATCAATAAAATCACTATTTGAGGCAGTTCTTCTCGCTTTACTAAGACGAGCTATTAAGTCAAATGTAGATAAAAAGTGAGGAGTGCCCAGTGAGTCTCTTAAAACAGGACCGTCACTTTGCATTGATGCAACAAGTGCTCTTGCGCGATCTATACCCATAAAGGCTGCATTTAATGCATCATTATAGCATTGTAAAACGCCTGAAATTTCTCTCTTTTCTGGACTCATTAAAAAAGCATTATAATATAATTTTGCTGAAAAAGTAAATCATGAGACTCTTGTAGTCACTTTTTGCAGTACCCCAAATGTTTCGGAATTGGGACCAAATATTATGTTCATTCTCTAGGGATCAGAACTATAATATTTGACATTTGACATTTGACATTTTATACCCACTTGAATACAATTAGCTAGAAATAATATGGCTGGCATAGAAAAAATACCAGAATTTACCAATAAAATTGTTGTTATAACGGGTGCCTCTCGTGGTATAGGAGCAGCTACGGCCATAGAGTTTTCCAGGCAGGGGGCAAAAGGACTTGTATTAGTTTCCACTGGAAAAAATTATCAACAAATAGAAGATGTTGCCCATCGGGTTGAAACTCATGGGTCTAAAGCTCTGATATTTTCTGGAGATCTATCAGACCCAGAAGCATCACAAGCTGTAATTAGTGCTACAAAAGTAGAATTCGGACAAGTAAATGTAGTAGTAAATAATGCTGGTGTTACTCGAGATAGCGACATTCTTAGAGCAACCGTGGAGGATTGGGATATTGTTATGGCCACTAATTTAAGACCTGCTTTCTTACTATCAAAGTATGCATTTAGAGCTTTTCCTAAAACTGAAAAAGGGCTAGATGGAGTTGTTGTAAATGTAGCTAGTATAGTTGGAATTGTTGGAAATAGCGGACAAGAGAATTATGCGGCTGCTAAATCTGGTCTAATTGGGTTAACAATGTCTCTTGCCCATAATCTAGGGAGACGTGGTGTAAGAGTTAATGCAGTTGCACCAGGTTTTATTGACACAGACATGACTCAAGCTTGGTACCCTAAAAATAAAGATATTTTAGAAGCAACTGTTGCTCTAACTACTTTAGGAAGACTAGGAAATGTACAAGATATTGCTAATGCAATAACTTTTGTAGCAAGTAGCAGAGCATCATTTATAACTGGCCAAACTCTAATTGTTGATGGAGGTTTAGGAGGCAAGTTACATGCAATTCCAGAAGTCATGAGATTAAGAAGAGAAGTAGCTAAACTCCTAAGTACCCCCGACCGGATTCGAACCGGTGATTTTCGGGATGAAAGCCCGATGTCCTAACCGCTAGACGACGGGGGCATTTTCCTAAATTATACTAGATTTGAAGTTAAAAGTTATAATTTAGTTATGGCAGTAGCAAAAAAATAAAAGTCAAGTCAAGGAGATGGAAGATATTTATAGTAGATACTTTTTTTGTCAAAATTTAGTAAGTTTCTGTTAATTAAAAGAAAAAGACCCCATTGCTGAGGTCTTATCCCAAGAGATTCTATTGCTAGAATTCCTCTAACCCTTGTCACATTAAATTACCCCCCGCCATACCAGTGTTGCCAAAATCACCAGGGCCAGAGTAGCAAGCTCTTTTTTATAT
>CAYMZD010000002.1:0-210736 GCA_964394855.1 uncultured Gammaproteobacteria bacterium | reverse complement strand
CAAAATAAATTGTTAAACTGACCACATCCTGCAGGGCAGTGGTAAAAGGACCCGACCCTACTGCCGGGTCTTTTTTTAGGGCTCGTAAAACTAAAGGAGTAATACAAGCTAGGGTTGTGGCCAAAGTCATCGCCAAAAATAACGAAAATCCCACCACCAAGCCTACCCTGAATGTGCCAGATAAAATATAGGTAAATATTCCGGTCAAAACCCCCATGATTGAACCCATGAAAGCCCCTACCCAAAACTCCCGGAAAATATATTTGGGGATACTAAACGTAAGATTAGTTAAAGCTCTAATGAAAATAGTTTCTGTTTGAGTTCCCACCGCATCAGACATATAGGCAATAACGGGAATGAAAAAGGCCAAGGCAATGTTTTCTCGTAAGGAAGTTTCAAAACGGGATACTACTACTGAAGCCAAAAGCCCACCCAAAAGGCCTATTAAAAGCCAAGGGAATCTGGTGGTTACTAAATCCCAAAACCTGGCCGTAACCAATTCTGCTTTCATTAAGCTGTCATGGTGACCTAAGCGCATAATTTAATCATAGCACTTTGGCAACTGATGCGATCATTAATATCCCAATAGCATTAGATAAATAAGAAATTAAAATAAATCTCGCCTCTGAAATTTTAGAAATGCCAAGAAGTGAGACCCCCAGCTCATCCGGCAAGGGGGAGGCAATGATGAAAACTCCGATCACAGGCAGCATCCAGGCAATGTATCGGGAGCGAATTAAAGTTTTAACATAAGAAGTACCATCTTTGCCAAAAAGCATGGCCAGCTCCTCCTGCAAATGCGAGCGAACCAGCTTAAAAATCAGATAATCCCCCATTACCGCTCCCACTCCTCCAATTAAACCCAGGGCCATAGGATTTATATTTTGAGCCATAATGCCAATCACCACAATGGAAATGGCTGCAGTAAAAGAAGAAACAAAAATCATGCCGGCAAGGAGGGCCCCAATATATTCCCAGGAACCTAGATTAAGTAACCAATCTTTAAAAGTTTGGTTTTGGGCCAAAATAATGGCCAGAAGAACTGAAATTAAAACTCCTGTTAAATATGGATATTCCCACTTTTTCCAAAACTTAAACATCATGTTTTTCTGCTGCAGGGGAAAGTTTTTCCCGGTTTTGCAAATAAGCGTAACAAGCAAGGGCGGCTCTTACCCCATCACCAGCCGAGATATTATTTTGTTTGTAAGGATCATCTGTCACATCACCGGCAGCAAAAACTCCTGGATGAGAGGTACGGGCATGCTGAAAATTAATCATCACCTCACCGTGATTATTTAATTGAACCAGGTCCTTGACCATTTCCGAATTGGGAACCGAGCCAATTTCCACAAACACTCCCCCTATTCCCAGCAATTTTTCCTGGCCACTGACTGAATACTTTAGACCTGTCACCAATGTTTCACCCACCACTTCCAGAGTTTGCGCATTTAAAATAACCTCTTTTAGTTTAGGATTCTTCTTGATTTCCTCAAGGGTTGAAGGATCTCCCTTGATAGCATCACCACGTTCCAAAAGATAAATTTCGCTTGCATAAGGGAATAAATCCAAAACAGCTTCCAACCCGGCATTACCCCCTCCCACCACAACTACAATTTTGCCTCTAAATAGGGGAGCATCACAAGTTGAACAATAGGATACCCCCTTTCCTTCAAATTTATCCTCGCCGGGAATTCCCAATCTTCTTCTTCTGGCCCCAGAGGCCAGAATAATAGATTTACTGCCATAAACTTGCTTTTCCGTAGACACCTCAAAGGTAGACGAGGTGTACCGCACTAAATTTACCCTCTCTGTTTTAATTTCAACTTCAGGAAAACTTCTAACATGAGCCTCCAGTTTTTTGGCCAGATCTAAACCAGAAATATGAGCATCCCCAATCCAATTTTGAATATCCGCGGCTACCACGGACTGACCACCAAAGTTTTCCGCGATAAGAAGTGTTTTTAACTTTTTACGAGCAGCATAAACTGCCGCTGACACCCCTGCCGGCCCCCCACCAATGATAATAACATCATAAAGAGCAGTTTGTAGATCCATATCTATACCTTAACAGGAGTGAGTGGAGATTGTCCAGATAAAACTGCAATAATATTTTTAGCTGCCAGCTCGCCCATGGCACTGCGTGCCTCCAGCGTTGCCGAGGCAATGTGGGGGGTTAACACCACATTAGGTAAATCTTTCAATCCTTCTGCCCATTTAGGTTCTGTTTCCCCCACATCCAAAGCAGCTCCGGCAATTACTTTATTTTTCAAGGCTTCCACCAAAGCAACTTCATCAACCACCGGCCCTCTGGAGGTATTAATTAAATAAGCACTTCTTTTCATCATCTGTAATCGTTCAGAATTGATGAGGTGGCGAGTGGAATCAAGCAGGGGAACATGAACAGACACAAAATCAGCTTCTTTTAATAAATCCTCCGGAGCAGCCTTAAAACCGGCTCCCACTTTTTGTTCAAACTCGCTATTTTGCTTAATATCATAATAAATAATCTTCATACCCATGGCTTTGCCCATTTCGGCCACCCGCGAGCCAATCCGTCCTAATCCCAACACCCCTAAAATTTTATCTTTAAGCTCTGTCCCCAACATCACCTCCGGCCCAAAAGTTGAGGATTCGGTTTGAGCCAGTTTGTGAGCCTCAACAATGCGCCTTGCGATGGCCATTAACAGGGCAAAAGCATGCTCTGCCACCGCTTCTGTTAACACATCCGGAGTATTAGTAGCCACAATATTGTGCGACGAGAGAGCAGGGAGGTCTAAATTATCTGTGCCCACCGCATAATTGGCCACTACCTTTAAATTAGGACCGGCCGCATTTACAAACTCTTGATCAACTTTATCTGTCAACATACACAGCACCCCATCAGATCCTTGAATAAAATTCAAAAGCTCCTGTCTCTCCAAGTTTCTATCATGAGGCGAGACCACCACCTCATATCCTGTCTCCTGAAGCATCTTAATTCCCTGTCCTGGAATTTTTCTAGTTACAACAACCTTGGCCATATTTACATTGTAGCAATACTGACAATTTGTTTAAATCTATCTTTCAAGGTTTCTTTTAGGAATTTTTCTTTTTCTGGTCCTTCAAGTTGACAAACTTCTTGCCATAATGCTCTTCCTGCCAAAAAACCCCTGGCTCCATTTTGAGAAGCCACTTCCAACTCTGGTTTAAATTCCTCAAAAGTTTGCCCTCCAGTTAATAAAATCCAAGGGGTTTGTCCTAGTAATTTGGTTAATTCCACACAAACTTCTGGTGAACCCGGATATTCCAGCTTCCAGACATCCGGCTCTATCCCTTCCTCCAAAAACATTTGAACCGATTCTAAAACTAAATCTGTACTGCCTGTCACGATTTCCAAAAAGAGAGGAAAATCCTCTGCTCTGCAATTATCCATAACTTTCCTGGCAACTTCCAGTTGGTGAGAAACATTCTCCGAATTTGGATTAAAATCAATCAAAATTTTTGCTCCACTAGCTCCCATTTCCTTAATTTGCGAAACCGTATATTCCAGTTCTGTAATACCACTATGGGAACTTTTTTCCAGGGGTAAAAGGAAAGACTTAACCTGACAAATTTCATGACAAGCCTTAAGTCCCCATGTTTCATCAATTAATAAAGCGCTAAACTGATCTTTTAAGCTATCTATAATCTCATTTTTTAAATTAATTATATTTTCATCAGTTACAGAATCCGGATTTTGGGGATTCATCAGTTTCTTAAAACTGCCCCGATGATCCAAAGCCAACATTAAAAATTTATTATTAATTTGAAATTTACTTAAATCCATTTAAATCTCCTTAACTACAATCTTTCTATTTTCCTTTAATCGCTCCTGCATTTTAGCATAAGTCAAAAGGCCTGCTTGGGGGCCAACTTGTTCTACTACCGAGGCCCCGTTGGCCGCTCCCCATCTCATGGCCTCACTTAAATCCTTACCATAAAAAAGCCCGGCCAGTAAACCGGTGGCATACCCGTCTCCCGCGCCTGTCATTTCCACCAATTTGGCCGGAAAAACTTCCAGATGAAAATACTCCTCCCCATCAAAACCATATGAACCCTTGTCTCCGTCAGTAATGACTGCCATTTTAGGACCTAGATCACAAATATTTTTTAAAAGTTTTTTAACTGAAATGTTTTCTGTTTCATTAAACCCTAGAATTATCTTTGCTTCTTGCAGATTAACAATAAAAACTTCTGTTAAAGATAAAAGTCGCGGATTTTTTTTAACTCCCAGTTTGATTTGAAAAGTGCCGGGATTATATAAAAGCCTGGCTCCAGATCTTTCCAAATAATTGACTAGTTGATCAAGTAAATTGGAATTCACAAAGGTGGGTGAAAGAGAGGTAAAATAAATCCATTTTGATTTGTCTAAATCAGGTAAGTTGTATTTCCAGGGTTGGTGGAAAATTAAAATAGTCCGTTCACCTTTATAATTTAGCACTACATGGTGATTAGAGGGTAAGTTTTTATTAACCACCACATATCTTATATCCACACCTTCATCTTTTAAATGATCTTTGATCCGTAATCCATCATGGTCCCCGCCCACATTAATATAAGCAGCAGTTTTCAGTTTAAGTCTGGCTGCCCCTACAGCCGAGTTGGCAGCATTTCCAGCCACCTGGGAGGTAGAATCTCCCACTGGAATTTTATCTCCATATCGAAGGCAAAGCTCTCTTAGGTTCTCGTTAAAATGAACATGGGCGTCCGTTAAGGGCACAAAAGTATCAATCACCGCATCACCAATACTTATGAGGTCGAACATTATTTATATCTTATCACTCTTTTTGTTTTGGAGGACACTTGGTGTCAGCAAAGGAGCAAAAAACACAGCAATCACCTTCTTTGGCAGTAATTATTTTGCCGCATTTTTGGCATTTGTACACGTACTGGCAACCGGTGGTGGGCATTTCCACTTCCTGCACTTCCTTGCAAAAAGGACAAGTTAAGTTAGCTTTAAGTTTCTTTACCATTGCTTAAAAGGGCTTTGTATCCGGTATTTTTGATGGTTTCCAGAATTTTTTCCTCTGTCACTTTTTCCGGATCAAATTCTACTTCTAGCTCACTCTTGGCGAAACTCGTCTGGGCTTTTTTTATTCCTTCCACCTCTTCCAAATCCATATCTATGGACAAAGCACACCCAGAGCAGTACATATCCAAAATCTTAAATTTCTTTTTGATCATATCACTTCTATTACTCCACTATACATCCCCATGGAACAGGTAAAAGTCAGCTTTCCTTTCATGGAGGGGGTAAAATCAACCCGGGCCGTGCCATTTAAGGGAATGTTTTTACTAACTCCTAAAGAAGGAATTCTAAATTGAGAAGTGCAACCTAAGCCCCCGTTTGATTGTAAATTTAATCTGACCGGCATTCCCTGCCTAATCTGTATATTGTTGGGGGTATAACCGGTGGGAAAAACCGCAATATCCACCACCTGTACCCCATTTTCCACTTTCACAAAAACCTCACCCATAGATTCCTCCCCACCTAAATCAATATAGACGGGGATAGCATCTCTGATACGTTGCAAGGTTACAGGAGAATTAGCCAGAACCAAAGCTCCATTAAAAGAAGTTACTCCTAAATATAGGACCAAAACGCCAGCAATTTTAAAAAATTTTCTCTTAAAAGTATCACCTAAAATAGTGGTTAAAAAGCCCAAACCAAAAAACAAAGGAAACGTGCCCAAGGTAAAAGTGGCCATAATAGCTGCTCCTAAAATGGGTGAACCGGAAGAAATGGCAAAAGCTTCCATGGCCAAGGTGGTACCACAAGGAATAAAAATGGTTAAAGCTCCAAGGAAAGCTGGAGCAAATAAATCTTTGCTTTTGCTGGTATCACGAACCTTCCTTATTAAAAACCGCGGCGGCTGAATTACTACATATCTAAAAATGGGGTGGATATTCAAAAGATTTAAAGCAATGGCAACCATGTATAATCCTGCTATAAGTTGCATCAGGATCCTGGCATTATCCGACAACGCCAAGGTTCCCCCAAATGCTCCTAAAATAAATCCAAGAAAAGTATAAGCAATAAGTTTGGTTACCAAAAACGCCCCAACCGGCCAGATATTGTGTTTTCTTCTGCTCCCTTCATCAAGATCCTCTTCTTCCCTTGCGGTAATGGTAGAGGCCAACAGCCCTCCCTGCACAGCCAAACAAGTTAAACCACCCACAGTTAAACCGGTCAAAAATATAAGCCATAAGTCCATGTCTTGTTTTCTCCTTTCAGTCGAAAATCAGCCAAAGATCCGTTTTTTATATTCTCACTTTCTTAAGCAATAATGAGTTACTCACCACCGATATTGAACTTAAAGCCATGGCAGCGGATGCAAAGATGGGATTTAATAATATTCCCCAAAATGGATATAAAACTCCCATGGCCACCGGTATTAATATTATATTATACCCAAAAGCCCAGACCAAATTCATTTTAATAGTCCTCATGGTTTTACGTGAAAGTTCCAATGCAGCTGCCACTGAACGTAAATCTTTATTAATCAGAGTAATATTTCCTGCTTCAATAGCCACATCTGTGCCTGTCCCCATAGCAATCCCCACGTTTGAAGCAGCCAGGGCCGGAGCGTCATTGATCCCATCACCTACAAAAGCCACTGTTTTCCCTTCATTTTGAAACTTTCTCACTTCCCGCTCTTTTTCATCGGGCAGAACCTCTGCCAAAACTTCTTTTACTCCCACCTGCTTGGCAATAGCTTGGGCAGTTTTTTGATTGTCTCCGGTAATCATCACCACTTCAATACCCATTTTTTGTAAAACAGAAACTGCTTCTTTGGCACTTATCTTTAAAGTATCAGCCACAGCAATTAAACCAGCAAATTTTCCATCAACAGCCAAAGCCATTACTGTTTTTCCTGCATTTTCCAACTCTTCCACTCCTTTCCCTTCCATTTTTACACCCTCTTTTTCCATTAGTCTTTTATTCCCCAAGATTACTTTTTCCCCATTGATCACTCCTTCAACCCCATATCCAGGAATGGCCTTAAAATTGGTCACCTTTAAAAACTCCACTCCTTTCTCTGCCCCCTTTTGGACAATAGCCTCTGCCAAAGAATGCTCTGATCCTTTCTCAAGAGATGCCGAAAGTTGCAAAATATCCTCACCTATCACATCTGTCACAGCTGGTTGCCCCTTTGTTAAGGTTCCGGTTTTGTCAAAAATGATAGTGTCAATTCTATGGGCAGTTTCCAAACTTTCCGCATCTTTAATAAGGATTCCCTGCTCTGCTCCCTTACCCACACCAACCATTATTGCCGTTGGGGTAGCCAAACCCATGGCACAAGGACAGGCAATAATTAAAACTGCAATTGAGTTCAAGATAGCAAAAAGAAACCCAGGACCAAAAACATACCAAACAATAAAGGTGAAAATTGCCAGCATAATAACAGTTGGGACAAAATAAGAGGAAATTAAATCCACCAATCTTTGAATTGGAGCCTTACTACCCTGGGCCTCTTCCACCAGTTTGATGATTTGAGAAAGCAAGGTATCTTTACCAATCTTGGTGGCTTTAAAAGTAAAAGTGCCTGTTTTGTTAATGGTTGCACCCACTACTTTAGCACCCGTTCCCTTGTCAACTGGTATACTCTCGCCTGTTACCATTGACTCATCTATACTTGATTGCCCCTCAATAATCACCCCATCAGTAGGAATTTTTTCGCCTGGCCTTACCCTTATCACATCTCCTACCACCACATCGGAAATCAGCACATCCACTTCTTTACCGTTTTTCACCACCCTGGCTGTTTTGGCCTGCAAGCCAATTAACTTCTTAATGGCTTCAGATGTCCCAGCTTTAGCTTTGGCTTCCAAGAATCTGCCCAGCAAAATTAACCCAATAATAATGGTGGCCACATCAAAATATGGTAGGGGTTCAACCCCTATTGCTTTAACAATCCCTGGGAAAATGGTAACAATAACGGAATAAAGATAAGCCATGGTGGTACCTATGGCCACCAAGGTATCCATGTTGGCGGTTCGATGACGCAGAGCCGGAATTGTTGCCTGGTAAAATTCCAGTCCTGCCCAAAATTGAACAGGAGTAGCTAAAATAAGCTGAACCCAGAAATTTCGCAAAATCTCTGGCGATGTTTGCAATAAACCAGGGAAGGAACCCCAAACAATTAGCCCGCCTAAAAAAAGACTGGTTACCAGCTTTATCTTTAATAAGTCTACAGTACTCATAAATAAGGCTCTTATTTAACTATAATTTTTCCATGAAACATATTCATGCCGCAGGCAAAACCATACTCACCTTGGCTTTCAGGGGTTATTTCCACCGTCACCTTTTGATTTAAAGGTAAGCTCTTGCGGATTTTAAAATCAGCCAAAACCACCTCTTCTAAACAAGAAGAGGAATCTTTCCTGATAAAATTTATTTTGGTCAGTTTCCCTTTGGGAATAGAAATAACCTCAGGAGAGTAACCACCACTGACAGTGATGTTAACTTCACCCGTTACCTCTATCTCCTTTTCCTTTTTCATCAGGAAAAACCAGTAGGTAAATAATATCCCCAAAGCTCCAATTATAGTGACTATAATCTTATCTGTACTCATATATACCTTCGTCACTGTCTTAATTTATTCAATCTTAACAGATAAAGTAATGACCCGACAATTAAAAATAGCGATATAAAAATTGGTACAAAAACTGGCCCTACCCAGGGAGTAGGCAGTAGAAAGAAAATATCCAAATCAGTTAAAGTTTTTGGCCAACCAATGGCTAGTTTTAAAAATATATAGTAAAAAATATCCCAAATGCCAAATGCCAAAAAGAAAAAAGCTACCCTTTCCCAAAATAGCTTTCCGGCCAAAGTGGCCACCGATGCAAGCATCACTAAAGTGGCTGCTTCTCTGATTCTTTCCACATTTAACAAGGTTGTATCTGTAATTATCTTAAGCGCGGTTTGCGGTTCCAAAAAGGCAATCCCGGAGGTTAAAAATAAAATCTCACTCCGCTGCAGTTGTGGAGGAGTAAAGTTGACTCCCAAAAGATGTCGCAAATATACCACCACCGAAGCTTCCACAAATGCAAAAGCAATGGCAAATATGGCAACTTTAAACATCAAATCTCTCATTATTAATCTTATGATTATTTGCTGATTTGTTTCCACAGCCAAACTCCCAGCAAAATGAGATCCACCAAAACCACAATCCACACTATGGAACCTAAACCATATCCTCCCATCATATTTCCCCAGCCATATCCCATCATCTCTGTCACCTCCTTTTAATAATCCAATAAATAAAGTATCCCACCAAAATAAGAAAAAGTATATTAACTGCTAAATTACTGCCTATCATTTCATTAACATAGCCGCCGGCATTTTGGATAAGTTTGGTAAATTGATCCATTCCGGAAGAAGATAACCTGCCCGTAAAACTTAAATACAAAATTACCAGACCAGTTAGAAAAAATACCAAAGATGCAATTAAATTACTTAAAATTATTCCCTCAAACACAGGTCTACGGAGTAGGGAAAGTTTGGCTACTTTATTTTCCAGAAATATGGACATCAAAAGTAAAGGCGTAACCATACCCAAAACATACATCGCCCCGATAAGTAGTGCTCCCCAAAAACTGGGAGAGAGAAAAGTCAAAGTCAAAATACCCACTAAAACAGGCGCGCAGCAGGCAGAGGTAATCCCGGAAAAAATACCTAAAATAAAAATGGAAACTACATCTGTTCTTTTCCCAACCTGTAAACCCGGCAAGTTGGGCATGGGCATTTTGATATTGAAAAAGGTGGCCGCCGCCACCAAAAGCATGACCAAGCCCCCAAAAATGTAGATCCAGTCGTGGTATCTAAATAAAAACTTGGAAACAAATGCCACCCCCAAAACAGCCGGGAGGAGTACCACAAAAATCCCCAGCCCAAAAATAAACGTCATAAACAAAACTTTTTCTTTTTCCTTGAAAACAGACCCTAAATATGCGGGAAGTAAAAAAGTGACACAACATGGGGCAAACAAAGCTACCATCCCGGCCACATATGCTGCTATTAAAGATGTCTGCATTAAAATATCATTCATAAAAAGCTTAAACAGTTAGGCTCCGCAACCCTTACCACCTTTAAGAGCCGGCCAATCCACTTGAGGAATTTGGCGCTTGATGGCTTGATAACCCATGGAGCTGGAAAAGGTTTTTGACAGAAGTTCCTCCGCCGACACCTTTTTAAAATCCTTACCGTTTTTAGCAAAATGATAGGCTAAGTCTAAATATGTTTGTGGGAACCAATAGGAATTAAAAGCCAACACTGTTTTATAAATTTCCTCTTTAGAAAAATTCTGGGAAACCATTAGCTCAATTAGGCCCAAGGCTGCCATGCCGTGATTGCAATCGGGAAAAGCGGTGGAATTACCACAGCAAGGCCTAAAAACTCCTTCGGCAATTTCTTTTACTAAAACCTCTTGGTCGGGTGATAATTTAATATAAGAAAATTTTGCATAAATTTGCATGGGTTCTTTTACCCCAATGGTATATCCCCCGGTGGAGGCAAACTTAGATGCATCACCCGAAGCCATCATCTGACCTTTTTCCAAAATGTCGCTTTTTTGGGCCAGTCCCAAACCCCACAATACATCCACCCAAAATTGGGCATTACCTTCATTTAGCTCAATCTGATCCTGATTTGAGGAGTCAAGATATTTTTCCAACTGTTCGGGCATATTTTCCCCTCCAGTCAAAGCTTTAGCCAGCTTTTTTTTGTCAATCACTCCATCATCAATTAGTCTTTTACCTAAATCTCCCCATTTGATCTTAAAAACAAAGCCTGCCTTGGGTAAAACTTGTTGTTGCAAAGCCTCTAGATCAATAACTTTCTCCTGACTTTTCTCTGCCGGTTTAGGAGTGGATTTTGAGGCAATCAACTGTTGGGTAAACATACCCAAAATAAATGAGGCAATAATCACATAAACGACCAAACCAAGCTGTAATTTAGCATTAAGAAACCCTTTAGTTTTTTTCATTTTTTCACAATTCCTTTAAATGATAGTTCAATATAGGGCTTATCCGGGTCATTGGTTTCAAAACTAACCACTCGATCAACCGGCCCCACGCCCGAAGGCCCATGAAAAGCTGGATCAAACTCTGCCACTATCTCTCCTACCTCGCCTGGCTTTAAAGTACCAGTCCAACTGTTTTGCTTGGACATACCTTTCATACCTGCTCTGGGTCCTTCACTAGATTGGGTTTTTAGGAAAACCTTGGTGCACATACAGGATGTAGCCATGTTGGCAATCTGTAAATCTTTATCACCAAGGTTTTTAATGGGGAAGGCATGGGTAACTATTCCACCCCCGAAAGCTATATCTTTAAAATCAAAGCTTAATTCCGGAGTTTCCAGTTTAGCCCCGGTAGTTTTTTCCAAAACAGGCTTCGAGGAAGATGAACCTGCCAAAAAGTAAGCGGCACCACCCACTAAAACAGCTGAAAATATCACAATGGCAATAACAATTTTGGTAGTGGTATTCATAAATAAATCCTAGCTTTTCTTTAAAACATTCATAATTTCACCAATTACTTCTTGATCTTTGCCACTACGGATGGCATCAGCCACGCAGGTTTTTAAATGATTTTCCAAAACTACTCCATCAGCTTCTCTTAGGGCTTGCTGAACCGCTTGGTTTTGGTGAATAACATCAATGCAATACTCACCTTTTTCCACCATGGAGATAACTTTTTTTAAATGCCCCTGGGCAATTTTTAACCGGTGTAAAATTCTTGTCTTGGTATCTTTTGGTCTAAACATAATTTATCCTGAGCCCTGAACGAAGTCGAAGGGTCGCAGGATATCCCCCCCACAGGGATATAGTATACCACAATAAGTCAATTTGTAAAGTAGGGAGACTATTTATTTAGCTCATCCACCACAGCCTTGTCCAAATCGGTAAAGTTTCGAAGATTTAGCTTTTTGCCGTTTATAAAAAAAGTGGGGGTGGAATTAACCCCTAAACTTTGGCCATCTGCCACATCTTCGTTGATTTTCCCATCAAACGGCCTATTTTCTAGAGCTTTTTTGACTTGGTCTTGATCAAGTTCCAGCCGGGCAGCCAGACTTAAGAAGAAATCTGTAGGGTCTCCCGCAGCGGACCAGCTTTCCTGAGTTTCAAAAAGAAGATCATGCATCTGCCAAAACTTCCCAGACTCGGCTGCTTTTTCAGCCAGGGTAGCTGCGGATTTGGCATTTTTGTGTTGGGGCAAAGGGAAATGACGGTAAATAAATTGCAAGTTATCTTTATATTTTACCAAAACCTGCTTAACCGCAGGCTCGGCCGCTTTGCAGGCCGGACACTGAAAATCAGAAAACTCTACCAACCTTACTTTGGCGCTGTCACTTCCGATTTTTTGCCCTTTGGCATAATCTATCTCCATACTCTTGGTATTACTCTCTATCACCGTATTTGAAGAACCGCGGCCTAAAATGATTACCGCCCCTGCTATTAAAGCCAAGGAGAAGAGTAAAATACTCCCTAAAATTTTAGTTTCACTGCGCATAATAAAATTACAAACGAAATTATAAACGATAATACACACCAAAAGCAAAAGGCTCCAATCACAAAAACTTCTAAAAAGGTTAAATATAACCCAAAAGCAAATCCGCCAAGGGCCAACAATAGTTGTAATTTAACAAGGCGGAAAACAGCAAAAATTGCCATAGTCAAATAAAATCCCATCCCCCAAATAGGTAGGGAAATCCCCCAAAAATTAGAGTAAGGACTGGACCGGACAATATCACAACCACTACCCACAGGACAAACTATGGGGCCGGATAAACTGTATTCATAAAACAAAAAGGTGGATATTAAAAGCCCTACCAAGCTCAAGAGAAAAATTATCCTGTTTAACATTTATCACTTATTCATATTTACTGGATAAAAACTGGCACTGGGGAAAGCTGGCGCATCCAAACTTTATTATCTTGGCCATGGCGGAAAGTCTTTTACCTAAAATCCGGGCAATTTTTTTATCACCTTCAGAAATCTCTTGATCTCCTTTGTGACCGGAAACAAATACTGCTCCATAAGGGCTTCCTGCATCAAAATCAGAACCTTCACCCTGAATTGGGTATGGCACCCCAATGGGGATCATCCCCAAATTTAAAAGCGGGATCATCAAAGATAAAAGGGCTGCTTCCTCCCCTCCATGCATTGATCCGGCCGAACAAAAAAAGGCGGCTGGTTTTCCCACCATGGTACCTTTAATAAAAACCGGCGAGAGTTGGTCTATGAATTGTTTTAACTGGCTGGCAAAGCTACCAAAATGAACCGGAGTGCCAAAAGCCACCCCGTCAGCAGAGGTAAGATCCTCCATTGTGGCTACAGGAATATGGGCCAAACTTTCCTTCTTCTTTTTCAAATCGGGGTTTTTCTCAAAAACCTCCTCCGATATCAGCTCCGGCACCTGTTTTACTGACACCTCTGCCCCGTCAATCTCTTTTGAACCTTCGGCCACATATTCGGCCAGCTTGGCTGTTTGTCCGGTAAAGGAATAAAATAAAACCAGAATTTTAAAATTTGACTCCGATTTAATCGGATTTGACAAATCTTCCACTAAAAACATAGTATGGAATTAGCACAACAAATGTCAACTCCGCACCCATATCATTATTTTGTAGAAAAAAACTTGACCCAGCGGTTTTTGGATATTGGAGTTCCCTTGGCTTTGTTTTTTCTTTTTTTCTTTTTTTATAATTTTGGCCAGTTTAATCCACGGGAAATGATCAAAACTTCGGGACTTTTGTCAATTACCCTTTTGGGGGTTACTTTAATTGTTGGACCACTTTCACGACTTTTTCCCAGTCTGGATATTTTAAAAGCTCATCGCAAATTTTGGGGCGTCACCAGCTTTTTGGTGGTAATAGTTCATCTGATACTGGTTTATATTTACTACTACAAATTCAATTTGCTACGCTTTGTTGATTTTTCTCATCCCAAATACCCGGGGATTTTATCAGGTATCTTGGCTCTGGTAATTTTATTTTTAGTCACCGTGACCTCTAACCAAAAAGCTTTAACTAAACTTTCACCCAAAGTTTGGAAAGCAGTTCAAACCAGCTCATATCTAGCCATGGCGCTGGCAGTAGCACATTTTTATTTAATGGAAACTCAAAACGGGGTATTGGTAATAAGAAAGCTTTTGGGACAAATCACCTTTGTATTTGCTATACTGGTGATAGTATTAAGATTACTCATCTTGTTTTTACCCGCTTCGCCCGCCTATGGCGTGGCTTCGCGAGGCGAGCCGGCCAAGAAGACTAAGAATTAAAATAATATGCATCTGTCCAAAGGTTTTATCCATATTCCGGTTCTGGTAATTTTGCTGATTGTGGCATCAGTCACAGCAGTGCTGATTTCCCAAAATCCCAACCCCAATACCAAAGGGGTAATGATTGCTCATCAGGGAGAAGACGATGGTGATCGCTCCGGCAGCGGATCATCCGGATCTGGTTCTTCCGGTTCTTCAGAGTCAAAAAAAGAGGATAAAAATGATGAGCAAATAATAGAAACCAAAAGCGAAGTTAAATTCTCCGAGAATGAAAAAATTAAAACCGAGATCAAAAAGGATAGACAGAGAATTGATGTTTACTCGGGCGGAGTCAAAGTCAGATATGAAATCAGGGATGGCCGAGCCATTATCAAGGCCGAAACAGAAGAGGGGGCAGGAATACCAGAACAAGAGCTTTTTAAAATTGTTGATAGAGTGGATAAATCTGGTATCAAAATAGCTACAGCCGGAGGGAAGCTTTTGGTAACCCGAAATAACGTGGGGGCTTTATCTAATTTTCCCTTGCAAATTGATCTTAATACCAATCAGTTGATTGCTTCAACTTCTGCTGGCCCCAGAGTATTAACAATTCTGCCGGATCGGGCTGTGCAAAACATGCTGGCAGCCAATGTGATAAGTAGACTGGGTCCACCATTTATCAGAAATGCCATAGTTAGTACCGCCAGCGGGCAGTTAACTTCAGTCAGTGATGTGGTAACATTGGGATTACAAAATAATGTACCTGTATATGAGATCCCCGGCATTCGCGATTTTAAACTTTTAGGATTTATTCCAGTTTCTCAACCTCTAACAGCCATAGTTTCAGCTGAAACCGGAGAGTTAGTGGAAACCCAAAAATCTTTAATGACCAAAATTATAGATTTACTTTCTCCTTAAGCCTTTTCCTTCATGCGCAGGACCGAGGTGACAGCCTTGATAATAGCATCAGTAGTCAGGCCGAATTTTGAAAGGAGTTCATTGGGCTCACCAGACTCCCCAAAATGATCCTCTATTCCCACAATTTTCATGGGCACAGGGAAGTGTTGGGAAACTAACTCCGCCACAGCAGAACCTAAACCACCCTGAACTTGATGTTCCTCTATTGTTACCACAGCTCCACAATCCTCTGCTGCTTTTAGGATGGTTATATTATCCAAAGGTTTAATAGTGTGACAATTTATTACTCGAACACTAATTTTATGCTTTTCCAACTCTTTGGCACTAAGCAGCGCTCTATAAACCATCTGACCACAGGCGACAATGGCCACTTTGGGATTATCACCACCCCAGAAAACTTGCGCCTTGCCTATTTCAAAAGGAGTATTTTCCGTGGTGATAACCGGTATTCCTTCTCGGGACAGCCTCATATAACAAGGTTTGGGTAATCTGGCAATAGCCAGGGTGGCTTTTCTAGCTTCAATTGCATCAGTTGGAGCGATCACCACCATGTTGGGCAGGGCTCTGGTAATAGCCATATCTTCCAAGGCTTGATGGGTGGCTCCATCCGGACCAACTGAAATTCCCGCATGAGAACCAATTATTTTAACAGGCCGGTCATTGTAACAGATGGTAGTTCTTATTTGTTCCCAGTTTCTGCCGGGAGAAAACATGGCATAAGAGGTAATGAAAGGTACCTTCCCTACTGCGGCCATGCCCGAAGCTAAAGCAGCCAAATTTTGTTCTGCCACCCCCATTTCTACAAAACGGTCAGGGAATTTTTCTTTAAAAGCTTCCGTGCGAGTACTTTCCGTTAAATCGGCACAAAGCGCCACCACATTTTTATTTTCCTCCCCTGCCAAAACCAAACCCTCTCCATAACCATTTCTGGATGGTACTTGTTCAATATCGCTGTCAAATAATTTTGGATTAAGATAAGCGTTTTTATTTATCATTCATGCTCCGAATGAATCTTTCCTTGTAAAGTTCTAAGTTCTGCCAAAGCCAGCTTTTCTTCCTCTGCATTGGGGGGTTTTCCATGCCACTGATAATTTTTTTCCATGAAATCCACCCCTTTTCCGGGAATGGTATGGGCTATAATGACCACTGGTTTGTTAAAAATAGCCTTGGCGCCGTTGCAAGCTGCAATAATCGCTTCAAAATTATGTCCATCGATTTCCAAAACATGCCAATTAAAAGCTTCATATTTTTCTTTTAAGGGCTCAAGTGGCATGATATTTTCTGTAAATCCATCAATTTGGATGTTATTTCGATCAATGATGACAGTTAAATTATTGAGTTTATTTTTACCAGCAAACATGATTGCTTCCCAAGTATTACCGGCATCATGCTCACCGTCTGATGTTAAACAATAAACCCACCACTTTTTTTTGTCCATTAATCCGGCTAAAGCCATGCCGCAAGCTTGAGAAAGTCCTGAACCCAGAGGCCCGGAAGTTGTTTCAATCCCGGGCAAAGTTCCCCTGTGAGGATGACCCTGTAATCTGGTACCCAGTTTTCGTAAAGTTTTTAGTTCGGAAACGGGAAAATATCCGGCATGGGCCAGGCTGGCATACAAAACCGGACAGATATGGCCATTGGATAAAACCAACCTGTCCCGCTCGCTCCAGTCCGGCTTTTTAGAATCATGGTTTAAAACATTAAAGTATAAAGCCGTAAAAATATCAGCCATGCCCAAAGGCCCGGCCGAATGACCGGACCCTGCCTCAAGCAACATCTTGATAATATCTTCACGAATTAAAACAGCTTTCTCTTCCAGCAGTTTAATATCATGGTCAGATAGCATAAATTTATCATATCATATATAATACCGCTCATGGAAACACTTTTAGGATTATCTACTATTGATTGCGCTAGAAAGGTAGTATCCCAACATCCTGATATACGGGCTGTTAACTTTAGAAGATACATTTATGTACCACAAAAGCCTTCTTGGAACGATGAAGTCATCACCAGAGTAACCAGAGACTGTTTTTTAAGTGGGTTTGATCCTTGTGATTTAATCGGTAGGGATGATAATAAATCCAATATAGCACTGGATTCTACTTTGGAAATAACAGCTGGTAGGCAGGCTTTTTTGCTGATGATGGACTTACAACCTACAAAATCAGCTGAAAATCAAGCTTTGATTATGGATAGATACAGATCTCAAGTTTTACCATGGTTTGGTGGTGGTTTTTTAATTGAAACTGGTAGCTCTTATCAATTACTGGGTATGAATATCACAGATCGTGAGGGTTGGTATAGATTTATGGGTAGGTGTCTTTTAATGAGTACTCCATTGGAGGTTGACGGAATAAAGAAATTTATTGAGGTACCAGATACACGCTACTGTGGATTTTCTCTGGCAAGAGGCACGACAGGACTTCGGATTACCACCAGAGATAAAAAAACATTTGAACCAAGATCTATTGCGGTTATAGAGTAAAACTTAAATTGAAAAGTCGCTTTCGGAGATTTTTAAATGTTTATGTTCTCCTTTTTGGATCTCTTCTTCAAACTCTTTGATGGCCTGCAAGACCTCCAATGGGGAGTCAACGACTTTAAAAACCTTGAGCTCCTCTGGCCTAAGCAACATATTTTCCGATAAATTATTGATGATATTTTCCCAAAATCTGCCATACAAAATTAAAGGTTTGTGGTGGCCAAAATAAAGCCGGGCCAGTCCCCAGGCCATACCAAACTCCGAAATCGTCCCGGTTCCTCCTTTAAAAATAACATAAACTTGCCCTTTTCTTAAAAGAGTCAGTGTCCTTTCCACATAATTTTGGGTTTTAATTTCTTCATCAAAGCGGTTTTCCAAATCCCTGCCCTCAAAATCCATGCTATCTTTGGGATAAAAAGTTACCCCAATAACGTGTCCGCCGCCCTGTTTGGCTCCTTCTGTGGCTGCCCTCATCACTCCTGGACCACCCCCGTCAACCACTGTGTATCCAGCTTCTGCCAAAGCTTTAGTAACTTTAACCACACTTTCATAAAGCTCCTCGCCGGGCTTGGTATCGGCATATCCAAAAATGGCTATTTGTTGAATCTGGTTATTTTCCATACATCTCCCATAAATGGGATCCCACCACTAAATAATCTGCGCCCGATCTTTCCAAATCTTTCGCTACCTCTTTATTAATTCCCCCGTCCACTTCAATTTTAACCGGCCAGCCCATTCCTTTAATTTTTTTGACCTTTTCCACGGATTCGGGAATAAACTCCTGTCCGCCAAAGCCCGGCTGAACTGACATCACCAACACTAAATCTATTGTATCAGCAAACGGCTCTAAGGTTTCAACAGCAGTTTCCGGGTTTAGCGATAAACCTACTTCAATGCCATGATTTTTTATATGAACTATTCTTTCTGCTATCCCTTCTTTGTCTTCAACCGGGAAAATAATTCTAGCTACAGGAATTTTTATAAGTTCATCAATCCAATTTTCCGGATATTCCACCATCAGTTGAGTTTCAATTTTTAAATCAGTGGGGTATTTGGCAATAATTTTCGGGCCTACAGATTTGTTTTGAACAAATTTATTATCCATGAGGTCAATTTGTACCCAATCATTCTTAAATTGCCAATTTTCTTCTATTTTTTTAAGTTTCTGAATATATTCTTCCTCTGTGGTTGCCAATATGGCAGGTATAATCTGAATCATGAATGTTCTTCTTCTACTTCCTGTATTTCTTGCAGTCTTCTTCGATGGCGTTCTTCTCCGGAAAATTCAGTTTCCAAAAAGGCTTTCACTATTTCAAAAGATTGTTCTTCATCCAGGGTATCAGCCGGAAGTGATATGACATTGGCATCTTCATGCTCTCGGGCTTGCACTGCCCTGGGCACATCAAAAACCAGGGCAGATCTTACACCTTCTATTTTATTGGCCACCATATCTACCCCTGCCCCAGAACCACAAAGAATGATACCGCGATTTTTAGGATCAGCAACTGTGGCTTCAGCCACCTTGTGGGCAAATAAAACATAATCATCTTGAGGATCTAGATGATCCGCTCCTAAATCAACCACCATATAGCCTTCATCCAATAAACGTTTTTTTAATCTTGTCTTTAGCTCAAATCCCCGATGATCAGCTCCCAAATAAATCATAGTTCCATTATATATCAACTCTCCATATCCAGCACTAGAGCGCCCCAGGTGAAATTCTTGGCTCCCAAACCCCCTCCTGTTAAGGGGTTAAATTGCTCTCTGAAGCCAGATTTTTGAATGAGAGTTAAACTAATTTGTAAAATTTTTTCTGCTATATCATCAAATCCATAATTTTTTAATCCCTTATAAACAAACCAATTAATAGCCATCCAAACAGATCCTCGCCAGAAACCTTTGGCATTAAATGATGGTTCATCCAAAGATACGCTGGGAATGGGATATTTTGCCCAAAACTCTTTTGGATTCAAAAGATGTTTATAAATTAGTTCCCTAGCTTCATTTTTAGTGTAAATTTTAGCAAAAAGTGGAGCAAAAATAGCCCAAGTTTTAACTTTAATCTTTTGATAATTCTCACCAAAAGTGGAGTAAAAAATCCCCTGATCAAACATTAACTTTCTCATAGCTTGGATGATTCTTTCTTTCTCTTTTTTAAAGTAAAATGAGTCATCATTAAATCCAAGTTCTTTTGCTATCTGTGATAACATACTTAAATTTTCCACCATGATGGAATTAAAAGGTACATCTTTCACCCAAAAAAAGTTTCTCATACAAAAAGGGGCGTCAAAATTACATTCAATGTTTTGCTCAACCAACTTAAATCTTCTTTTCGCATTATCTTTCAAGCTGTGAGTGGGTGGGAGTCCCAAAGGTAAATCAAAACGTGGAGAGTTATCTTCTCCCGATTCATCAGGATTCATAATACCAACCAAGTGTTTTTCATGAGGATCTCGCTCTGTCAACAAATATTTATAAAAGTGATACAAATGAGGATAAATTGTTTTTAAAAAGTTTTTATCATTACTTTTCTGAAAAACTAACCAAGCAGCCAAAGCCAGAAGTGGAGGCTGGGTAATACTGCTGGTG
This sequence comes from uncultured Gammaproteobacteria bacterium, assembly GCA_964394855.1. Classification (GTDB taxonomy): domain Bacteria; phylum Patescibacteriota; class Microgenomatia; order Daviesbacterales; family UBA10151; genus CAYMZD01. Next base: position 190,461 of record CAYMZD010000002.1, on the reverse strand, counting down.
CCTTTTTTGCCCCAATCAATTTTGGGAAAAGTTGTTTTGTGATGATTTTCCCAATAAATAATATGAGAAATTATGCCATTTTCAAACTGCTTTGAAACTAAAGATAAAAGCTCTTTTTGGGCGTCTTCAATATTTAAGTGTGACAAAATTATGGCATGAAAACAGGAATCCCAAAGCCATTGATAGGGATAAGTAACTGTCGAGGGAACAGTGTACTGATAGCCGTCGCAGTGTTTTCTATTTCTTAACATCAAATCTAAAATCTGTTTTCTAATAGTTTGATTAGAGTTTAACATTTGGTATAAAATAAAATTATGGATTTTTCATTCTGGGGGTTCATTTTAACTACCATTGGCGAACTTTTAATCGGTATTTCAGTTCTACGGGTCCACATCAGAATAAAGAAAGAGCGAAAGATTGATAAACCTGTGCTTTCTGAAATTAAACACGAGGTTTGGCTGGTTTTAATTGGCATCATTTTTATTGTTGCAGGTTTCCTTTTTCAATTACCAGGTAGGTTATGACTTAAAGTCCTAAAACTTCATTCAGCTTTTCCCTATCAAAACCTAAAATAGTAACCTGTCCTTCATCATCTTTTTGGATGACTGTAAAAGGTACTCCCATTTGACCGGAAATTTTGATCATATCCTCGGCCGCTTTTGGATCCTGGTCAACATAAATTTCCTCAAACTTAACCCCTTTGGAATTTAGGTATTCTGCTTCCATTTTACAATAAGGACAGGTTGTTGTCTTATACATTGTTACTTTGGCCATTTTTACACCTCCCTTCATTTATAAAGTTCTGTTTGCGGATGAAATGACACCCAGGCAAACCACATTGATCTGTCAGGAATTATTTGATCTCCCCTACCCTTGGTAATTCTAACTTGGCCTTCTTTATTTCTCTCTATTGTTAAGTTTTGACCGTTAAATGTATCTTTTAACATACCCACTTCTGACAATTTTTTATCATCATAAGCCTTAAACTTTCCATTAATGTCTATTCCCCAAACTATTTGTTTGGGATGAAGCCTGGTATCAACTGCTCCCTCGGCAGGGAAATAAACTGATCTATCAGATTCATAACTTCCATAAGGATAGCGACTGTAATCTCTTGAATAGCCTGTATCTTGAGACAAAACTTGGGTCTCGGGATGGAGTTTTTTCCAATCCTTCCACAAAACAGTATCCACAGGGAAGGGTTTTAACTTTTGTCCTACCAACTCCCCCACAATCGCCTCACCTCCCAGTTGCTGCCACAAAGTTTCGGTCTTTCTATCATACATCACCAAATTGGAATTAACCAGTTTCCCCGAAACTCCAAAGGTGGTATCAGCCGGTCGCTCATATCCAATGGCTGTGCCACAAAGGGGGCAAAAAGTGATCATAATAGGATCTCCTGCCACCACATCATTTACTATCTCATGCCAATTTAAGATTCTTTGAGGATAGGCTCTGGACACTCCTTTATGATTTATGGCAAAGACTACATCGTTATCTTCAATTTGTCTTTTCTTTTCCGCTTCCTCTGCCGAGATAAACTTAGGGTTATCAATAGAGGGGATACAATCCTTCACCGGACAACCCTGTTTTAACTTGGATAAATCAATTTTGGCTTTTTCTTTCTCTATTTTAATATCCTGACCGGTTTGCCTGATGAGCAAAACTGCCACTGCCGCTATCACCAAACCGACAATCACCCATTTCATGGCACAAGCTCCTTGACAATCTGGCGCATCTCCTCGGCAGTCTTGGGACCCGCCTTTACTTTAACTATTTGACCTGCTTTATCTATAAAAAGAGCATAGGGCATAAACTGGCGTCCGCCTGTTAAGGTTTTATAAACCTCTCCTGTTAAATCCTTCAGTAAGGGATACTTCACCCCTCTTTCCTTGGCAAATTTTGTACCCACATCTACTCCTTCTGTTTCAGATCTGTGAATCCCCAAAATCACTAGCTGGGGAAATTCCTGATGAATCTTTTCAATCTCCGTCATTTCTTCAATACAAAACGGACACCAAGCCGCCCAAAAATCAATAAAGATGGGTTGGCCGGCAAACTGGGACAGTTTAATTTTTTCTCCCGCAAAACTCTCCAGTTCAAAATCTGCCACTTGCGCAGAGCTTGTCGAACCATTGGTGGGCACAAAGGGCGATTGTTGTTTCTTAAAAGGATTGGTCAGAACTAAAATTGCCCCAACTATGACAACTCCCACAATGATTAAAATAATATTCTTGTTCTTCATAGTCTAAATGGACTTAAAAAATATAATTTAGCAACCAGCAAAGCAAAGTTGTTGGTGAATACAAGAATTCCCAAAATAATCAAAATTATCCCACCAATCAGACTGATGGTGTTGATTAACTTAGGGTGAACTGATAAAAATTGAGAGGCGCTGGATGTAAACATACCTACTATTAAAAACGGTATCATCAAGCCAAAAGAATAGACTAGCAGCAAGATTATACCAGAAGTTAAAGATGCGCTGGTACCTGCCAATACCAAAATGGCCGCTAAAATGGGTCCCACGCATGGTGTCCAGGCAATGGCAAAGGCAGACCCCACTAATATTGACGATAAATACCCTACCGAATTTCTAACAGGCAACCCCGCGTGCAACCTGGCAAATGGAGAGGGAGTAAGTTTCAGGGAAGCCAAACCCAAATAAATTATTACCAATCCCCCAATCCTACCTAGCCATATTTGAAAATCACGTATCAAGACGGATAAAAAGCCCAGTGATGCACCCAGCAACACAAAGACAGCGGTAAAACCAATAATGAAAAAAATGGTGTTTAAAAAGATCTTAGTTTGTCTTCTCTTATACCCTTCTACATCTGACAAACTAACTCCTGCCATATGTGATAGAAAAGCCGGCACTAAAACTGTCACACAAGGAGCAAAGAAAGAAGTTAGTCCTGCTAAAAAGGCTAGGCCTAGGGTTACTTCCACCATACTCTTATTGTATCATGAATACTTTTGATCTACTTTATCATAGTTGACGACTGGTGGTAAACATTGTTATAAAGTAACTACCTGTTTTAAACCACAGGTTTTCAAGAAATCCCGCTTCGTGCGGGATTTTTTGTGGTTATTTGGGAAATCCAAATAAAGGATCTGTCAGGTTAGAATTTGCGCCAGAGCAGCTAAATTTGATTTTTTCAACAGAAGGTACATTTTCTGGAAGGATCACCCCAATTTGACCATACTGCTCATCTATAGCACCTCGGGCTAAATCCGCCGGAAAAACAATAGTATAAACAGGGGAACCAGAAAAGGGCTGATTAACATGTAAGCGATTTAACCAAAACATATACCTAAAACCGACATTTTCTCCTGGAGGAGTAATGTAAGAAACAGCCACACAGGGAAAACCTCTTTTCTGGCTGTCCCGGGTAATAAACTCTGCAACAGCTTTTCTTTCAAGATAACCCTTTTTGTAAATGGGTTGGGTGATAAAAAAATAGAGATTTTTTAAAAGTAATATTCCCAAAAGGGCAAATATAGCCACTTTCCACCATTTTCCCAAATTAATAAGTTTTACCAAACTCAAACTGACAATCATCATAAAAATGACTTCCAGATTGGTAAAGTAGTATTCGGAAATAACTGTTGAGGAAAGACTGTAAAAACCAATTACTCCTCCCATCCACAGCAAAAGTACCAAAACCTCTTTTGTTGCCAAAATTTTTCTTTGCACAAAAAAAATCAGTGGCAGCAAAATAATGAAAAACCAAGCCCTCCAGGTAATTTCGGGCAGCATCTGAGGATATAAAAATAACCTTGAGATATTTCTTCCCAAATAAATTAAAATTAAGTTTAATTTTTCTACTCCTTGGCCTCCACCTTGATTAATCGATAAATTATGGATTAAGCTCACGGTTTGAGAAAAATAGTGTTTTATTTCAAAACCCAGCAGGGGTAGAGAGGTAACAAGCAGTAAAATTATAAACTTTAAAATTTCATCTTTAGGGGGAAGCTTTTTGGCTAAAATCAAAGCCACCGGTACTGCCAAAAGTGGCGGGAAAAGGGCCACATGGATATGCCAAATAAGACCTATTAACACCCCCAAAATAGGTAAAACTTTGAAATTACCCCTGACAAGAGAAATGACTGTATAAAAATACCAAATCATCCACAGATGAGTGGGGGTAGATGGAACAACCGCTCTATCAAAAATGACTGGTGATAAAAGTACGGCGTGTAAAAATGCTGCAATCAGTCCTACCTGTTTAGAAAAAAGTCTGGAAAAACAGAAATAATAACTAAAAACCGTCAAAAGTCCCAAGAAAGTTATGGGAATAAGACCGCCAATAGGATCCATCTTGGTTAAAAGAAAAAATGGAATTAACAGGTAGTAAAAAAAAGGGCCAATAAAAACTCCGGGAGCGGTTGTGAGCTGACCAATTAAACGAAAATGTCCATCCACCACCATGTCTTTCACAATCCAAGAATACAAATCTCCATCATGAGCAAATTCAAACCTTTCCACTATTTGAAAAGTGCGAAAAAATAGGGCAATTAAAAGTATCAGGGCTAATAAAATTAAGTGAATCTTTTTTAGCTTGAACACACCCTCATCATAGCATTAGTAGATTAAATAGCATATCTTAGGTATAATCTATGGGTATTGCGGGATCGTCTAATGGTAGGACAACAGACTCTGGATCTGTTTATCTAGGTTCAAATCCTAGTCCCGCAGCAAAATCCCTAGGTGTCTACCTAGTCCACCCCCCAGGTGTATGTTTGCAACATTTTAGAGTCTTTATAAATATGTCATAATAAATTGCCATGCCACTGCAAAAGATTGGGGTAGGATTGATACCTTTAGCTATTTTGGGTCTCACTTTATTTACCATTCATCTTCTTCCCAATCCTAAAAAAGAAAATTCCACCAAACCAACTCTGATAGAGGTACAGGGGAAAACAAAAGTTAAATACCCGCAGGATTTTACTATTGTTTTAGTGGGTGATTCCATGACCGAATATTTGGGTAATAGTGATGAACTCCGAACCTACCTAAAAAATTATTATCCAGATAAAACTTTTGAGGTTCTAAATTACGGTTTTGGTTCTACTAATATCTTATCCCTGCAGAAAAGATTAGAAGAGAAAACTTTTCATGGAAGAGAATTTAGACCTATTTTGGATATAGATTTTGATGTCCTACTCATAGAATCTTTTGGTCACAATCCTTTGTCGGATTTTCCCTTGCAGGAAGGTTTGCAAAAACAAACGCAAGCTCTGGAAAAAGCAGTTGCTACTATTAAAAAGGGGGGTCCCAGAGCCAAAATTATTTTTGTGGGGACGTTAGGACCTAATAAAAAATTATATGCTTACCGAGCTGTAGATTTATCTCCGGAAAAAAGAATACAGTGGGCAAATGAGAGAATTGCTTATATTAAAAACCATCTTGACTTTGCCCAAAAAAATCAGATTCCCGTTATTAATGTTTATGAAAAATCTTTAGATAAAAATGGAGATACCAAGTTGGAATATATTTCAGATACCGACCATATCCATCCTTCACCCAATGGAATAATTTTTTTAAGCCGCGAGATGGCAGATTTCATCTTTCAAAACCACCTTCTTTAGCGGGGAAATTGGCGCAGGAAATAGCCAGAGATGGCAGCAGATGTGGCAAAGATTCCTAAAAGCCCTATGGGGAAACCGGTTTTGGGCAGTGTTTTTGTTGCAGCAGGTGCTTGTTGACCTAAAGTTTCTGGTGTGGGAGAAGGTGTCACCTGATCTATTTGTTGAACCGGCCTGTTAGGTAAAGACTGTGTACTGGCAAATCTTTGAGTAAATATGACATATCCTACTACCAGTCCCACAACCACCAATCCCAATACAATAATCATCTTGAACTTAGCAACATCTTCCATGTGCTAAATTATAAGTTACTCTTGCAGGAAATTCAAGGCCCTTTTTATTCTTTGTAAAGTTTCTTCCTCTTCTAAAATTTTAATACTTGCAAAAAGAGGAGGGGTAACCAATTGTCCGGAAACCGCCACTCGGATTAACTGAAATAAATCACCCGGTTTTATTCCCAGCTCCTCTGCCAGACTCTTAAAAGCTTTTTCAAAAGTTTCTGCCTGCCATGGTTTTTCTAACTCTAGCATTTTCTCCAACACCATTTGTAAGACTTTATTTTTATCAGAAATTTTTAATTTTTTGAAAACTTCACTGTCATACTCTGGTTTTTCCCAAAGAAAGTCAGTGAGTGGTACAAAATCAGATAGTTTTTTAATCCTTTCTTTTATAAAAGGTGCAACAGGGGCAATTTTATCCTTTTGCGGGTGGTCCACCAAACACTCCTGCAGTCTTTTTGTTAATTCTCCGTCTGACATTTTCCTAATATATTCCCCATTCATCCATTCCAACTTGGTAATATCAAAAACAGGGTTGGTAATGTGGACATCTGCCAGATCAAATTCCTCAATCATTTCCGGAAGAGATAAAATTTCTTTTCCGGAAGGAGGAGTCCAACCCAACAGGGCCATATAATTTAATACTGCCTCCGGCAAAAACCCATCTTTTCTAAATTCTGAAGCCGGCTTTGCCCCGTGTCTTTTGGACAGTTTTGATTTATCAGGCCCTAAAATAATCGGCAAATGGGCATATTGCGGTAGCGGCCAGCCAAAAGCCTCAAAAAGCATGACATGTTTGGGGATGGATGAGATCCATTCTGCTCCCCTTATCACTGGATTTGTTTCCATTAAATGATCATCAACTACATGTGCAAGATGATATGTGGGAAAGCCATCAGATTTTAAAATCACAAAATCATCTTGGGTGGCGTTTTGAAATTCTATAACTCTTTGGCCCACCAAATCAGTTAGAGAAGTTTTATCCTCTTTTTTAGTTTTAAACCACACAGCTCCATCTTTTTCATAAGCAAAATCTTCTTCCAGCAACTTTTTGGCATGCTCCTTATAAATATCCAGTCTTTTCGACTGATAAATTATTTCTCCATTAAATTGCAAACCCAGCCATTTTAAAGTGGACACAATATCCTCTGCTGAACCTTCTACCAAACGTGTTTGATCGGTATCTTCTATCCTTAAAGAAAAAGTGCCACTGGCTTTTTTAGCCACTAAATACGCATAAAGGGCAGTTCGAATTGATCCAATGTGCATCAATCCGGTTGGGGAAGGAGCAAAGCGAGTTTTAACTTCCATGCCCATATTATACATGAATTTCCTGTATAATTATTGTGTGACACTGACTCAAGCTGCTCAACTAACCAAACGTTTTATCTTATCCCTGGTGATAGTTATTTTTTTGGGAATAACTGGCTTTATTGGTTATCAAATTTGGTATAGTCGCTATATTGCCTCACTCCCCCCCAAGCTGGAACAACCAGATACTAAATTTGGCACCCTACCACAGCCATCTTTTCCACCGGTAAATGTGACCAGCTCAAATTTTTCTTACTCACTTGATACCACAACAGGAGGACTGCCCACTTTTCCCAAACTTACTAAAGTTTATTTTATGCCTAAACCTACAGCCACTTTACTCTCCGGGGATAAAGCCAATAATCAAGCCGCCAAATTTAACTTTACCAATCCGCCGGAAATTTTAACTGAAGTCAAATACCGTTATCAAGACGGGTCCAGAATTCTAGACATAGATTTAGATACTGGTAATTTTATCTATTTAGCTGAAGCTAGTTCCTCTGCCGAGCCAGCAGAAGATGATAAAACTCTTGGTGAGAACTTTAAGGAGTTTCTTCTTTCCAAAGGCTTGTTAAAAGACGAGTTGCGTCCATCCCAAGCTAAAGTAATCAATCTCTCTTTAGATAATAACCTAAAAACTCTTTCTCTTTGGCCAGAGAATATTAATAAATTACCTATTGTCACCCCCAAATTTAATGATGCTTTGGTAGTAGGGACTGTTTTAAAATCTGCCCGACTACTGGAAAACTACCAATCTCTAGAGTACACCTTTTGGCCCGTTGATATCAAAACTTTTGCCACATATCCCTTAAAAGAAGCTACTCAAGCTTTTGAAGATTTAAAATTAGGTAAGGGGGTGGTGATTATCCAACCTCCTCTGCCCCAAGTTTCTATCACTGCGGTGTATTTGGCTTATTTCGAGCAGGAAAGCTATACTCCATATTTACAACCTGTTTTTGTATTTGAGGGTCCTAGGTTTGTGGCTTATGTGGGAGCCATTAAAGAAGAATACATTAGTTCGACCAAGTAAAATTTTTATAAACCCATTCTATCAGGGCGCTGGTTTCTCCAAACCGATCATTTGATCCCAAAACAACCGTTAAAATGCGATGATTATTTCTCTCCACCAACCCCACTAGGTTTTCCTTGGCTTCTTTGGTATAACCAGTTTTCACCCCCAAAACTCCCACCACGGAAGATAACAGTTTATTTAAATTACGTAAGGAATGAGTCTTAGTTTTATCCATTGATGAAACCTCTGTCTCTTTGGTGGCAAAAATTTTAGCCAATTGGGGATTTTTGAGAGCTTCCTGGGTGATAATGGCCAAATCCTCGGCAGAGGAAAAATGATTGGGGCTGTCAAAACCTGCCGGATTATCAAAATGGGTATAAAGTAAGTTTAACTCTTTGGCTTTTTGGTTCATAGCCGTCACAAAACCAGTCACTCCCCCAGGATAGTTTTCAGCTATAGAGTAGGCTGCATCATTGCCAGAGTTTAAAAGCATGCCGTAAAGCAAGGACCTAAACGATAATGTTTCCCCTTTTAAAAACCCGGCCGATGCACCAATTATACCGGCACCACTGTTGACTGTCAGGGGAGCATTTTGAGCAAAATAGGCACTACTAACCAAGGCTGTCATTATTTTAGTGGTAGAGGCAATGGGAAGTTTGGTTTTTAAATTTTTTTCAAAAAGTATGGTGCTGCTTTCTAAATCTTTTGCCAAAACAGCCCGGGCACTAAATTGTGGAGGGTTAATACTTTTTGAGATAGGGGGGATATTATATTTTTGCACTCCAGCCACCTCTGCATTATTTTTAGGGATTGATGCGCCTGTTAAGAAATTTTCCGCAGAATCTACCAGAAAAGATAGGGTAGTGATTACCAGGGTGGCAAAAATTATCAGCAATAAGGATATAATAAGGGGTTTCATTCTTTATTCAATCTAATATCTACCCTTTCCATATCTCGCGGAAAAAGTGAAGCTTCACGAATATTTGATAATCCTAAAATAAACATTGTCACTCTTTCGGCACCAAAAGCAAAACCTCCCAATGGGGGCACACCATATTCAAAAGCCTGCAAATATAATTTTATTTCTTCCGGATCTACACCCCACTGCCTGACATGCTCCATCAATACTTCATAGTCATTAATTCTTCTCCCACCGGTCAACCACTCCCTTCCCCGTCCCAATAAATCAAATCCTTGATTAAATTCTGGATTTTCCTCATCTGGGTAAGTATAAAACGGTCTATATTTGGTCGGATAATGAGAAACAAATATCAAATCTGAGCTTTGGTTTTCCTTGGCCCACTTACATATTTCTCTTTCATCCTCGGGAGAGAGATCTTTTTCTTGGCGACAATCGCGTCCGGTCCGCTCAAAGATAATCTGTTGCGCCTCTCTCATTTTGATGGTTGGTATTTTTTCACTTACCGCTGGCACTGTTGCATTAAACATAGCGAGTTCCTTGGCGCACTTTTCCCCTACCTCTCTCAAGATAAATTTAATAACATAATCTGCCATATCTCTTACTTCTTCCCAAGAGTCTATAAAACCAAACTCGGCATCCAAACTAACAAATTCTGTAATATGGGTAGAAGTTACACTAGGCTCTGCCCGAAATACTTTATTAACACTAAAAACCCTCTCAAAAACTCCTACTAAGAGTGATTTATAAAGTTGGGGGCTTTGGGATAAATAAACTTGATGATTAAAATATTTCACTGCAAATACTTCTGAACCGCCTTCAGGTATTGATGGAATAATAGCTGGGGCTTGAAATTCCACAAAATCTTTAGCCTGTAGGGCTCGACGAAAGGCATCGATAACTACCTCTTCTATTTTAAAAATGGCTTTGACTGATGCATGGCGCAAAGTAAGAGAGCGCCAGTCCAAAAGAGTGGGTAGTTCCAAATTAAGAGTTGGTCTTCCCATGTCAAAAGGTAGCTCTTTAGCTTTGGATAAAACTTCGACAGATTCTGCAGAAATTTCAATTTCCCCTGTAGGAATATTTTTATTCACCAGATTCTCTGGCCTTTTGTTGACTTTGCCTTCAATGCATACCACATCTTGGGGATGTAAATCAGGAGCTTTAGCTGCCTCTACCACTACTTGAATTAAACCAGACCGGTCAGTCACATCCAAGAATAAAATCTTGCCATGATCTCGGCGGGTCCAAACCCAGCCACAAATTTTAACTTTTTCACCGATTTTATTGTTACAATCTAAAATTAATGTCCGTTCCATCCTTCCTGCATCATAACAGTCTCGGCATAAGGTTGACAAGATGAAAATTTTATGGTATACTTTATTTACAACTGAATATTCAAAGGCATTGATTAGGAAAGATTCCCCTATGAGCCGGCAAGGTGAACTAAAAGTAGTCTTGCACGGGAAGTTCCCGTTATAGAACAAACTTGTGTCGTACTGAGCGAAGCCGAAGTATGGAGCAAGGATAAGTACAAAAGTACGGTGGTACCGCGAAAGATCGCCCGTATTTCTTTTTCAGAAATGGAAAGGAGATACGGGCGTTTTTTAATGCCAACATTTGAAAGGAGGTGAGAGATATGTCACCAGAAATAAGAATAAATGGTCAATTAGTTGCTGATGTGCCAGATGAAACTGGACCATATCACATGCTAGATGGAAGCCCATTATATGTAGATGTCAGCGGAATAGAAGCAAGACAAAACAGACAAATTCTTGTGGTAGAAAGCCCGGCTGTTGGAGGTAGAAGGGTTATTGGTTTAACTCAAGAAGGAAAAGGAGCTACCGATAAACTTAGAAAAGGTGGAGACGGAAAACAGCCGATTCTCGCTGTTACTCTGTGTGAGCGTCCTATCAGGATATCCTACTGGGATAAGGTTTATGTTGAACGTGCACGAACCTTAGGTGGTCCAAATGAAGGAGGGTATTATCAAGAAGTTAAAAGAACTTACCATAATCCTCGATGGATGAGAAGATAATGGACGAGGATAACTTTAAATACGGTTGGGTTGAATTACCATCGTTCGCCCAACCGCAAAAGAAATTACATATTTAATTCTTTTTGAAAGGAGGAAAAATTATGCCAGTAGAAAAAACTGAATTAATTTATAAACCAGGAGAAAGAGCGTTATCTACTAATCCAAGTAGTGGCGAGACAGCCATGTTTGAATGGGATGGTAAATGCTGGAATCGGTTTCCCTATGGACAATTGGTAACGCAGCCGATCTACTCACCAATCGCAGCTGTAATGGCTGCAAGACAAGTTATTGAGAACGGTGGATTAATTCAGCCCTGCGAGCAAGTAGAGGATAAACGAGTAATCAGATGTCGCTACATGGATCCTACAGGATTAAGACATTGTACTCACGAGGATGGTGTTTTACCAAAACCAGGAGGCGGAGTCGAGTGTCCTTTGCAAAGAGGAGATCTGAAGTGGATTAGAATAGTTAATGGTGGAACAAATGGCAAATTACCAGCTCATACACAAATCCTTGACAAAAGGTTAGAAGCAATGCTAAAATAAAAATAGCAAAGTTTATTTAAGCTTTGCTTTTTACATGTCAAAAGTTGAAAGTTTGGATTTAAGAAGAATTGAAATTTTGCTTGGCCTCCTTTTGGTGGTCATCTTGACCACTTTTTTGGGAGGTCTTTTTAGGTAAATTTTTATCTAAAAAAGAAAGGACTTAGACCTCCCACAAGGGGAGGTTTTTTAATACTTGAAAGGGGGTGTAAATTATGGCAGATTGTGAAAAAGAAGGAGGTGGTGTAATGGGAGATGTCGCTAACTCTCAAGAGCCGCCACCAAAAATAAGCTACAACTTTGATGCCGAGGTTCGAAAGAGTCGAGCAAATGGTAGTGGGGTTGGCCAACCAGATATAGTTCAATTATTGGAGGATGCTATAGTTTCTGGAGACTTCGCGACCATGGAACGAGTGGTGAAGCGTTTCAGATGGGATCCTTTTAATTAAGTTTTATATCCTTAACCTTAAGCTGCAGTTTTTCCCTACCGTCCCACTTATCTATTTCCAAAGTATAAGCCATGTTAACCCTTTGACTTCGCTCAGGGTAAACCAACTGATTTATGAGCTCCCCCATACCAAAGGCAATGAAATCTATTCCATCTGCTTTACCTTTCAGATGTTTATTATCACCAACTGTTCTTAAATCTGAAATCTGCATATTAGATGTGGCCAAAATAGGTTTTTGATTGCCTATTCCAAAAGGTTCAAAATCCTCTAAGTTTTTGGCCAGTTCCAAAGTTAATTCTTTGACAGGCATTTCAGCTTCTATTTCCAAAATTCTTTCCTCTTGATCTATTGGTAAATCCATGCTTTCCAATCTTTTTTGGAATACTTTTAAATATTTTGTGGCAATGGTAAATCCAGCCGCACCAAAATGTCCTCCTACTGCCACTAAAATATCAGAACAACTTCGGATAACCTCCACCACATTAACTGTACCATTGGAGCGAGCAGAACCTCTTGACTCTTCCTGCCCCAGAGAAATAGCAATGGCTGGTTTTCCCGTTTCCTCACAAACTCTGGCTGCCACCAAACCAATTATGCCTGGAGACCAAGCAGCTGATGTCAAAATATGAATTTTTTCCTTGCCATCTATTTGCAGTTTGGCCTCATTGACAGCTTCTTGAGTTAGGAGTTGGCGTTTTGTGTTTGTTTCCCCTACCAAACTGGCCAGTCTTCTGGCTTTATTTACATCTTTAGTACAAAGAAGTCTTAAGGAATCTATAGCATGTTCCAATCTTCCCATGGCATTTAAACGTGGGGCAATAATATGGCCAATTTCATATGCACCAATTTTCCCCAAAGATATTCCTGCCTCATGAAAAAGAGCCAATAACCCAATTCTTTTGGTTAAATTTAACTTTGCTAAACCCTTTTTTACCAAAACCCGATTTACTCCTAAAAGAGGCATCATATCTGCTACTGTGGCAATGGCCACTAAATCCAGAAGTTCTTCATCTTTTACTAGCGTCCAAGCTACTGCAGCCCCACAAAGAGTAAGCGAGTGGACAATGGCAAAAGCATCAGGCCTTTTTACCCCTTGGGGCTCATGGTGATCAGTAATAATTAAATCTAGTCCTAAACTTTTGGCATATTTGGCCTCCCTAAAAGCCACAATGCCGGTATCTGTTGTCACCACTATAGAAGCACCGGCATCTCTGGCAAAATCCAAACCCACAAAAGATAAACCATAACCTTCTTTTTCCCGATGAGGGATGTAAGGCAAGACTTTAGCCCCCATTTTAGTAAGCCCTAAATATAAAATAGCTGCCCCAGCAATCCCATCAACATCGAAATCTCCATAGGCTATAATTAACTCTTGCGTTTTAATGGCTTTTTTTATTCGCTCTGTGGCTTTGGAAATCCCGGGAATTGACAAATCTTTTTGATAATCTCCTAAATTAGGATTAAAGAATTTTTCAAATTCTTCCTTGGTTTTTATCCTCCTATTAATAAGCAGTTGTTTAATCAAATCATTAGATTTTTTGGGCAATACTTTCCATTTCATATGGCTTGGAGGTACAATTACATCATGAATTATACACTACCGCATGATGTAAAAAATATATTAGATAAATTCCAAAAAGCCGGATTTCAAATTTACATTGTCGGTGGGGCAGTACGCGATCTTTTGATGAAAAGAGCAGTTTCCGATTGGGATTTTACCACTGATGCTAAACCGGAAGAAATCCTAAAAATTTTTCCTGAAGGATTTTACGATAATAAATTTGGCACTGTTGGAATTCCTGTTAAAACCACCTGGAAGGAGTCAAAGCCCACCTTCCAGGTGTCTGCTATAAACATGAATGTGTATGAAATTACCACCATGCGCAAAGAGGGGGCCTATGAAGATTTCCGCCATCCTGGGAAAATTGCTTGGACTAATAGAATTGAGGAGGATTTGGCAAGACGTGATTTTACTATTAATGCTATAGCCCTAAGCCCTCCAAAAGTCTTCGACCCATTCAATGGGCAAGATGATATCAGAAAAAAAATAATCCGTACAGTGGGTAATCCCAATGATCGGTTCAATGAAGATGCTCTTCGCTTAATAAGAGCTGCTAGAATTGCCACAGAACTTAAATTTGATATAGAAAATGATACATTTGAGGCTATTAGAAAAAATATTCAGCTTATTAAGCAAGTTTCCCATGAAAGGGTGCGTGATGAATTATTTAAACTTCTTGCATCCACGAATCCATACATAGGTACAATGAGATTAAGGGAGTTGGGGATAGCGGAAATTATTCTACCAGAGCTCGAGAGATGTTTTGGAATTGTGCAGGAAGGACCAAAACATGACAGAGTTTATGATATTGGAGAACACTCCCTATTAACACTTAAACACTGTCCGTCAAAAGACCCTTTGGTAAGGCTGGCAGCCCTACTTCATGATATTGGCAAACCAGATACCCACAAAATTACCCCTGATGGTAATGTCACTTTTTATAATCATGACGTAGTTGGCGGAAGACTAGTTTTGGCGCTTGCTAAAAGATTTAATTTGTCTAAAAAACAGACTGATAAACTTTTTAAATTAGTCAGATGGCATTTATTTACTGTTGACGAGCGACAAACCGATGCTGCTATCCGCCGCTTCATCAAAAATATCGGGGTAGAAAATATTGATGATATGATGGATCTTCGTATTGGGGATCGACTGGGAGGAGGAACCCAGAAGGCTGTTTCTTGGAGAATGGAAAAATTCCGCGAGCGTATTCATCAAGTCATGCAAAAACCCTTTTCCATCTCTGATTTAAAAGTCAGCGGCCATGAGGTAATGAAAGTTTTGGGAATTAAGGAAGGCCCCAAAGTTGGTGAAATCTTACAAAAACTCTTTGAAGAAGTCTTGGAGGATTCTTCTAAAAATACTAGAGATTATCTTTTAAGAAGAATCAAAGCAATCTCAATGACCTAGTTTTTCTTCCCACCAAACAAGCAAAGCAGTAGCATTAAAAATGGAAGAATAGGTACCGGAAATCACTCCTATTAAAAGGGCCACCACAAACCATTTGATAGTTTCCCCACCAAAAAGTAGCAGGGCCAACAAAACAAAAACCACAGTTAATGAAGTATTTAAAGACCTTCCCATTGTTTGTACCACTGCCAAATTGGCCACCTCACTAAATTTTTTGTTAATATTTTTCAAAAGATTTTCCCTAATCCGATCAAAAACTACAATGGTATCATGAACCGAAAAACCAATAATTGTTAAAAGTGCCGTGATAAATAAAGCATCAACTTCCACATTTAAAAACTTTCCCAAAATGGCAAAAGCACCAATCACCATTAGCACATCATGCAACAGTGCCACAATGGTAGTTACCCCAAACCTCCAAGAACTGGCTGGTTTAGGAATTTTTCTAAAAGTAAAAGCAATATATAAAACAATCGCAACGGATGCTGCGGAGAGTGCCAGCAGAGCTTTTTTTTGTAACTCCTGACCAATCACCGGTCCCACATTTTCCACCCGTCGCTCAATCACTTGGCCGTATTTTTCTGTTAAAGATTTTTTAAGGGAGTTAATTTTCTCTTGATCAAGTGGTTTAGTACGAACAATATAGGAGTTACTACCAGCAGATAAAATCTGACCAACCGTGACATCATTTTCAGTGACTATATTTTTTAATTCTTGTAAATTGACTGGTTTTTCAAATTTATATTCCAGTAGTGCTCCTCCTGTAAAATCAATCCCTAATTTTAATCCAGCAGTTATCAAAAAATATAATCCTGGCAAAATTAGGACAAGAGAAAACACAAAGTATAATAGCTTAAAGCGCATCAAATCCATATTTTTAGCATCTATTCTGCATTCTTAACTTTTTTGGCTTTTTTAATATCCTCATGCATTTCCTTTCTTAAATCTTCTGTAACTTTTTTAATTTTGTCTTCGATGTGGTCAATCCTTTCATTTAAAAATTCCAATAATTTTTCATTTCCTGGATTGTTATTAAAGTGTTTAATAAATAGTCTTTTATCATCTGCATTTAAATTGGATAAGATCTCACTTAAAATAGCATGATGCAGGGAGGAATCAATCAAGCTAGCTAGGTACCATCTTTCTTCGTCTGAAAGATCCATCTCATCCATTTTTTCTAAAATGTCTTCTATGACAATATATTTGGTAAAAAAGTAATTCATATTTATCCTTGGATGTTTTGTGCTTTCACTGGTCCCAAAGGAACTTTGTCATCTGGATCATCAACGAAAAAATACAGCACTGCTCCTTTTCTTGGCCCTTGTGCCAAACCCAAAAAATGCATTACTTCAGGGGAACCGCCTAAATGTTTTCCTGTCCATTGGGATGGCCCTGCATCCCCCACCACCGCCACCACGGCTTGACCAGTTTTGGGATTTACCACCAACATTTTTCTAAATTTAAAAAAGTCTCTATATTCTCCTACTCTTTCTGCAAACCCCGGGGCTAAAAAAGTTTGCACTGCCAAATAATATCTCTCTTGTAACTTATTTTTTTCACTAAACTCTGCTTCGCTGGGGGCAAAGTGACCCCATGCTCCCAAACCAGGAGCAATACCAGCCGGTCCATACATGGCTGCATCTACAGCTGTATCTGCATGTTTATATAAATTATCCCCAGGGTAACGATATAAGTGTTGTTCCCCACCAATTAAACCATAAGTCCTGTTTAATCTTTTTCCTTGTAGTTCTGGCATAATTGGAAAGCCAAAACTATTTGATAAAATTTTGGCAATTTCTTTTTCTTCTTCAGCATTTAAACTCCTCATCTCATTGGGAACTATACTACTTAGCTTTGCTGCCAATAAAACATTTTTATCTGTATCCCGGACAATTTGTCCTCCACCAGCCAAAAGATGGGTAGTTGGCAAGGCTGCTGCTGCCGGGGTAGTCAAAAGCATTAATCCTCCAATTCCACTAATAGCCAGTTGTCTACCAACATCTTTATGTTTTTCCCAAAGTTCATTTTGCAACTGACGGTGTTTTTGGGTCCATCTCTTCCTTAAATATTCGAAGTGTGGTTTTTTTGTATTAAACTTTTTTGTCATATCATTTTATGATTAATCTCAAAAGTGTCCTGGTTACCACCACTGCTGTAAACATGGAAATCAAAACTCCTATGCTCAAAGTTATGGCAAACCCCCTTACTAAAGATGTCCCAAATGCATAAAGAATTATAGCAGTTATTAAGGAGGAAACATTAGATGCCCAGATGGATGTCCAAGCTCTATTAAATCCCAATTCTTGGGCTAATTGTTTTGACTTACCCCATCGTCTTTCTTCTTTCATTCTTTCAAAAATTAAGATATTAGCATCCACTGCCATACCGATTGAAAGAATAAATCCGGCCACTCCAGCCAAGGTTAAAGTGATCGGCGGCAAAATAAAACCTCCAGTCTTAAAAATGGCCAGTACTAAAAAGGTATAAATAAGCAAAGATGTATCAGCCAACAATCCCCACCAACCATAATATAAACCCATGTAAATTACGACTGCCAAAAGTCCAATAATCCCTGCCACCAAACTTTTATTGACTGATTCTTGGCCCAGTGTGGGACCAACCCGTCTTTCTTCTAAGACTTTAATTGGCACTGGCAAGGCTCCGGCATTAAGCTGGATGCTTAAATTTTTAGCTTCTTCCACACTAAACTGACCGGTGATAACAGCACTGCCACCGACAATTTCTTGTTGTACAATTGGGGCAGAAATTAATTGGTTGTCTAAAAAGATAGCCAGAGGTTTATTGATATTTCTTTTGGTAAGCTCCGCAAATTTTTTAGCTCCCTCATCTGTAAACTCAATTGCAACTTCTGGCCCACTTTTTACATTACCTCCTCCACCAAAACTAACTTGGGCTTTTTTAAGATCAGCTCCTGTTAAACCAGTTGGTTTAGCCTCACCCGTAGCCGGAAGTTCTCTGAAATCGAGCTGGGCGGTTTTCCCAACTAAATTGGCAGCGGCTTCAGGCTCTTTTAAACCAGGTAGTTCCACCAAGATTCTTCGTTCCTCCCCTATTTTGGAAGACTGCACAACTGCCTCTGTCACTCCAAATAAATTGACTCTTTTTTCTATCACCTGCCTGGCGGATTCCAAAGCGCTATCACGATTTTGTTCCTCTATTTTATCCATTTGCGCCTGTAAAATAAGCTGTGTTCCGCCTTGCAGATCTAACCCCAGCTTCAACGGGAAAAAGGGTAAAAAATTTACTAAAATAGCTGCCAAAGTAATTAATAAAATTAAAGATAGAAGTATTTTAGATTTCATCTTTTAAAAGTATTTTTGATCCGCGAGAAGGTAAGTAGGATTGTCCAAAAATTAAGCTATGACACCTTCTAACAAATCTGCTTCTTCACCAATTAGCATCACTTTTGGTTGAATCAGTACTCTTAAAATAAAGGGATCGCGCCGCTTCACTCTAAAGCGAAATTCTTCTTCCGGCATAGGAGAATAGTTAATCTCTAACTCTCTTTTAACTTGCTCATTATTGACTATGGCTTGCAATTCCGGTAAAACTATCTGTCCTACCAAAAGCAGATCAACATCTTCTGATCCAGACTGCTTGGAATAAAGATACCTGGTAGATAAAAAGGCAAATCTTATTTTGCCCAACTTTGCTCTATGTTTCACAATAGCTCCGCCCAGTCCAGTGGTTTTAGCCACCATTGCCAAAAGTTCTCTAAAAAAAAGGTAATCTTTTCGAAAACGATATAATCTTCTGTTAGCTCGCCATTCAGATACTACCATACCAAACTTTTCCATCCGAGCAAGCTCACGCCTGACCGCATTAATTTCTTCTTCTGTGCGGCGGACAATTTCACGGACATGAAATAAACTTTCTAGTTGAGAAAGGAAAAGTTGTAGTATTTTTACCCGGACGCGGGAAACAATTAGCTCTTCCATTTATTCACCACCTTTCTGGACAGCTAAGATTAGCTAGTATGCAACCTTTGATCCTTCCGGGACAGTCTGAATCCAAATTGAACCTCTACTAAATTCTATTTCTTTACCCTTATCATCAACATATTTACTTCTGGCAGTTCTGGAATTTTTTATCCATTTACCTTCCACTACCTTCCCATCTTGGAATATTAAAGCACGGCCGCTACCCGTTGTTCCATAAAGAAGGTGAACATTATTTTCGTAACCATCATTAGCATGGGATTCTCTCTCAAATTGGATGATAATATTTTTAGCCATCAGCTGCTGATTATTATTGAAGTCCATCTGAGGGACTCCTCCATTTTTTCTTTTATATGAACCATTATCTACATCAAAAACCCATTCCACTTTATAAGCTGATTGGCTTTCCCAGAAATTAACTGTAATGCTGGTGGCCTGGCCTGGGGCAGTTGACGTGGAATCTTTAAACTTCCAGGGAGTAAAATTTTTCTGCCAAGAAAGACCATCCTCATCTTGGTTGGTCCAACCTCTTTTAGCTCCTATCTCCCACAATTTTTGAGTGGTCGAGTACATGGTGTGTTCAGTGGCCACAGGATGACCCAATCTTTGATAATCTCTCCAAAAAACTGGAAAGCCAATACTAAATTGGTTTAAATCCTTAACTCCATATTTTATAATTTGCGAGAGGGCATCAGCTGGCCCCGGAGTATTGGCCCCGCCCACATGAGCATAAAGAGCGTCATATTCACCCAGCCAATCTAAATAGTATGTCCTGGCAGAGCGCACTGGCCCTACCTGAACATCAGCTAAATTACAATAAAAAATAGCCATAAAGCGAGTAATACCTCCTTCGGCTACTGCCTCATAAACAATATTGGCAGAGGATAGCCCGGATTGTGGCCTTGCTTCCGAGTGGTTTTCAATCATCACTGCCAAGGGGCGTCTTTTTTCCCAAGACTGGAAAGCCTTTTGGGTATGTTTACTACCATCTAGGGGACAACTTTCAGTTTTTGGTTCGTTGGGATCTTCCTCTACTATATTTGATGGACCAGGTAAAGAGGTGACTAAACTGATAGGACCGCCGGAAATATTAACACGGCTAAATATGGAGTAAGAAACAGTGGCGGAGGCACCATATAACACCAATATCAAAATTAAAGTTACCAAAATTTTTTGTAAATCAGTTAAATTTTCAAAAACTTCCTTAATATTATTCATAAAATTATTTAATTCCCATAGCTTTCTTAATTACTCGCTCTTCTTCTTTAGAAAAGTTATACTTTCCTACTTTTCCTTCTGTGACATCCTTGGCAAAAATTCTGGTCCCTGCCCTACCGTGTAAACTAGTCACCACTAGCCCATTTCCCCTGTCATCCAGTAAAGCTAAAGAAAAACTTATGTCCCCACCTGTATCTTCGTAAGGGTTATAGCGCAAAAGGGCTACTTTTTGGATGTAGCTTAAGCTATCTTCTCTTAAAGTCGCAATTTTTTTATCTAGATCCAAACTTTTGAGTCTTGCTTCCCCTACACCCTTTAAAATCTCTTCAAATTTTTTCCTGATATCTCGCTCCCCAGATTTTGCAAAAAGCTCTGATAAAAGTTTTCTCTCTTTCCAGTTCTGATATGTTAAAATTACCAGCCAAACCAAAAAAACCGCGCTTAGAACAATCACCCAATCCGAATACATAAGTTACTCTTTTATCATAACTTGAGTAAAAAATTTTGTCAATCCCGATTAAATCGGGATCAATTGAATAAATTTTGTTTACTCCAATAAAGTGGCCAAGGTGACCAAATCAAGACCCTTTTGCTCTAAAACTTCTATCATATCAGGAAGCCTCGCAGTATCATTAGGAATACAATGCAACAGTACAATATCCCCATTTGTGGCCCTGGACACATTGGCAAATGAACTATCTGGTGAAGCTAACCTTGATGTTCCTCCGCTTGATAGTGACCATGTCACTACTGCTAAACCTAAACCATTAGCCGCTTCAATTACTGCCTGCTCAATATACCCTCCGGGAGGACGGAAAAACTTTTCTTGATATTCCTCTCTTAAAATTTCATTTAGGACCTGCCCGTGCAAACCGATATCATAAACCATTTCCAACGGTTTAACTAATCTAGAATTAAGAATCCTGTGGGAATGGCTATGATTTTCAATTTCATGACCGGTTAGGTAAACATCTCTCCACAAATCTGGATTTCTATCCATCACCCTCCAACCCACCGGGAAAAAGGTAAATTTTAACCCATATTGATCTGCTATCTCGGCAATTTTTTCAACCTGCCGAGGCAAAAACCCGTCATCAAAAGTTAAAGCCACTTGAGGTTTATCCCTATCCCCATGAGTGATTACTCTTGCATCTTCCAAAAAAGAAGGTACTTTGGGTATAAAAGGAGCACCCACCACAGCAGCTGAAACTTCCAAAAATTCCCTTCTATTTATCATCTTTCATATTTTAACACAAATCTTATAGTTTTAGGTTCAATTGGTTCCGATTTAATCGGAATTGGTGCTTGACAAAGCTCGCTTGTGCGTGGTAGGCTCATGTCATGCCTATTATGCGTACTCATAAACAGTCTGACATAGAAAAGCGCCTCAAACTGCTCAATATGCAGCTGTATGGCAAGGGTTCAGAACAACTCGGAATAACTCGGAAAATCGGTGTTTCGGATAATCAACCAACCAGATCTATCAGATCTTCTGATATCTCCGACTTACAGAGTCCTTCCGGTTCCTTCCGAACTGACCTTGCTTATCTCAAACAGGACCTTCGCAAGATTTTAATTCTCGCCTCCCTGGCAATTGCAGCCCAGTTCATAATTTATTTTAGCCAGCTATCTAGCAAGCTGAGACTATTTTGAAATCCGATTTAATCGGATTGAAAGGGGGTGAGGTATAACTATGGCACAAATGTATTGCGTAAAATGTCGACAAAAAAGAGATGCACAAAATGTTCAAGAAGTGACTATGAAAAATGGCAAAAAAGCCGCCAAAGGTACTTGTCCTGTTTGTGGCACTTCTATGTTTAGAATCGGTGGTGTTTAACTTCAATCTGTGAAAGCCCTGTACCAATCTGGTATGGGGTTTTCACACCGCCTCATCTCTGGCCCTATATTGCAAGGCTTCAGCCACATGCTCAGTTAAAATTGGTTCAGAGCCAGCCAAATCAGCAATAGTTCTGGAAAGTTTAAGTACCCGATGATAACCCCTGGCGGAGAGATTCAAAGAAGATATAGCCATTTTGAGTAAATTCAAACCATCCGGGGTAATTTGACAAAATTCTCTGATCTCACTATTGCCCATTTCTGAATTGGTCAGAAACTTTCCCCTAAATCTTTGCTGCTGTTTCTTCCTGGCCAAGGTCACTCTTTGCCTGATAGTTTTAGAGTCCTCTGCAAGCAGATTGCCTGAAAGTTTTTCTACTTCAACCGCTGGTATTTCCAGATGAATATCAATCCTATCTAAAAATGGTCCAGATACACGACGTTGATATTTGGCAATTTGCCCTGGCATGCAGCTACAGTTCCTTCTTCTATCCCCTAAAAATCCACATGGACAGGGGTTTTGAGCAGCCATTAAAATAAATTGGGAGGGAAAAGTTAAAGACCCAGAGGCTCGGGAAATGGTCACATGGTGATCTTCTAGGGGTTGCCGCAGTGCTTCCAAAACCTGTCTTTGAAACTCTGGCAATTCGTCCAAAAATAGTACCCCGCGATGGGCCAACGACACTTCCCCTGGTCTAATGGAATTTCCCCCGCCGATTAAACCAACATACGAAGCAGTATGATGAGGGCTGCGAAATGGTCTAGTGACAATCAGAGATTGACCCGTGAGTAAATTACCAGAAATAGAATAAATCTTAGTCACTTCTATGGCCTCTTCCAAAGTCAAAGGAGGCAAAATTGAAGGAAAGCTTCTGGCCAACATGGTTTTACCAGCTCCAGGTGGACCTTTGAGTAAAACGTTGTGTCCTCCTGCTGCTGCAATCTCCAAGGCTCTTTTGGCTTGCTCTTGACCCTTAATTTGGCAAAAATCATATTCGTAATTGAGATCTTCTTCTAGATGAACTTTTTTCTTTTTAACAGCCTTTATCTTTGTTTGACCTAATAATACCTGTGTAACTTGTTGTAAATTATCAAAGGCAAAAATTTCCAAGTCCTCTACTATGGCTGCTTCTTCAGCATTAGCTTGAGGAATTATTATTTTTTTTAAACCTAGCTGATGAGCCAAAATTGCCAAAGGCAATATACCTTGTGTTCTTCTCAAAGTTCCGTCCAATGAAAGTTCTCCCACCACCAACGTTTCGTTTAAATTAAAACCCGGACTGATCTTTGGAATCTGCTCTGCCGCTAAAAGAAGACCCAGAGCGATTGGTAAATCATACGAGGGGCCTTCTTTGGGCAGATCTGCCGGAGCTAAATTGATGGTTATTTTCCTTGCGGGAAAATCGCCACCGGTATTTCTAATGGCGGCCCTGACTCTTTCTTTACTTTCTTCTATCGCTCTATCACCCAAACCAACAATGGTAAATGAAGGCAGTCCCATTGAGGCAATATCAACTTCCACATTTACAGCCACAGCATCCAAACCCACATTGGCGCCAGATAGAACTTTTGCCAGCATCCATTTTAGTATATACTAAAATTATGATATTTTTCCCATTTCAAAAATATTTATCCCAGCTTAAAAAAGAAAAGGCCAAATTAGAAGCTGCTCTAAACTCAATTAATGTCGGATTTATTATTACAGATCAAAAAGGCGAGATTGAAACTATCAATACTGCGGCCAAAGTTCTTCTTTGTAGTGATTATCCCAATATAAAAAATGCTATGACAGATCCTAATTTAATCAATTTAAAATGTGATATGAATCTTGTCTCCTCAAATTTAAAAGATTGTTTTGATATTAGAACTCAAGTTAAAAAATGCCTGGAAGAAAGAAAATCATTTAGTGCCAATAATTTAAGTTTCAAAAATCTTTTTTTACATATTTATTTAACCCCCATTGTTTTAGTTAATAAAAAACCAAAAATCCGTTTAGAATTTATTGGGGCGGTAATTTTAGTTGAGGATGTCACAGAAGGAAATATCCTCGAGCGCTCTAAAAAGGATTTTTTCTCTATTGCTACCCATGAGTTAAAAACTCCTCTAGCTGTGATTAGGGGAAATACTGAAATTATCAAAAAACATTATAATCACGAGAATGAAAGATTTAATAAAATTTTAGATGATATCTATGATTCCAGCCTACAGCTTATTAATATTGTCAATGATTTTCTTGATATCTCTCGTTTTGAACAAGGAAAGATTGAATTTAAAAAGGAAGTTTTTGATGTTAAAACTCTGATAAAAGAAATCATCCAAAACTTAAAACAGCTCGCTCAAGACAAAGGACTCTACATTAAATTTAACTCTGCAGCTAAGATACCCAGGGTTGGGGCTGACCAAAATAAAGTTAAACAAGTTTTACTAAATCTTTTGGATAATTCCATAAAATTTACCAGTCAGGGAGGAATTACCATTGACTTAAAAGTCGAGGAAAATATGGCCAAAATTATTATTAAGGATACCGGTCAGGGAATATCAACCCAAAATCAAAGATTAATATTTAGAAAATTTCAGCTGGCATCTGATGATATCCTCACCCGAGCCACTTCCAAAAGTACTGGGGTTGGGCTTTATATTGCTAAGTTTATGGTTGAGGGTATGGGGGGACAAATTAAACTGGAGTATTCCCAAATTGGCAAGGGTTCGATTTTTGATTTTACCTTACCCTTGGCCAATATTGTATAATTTAAGATATGAAAAGAATATTAATCATTGAGGATAACGAATATATGGGTCGGATGTATCAAAATATGTTGAGTTTAGAAAATTTTCGAGTGGAACTAGCTACTTCCGGCGAGGAGGGGATTAAAAGAGCTCAAGACAATAACCCGGATTTAATACTTTTAGATATCATCATGCCCAACTTAAATGGTCTTCAGGTTTTGGAAAAATTAAAAAATAACTCCCAGACTAAAACTATTCCGGTGGTGATTTTAACAGTAGTAGGAGAAAAAGAAATTATTGATAAAGCCTTAAAGCTGGGTGCTGTAGGGTATATTATTAAATCATCTTTAAACTTGGATCAATTACTACAAGAAATTCATTCTTATCTTCCCAAAGATTGATTCCTACATTATTTTATAGTATAATATCAGGGCCTAGGAAGATGGGTGATTGGGACGTACACAGTCACCAAGTGATTTGTTACGTTCAGGAAAGTCCAGACAGCACAGAGTAAGGGTGGGGTCGAGTAATCGATCCACGGGTAACCGCTAGTTTCGTCCAAAGGACGACCAGCCTTTGGCTGGAGAGCCACAGAGACTACGACTCACCCTATACCATCTGGTATGGGGTAGAGGGTGAAAAGAGGCAATCCTCCCCGCTGCAATCCTAGATATGACCAGGTTACTCGCCTAAAGGTCTAAGTCAGGAGCACTAGATAAATAATCGCCTTAAAACAGAATCTGGCTTACAAGCTTCCTAGGCATTTTTTTCTCTTAGAATATCCAACACAATTATTTGCAAAACCACCACAATAGGTACTGCCAAAAGGGCTCCGCCAATACCTAAAAGCCTTCCCCCGACAGCAATTGCCAAAATTACCACCAAAGGATTTAAACCTACCGCCTTTTTCATTACCTGTGGCACCACCAGATGATTTTCTAATTGTTGGATAACAAAATACATTGCTGTAACAACTGCCGCTAAAACCGGAGAAATAGTCAATGCTAAAAGAATGGCTGGAATAGCAGAAATAATTGGGCCGATTACAGGAATAACTTCAGTAAAGGCAGCTAAAATTGACAGCGATAGGGCATAAGGAATCTGTAAAACAGATAGCCCTAAATAAACCAGCACCCCAATAATTAAACTCAAAAAAAGTTGTCCACGAAGCCAGGCACCTAATTTTCCCTCTATCTCCATTAATAACTTTTGTATCCTGTCTTCTTGGCCCGTGAATAAGAAAGCAGCTCTTTTTTCCAAGTTTTCTCTTTCCAGCAATAGATAAAATGTCAAGACCAAAAGAAAAATTATGGTAATGATGTTATCAAAAATTGCCCTAGTAGTGGAAAACAAATTTTTTGATAAATTACTCACTTCAGATTGAATAACATTTGGATCTAAATTATTAACTTTTAGCAAATCTGCCAAAGCAGATGGCAGAGTCAGTGCCAGTTTGGTTGTTTCTTCAATCAAAGGAGTAAAAGAAACTGTCAACAGTCCGCCAATTGCTCCCAAAAATAATAGATAAATTATCAAAACTCCCAAAACCTTAGGAATTTTTAGTTTTTGAAGAAAACTTATCAAAGGAGATAGAGCAGACATAAAAATTAAAGCCACAAATAAAAGTAATAATAAATCTAGGATATGATAAACAATCCAAAGACTTAACAAAAATATGGTGACAAAAATTATTGTCTTGTGTGAAATATCAATTTTGCGAGACATCGTCTATTCGTGCATTATCATACCATTTAATAATTAATTTTTCTATTTCTGGCATAGATTGATCATCTGTTAAATCAAACCAGTGAATATCTTTTTCTTTATTAAACCAAGTAAGTTGGCGTCTTAAATATCCATGGATTTTACCTTGCATAATTTTTATTAACTCATCCACTGTCTGAATCTTGCCATCTAGATAATCTGCCAGTACTCTATATTCAAGACCTAACTTTCTCATTCTTTTTAAAGTTAGACCATTTTTATATAAGCTTATTGCTTCTTCAATCATTCCTTGGTCTATTCTCGATAAAACTCGTAGATCAACTCTTTTGTAAAGAACCTCTCTGGGAGCAGTCAGCCCAATCTTTAACACCTTAAATTTCTTTATCAAACCATCATATTTTTTATTAGTTTCCATGTATCCATACATAGTGACTAATTCAATAGAACGAATTAATCTTCTGTTATTTTGTCTATCTGATTGATTCATGGTATGCCATCTTTTTGGTGAGAGCTTCTTTAATTTTTGTTGTAACTTATCAACAGTTAGCTGATCCAGTTCATTTCTTAAATTTAGATCAACAGGTACTGCCAAATTAGATAATCCCTCAAGCAATGATTTTAAATAAAGTCCTGTTCCGCCAACAACAATAGGTAATTTTTTTCTTGATAAAACACCCTCTATTACTAGAGTTGCCTCTTTGACATAATTTGCCACACTGTATTGAGTGTTGGGGCTAACCACATCATACATCCAGATTCGTATTCCATTTATTTCCCAAAATCTACTTACTTTTTTAATTGGTAATTTTTTAGATGGCATCTTGCCAGTTCCTATATCTAAACCAATATAAACTTGCCGACTATCACAAGCAATTAGCTCACCATTAAATTTTTTGGCCAAGACAAGAGCCAAATCAGTTTTGCCGGTGGCAGTTGGTCCTAAAATTACTAAAATTTTTTTCATCTTTTTAAGTAGCAGGTTAGATTATACTCTACCATCTTTGCTATAATTTCTAAGAAAGGCTATGCTAAAAAAATTTAATAAAATAACGCTTGCTTTAATTTTAATATTGATATTTTCCCTTTTTTCCAGGATTTATAGATTAGATTATCCCAAAAATTATGTTTTTGATGAAGTTTATAATGCCTTTACCACTATAGAATTTACCAAAGGAAGCAAGGAGGCTTATGAGTGGAAGTCTACATCTCCCATTGCCGGCACCGCATATGGATGGACTCATCCACCCCTGGCTAAATTAATTGATGCCATGGGAATTTTAGTTTTTGGCGTTAATTCATTTGGGTGGAGAGTGGTTAATGTCGGTTTAGGGGTAGGTATAATTTTTCTAATATATTTAATAGCCCGCTCGCTTTTCCCTGA
Source organism: uncultured Gammaproteobacteria bacterium (assembly GCA_964394855.1). Classification (GTDB taxonomy): domain Bacteria; phylum Patescibacteriota; class Microgenomatia; order Daviesbacterales; family UBA10151; genus CAYMZD01. The sequence goes on along the minus strand of CAYMZD010000002.1, from coordinate 162,503 downwards.
TAAAAAAACTATTGCCCTTGTGGCTTCTTTTATTGCCTCTTTGGATGGTCTGCTGCTGGTGCAATCCCGCATCAATATGAATGATATAGTAATCGTCTTTTTTATTTTGGTGAGTTTTTTGGCGTTTATAAAATATAAAACCGGTCCACCAGAGGAAAAAAATGTCAGACTACTCATACTTAGTATTTGTTTGGGATTAACTATAGCTACTAAATGGACTGGCGCTTATCTGCTAATAGCAATTGGGTTTTGGATTGGATTAGAAAAAATAAACCATGATATAAAGGAATTTAAAAAACTTTCTTTATTTTTAGTAATTAAAGATTTCATTATTTTAAGCTCGATCTTTATTTTTATTCCTTTCATCATATATACCTTTACATATACACAGTATTTTTTATTGGGCGGTAGTTGGAATAATTTTTTAGAATTGCAAAAACAAATGTGGTGGTATAATACTAACCTTAAAGCCACTCATGATTATGGTTCTCCCTGGTGGAGTTGGCCGTTTAATCTTTATCCTGTTTGGTATTTCGTGGATTACCAAAAAGATAAAATTGCCAACATTTTTGCATCGGGTAATCCATTGGTTTTTTGGACAGGAGTGTTGGCCATAATTCTGACCATATTTGATTTTCTTAAAACGCGCTCAAGAAATTTATTTATCATTTTGTTGGGATATTTTATTTTTTGGCTACCCTGGGCCTTATCACCTCGGGTAATGTTTTTATACCATTACTCCCCCTCCATACCTTTTTTAGTATTAGCTTTAGGATATCAAGTAGATAAAATTAAAGATAAAAGTTTTGTCATGGCACTTTTAATTTTAATGTTCTTAAGTTTTCTTTTATTTTTCCCATTTTTTACAGGAATACCTTTACCTAAAAATCTGGTCCAGTTATTCTTTCTCACTAATCTGACCAAAAATCCCTTTATATAATATGGTATAATATGGCCATGGAATCTGAAGGAAGAAGATTACATGGTTTGGCTGAACAAGCCAGAGAAAGCGGTGATTTTACCAGAGCCTTGGAATTAACTGATCAAGCCACGGTGTCATATCAGCAAGGTGGTGATTCTCTGGGATTTGCTGAAGTACAAGCTTCCAGGTTTTTAACTCTCCGTCACTTATTTGAAAAAACCGATGATAAAAACTATTTAATTTTGGCCAAACATACAGCCATGGCATCTGTGGAACTGGCCCAAGCAAGTGGGGATAAACAGGCTTTAGCGCTACCGCTTTTTAATCTGGCCAAAGCACAGGAAACTTTGGGAGAGTTGCCAGATGCAGTAGCCACATACCAAAAAGCTGTGGAAAATATCATCAATAACCCACCGGAACCTCACAAAAGAGCTGCTATTGTGGCTGATTTTAAAGTCCATCTGGAAACTTGTGCCTATAAAGCAGGGGATAAATCAGCCTTAGAAAGAGCAGAAAAAGCTCTAGTAGAACTTGAAGCAGTACCGGTTTTATCTGATGAAGATTTTGAGGCAGGTGGTAAAAAATTAGAATTTAATCAGGAAGTGGCTTACAATAAAGATGTTTGGGTCTCCGGCGGACATATGAGAATAGCAGAGATGTTAAGAGAAGATGACCCGCCACAAGCTAAGGAACATTTGCAAAAAGCCAAAGAAATAATTGATGCTAATCCGCAATTAAAATTGCGTTTGGCCCAGTGGGAAAAACTAGCTACCACTTTTAAATAAACTTATTCACTTTTGCCAAAAATCCAAGGGGTTTTAGGTTTAATATTTAATTCTCTATTTTTATCCAAAGCTTTTCTTAAAGAATTTTTATCAGACATCCGGGCCACTCGAACAACCGTATCAGTACCGACCTTGGCCTCTTTGGCCACCTGTCTAATTGATAAACCATCTTCCAAAAGTTTTAAGATTTGCCAGCGATTTTTTAACATCCGAGCTTCGCTGGGAGTTAACAACTCATTTAAAACTTCCAGAGGAATTTTGATGTTTTTAGCGTGCGAGCTTTGCTCATCCAATTTAGGTTTACTCATGTATGGACACAGTATACCACTATTTTATCAATCTTTTGAGGGTTTTTCCGGCTACAAAACCGGGAGTTTTTTTATTGGGGATTTGGATAGTTTCCCCTGTTTGAGGATTTCTACCACGTCTGGCTCTTCTGGATCTAATTAAAAAAGTACCAAATCCGGTAATAACCACTTTTTCCCCCCTCACTAGTGCATCCCTGGTTAAGTTAAAAACGCTATTGACAGCATCAGCTGAAGCCCTTTTAGTTAAAGAGGCTTTTTTGGCCACTTTTTCAATTAACTCATTTTTGGTCATGAATTATTTATAGTGTAAGTTTAGGCTATTGTCAAGCCCCAATCATTTCTCTAATAGCTATGATAAATTTTGGGACATCTATCTCAAGTGTAGCTCCCGGAAATGGATTTCTCCTAACTACCCATTCTCCGGTATCCATTTCCCAATCAATAGCCTCTGGCAACTTTTCTTTTAAACTAGTTCTCTTTCTGCCGTCGTATAAACTCTCAAGTAAATCGAGAATTTGTAATCTTCTTGTTTCAATTCCTGAATCAACCATTTCTTGAATATCTACCGGTAAAATAGCCGGTACAAGCCCTAGGGCTTTTCTCATTTTTTGATAACCATAAAGTACGGTTGCATCAAAGTGCTTTTCTTTAGTGGATTGCTGCAAATCAACTCTCTCGCCTGTCTTTTCCAATCTGTCTAGAAGCATTTTATCGTAAACTGGCATCCTGCCAAAATAAGCATGATTTATAAACCACGTTGTCACTTCTTCGTCTCCAACTTCTACCTCAAGTATATTTTTAGCTTTATGGTTTTTATATGTAAGGGAGGCGGGACCTTCTGGATCGCCATCAATCTGTGTTAAGGTTCTCCCAAAATGTCCACTTAACATTCTCCAATGCGCAATCGGACCATCTTCTTTTTTTATCATCTCTCTATGAAATCTATCAGTACTGACAGCTTGATAAGGAGTGGGAATAGTAAAATCAAGCATTCTATTTCTTACTTGATCTAAAAAAGGGGGAGTACAAATGCCCAAACAAAGAGTTTCTTCAAGAGAAATATCTATTATGGGCCCGCTGCAAGGACCATTACCCCTTAAAACTCTTGTTACCACTAATACTGGTTCACCTTGATGTATCTTCAATCTTTCTTTTAATTCTGTTAAAGTTTCTACAGCCATTGAGTTTCTCGGATAGATGTGGATAAATTAACATTCCAGACTTAATCTGTCAACTATTAGTTAAACTCTGTGGTGTGGTCATGGTGCTTTCGGAATATCGAGTCTCGCGAATGGCGGTAATTTTAACAGCTCCTGGTACCATCACCTCTTTAGCAATCCTTTGGGCAATGTCATGAGTTAGCTTAGGCAACTCCTCATCAGATACTTTTTCCGCAGTGACAATCACCCTAACCTCTCTTCCGGCTTGCAGGGCAAAGGCCTTTTCCACCCCATCAAAAGAGGTGGCAATTTTCTCAATATCATCTAATCTTTTGATATAATCTTGGATATCTTCATGTCTGGCCCCGGGTCTTCCCCCTGATATGGCATCAGCCACATAAACTACTATTGACTCAACCGAAGAAAAGGGTTGATCCTCATGATGTTCGGCAATACAATTTACCACTTGCTGTGGAAAGCTGAATTTTTTAGCCAGCTGTACTCCTCTTTCTACATGGGTTCCTTCCTCCCAATCAGTTAAAATTTTTCCCACATCATGTAAAAGACACCCCAAACGCACCACATTAATATCAGCGCCGATTTGTTTAGCTAGCTCTATACCAATTTTTGTTTCCTCCAAAGTGTGAACAATCATATTTTGTCCGTATGAGTAGCGATATTTGAAGCGCCCCAATAAACAGGCTACTTCAGTCGGCATGTTATAAACCCCCACATCCTGACAAAGTTTCTCACCAGCCTGACACATTAATTTTTCCAAATCCTCCTTGGTTCTTTCCACTATTTCTTCAATTCTTTGGGGTTGAATTCTGCCATCGGCAATAAGCCGCTCCAGGGCCACTTTGGCCACTTCCCGCCGTATCGGATCAAAGGAAGAAATAGTTAAAATATTGGGGAGCTCATCATCCATTAACACATCAACCCCGGTTGCTCCCTCAAAAGCTTTGATATTTCGGCCTTCTTTTCCAATAATTCGACCCTTCATCTCTTCATCAGGGAGATTAACAGAGGAGGTGGTAAATTCAGCTATATAATCAGTCGCTCCATGAAGAATGGCATCAGCTAAAATTTCTTTCGCTTTTTCATCTGATTGCAATTTAATCTCATCTTCTGCTTGCTTTATTTTTTGGGAAATTTCACTACTTAAATCTTTTTCTACCTGTTCCAGAAGAATTTTTTTAGTTTCATCAGAGGACATCTTGGCAACTTTTTGCACTTTTTCCACTAACTCTTTACGAAGCTTTTCCAACTCCTGTAGTTTTTCCTCAATTAATCTTTGTTTCTCTGCTATTTGTCTTTCTCGCTCTTCTAAAATTCCCTCACGTTTAGCGAGTTCCGATTCACTGGTTATTTTGGGACTAAAACTTTTTTGCATTTTGATACTTAAAGGTGCGGAAGCTAGACCAAACTAAACTGGCTTGGAGAAGATAAGATTTGTATTTACACTATAACTTCTCATAAACTTTTTGGTATTATCCACTACCTTAAGCAATAATTATTATACTATTTTCTTAAAAATTTATCAATAACTCCTTTTACTACCTCATATTCAAAGCCTTTGCGAAGTAAAAAATCAATGGCTTTTTTCTTAAAATTCATTTGATCAAAATTTTTCCATACCCTCATTTTCATCTCTAATGCCCGTTCTGCGACTTGCGTTTCACTAACAACTAGAATCTCTCTACTGATAACTTCCTCAATAATTTGGCGCTCGATTCCCTTTTGTAAAAGCTCTATTTTGAGCGCTTTTATACCTTTCTGCCTAGATCTTCTTCGAGACTCTACCCAATCCTTAGCAAACTTCCCATCATCTATAAGACTCATTTGTTTTAATTGATCAATTATTTTTTCCACAACATCAATGTCAGCTTTTTTCCTTTTTAGATAATCACGAATTTCTTTTTCACTTCGCACTCTTTGGGATAAAAGTCTATAAATTTTCTGTAGTAACTTCGCTTGTTCCATTATTAAATTCTTTGTCTATATTGTACAGCTATAGTACCAAATTTTTTCTCTTCCACGACCTTAGAAAAAAAATTTTCTTCTTGAAAAAATTTTTTTATATCAACATCTCTAATACCGACTGTTGGCTCTAGTATAGTAAATCTTTTATCTGGAAGGTTTGATCTTTTTGTTTCTACTTTTAAATGTCCTGGAAAACCTAAAGCCACTTCCATACCCCAAACCGGTAGGTATCCATATTTTTGTTGTCCGTACCATTCAAATAAATAACTCCAAGTGGTATTTACTCCCAAAGGAACGGTTAAACCATTGACTGCAAAAAAACGACCTTGGGCTTTTTGATAAATATAATCCAGGACAAGTTTTTCTGATGTTAGCAGCATCCCAGGTTGAATTATAAATTCTCTATTAACCCCCTTTGGGTTATTGTTAATAATCAAGTATAAGTTATTTACTGAAACTGCTATCAAAATTAAAAGAGCCAGAAGAATTTTAGTTGATAGTAAGTAATAGATAACATAGGATATAAAAAGCAAAAGTGAAACATTAGCTGCTGCAGAGTAATAATAACTATTAGTTCCCGAAAGAAGATAGGGAGACACTCCAACTAGAAACCAAACCATTAAAAATATTATGGGAAATTTAACTTCTTTCTTTTTTAAAAAATAAATTAAGGCACCAGTAAGTAGCAGACCCACTATCCATAAAAGTACATCACTTGCCAAAATATTATCATGTAAAAACCTCTTCATAGAGTAAGTAGCTGCTTGAGGATAAAATTTAAAACCTCCTCCCTCAAAAAAAGTTCTTAAGAATCTAAATTGAAATTTCGCCTCCGCCAAAATAAATGTAGAGCTGGTTATAAGAAAAATTGTTACTGCATAAAAAATATGTTTTAAACTAAACTGGTAATGTTTTTTGAAAATTATGAAAAATAATATAAGCACTACCATTAATAATGTATAGACAAAGTGGAATTGTATAGAAAGACCTAATCCCAGAAAAGATAAAGTAAGTCCCCATTGGATTTTTTTAAAAATAAATAGTGCCAGGCCTAAATAAAAAAGTAAAACAGTGACTGAAGCCATTGGTTGATGGGATAAAAATAAAGAATATTGGCTAGCTTCATAGGAGATGGCATAGAAAAAGCCGGCTAAAAATCCCACCCATTTATTAAATAAAATCCATCCTATCCCGATAACCAAAAATACACCCAAGCTATTCCAAACTCGCAAAAATGCAGAGACAACTTCCGGATTGTTGTTTCCTAAAAAATAAATCGGGCCGAAAATATAATAAATCAGCGGTCCGGCAAAAATTTTATCCGAGGCGGCAGACGGAGGACCAATTATTTTAATATCTCCATTTACTACTTCCAGAGATTTAAAACCATCTCTGGCTTGATCAAAGGCAAAATATAAATCTTCGGGGAAATATAAAAAACGAGATAATACGGCCAGCAAGAAAATGATTAAAATTAGAAGCCTGAACATTAAACTGCTTCTTCTATGTCTTTATCCTCTTCTTCTTTTCCAACAACCATCTCCTTACCTTGTTTCTGCGCGCCCCAAGCCTCCCTAATTTCTTTTTCCAGTTTTTCCTTTTCCTTGGGGTTTTCCTTTAAATAAACTACAGCTGCCGGCCGACCCTGCCCCAAAATATTATCATCCCATTTGATAAAGGCTCCTGATTTTGTCAAAATTCCCAGCTCCACACCAATATCTAAAAGCTCGCCTTCTTTTGATATACCATTTTCATCCATATCAAATTCGGCCATACGAAATGGGGGAGCCACTTTATTTTTAACTACTTTGACCCTGTGGCGCGAACCAACTACCACATCACCCATTTTGATATTTTCAATTTTTCTAATATCTAGGCGAACTGATGCATAAAATTTTAATGCCAAACCACCTGGGGTTGTTTCCGGATTACCAAACATCACCCCAATTTTTTGTCGCAGCTGATTGGTAAAAATTACGATCGTTCTGGTATTAGCAATAGCAGCTGTCAGCTTTCTAAGAGCTTGTGACATTAACCGAGCTTGCATGCCCATCACTGCATCTCCCATTTCTCCTTCAATTTCTGCCCGGGGAGTTAGCGCTGCTACCGAATCTATCACCACCACATCAATCCCACCAGAACGGATCAGCGCTTCGGCAATTTCCAAAGCTTGCTCACCAGTATCAGGTTGGGAAATCAGCAGGTCATCTAAATTAACTCCAATTTTTTGAGCGCGTTGAGGATCTAGCGCATGCTCGGCATCTATAAAGGCTGCCACCCCGCCTTTTTTTTGCGCCTCTGCTATAACATGTAAAGCTATGGTAGTCTTTCCAGAAGCCTCTGGTCCGTAAATTTCAATCACTCGACCTTTGGGTAAACCCCCCACACCTAAGCTCAAGTCCAAAGCAATAGAGCCTGTCGGGATGACATCAATGGTCAGTCTCTCCACCCGCTCACCCAAGCGCATAATGGCACCTGTACCATATTGTTTTTGGATACCGGCTATGGCAGCCGTAATAGCAGCTAATTTAGCATCTGCATTATTGGAACTTCCAACCATATATTGATTAAATCACACTATAAAACTTTTTGCAAGGTACCAACTTTTCCTAAGTATTCGTGTATCCATACATATATGTTACACTCAAGTAGGTAAGTATATTCTTATAGTTTTACCAACTTCTTCCGCAATTCCCTGAATACATTTATACTTTTTCACTTCTTGAACATTAACCCAGTTAAAATCATCAAATTCCGGGGCTAATTTTATTCTCCCCTTTTTTCTTTTAACAGCAAATTTGCAACAAATGGTTGGCACTCTGTCTGTTCGAAGATAAGCCACACTATTTAGATATCTTGGGTCAACGACTTCCAGACCACATTCTTCCTTAGCTTCTCGCAAGATTAATTTTTCTACCATTCCCTCCCAATCCAAAATATCAAAGTTTTTACGAGTAATGGGGTTATTTTTTAAATCATCCCATTCCAGCTTTCCGCCGATAACCCCCCATAGCCCAGGATGAGCTACTTCTTTTTTGGACCGCTGCAGTATTAAACATTTTTTTAATTTGGGATGATAAATTACCCCAGTAACTACAAAATAAAAAAGCTTATTCTGCTTGGCTTTTTCCAGTGAAATTTTCATGGGTCGACCTTTTTAAAAAAATCCGAACTCGCTTTAAATCGAATAGGATTTAAGAGTAAAAGGTTCTAAATCTTCTTTTTTAAGAAGTGTCGATTCTGAACAATTAGCCACCATTGCCACACTGGGTTTATGGGAAAATCCCACATACTCAACTATCTTACCTTTCTCTTTTGCTTTCTTAATAGCAGGCAGAAGATCTGTATCTGAAGAAGTAATAATTATTCTATCAGCTAAGTCCTCGTATGTGGCTACAAGAATATCCACTGCAATATTTACATCAACACCTTTTTCATGGAAAACGCCATCAGACTTTAAAAGATAACCAAGAGAATAGGTTACTCCATTCTTTTTAAGGTGAGCAAATAGCTTTCGTTGGTTATTGAATAGTTTTTGGGTCTTTTCACTTCCATCTGTCCTTATTTTCCCCACATAGTAAGTAATACTAACAACATCACAATCTTTTGCTAGTTTCTTTACGAACTTAGAAAAATCAAAACTTAGGAGATTATGTAGTTTCAAATCCTTTAGCTTGAAGTAAAGGTTGCTTCCATCAATAAGAATGATACATCTTTGTTTCTTCATAAAATTGATTATACATCAAATAGAGGGAAATTTTTGTCAAAAAAATCCTGCGAAGACCTTTCGGTGTCGCAGGAGATTTTAGTATCTATATACTAACAAGATTGACTCTAAAATGTCAAGTTTAGAAAACATCCGGGTCTGATCGGACGGAAACCCTCTTTCAGTCGAGCTTTACAAAAAAATTCGAACCCGCTTTAAGTCGAATCGGTAGCCCGCCTTCGGCGGGCTTTTGTTCCGCTCGGCCTTCGGCCTCGCTCTAGTATTTTTTGCAAAATACTTTCAGTATTTTAATGCGCGCGATTTTTATTATTTATAATCCGCCTACCCTCCCTATTTTAGCAGAAAAATATTTAAAACAAAAATGCAGAATGTAGGCTGTACTAAATTCCCATTAACCCACCCACCCAAAATAATGGAAGCGGCACCCCCGCTTTTGGGCGAGAGGTCGCCCTAGGGGGCGACTCGCCGATATCTTTGCTTTTCTATTTTCGCTTTACAGTCTCTGGTAATCTTTGGTTCTGTTTTAGTATCGCCTGCCGTTGCGGGGGTATTCCGCTTTTCGCCCCCGCCTTTCTTATTTGTACCCCTTCTGTTTCCTATCGCTTGTCCCGCCTCGAGGCGGGACTGCGCAACTAATTCCGATGGCTCGCCCCGTCTTTTAAAAAAATGTAGTAATTCTCACGGGGCTCGCGAATGTCGGGCTGCCTATCCGAAAGTTTTTAGAAAATTCCAAACTCCGAGATTTTCTCTGACGGCAGCCCTCCTTTAAGGGAAATTATCCCAGGAGGCGAGCGGGGGCGGCGGAGCCGCCAAAAAGAAACAAAAACATTCATTTTTTCTGGCATTTCGGAGCAAAAAGCTATATAATTGCTAGCGATAATCTTTGCAGTCAAAATTTTATGAGAACTAAAAGGACTTGGCATCCAAACTTCATTAAGTACATGAAATTTATTGTGAATCATCCTAATTACAGAGGCATGCCTTTTCTGTATAAGGAAAATGGTGGAATAAGATGGATTGTTGCCAGAAGTAGTGAAATGGGATTAGCCCGGTTGAAATGGTGGGATGAGCAGAGAGAAAAACTTGGAATACCTAAGGAGGGTGCGTGGATATCAAAAACCGCGAGAGCAATTCATCCTACTGGGGATAAACCTTGCCAAATTTGTGGTAGATCAATGAAACTTGATTATATTTATCCTAATAAAAAGGGAGGGCTTAGTCCAGGAGCAATGAGTAATGCTCCCGATAGGCTTGATGGTTATCACAGTTATAACCTCTGTTGCAGGAGTAAATTCGATAAAGGAAGACATAAAAGCAATCTTTCAAGATATGGCGAGGATAGACGTGCATATGAAAATTGGTCTGATGGAGATTGGAAAGCAGCAAGCTGGTTGATGAAAGAGTTTCAAAAAAATGACATAAGCGCTGATCACCTTGGTCCTATTTCATTAGGTTTTAGACATAGGCCGAGTTTTAGGCCACTTTCGAGAGCCGCCAATTCTGCAAGAAACAATAGGATGACATTAGGTGATATTCAAGCCTTAATAAAAGAAGAGAAAAATCAGGAAGTAATTTCCGAACATTCAAAAGCATTATGGGACTTGATAAAACACAATGTTAAAAATGAACCCGATGCTCTACTGGCAAGTAAACTTATGCGAGAAAACATGCACTACGTTCTTTCAATTTTTTCAGAAGTCTACCAAAAGGGTCACAAGAACTTTTTAATTAAAAATTTTCTCCATCCCGAATACGCAAACTATTCTATTAAATTCGATGGTTTCGATCCAAAAACTGGATACTATAAGGAAATGATTAAGGTGGAAGGAAATAAAAAGCAATATAAAAACAATGCAAAGAGATATATAAGAATTTCGTTTGAATCACTATTAGAATATTCTTCAAAAACAAACCGACATTTAAAGGATTGGCAGACCGATGAAATCCGTGGAAAACTGAAAGTATTACTAAATTATTTAAAATTAGAGAAAGAAAACGAAGCCTTAGAGGAACTAAGAAATATTTTTAAATTAGTTGCTGAAAAATTATCGCAGAAACTTATCTATTAACTTCTTGCAGACAAATAATCTGAAAAATCTTCTATTGCCGTTAAGCCTGCTAAGAATTTTTGATATTCAGATTTTGGATTAGTTTTCTTTCTTATAATATGGTTACCACCATTTACCACTATTTCTGGTAGATTATCTATTGCTTCCCGAACAGTTAAATATCGATTTTCATTTTTTATTACCTCTTCCGGATAACATTTGCTAGGATCTCCTTCCAAAACACCGATCATAACAACTCTTTTTCTCTTTTGTGGCACGCCATATTTAACAGCATGTAGTTTTCTTCCATCCAATTTGTACCCTAGTTCACGGAAACTCTCCTTTATGCTTTCAAAACTTTTCCCATAATTCATTGTTAGAATCCCTTCTACATTCTCTAATACAACAACCTTAGGTTTTATTTTCTTTACAATCTCAACAAATTCTTTGAAAAGAAAATTTCTTGGATCATCTACTAGCCTCTTCCCTGCATGAGAAAAACCTTGACAAGGAGGACCTCCAATAACGATATCTATTTTCTTGTCTTTAATAGCTCCGAATAAAGCATCTTTCACCATCTTTTTAGTAATATCTCCTTCAATAAGAATAGTATGTGGGTGATTAATTTTATATGTTTCGCATGCCTGTTTATAGTTATCGTTTGCAGCAATAATATTATATCCTGCCCATTCAAATCCTTTGCTTAAACCACCTGCACCACAAAATAAGTCAACAACATTAGTTGTGTTTGTTTGCTTTTTAATTTGTTTACCTAAAAAATAAGCCATTAATGGTGGAACAGCATTTCCTATTTGGATACACAAGCTTCCTTTTGTACCAGAAAACACGAAGCTATCTGTAAATGATTGTAGTCTTGCTGCTTCTCTTGCGCTAAGAACTCTATTTTGTTCGGGATGCACATATGTTCCATTTCCGGGACGATTAAAATAAGTAGTTACCGTATAGCTTGGACTATCCCAAGAAAGCCGTCCATACAGTGTAGTTCTACCGCCTGATTTTCTGATTTGTTCGAGTCTTTTTGAAGGAATGTCGAGAGGAATATTGCGCCAATTGCCTCCTTGTGGCACGGCTATTACCATTTGCATATCTAGATCACTCAATGGATAAGTTATGTGATTATGAATCATAGTTGATGCATATATTTACCTGTTAATTCTGCCACATCGTTTTTTCGATGCTTATCTAATATGTATAAAGCTTCTTCATGGTCTAATCCATATATATCAAATACTGCAACATTTAATTTAACTTTATATTCATTATTGTTTGGATCTTCAACAAGTTTATCAACAAAATCCTCTACTATTGATTTTTGTTTTAAGTCAGGAATCGCCAAAGGAAGTTCGTCTAATTCATAGTTGCCTATGTGATTGTTGGAGCTAGTTAATTGAAACCGCCAGTTTAAGAGAAATGAATTAAGAACGCCCAGTAAATAATCTAGGCTAATATTGGATTCCAAGAATAGAGTATCTGAATTTGTGACAATGAAATTACAAGAGTTTCCTAAAACAATATTTTTGGGCACTTTAGAGAACTTTAATCTCTTTGTAAGATTTATATTTGATATTTGTTGGCATACTATTCTCTCTGATAATAAAAATTTTGCTTTTCCGTTTAATTTGTTAATAAATTTATTATCAACAAATAGATTGTCTTTACTGAAAATAAACTCCTTTATTCCATTACCACGAAGGAGATTATATTCACTTCCTTCATTTATGATGAATTTTTTATCCAGAGTTAAATCGAGTTCGCCTCTTAAATTAGTAATAGATGAAATCTCTTTAAGTTTTTTATTTTTGTGCATCTTATTTAAGATCTGCCAGCCTATTTTGTCGGTAGAAATTATTTCCTGTAAGGTGGAAATCATACTTATCCGCATTTTGCTTACGGATATATTTTCTTTATTAAACCCTCCCACATCGGATACATTTGTTTTTAGTATTAATTCACCCGAAGAATTACTTTTATCTAGGGAAAAAAAACAGAATGCTTGGCTAATATCTAAAAAGAAGTTATTTTTTTCTGGAATCGTATATATTGTTGAGAGGTAGTAATTCTCAAGTATTCTTTTTCTTAATTCGTAACTTTGTTTATCACTAAGTAATGTAGATGGAATAAGCAATCCTATCTTGCCATCTTTTTTAGTATAATTTTCGAGAATTTCTTCAACAAAAAGTTTATAAAGATTTAAAGTACCTGAATTAAATTTATAAGCATTGTGTTTTCTAATAAAATCCAATATTTTTGTTATCTCATCTTTGTAATTGTCCGTAACCTCATTATACTTGTTTGAATTTGCCTTAAGTAATTTGTAAGGAGGGTTTGTTAATACTACATCGAACCCATCTTTTATATTGAATTGAATTGTAAGATCATTTTTTGATATAGACCCATCAGTATTATTTCTAAATAGGACGTTGCCAATAAAGATATTTTTATCCGGTACTGATGCGTTAACAGAATATTTTGCTTTAAGATAAAGATTAATAATTGTTTTTAACAATGCAATAGCTTCTCCGTCTATGTCAGCAAAAAACATATTATTTATAATATTTTGTGCATTTAAAATATACTTTTTATCTAACTGAAAAATTGTATCTAAATAAGCAATCCCAAATATCCCCGTTCCGGCACAGGGTTCAAGAAATTTATTTTTGGCAGGATCAAAATCTTTACCATAAAAAGAAAGAGTTTCTTCGGCTATTCGTTTAGCAATGGAATAATTAGTATAGTAGATCCCATTATGTTTTCTTTCATCAGTGCCTGAAATGGAGGATTTTTCTTTAGCTTTTTGGTGAGCAAGGCCAATTAATTCTATTACACTAATAAAATCTAAATTATGATTTGTGTAGAGATCAGAAAATAAAACGAGCAACGTCAGGTCATTATCAATATTTTTTGTCTTCAACAAATTTAAAAGGGCACTAATTATTTGAGCATCTGATAAGCCACTTGAAGAAAGAGAATTGTATATTGAGAAAATCTTTTTTGAATTATTTATGGCAGGTTTAAAAATCATAAGAGTTAGTTTTTTCTTAATAAGTCTATAAATTTACCTTGTATTACAAATTGTTTTCCGATTTTAGGCTGATAACTTGGATCATCGCTTTCTGGTAAAAGCATAACATAATCTTGCAATCGCTTAAATCTTTTTAGCGTTGCTGTTTCATCATCTGGATCAAAAGCAATTACAATGTCTCCGTTATTAGCGTTGTTTTGTGGTGCTATTATGGCTAAATCTCCTGGATTTATGCCCGCTTTTAACATACTTGTCCCTTTGACCCGAAGTATGAAGACATCTCTTTGACCTTTCGCCAAGAGTAGGGGAATCTTTTCATAGCCTTCAATATTTTGTTCAGCCAAAGAACCATAGCCGGCCCTAATCTCGCCAAGGACAGGAACATTAATCATAGTTTCCTTATTAATTTTTATGGGCTTACGTAATATTTTAATTGCCCGCCTCGAGTTTTTTTCACGCTGGATATAACCCAGTTTCTGCAGTTTATCTAATTGCAAAACAATTCCGCGCGTGGATTTATTTCCAACGATAGTTTTTAACTCTGTTATCGAAGGAGAGTAACCGTTTTTGTTTTGGAATTGAATAAGAGTTTGTAAAACTTTTTCTGTTTTTGAGGGTAAATATTGCATAATAGGTGGTTATTATTTACCACCTTGTAAATCCTACCACATCTGTTATAATAATGTCAAGTATAGATTTCTTACTGTCTAAGAAAAACGGTTATTATAAAAATGATTATACAGAAAAAGCGTATTCGAAACATATCTCCATATATTAGCCATATCCAAAATGGCTCTAAAATTATTATTGGCATTACTGATCCTTTAAGATTTTCCACAACTTTAAAACGCCTAGGTTTTTTAGAGCCTTATCAAAAAGGACAATCTATCCTTCCAGCATCGCTTGGAAATATTAGTAAGTATAATGCAGAAGGTAAGATAATTAAACATAAAGATTCGCCAATGGAAACCGCTTACAGGCAAATTGATTGGCATTGGACGGAATGGCATGGTCCATATAGAGTTGAACAATCCAAAATTGTCGATGTTCCTTACAAAAGATATCCTCGTTCCTTCATACCTCCACCCTCAATTGAGCTTATGCTATCTCTGAATGCGGAAGATATATTTTTACTAACTGCACCAGCACTAGAAAAAACAGAAGAGAACAATAAAGTTTTAAAACATGTTGTAAACTTATTCCTTGAATATTTTGGAGAGTGTGAATTTTTTACTGAAAATTTGGAAGTAATTCTAAAGACTCCTTTAAAAAGACTCAACTGGGTAGTGCTTCCGCAAGGAGAGATGCCATGGGAAAAATTTAGAAAAGAGGTAGAGCCAATAGTTAAAAGTGCGCCAAGGGGAAATCAGCAAATACTCTACTATCGTTTGAAAACCGTAAACGCGCTTAAGCCGGATTTTAGAGCCATCGGGACTGGAGGATTTCATGGTTATATTGTGCATGGCTTTACAGAAAACAAGCTCTATGTCTTAGAAAGCATGTATTACGGTAATGCAACTTATGTGCTCAGTGAATTGTGGGAAGAGATATCCAAAAAAACAAAGGCGGAAATATTGAATGAAAAATTACAAAAAGCCCGGGTAATACATCGCGTCGGTTGGAAGAAAAAGATTGAAGAACTTATTAAAGGGGGTGGGGAAAAGAATGGCAAGTAAAAATATTTGGATATCTCCAGATAGTGATCAGTGGAAAGCACAGAAAGAAGGAGCCGAGAGAGCCTCTCGTATCTTCGATACTCAAAGAGATGCAGAGAATTACGGAAGAAATGTTCTACAAAACAATGGTGGAGGAGAGTTAATTACTCAAAATCAACATGGGCAGATTAGAAGCAAAGATACAATAAATAGCAACGATCCGATTTCGAGAAAAGATACCGAACATTAAGAAAAGTTTAAAAAAACCTTAGCATTTTGATACAGAAACTCTCAGTTGAAAACTTCTTATAACCTGCTATATTAAAACGGTGCTCAAATTTGACTCTCGGTTTTTTAATGGCCGCTTTGGACACATTCGCAAGGATTTGAGTACGCCAGAGCGGCCATTTTAATTTTTGAAAAGTTCTTTGCCTCGCCTTTGGCGAGGGGTGCATTAAATTTTTGCGTTTTTTGTCCGCCTTTGGCGGAGTTCGGCCGACAGTTTTAGAGCTTCGGCCGAAGGCCGAGCGGAACAAAAGCCCGCCGAAGGCGGGCTACCGATTCGACTTAAAGCGGGTTCGAATTTTTTTGTAAAGCTCGACCAAAAGTGAATCCGCAAGGCTGGCCGGAATTTGGCTCTGGCTGGGTGGGGTCAGCCAGAGCTCTGCAAAGCCCTGATTATATTTTGGGACAAGCCGCCGGTTAAAAAGAACAAAAAACGGGAAGACACGCAAAAATTTTACTTGTATGAAATACATAGCCTATTGCAGAAAATCTCGGGAAGAAAAAGACAAACAGATATTATCTATCTCTGCTCAAATAGCGGAGTTGAAGGAGTACGCAAAAAGAGAACGTTTGGAAATTACTGAATTTGTGGAAGAAGAAAAAACAGCTAAGGTTCCTGGCAGAGAGAAATTTGCAGAAGTTTTAAAGAAGATAGAAAAACAACAGATAGGAGGGATTATCGCCTGGCACCCCGACCGATTAGCAAGAAATAGTATTGATGGCGGGAAAATAATTTATCTTCTTGATACCGGAAAACTGCTTGATCTAAAGTTTCCGACCTCTTGGTTTGAAAATACTCCCCAAGGAAAATTCATGTTAAATATAGCTTTTGGACAGTCTAAGTATTATGTGGATAATTTATCGGAAAATGTAAAAAGAGGGTTACGTCAAAAACTCCGAAACGGTGTTTATCCTGGCAAAGCTCCTGATGGTTATATTAACAATCCAAAAACTAGAGGGATAGATGTTGAGCCGGAAAAATTAAAAGCAATTAAGAAGGCATTTGAATTATTTGCAGAAGGCAACAAAACATTTACCGATATTGCTTTGTTTCTCCATAAATTTCATCTTAAAAGAAAAAATAATAAGCCATTACATATAAACGAAATCAGAAGAATTTTAGCCAATAGATTTTATGTTGGCATTATGGAGTACAACGGAGAGTATCACGAAGGAAATCATAAAACAATAATTTCAAAAGAGTTATTCCAAAAAGTCCAGCAAGAATTAAAGTTTAGAGACAGACACAAAAAAAGAAGATATAACTTTGCCTTTATGGGTTTGATAAAATGCGGAGAGTGCGGGGCAAGCATCACCGCTGAATCTCACAAGAAATATTATAAAGGTACCGATAGAACTGTAGAATATATTTACTACCGTTGCACTAAAAAGTTAAAACCTTGCACTCAAAAATATATTTCAGAACCGGAATTAGAAACCCAATTTAGAAAAGCCATTGACGATGTAGCGTTACCCCAAGAGTGGGCTAATGACTGGTACAAACGGTTAGAGGAAGATAAAAAATTAGAAACTGTATCCATTCATGAGAACATTGAAAAATTGGAGTTGGAACTGAAAGACATGGATATAAAACTTAATAAACTTCTTGATGGATATTTAGAAGGGATTATTGAACCCGAAGTTTACAAGTCAAAAAAGAACGAATTTTTCGAAGAAAAATTAAAAATTAATGAAGAATTGGGACAAATAAACATAAATGGTTCGAGTTGGCTCGAACCTTTCAAAAACTTCATTGGTAGCGCACTATCGTGCGCAAAAATCGCGCGCGCAAAAAATACATGCTCCGATTTAGCAATCGGAGCAAAAACTGTCGGCTCGAACTTCTTTTTAACTGATCGGCGGCTTGTCCCAAAATATAATCAGGGCTTTGCAGAGCTCTGGCTGACCCCACCCAGCCAGAGCCAAATTCCGGCCAGCCTTGCGGATTCACTTTTGGTCGGGGTGACAGGAATTGAACCTGCTACTTCTCGCACCCCATGCGAGCGTTCTACCGATGAACTACACCCCGTAACTCTAGTATTTTATCATCCATCATACTTCAATGCTATTGTGGCTCAAAGAATTTGGAAAGTAGTTTATTTTTCCAAACAGGTAAAAATAATCTACCAGGACATTCAGTTTTACTTACTTCTAAATGTCCTAAGATTTTGGCAGTTTTAATATGTGGATACTGTTCCCTCATTAGTCTGGCAACACCTTCCAAGGATAGATGGGATGGTTCACTGTTTTGAAAATCTCCATCTAAAACTATAGCTATGCTTCTTCTGTTAACATCTCTATTACCTGCATGCCAACCCAAGTAGTGATCCTCCAACAACCTAACTGATTCACCATTCATCCTAACCAACCAGTGATAAGCATAAAATACCTGGATACCATCTCTAAAATGACCGGACCAGATAGGTTGATCTTTTGTATCTTGATCAAAAACGTCATCATATAAATAGTAATCATGAACATATTGTCTTAAAAAACCAATGGCTGATAATTCTTGCCAAGATACACCCGGTTTCCTGCTGCTGTGATGAATAATGATAGTGTCAACAGGTTTCCTCTCCTGATCAAAATTTGGTCCTTTACGACCAAGGACAATTTCTCCTTTTTCTAATTTGTCCGCAAAATATTGATAAATTCGATCCTTTAATAATTCTCTAGTTTCATCCTTGGGGAAATTCTCCCACCAATCTAAAAGTATGGGCATAGCTTGTTGATACCATAATGGGTCTTTTAACATATCCGACCAACCATCTAACTGTTCATTTAATTGATCTAATGTTTTAGGTATCTCCATAGACCACTGATTTACTGCTCACAGTTTCTCAAAAACCTTGCCGGAGATGGCAATATCGGGTTTTAGAGTTTTTTCACCAATATCCCAACTGGCAGGACACGCCAAACCCGGATGTTCTGATACATATTTTAAAGCCTTAACCTGTCTTAGAATTTCTTGAGCTGATCTACCAATATTATCACTGACAACTTGCATGGCTCGCAGCACCCCTTTGGGATCAATGATGTAATAGGCTCTCTGGGCCATACCGTTATCATCCAAAATTGAAAGTTCCTGTGACAATTTTCCACTATGATCCGAGAGCATCGGGTATTTAACATTTTCCAGCAATTTTTCCTTTTCCAGCCAAGCTTTATGTGTATAAACTGTATCGGTGGAAACAGCATAAATTTGACAATCTGCATTCTTAAACTCTTGATATCTTTTGGCTAAGTCTGCCAGTTCTGTTGGACAAACAAAGGTAAAATCAGCCGGATAAAAAAAGAGAGTAAACCACTCCTTTTTTTTGAGAATACTACTCAGTGAAACTTTCCCCACTTTTTTAGTTTGGGGATCATAAAAAGACAGTTCAAAATCAATAAATGGTTGATCCACTGCTACCATATTATCTTTTGGGTGATTGCTTCATAGCCCGTGCCTTATGGGCATGACCATATTTGCGTCGTTCCTTTGCCCTGGGGTCACGAGTCAGCAACCCCTCTATTTTTAATGGTTTTCTGTACTGGGTCGCATCAGCTTTGGCTAAACTACGCGCAATTCCATGTACTACAGCGCCTAGTTGAGAAGAAATTCCCCCACCTTCAACTTTGACAGTGGCGAAGTATTTATCTTGAGTTTTGGAAACCTCAAAGGGTTTCAGATAGGTTTTTTTAGCCACTTCTCCTGGAAAATATTCATTAATTTTTTTACCATTAACAATTGTTTCCCCTTTGCCCGAAAAAAGCCTTACTCTGGCTACTGACTCTTTTCTTCTTCCCACAGAAACACTATATGAATTAGCCACTTATTCTTCCTCCCCAGCAAAAACTTTTAATTTTTTAAATCTAGCTCTTCCCAATTTATTTTTAGGCAACATCCCTTTGACTGCATGTTCAATAATAACTTCTGGTCTTCTACTGATGAGCTTGTTAAAACTTTCTTCCTTTAAACCCCCTGGATATCCTGAATGACGGATATAGAATTTATCAGTTGCTTTTTTACCACTAACTTTTACTTTGGCAGCATTGGTTACCACCACCAAATCTCCTGTATCCAAATAGGGCACAAAGTATGTCTTGTGTTTTCCTTGCAAAAGCCTGGCCACCTCTGTGGCCAATCTTCCTAAAATTTTACCATTGGCATCAATGACATGTTTTTCCCTTCTAATATCTTTAGCTGATAATCTGACCGTGCTCATTTTTTGGTTTTTGGTTTTTTGTTTCTACTAGATCGTCCATCACGAGTTTTTAAGGAAGGTGTTAACTTTTCTTCTTCGTTGACCAATAAAGACATCCTCATCATCATAGCTCCATCTCCTTTTCTGGGGCCCAATCTCACAAAAGAAGTATAGCCAGAGTTTCTATTTTTTAAGGTGGGAATAATCTCTTTAAGCAGTTTTTCCCTAACTTCTTTGTTTGTTAAAAAAGTTTGTACTTTGCTGTTTTGACTTTTTGCTTGGTTAATAATTTTATCAACCAAGCCCTTGACCGCTTTAACTTTAGCCTCGGTGGTTTTAATACTACCGTGTAAAATTAAACTTTGCACTAAATTTTTAAAAAGTGCAGTTCTTTGATTTTTATTTCTCGTAAGTTTTCTACCATAAACTCTATGCCTCACTGGAGGGACAACCCCCTCTCTGAAAGTTTTTCTGAAATAAGACTTAAAGATTTGGTACCTAAGTTTTTGGCTTTCAAAAGTTGTCCTCTTGGCATTTTTATCAAATCCTCAATAGTATTTATATCAATAGCTTTTAGGGCATTGGTGATACGGACAGGTAAGTCAATCTCTTCTACACTCATCTTTAAAACCTCATCAAAAACTGCACCTTGGCTTTTTAAACCATCATCTTCCACTTCGACTATAGGCTCGAAGATTTGTTTAAAGGAGAGGGAAAGAATTTTGGCTGCCTCTTCTAAAGACTCTTGAGGTGTCATGGTACCATCAGTGGTAATCTCTAAAATTAGCTTGTCTAAGTCAGTTCTTCTACCCACCCGGGTTGATTCAATGCTATAATTGACATCTAACACTGGAGAAAAAAGCGCATCCACAGCAATTAGACCTATTTCATTTAATTTACGCTCATCTGATATTGAATAACCCTTGCCAGCTTCTGCAGTCATCTCCATATTGAGTTTAGCATTGGCACTATTTAAAGTAGCAATATGTTGATCTAGATTAACTACTTCTCCGTCACCCAAAACTTCTATATCTTTGACGGTAACTTCTTTCTTACCTGATACTTTTAGTGTTAATTTGATTGGTTTATCAGAATGCAGCTTGATTCTAAGTTTTTTAATATTCAAAAGAATCTCTGTCACATCCTCACTTACTCCTGCAATAGTGGAAAATTGATGTGCCACCCCCTCTATTCTAACAGAGGTCACTGCTGCTCCATCTAGAGAAGTTAAAAGCACCCTCCTTAAACTGTTACCAAGGGTATGACCAAAACCAGCCTCTAAAGGTTCCAATACAAACTTCACAAAGTTTCCTTTTTCTAATTCTTTCTTAACTTTAAACATATATCAATTAACGACTATAATACTCAACGATTAATTGTTCATCAACCGATTGTTCCATATCTTCCCTTTCGGGCATTTTTAAAACCTTGCCACTGATAGCTTTCTTCTGAAGCCACCCAGGCAAGGTTACCCCCTCCTGCAAGTTCTTTTTGACCTGTATATTATCCACTAATTTAGGTGATAATGCAACTACTTGGCCTGCTTTAACATTGTATGAGGGGATGTCAATTTTTTGGCCATCTACTGTAATATGCCCATGGCTAACTAATTGCCTTGCTTCTGCCCGACTTTTAGTAAAACCCAGCCTATATACTACATTATCTAATCTTGTTTCCAGTATTTCAAGAAGTGCCTTACCTGTTGCCCCTTTAACTTTACTTGCCTCTTTAAAATATCTTCTAAATTGCCTCTCCAAAATACCAAACAATCTTTTTGCTTTTTGTTTCTCTCTAAGTTGCAACCCATATTCGGAAGCTCTTCTACGTCTTCCCAAACCGTGTTGACCTGGTGGAACTATCCCTTTTCGCTCTAGTGCTCTAGCATCTTTAGCAAATAAAGCCATCCCTTCTCGCCTTGATAATCTTCTTTTTGGTCCAATATAACGTGCCATTATACCCGTCTCCTTTTTTTGGCTCTGGGACCATTGTGGGGAATGGGTGTGACATCAGCAATCATGGTAATATTTATACCTGCGCCTCTTAGGGCTCTGATGGCTGCATCTCTTCCCGGACCAGGACCTTTGATAAATACTTCAACTGCCTTCATTCCCAACTCTCTTGCTTTCTGGGCAATTACCTCTACCGCTGAAATAGCAGCAAAGGGAGTAGCCTTCCTGGCTCCTTTAAAACCGGCTGCACCAGAAGAATTCCAGGACAGAGTATCACCAGTGGTATCGGTCAATGTCACTAAAGTATTATTAAAGGTAGCAGTAACATAAACTCTACCCGCAGTAAATGTTTTTCCTGTCTGTTTTTTATTTCTTTTAATTGCTATTTTTTGTTTAGCCATTATTTAGTTCCTCCCATTTTAGCCGTTACTTCTTTTCGCACCGTACCCACAGTTTGTCTTTTCCCTCTTTTAGTCCTGGCATTTGATCTGGTTCTTTGCCCTCTGACTGGTAAACCTCTCTTGTGCCTAAGTCCCCTGTAACTGCCAATTTCTTCTAACCTTTTAATATTTTGCTGTATCTCTTGATGCAGATCACCCTCCACCTTAAACCGCTCCAGCGCCTTTTGCAATTTATTAATTTCCTCTTCAGTCAAATCCTTTATCCTTTTGGCTGATGACACTTTGGCCTCTTTTAAAACTTCCACCACATTAGAGCGACCTATACCAAAAATATAGGTCAAACCGATATCTACTCGTTTTCCCTCTGGTAAATCAACTCCTGCAATTCTAGCCATATTTTATCCTTGCCTTTGCTTGTGCCTTGGGTCACGGGGGCAGATGACATATAAAATGCCCTCCCTTTTGACCACTTTACAAAATTTACATCTTTTTTTTATACTTGCCTGTACTTTCATTTTATATTCAGGTTCTTATTTTAATCTAAAGGTGATTCTACCTTTATCCAGATCATACCTTGGCGACATTTCCACTTTGACCCTATCGCCTGCCAAAAGTCTAATATAGTGCATCCTCATTTTCCCAGAAATATGACATAAAATGATCCGCCCAATAAGTTCGGGCAAGCCTTCACTTTTTTCAATCTCTACTCTAAATAAGGTGTTAGGTAAAACTTCAACCACTTTGCCTTCTACCTCAATAGTGTCATCCATAAACAAGTTATTTTAACAACTCTTAGCTGGAAAATCAACCTATAATTTTTAAATTTGGCCAGGCTGTTAAAACTTCTGCTTTCTCCTTTCCCACCGCCACACTCATTTCAAAAAGTCCTGCCAAACTTCCATCGCTCGAGGAAATAGTCCAGCCATCACTTTCTAATAAAACATCTGCTTTCCCCTGTGTATAAATCACCTCAATCGCCAAAGTCATACCTTTTTTTAGTAGCATCCCTGTTCCTTTAATTCCATATCCGGGAATTTCTGGCTCTTCATGCAAACTTCTGCCAACACCGTGCCCAACCAAACTTCGAACCATAGAGTAACCTTCGCCTTCAACTTTTTGCTGGATGGCAGATGAAATATCACCTACTGTGTTCCCATCTATCGCCTGGGATATTCCCTCCCACAAGGCCTCTTCCCCAACCTCTAAAAACTTTTCCCTTTTACCTCCTACCAAAACACTCCAAGCAGCATCCGTATGCCAACCCTTATAGACTACTCCTAAATCAATACTGACTACATCACCTAATTTTAGCTTTCTGTCGGTTGGTATACCATGCACCACTTGTTCGTTAAAGGTAATACAACTTGCCCATCTGTATCCTGTAACTGTGGTAAAAGAAAGCTTTCCCCCTAATTTTTTAATTTCTTTCTCTGCCAGTTTATCTAGATCTAGCGCACTCACTCCCACCTTGATATTATCTAAAACTTTTTTTAAAGCAGCAGCTGTGATTTTGCCGCTTTGGCGCATCAATTTCAATTCATACTTACTTCTTGGTTTCATCTAGATTTTGTCTGATCATTCTTTGAATCTCATCGATGGTTCCTAAACCATCAATTTCTATAAGCACCCCTTGATTTTTAAAATATGCCAGTACTGGTTCAGTCAGCTGATGATAAAGAGCCAACCTTTTTTGAATAATATCTGGCTGATCATCGCTTCTGCCTCTTTTAATAAGTCTTTTTATAATCTCCTCATCTAAAATTTGCAGATAAAATACTTTGTTAAATTTTGGATCAAATAATTGAAGTTGACTAAATGCCCGAGGGTAACCATCCATGACAAATCCATTTTGACAATCCCCGCAAGATATTCTTTCCTTAACAACCTCGGCTACCAGATTATCGTCTACTAAATCTCCCTTTTTAAGCTCCTGTTTAATTTTTTCACCCAAGCTATTTGGTGCCTCTGCCATTTGGCGCAAAGCTTCACCCGTACCAATAAGCGGTATATTTAAAAAAGCAGCTAACAGCTTCCCTTGTGTTGTTTTACCAGAACCAATGGGCCCACTGATGAGTATTTTCATCTTTTTAAAAACCCTTCATAACTTCGTTCAATTAATTTACTTTCAAACTGTTTGGCAGTATCCATAATGACCGAAACCACAATTAACATTCCAGTCCCACCTAAAATTAATGTGGTGATTCCCGTAATTTGAGAGGCTATTGATGGTAAAATTGCCACCACCCCCAAAAAAATTGCTCCAGCCAGAGTAATCCTTACTAAAATATAGTTAAGATAGGAGGTGGTGGAGCTACCTGGTCTAATGCCAGGAATAAAGGCTCCTACCTTTCTAATCTCATCGGCAATTTTAGTGGGATTAAAAATAACTGCCGTATAAAAATAAGTAAAACCGACCACCAGTAAAAAATAAACGCTATTATAAAATAAGCTGCTGGGATGAAAATTGGCTACCAAAAAGCGACCCAAAAATGAAAGCTGTGGATTAGTAGTCCCAGCTAAATAGCTACCAGCAAAAGATGGTACCAAAACTAAAGATACAGCAAAAATAATAGGGATCACTCCAGCTTGATTAACCCGGAGGGGTAAATATGTTTGAGATCCACCGGATTCCCTACCTCCAATAAATCTTCTGGCATATTGGATAGTAATTTGTCGACGAGCTTCATTGATAAAAACTATACCCGAAATAACCACCAAACCTAGTATCGCAAATACCAAGATATTCAACATTTGGGCTGAATCGGCCAAAGAGGCAGTTTGGGTCAAAACTACCGGCAATCTGGCTACTATCCCAGCAAAAATCAACAAAGATATACCATTACCAATACCGTATTCGCTAATGAGCTCTCCCAACCACATTAAAAGAATGGTACCCGCGGTCATTCCCACCACAATGGACGTCATCTGCAGAGGAGTTGTCATTCCCAAGACTCCTTGATTGCGAAGTAAGACAAACATTCCTATTGATTGCACAAGAGCCAGCGGAATTGTCAACATTCTGGTATATTGATTTATCTGTTGCCTACCCATCTCTCCTTCTTTTGATAACTCTTCTAGCTTGGGAAAGACCATGGTTAAAAGCTGCATAATAATTGAGGCATTAATATAAGGATTTAAACCCAAGGAGATGATGGAAAAGTTAGCCAAAGTTCCACCAGAAAATATATCCAAAAGGCCTAAAAACTGATTGCTTTGAAAAAGAGCCCGCATTGCTTCTAAATCAATTCCTCCCACTGGAACATGAGCAATCATTCTAAAAATAATCACTATCAAAACCGTCATGATAATTTTTTGACGGAGTTCTTTTATTCTAAAAGCATTAAAGATGGGTGATAGTATTGAAGTATTCACTCCAGCGTTCCTTTCGCTTTAATAATTTTTTCTTTGGCCGATTTGGATATGGGCACTTTAACTATTAAGGCGTTTTTTACATCTCCTTTATTTAAAATTTTAACACCTTTTTTGATGTCTTGTTGACTGATTAAGTGGTGTTCTAAAAGAGTCTGCAAATTTACCACTTCCCCAGATTTAAAACTTTGCAAATCTGCTAAAGATAAAATTTTCTCTTTCGCCTTGATTGATTTATTTCCTTGACCTTTCTTAAGCGGTAATTTTTTATACAGTGGTAGGGTGCCGCCAATAAATTGAGCTGGGATTTTACCTCTTGCTTTTTGTCCTTTGCTGCCCCGGGCGGCAGTTTTACCTTTTCCTGATGCAATTCCCCGCCCCAGGCGTTTATGAGATTTTGTTTTTATTTTTGCTAACTCATCTAGTCTCATCTTACTCCTTTCAATTTCTTCAGTGCTTCAAGTGTGGCATAAACATTTGAGGCTTGATTTTTGGTGCCCAGAATTTTGGAAACAATATCGTGGATACCAGCTGCCTCCACAACTACTCTAACTGCTCCGCCAGCAATAACCCCTCTTCCTTCAGGGGCTGGTTTAAGTAATACTTTAGCTGCTCCTCTTTTAATTAAAATTTGATGAGGGATAGTTCTACCCTTAAGAGGAACCTCAATTAGGTGCTTTTTAGCATAGGCGGTGGCTTTTTTAACTGCCGATTGTACATCAGCCGCTTTACCCAAGCCAACACCTACTTTTCCTCTCTTATCACCTGCTACCACCAAAACAGACAACGATCTTTTATCGCCACCTTGAGTTTTTTTGGAAACTCTATTTACTTGAACGACTTTTTCAAAAAATTCTTGTTCTTCCATCAAAATTTAATACCTCCTTCTCGCAAACCCCGAGCCAGCTCTTCTACTCTCCCATGATACAGAAATCCACCTCTGTCAAATACCACTTTGGTAATTTTTTTAACTTTGGCTTTCTCTGCTAATTTTTTACCGACTTCATAGGCTCTTGTTTTTTTGGGCGTGCCCTTTTTTAACCTTAAATCAGACTGACTAACTAAGGTTCTACCTTGAACATCATCAACTACTTGAACATAGATATGTTTACCAGACCGAAAAACCGATACTCTGGGAACAGTAGTTGTTCCCCTAAGATATTTTCTTATCCTGCTGTGTCTTCTTAATCTTAGACTTTTATCCATTGTTTATTTACCCCCAACACCTACCTTACTTGCTTTACCTTGTTTTCTTCTAATATATTCACCCTCATATCTGATCCCTTTACCTTTATAAACTTCTGGTGGTTTAATTTTTCTAATTTTGGCAGCCACTTGACCAACAAGTTGTTTATCGACCCCAGAAACTGTAATATTGGTGTTATCAAAAACTTCTAGGGTCACTCCAGTTGGAGTTTGTATTTCAACCGGATGAGAAAAACCAACTGACAATATCAATTTATCTCCTGTTTGCAAAGCCTTATAACCAACTCCCACCAACTGTAATTTCTTGAACCAGCCCTCACTTACCCCTACTATCATATTGTAGATAAGTGAACGGGTTAATCCATGCAGGGAACGGGTTAACTTTTGATCATCTTTTCTGGTTACCAAAATTTTATCCTGACTCACCTCCACACTAATCTTAGGACTGATATCCATTTCCAAGCGACCATTTGCTCCTTTAACCACCACACGACTATTTGATTTTTCTACAGTCACACCACTGGGGATATTAATTGGTAAACGACCTATTCTTGACATATTACCAAACGAAGGCCATTATTTCGCCTCCTACTCCTTTCTGCCGAGCTTCCTTATCAGTCATTAATCCCTGTGGGGTGGAGATAATAGCTATTCCTAAACCATTTTGTACATATGGCAAAACCCTTGACCCCTTATAAACCCTTAAGCCTGGTTTAGAAATCCTTTTGACATCAGTTAAAACAGGAGCTCTGTTTTGGTATTTTAAAGTTAACTTCAGCACTTTATCCTCATTTTTAACATCAGATAAGTATCCTGCCTGTAAAATAATCTGGCAAATATTAAATACTAATTTTGAATACGGCACAATTACCTCACTTTTTGAGGCTAAGTAGCTATTTTTTATTCTAATTAATACATCACCAACTGGATCTGAAACCATTTCACCAACTCGCTTTCCTCACCCCGGGTAATTGCCCTTGATGAGCTAAATCTCTAAAACAAAGTCTGCACAGACCGAATCGACGAAGATATGCCCGCGGTCTACCACATCGCATACAACGATTTTTTTCTTGGACTTTAAATTTAACTTTAATTTTAACAAAATTACTCTTTTTTGCCATAACTACCCCTTTTTAAACGGCATGCCTAAAAGCTCCAATAACCTTTTACCTTCCTCTTTTTTCCCAGAAGTAACAATTGTCACTGCCAAACCTCTTATTTTATCAATAGTTTTATAGTCTACTTCAGGAAAGATGAGTTGTTCTTTTAGCCCCAAGGTAAAATTGCCTGATGAGTCAAAAGAATCAGCGGAAATACCCCTAAAATCTCTTAACTTTGGAAGTACAATATTAAATAATTTATCTAAAAAGCTATACATCTTATCACCTCGCAGTGTCACCATTAAACCAATAGGTTGACCCTTGCTCAATTTAAAATTAGCAATAGATCTTTTAGCCGAAGTTATCCGTGGTTTTTGTCCTGATAAAGCTGTCAAATAACTTGACACCTTCTCTAAAATACCCTGATTGTCCTTGGCCTCCCCCAAACCCACATTAATTACTACTTTGCCAAGTCTTGGCACGGCCCATATATTTTTTAAACTTAATTCTGTCATTAATTTTGGCAAAACCTCTTTTAAATATTTATCTTTTAGTCTTGACATTTATATCTTTAAACTCCTTTCCGCATTTTAAGCATATTCTTAATTTGATACCGCCATCTTTTCTAAATTTAACTCTGGTGGCTTTTCCACAATTTGGGCAAATTAAAGCCACATTAGAAATATCAATTGGTTTAGCAATTTCAATAATGCCACCTTCTGCCCCAGTCGCTCTTTTTCCCACATGCCTTTTAACAACATTCACTCCCGGCACCAATACCTGACCATGCTTTAGTAACACCTTTTCTACTGTGGCTTCCTTACCACGGTTTTTCCCTAACAAAATTAAAACTTTATCACCCCTTTTTATCTTCATTACCATACCTCCTGCGCTAAAGACACAATCTTATTGTATCCCGCTTCTCTTACTTCTCTTGCTACCGGACCAAAAATCCTGGTAGCTTTTAAATTTCCTTCCTTATCTATTATCACCGCCGCATTATCATCAAATTTTATATAAGAACCATCCGCCCGCCTTTTTTCTTTTCTACTACGCACTAAAATTGCCCTAACTATTTCTCCATCCTTCACCTGGGCTTCTGGATCAGCCTGTTTGACAACAGCTACTAGCATCTCACCTAGAGATGCTTTTTTCTTACCCGAACCACCCAGTGGTTGAATAACCTGCAATAGTTTGGCTCCTGAATTATCTGCCACTTTTAGAATTGTCCGATGTTGCACCATCGTCTTTCTCCTCCTTTTCTGGTCCCATAACTTCTGCTACTTCCTTGGCAGCTGCTTCTTTTAACTGCTCTTTTGCTAGCTCTTCAATATTCCTGCCCACCACTTTTACTATTTTCCAATGTTTTCTTTTTGACACCGGTTTAATCTTTTCAATTTCCACCATGTCTCCTATTTCGACTGCTATTGGGTTTAAAACCAGATATTTTTTACTGCTGGTATAAGTTTTTTTATACAAAGGGTGCTTTTTGGTCATCTCTATCAAGACTGTGGCGGTTTTAGCCATTTTTGTTGAAACTACCCGTCCGATCATACTTTAGCCTCCATCTTCTTCAACAATTCTTTCTGTCTTAAAATTGTTAACACTTGGGCTATATCTTTTCTCTTTTTATAAACAGCCTTAATGTCTTTTAATTTTTTGCTATTTTTATCCAGCACCAAAGAAGCCAGCTCTTTTTGATAAAGCCTTAATTTACTCTTAAGTTCTGCTACCGCTGCTGTTTTTATTTCTTTTAACTGCTGTTTTTTCACTTTATTCTCCTTTGATAATAAATCTTGTTTCAATCGGCAATTTGTGGGCTGCCAAGCGCATAGCTTCTCTGGCTACTACTGGTGTGACAGCTCCCATTTCAAAAATCAGTTGCCCAGGCTTAACAACTGCCACATACCCTTCTACATCACCTTTACCTGAACCCATCCTGCTTTCTGCCGGATGTTTGGTGATTGGTTTATCAGGAAAAATCCTAATCCAAATTCGGCCGCCTCTTTTGGTATAATTGGTCATGGCTCGTCTAGCTGCTTCAATTTGGCGAGAAGTCAGCCATCCCACCCCCATGGCTTTCAGTCCAAACTGTCCAAAAGCAATTTTATTATTTCTGGTTGCCATTCCACCTCTTTTACCCCTAAAAGCTTTTCTAAATTTTGTCCTTTTGGGAGCTAATAAAGCCATTATATCTCCACTTCCCCCTTGTTAATCCAAACTTTTACACCAATGTAACCAGATTTGGTTAAAGCCGGATAAACCACAAAATCAATATCACTGCGGAGGGTATGTAACGGCATTGTACCATTGGATTTTCGTTCCACTCGGGCAATTTCTGCACCGCCGATTCTACCAGATAAAACTATTCTGACCCCTTTGGCCCCGGCTCTCATAACTCTCTCAATTGCTTGATTCATCACTCTTTGGGCTGGCATTCTTTTCATCAATTGTTCTGCTATTGATTGTGCTACTAAGTAAGCTGATAAATCAGCCGACTTTAAATCATAGGGGACAACTTCTAGGCTGTTTTTATCTTTCAGTTTCAGTTCTTGTAATAAAAATTTTTTCAATTCTTCCAAGCCTGTACCCCCCCGACCAATTAAAATACCAGGCCGGGCGACCTGAATCATTATTTTCAGTTTGTTAATAGAGCGTTCAATTTCTATTCCAGCTATCCCGGCGGGTCTTAATTTCTTCATTAAAATCCGTCTAATCTTTAAATCCTCTGCCAAAAATTGACGATATTTTTTATCGTCAGTAAACCAACGAGATATCCAAGTAGCCCCATGCCCCATTCTAAAACCAACTGGATGAATTTTTTGTCCCATATTTTTATTTTCCTAACTCATCACTCATAACTATCTTGATATGACTCCATCTTTTTTTATAGGGATTGACCCTACCCCTACTACCTGCTCTGAAACGCTCAAGACTTGGAGCCTCGTTTATTTCCAGAATTTTAAAATTTACTTGTTCCATACCTTTTTGTTTAGCGGCCGCTATCGCTCCTTTAATAGCAGCTATTAAACCCGAAGCCGCAGCTTTATTGCTAAAACGTAAAACTTCCATTGCCTTTTCAGGTGCTAAATGTCTTACCATATCAGCTACCAGCCGGAGTTTCCTGGGACTAGTATGTATGTATTTTTGTATCGTCATAATTTCCATATTTATTAATTTAAGTTTTGGCAGTTGATTTCTCTGTCATTTTTCCGTGACTTCTAAATGTTCGCGTCGGCGCAAATTCACCCAGTTTGTGACCCACCATTGACTCGGTCACAAATACACTGACAAAATTTTTGCCTTGATGAACTAAAAAAGTATGGCCCACAAAATCTGGTGGAATTTGTGAACGTCTCGCCCAAGTTTTGATGGGCTCTAATTTAGCGGACTCCTTTTGCAGCCTGACTTTTTTAAATAATTTTTCATCAATGTACGGACCTTTTTTACTACTTCTGGACATTTCTACCTACCTCCTTCTCTTAATAATATATTTATTAGTCCATTTTCCTTTTTTTCTAGTTTTGCCCACTGCCGGTTTACCATAAACTGTCATTGGTTTTTTACGACCAATACCAGAACGTCCCTCGCCTCCACCATGGGGATGAGAATCAGGGTTTTGTGCCACACCCCGAACAGTTGGCCGCACTCCCATATGTCTTTTTCTACCAGCCGAACCTATCACTCGATGTTTAACATCTTCACTACCTAAACTACCAATAGTGGCTAAAGATTCTACTGGTACCTTCCTTACTTCTCCACTGGGTAATTTTAGATGTGCATATTGCCCCTCTTTAGCCACCAGTTGTATACCAGTACCTGCTGATCTAGCCAATTGTCCTCCACGACCAGGTACAAGCTCCACATTATGTACCAGACTACCAACAGGAACATATTTTAGTTTCATAGTATTCCCAATACTCATGGTCACTTTTTCATTTGCCACTACTTTGTCTTGCACTTTTAAGCCTTTGGCCGCCAATATATATCTATACTCTCCATCTGTGTATTTAACTAGGGCGATATTAACATTCCTATTGGGGTCATACTCCAATTTAATCACTTCTCCCTCAACCCCAAATTTATTTCTTTGAAAATCAACCTGGCGATAGTATCTTTTGTGTCTACCACCCTGACCACGTACAGTCACATGGCCACCAGATCGACCGGAATGTTTTTTCAAAATGGTTTTTAAACTTTTCATTTGCCTGTAATTACCTTTCTTTGGGTCATCGGAGCTGCTCCTGCACCTCTTTCAACCTTAACTTTAGTTCTTCTTAAAATATCTTTTCTTTCTTTTATCACTTGCGGTTCTCCTTCTGCTGCAACAACCATCGCTTCCTCTTTAGGTGCTTCAAAAATGGCAATCTTTTGATCTTTAGCTATCTGCACAATGGCTTTTTTAAAACCACTGGTTTGATAAAATTTTTTCATTCTTTTTTGCATTTTATTTTCTCCTTTAATATTAATCGAAGACACCCTCACCACATCAACATTAAATTGTTCTTTAACTGCTTTAGCTATTTGCAGCTTGGTAGCATTTTTGGCTACTGTAAAAGTGTACTGTCCTACTCCCGCCAGCTTCATTGATTTTTCACTGATGATGGGCCGAATTAAAACTATCATAATCTGGCTCCTATTTTTTCCACAGCCTCTTTTGTTAACAGTAGTATTCGATGTCGCAGTATTTCATAAGCATTTAGCATGTTCGCAGGAAGCACTGAAACCCCGGGGATGTTCCTTGAGCCACGCACCACATTATCCTGAACTTCTCCAGTCACAATTAAAGCACTTTTTTTATCAGTAATTTTTTTCATTAGCTTGGCTATTTCTTTAGTTTTACCCGTTGCTTTTTCCAAACCGGCAACTCCCAAAATTTCTTTGTCAGCCAGTTTAGAAGATAGTGCAGATAAAAGCGCTGCTTGTTTCATTTTCTGGGGCAAAGCGAGTCTGACTCGCCTTGGTTTAGGACCAAAGGTTACCCCCCCACCCACAAAAATAGGGGCAGTTCTGGCTCCGTGTCTAGCTCTTCCAGTTCCTTTTTGGGGTCTCACCTTCCTGGTGGATCCACGGATTTCACCTCTGGTTTTGGTAGAAGCAGTCATTACTTTTTGATTAGTCAGATAAACTCTCACTGCTTGGGCTAACAAATTTTTATTAACTTTTTGCCCAAAAATTTCTTTAGGCAAGCTCATAGTACCGGCCGCTCTACCTGCCAGAGAATAAACCGGCACTGACAAACCGCTAGCTCTCCTTACAGTTTTTGCTTGCGCTTTTTTAGCTGGCATTTTCTACTCCTCCTTCGGGCGCCGTAGCCTCTGGCGTAGGCAACTCCTCCTCTTCCTTTTCTTCCGGCGGCGGGGTATATCCTCTTGCTTTTCCCAGTTTTTCTATCTTTACCAAACTACCACTTGATCCTGGTACTGCACCCTTTACAATTAAAAGATTTTTTTCTTTATCTAATCCTGTTACTTCCAGATTTTTCACACTGACGGTTTCTACCCCCATATGCCCAGCCATTTTTTTACCTTTATAAACTCTACCAGGAGTGGTACCTGAACCGATTGAACCAGGAGCTCTGTGTCTATCTGATTGACCATGAGTTTTGGGACCACCATGGAAGCCATGTCTTTTGACAACACCTGCAAAACCCTTACCTTTGGAGGTAGCAGTAACTTTGACACTATCTCCTATAGAAAAAACCTGGTCCAGTTTAATCTCTGTACCAGGCTTTAAATCTTGTCCATCTTCCCTAATCTCTCTAAACCATCTAATCCCTCTTTCTATTCCGGCTTTTTTTCCGTGTCCAAGCTGTGGTTTTTTAACGGATTTTTTTGTTCCAACCCCTAGCTGGATAGCATTATATCTATCTTTTCCCCGATCACTTTTCACTTGTGTCACTAAATTAGGACTTATCTCCACCACAGTAGCTCCCACCCTTCTACCACGGGCATCATATGTAGATGTCATATTCTTTTTAATTCCCAATAAGGCATTTATCATAATTTTGCATAAAAAAGAGCGACCCGCCTTTGGCGTGGTCACTCAGTATCTCGCTTTCAATCGCCGTATCTTGTTTTCGACGCGCGATCTACTGAAATTTTAAAATTCCTTTTTAAGTATCAACCATTTGCATGGTATGGGGAAATTGTACTACATCTTGACTTCAATATCAACACCTGCGGGGATTTCAAGATGCATTAGGGAATCAATAGTTTTGGGGGTGGGTTCTACAATATCCATCACTCTTTTGTGGGTTTTTATTTCAAAAGCTTCTCTTGAATCTTTATGTTTGTGAGGAGACCGTATCACAGTAATTCGTTCTGTTTTAGTGGGAAGGGGAATAGGACCAACTACTTTAGCACCTGTTCGAAGAGCCGTATCTAAAAGTTGCTCGCAAGTTGAATCGAGTACTCTGTGATCATAACTTTTTAATCTGACTCTGATGCGTCCTCTTGGCATATTTTTCTTGGACAGATTTGGTACGTAATCGTCCACTACGACTTCTATCTGTTTCCCTTCCTGTTAAAGTGCGATCAAGCAATAATCTTGGTAATTACCCCTGCACCGACTGTTTTGCCGCCCTCGCGAACAGCAAACCTTAAACCTTCTTCCATGGCCACCGGTGTAATTAATTTACCCACAACTTTCACAGTATCACCCGGCATGGCCATTTCCACACCTTCGGGAAGTTGAACTTCACCTGTTACATCAGTGGTTCTGATATAAAACTGCGGTCTGTAGCCTTTGAAAAATGGGGTGTGTCTTCCACCCTCTTCTTTGGATAAAACATAAACTTCCGCCTCAAATTCAGCATGTGGAGTAATGGATCCGGGCTTGGCTAAAACCTGACCTCTTTCTACATCATCTTTTTCCACTCCCCGAAGCAAAATCCCGGCATTATCGCCGGCCTCACCCTGATCAAGCATCTTATGAAACATCTCAATGCCAGTGACCACGGTTTTTTTGGTTGGTCTAATACCCACAATCTCTACTTCCTCGTTTAATTTAACTACACCTCTTTCGATTCGGCCCGTCACTACCGTTCCGCGGCCTTTAATGGAGAAGACATCCTCAATAGCCATCAAAAACGGTTTATCTTTATCACGGGTGGGGGTGGGAATCCATTCATCAACTGCTTTCATTAACTCTTCAATGGACTTGACAGCTTCTGGATCATTGTTTAACGCTTTTAAAGCTGAACCGGCAATAATAGGTGATTCCGGATCATACTCATATTTTTTCAACAAATCTTTAATCTCTTCCTTAACCAACTCAATTAATTCCGGATCAGAAACCTGATCAGTTTTATTAAGATAAACCACAATGGCCGGCACACCCACCTGGCGGGCCAGCAGTAAATGTTCCCTGGTTTGAGGCATGGGACCATCCGGCGCGGAAACTACCAAAATAGCCCCATCTGTTTGAGCGGCGCCAGTGATCATATTTTTGATGTAATCGGCATGACCCGGCATGTCTATGTGAGCATAATGTCTTTTTTCTGTTTCATATTCTTGGTGGGAAATATTAATGGTAATGCCGCGGGCTTTTTCTTCAGGTGCATTATCAATTTGGTCAACCGAGCGAGCCTCGGCCATACCTTTACCGGCCAAAACTTTAGTGATGGCCGCGGTTAAAGTGGTTTTACCATGGTCAACATGACCCATGGTACCAATATTAACATGTGGTTTTGTTCTATCAAATTTCTTTGCGTCTGCCATTTGTTTAATTAAACCATTAAAATCCAGCTCAAGTCAAGCTGGATATATAATAATATACAATAGCTTAACCAAAAATGCAAGAGGGAAGTTTTTGAAAATTTGACTTCTGGTATTATGGAATTTATAATGGGTCCATTATGGATAAAGATAGTCCGGAGGTGCTGCAAAGTAGTCCTGAGATGCTGCGAGGAGTAGCAGCTGCCATTAATTCTATGTCTGACGAGGAGGCTCAAGAGCTTACTGCCTTGGGTACGAATGCTGAGGTACTTCACGAGAGCTTACCAGCAGGTAGTCCGCATCTTCCACTAGTTGAATCCATAGAACGTAGTGCTCGATCTATAGGGGAAATTTTACAAAAATACAGAAAAGCTGTTGAAACAGGAGAGATTACTCTATCTGTATTCCCAAACGGTCAACCCTGTTTGGACATTCATAAACATTCAGTTGCTGCTCAAGAACGCCAACAAGCTAATCCAGTCAAACCACCAACTTAATGTTCAACTCGGCCAGTGAAGCCGGAGGATGGACAAGCTTCAATAACTTCTGGATTTCTTAAAGGAGATTTTATCACAAAAAACCTCAGCGGGTCTTGCGACACTAGCTGAGGCGTTGATAGTGTTAATATACTAAATTGGCTCTAAAAAGTCAAGATATCAGATGTTAAAAATAACATTAATGCTACGGCCGTGGAATTAATGAAATTTTTAAATACAAAAAATAAGGGTGCTTATTTTAAACTCTTATTAATCCAAGTCTTCTTTCCATAAATCACTTGCAGACACTTCTCCCGTAGAGGAACTGGAAAGAGTAAACAATCATTTGCTGTATGGATCGTCTACCACTTGCTAATAAAAACTTTTCATAAGTTTCAGCATCAATTGGTTCATGTTCTGACATATTTTAATGTTCAACTCGACCAGTGAAGCCGGAGGTCTCCACAATTTTAGCAGTGATGTTTGGAGGAACCGGTTCATAGTGATCTGCTTCCATGTAATAAGTGGCCCGGCCTTGGGACATACTCCTGATGGTGGTGGCATAACCGTGCATTTCTGCCAAAGGCACCAAGGCCAAAACCACTTTGGCATTACCCCGCTGTTCTGATGAGAGAATCTGGGCTCTTTTAGAAGATAAATCCCCAATAATATCCCCCAAAAACTCCTCCGGAGTTGTTACCTCCACCTTCATGATGGGCTCCAAAAGGATCATATCCGCTTTTTTACAAGCTTCAGATAAACCCAAAGATCCGGCAATTTTAAAGGCCACCTCGGAAGAGTCCACCTCATGGAATGACCCATCATAAACTGCCACTTTAACATCAGTTAGGGGGTATCCTGCCAAAATACCAGTATCTTCTTTTTCAATGACTCCTTTTTCAATAGCCGGAATAAACTCTCGCGGAATGGCTCCTCCCACAATTTCCGAAACAAATTCCCTACCTTGACCCCGAGGCAGTGGTTCTGTGCGAAGGAGACAATGTCCATATTGGCCGCGGCCTCCAGTTTGACGAATATATTTACCCTCACCCTCTGCCACCTTAGTAATAGTCTCCTTGTAAGCGACTTGAGGCTGTCCCACATTGGCCTCCACCTTAAACTCTCGGCGCATCCTATCCACCAGAACCTCCAGCTGCAACTCCCCCATACCGGCAATAATGGTTTGACCTGTCTCTAGATCAGATTTGACTCTAAAAGTGGGGTCTTCTTCTGCCAAACGTTGTAAGGCATAGCCTAATTTTTCCTGGTCAGATTTAGTTTTTGGCTCGATAGCCAAGGAGATAACCGGGTCGGGAAAAGTAATTGACTCCAAAACAATAGGCGAGGTTTCATCACATAAAGTATCTCCAGTAATAGTATCTTTCAGTCCCACTGCTGCCACAATTTCCCCAGACAAAGCAACATCAATCTCCTCTCTGTCATTGGCATGCATTAAAAGCAAACGTCCCACCCGTTCTTTTACCTTTTTGGTGGAATTGTAAACATAAGAGCCTGATTTTAAAGTTCCAGAATAAACCCTAATATAGGTTAGCTTTCCTACGTGTGGATCAACCTGAATTTTAAAGGCCAAGGCTGAAAGAGGCGCCTCTGGATCGGCTTTTCTTTCCTCCTCCTCACCGGTTTGGGGATTAGTTCCATGAATAGAGGCAATATCTTGTGGGGAGGGTAAATATTCCACTACGGTATCTAGCATGG
The DNA here is from genome assembly GCA_964394855.1 of uncultured Gammaproteobacteria bacterium. Lineage (GTDB taxonomy): Bacteria > Patescibacteriota > Microgenomatia > Daviesbacterales > UBA10151 > CAYMZD01. The sequence continues at coordinate 124,465 of CAYMZD010000002.1, read as the reverse complement.
GTTGAACCCCTTTGTTGCGAAGAGAACTACCTGCCAGCACTGGAACAATTTTATTATCAATAACTGCTTGGCGGAGAGCTTTTTTTAACTCCTCCACAGGAATATCTTGCCCAGCTAAATATTTTTCCATTAGAATATCATCTGTTCCAGCAATCTCTTCAACGAGTTTCTCGCGATGAGTTTCTACTGTTTCCACTAAATCCTTGGGTATATCTGTTTCCACAAACTGTGCTCCTGTGGAAACTCCTTCCCAAATAAAAGCTTTTTTACTTAAAAGATCAACTACTCCTTCGAAATCATTTTCCTGGCCAATTGGTAAATTATAGGCAACAGCATTAGCACCCAAGCGATCACGAGCTGACTGGATAGTACCCAGAAAATCAGCCCCCACCACATCCATTTTATTGGCAAAAGCAATTAAAGGCACTTTATATTTATTGGCCTGTCTCCAAACAGTTTCAGTTTGAGATTGCACGCCTGATGCTGCATCCAAAACAATCACTCCACCATCTAAAACTCGAAGGGAGCGTTCCACTTCAGCCGTAAAATCAACATGCCCCGGAGTATCAATGATATTGATCCTGGTTTCTTGATTTTCAAATGGCCCAGCTTTAGGGGTCCAAAAAGTGGTAATGGCTGCAGAAACAATGGTAATTCCCCGCTCCCGCTCCTGGGCCATCCAGTCGGTCACCGTGGTACCCTCATCAATGTTCCCTATCTTATAAGTTTTACCAGTATAAAAAAGAATCCGCTCGGTGGTAGTGGTTTTGCCAGCATCAATGTGGGCTATGATACCAATATTTCTGATTCGATCCAGCGGTAAATCCCTTTTGGTCTTTTGTATAGCCATTACTTACTCTCCAAGTTTGCAATGATTTTTTTCACCTGATTAATCTGTACCCTGTAAGTATCAGCGTCTTCCGATGCCATAGTATAGGCTGCATTTTCCGAAAGGTCCCCCTTTTGGGCCGCTTCTCCCTTTTTTGCCATTACGGAAGCAAGCTCATTTTCCAGATGAGCTAAATTTTCCTTCCACATCTTCAATTTTTGTTGTGTTAATTTTTTATCCATCACTTCATTGTACCTCTTATTAAAAAACCTCCCTCTGATATTTTGGGAGGCTATTACAATAAATCATAACCTCTTTGAGGCTAAAAGTCAAATATAATCTCTTGTAGAATTATTACCACCTAAAATGAGCAAAAGCCCTATTGGCTGCAGCTACTTTTTGCATATCATCCTTTTTCTTAATGGCCCAGCCTGTATTTTGACTGGCATCTTGCAGTTCTGCCGCCAATTTTTCATAAAAGTGATGAAACTCTTTATTGGGACGGGATTTGGCTCCTTCAATAATCCATCTAATAGCCAAAGCTTCTCTCCTGTCCCCCCGTACCTCCGCTGGCACTTGATAGGATGCGCCTCCCACTCTACGTGGGCGAACCTCCATTTTGGGAGAAACATTAGAAACAGCCTGCTCAAAAACTTTCAAGACATCTTCACCTTTTGCTTTTTTAATTTGATCCAAGGCCAAATAAACCAATCTTTGAGCCAGGTCTTTTTTACCGTCTTTCATCACTTTGTTGATAAAACGGTGAAGTAACCTAGAGTTATATATTGGATCAGGTGCAAGTATTCTTTTGGGGGCTTTTTTACTCCTCATTTGTTATACCTCTTACTTGAGCTACCTCTGGAGCTGGTCCGGTTTGGGGACGTGGGGCCATTGTACCAGAACGTTTAGCTCCATATTTTGATCTACCTCTTTTCCTACCCATCACTCCTTCCAAATCTAATTTGCCACGAATAATATGATACTTTACACCTGGTAAATCTTTTACTCTTCCACCCCTTACCAAAACAATACCGTGTTCAGCCAAGTTATGTCCAACCCCAGGGATATAAGCAGTTACCTCTGTTCTATTGGAAAGTCTCACCCTGGCCACCTTACGGAGGGCAGAGTTGGGTTTTTTGGGAGTCATGGTTTTAACCAAAGTGACCACTCCCCGCTTATACGGATTAAAAGTTTGGATATAGCGGCGACTTTTAGCATTAAAGCTTCGGCGCAGTGCCGTAGCTTTAATTTTTTTACTCACCTTTTTTCTGCCTTTTCTAACAAGTTGACTAATAGTTGGCATATTTTTGTGTACTGTTATTCAATATGAGCTCGTTCTGGACTAGTTGGAATAAGCCTTCCTATTATAACGTTTTCCTTTAAGCCAATCAAACGATCCACCTTACCTTGAGCAGCAGCATCTGCCAAAACAGTGGTAGTTTCCTGAAAACTGGCTGCAGACAAAAAGCTTTCTGTTTGTAAACTGGCTCTGGTGATACCCAATATCACAATTTCAGCTGTGGCTGGATCCCCTCCACCCGCCAAAACTCGTTGGTTTTCCTCATTAAATCTCAATCTATCTACTATTTCTCCTGGCAAAAGATTGGTATTACCTTGAGATTCGATCCTGACTTTATCAGACATTTTGCGAACAATTATTTCAAAATGACGCTCATTAAGGGGAACGCCCTGACCTTCATAAACCTGCTTAACCTCATCAACAATATACCTTTGTGCCTCCCTCAATCCTTTCACCTTGAGAATATCTTTAATGTCTAAATGCCCACTAGAAAGAGATGTTCCAGCAGCAATTAGCTGCCCATTTTCCACTAACAGATTAGCTGTAGCCGGAATAAGGTATTCTCTCTCTTCGTGTGGTTTTTGGGTGGTTCTAACTCTTACCTTAATCCCCATATCTGTTTCTATAATGGATACTTTCCCAGCAATTTCAGAGACGGGGGCAATTAGCTTAGGTGAACGCGCCTCAAACAGTTCTTCTACTCTAGGCAGACCAGACGTAATATCTAACCCCACAATTCCCCCACTATGGAAAGTTCTCATAGTCAACTGTGTCCCTGGCTCACCGATACTTTGAGCAGCCACCACTCCTACTGGTACCCCCACATTAACAGGTTGCCTGGTAGTTAAATCAAACCCATAACAGCCCCCACAAAGACCATATTTTGCTTCACAAGTTAGGGGGGAGCGTACCGAAATACTATCAACTCCGACTTGCATCATTTGCGCAATCTCGTTTTCCGTGAGAAAACTACCAGCTTCCACAATAACTTTTTTAAGTTTGGGGTGAGTCACTTTTTCTAAAGTTCTTCTACCCAAGAAACGGCTGATGGCAGAATTGATGTTTTCTTTTGGCAACTGTAATCTTAAACCTTCTTTAGTGCCACAATCCTCCAGGCGGATAATAACATCATGGGCTACATCAACCAATCTTCTGGTTAAATAGCCTGCATCAGCAGTCTTGAGTGCTTTATCAGCTACTCCTTTCCTCGCTCCTCTAGCAGAAGTGAAATATTCAAAAACACTCAAACCCTGGCGATAATTTGATTTGGTGGGTAAACCTACAATTTTACCAGTGGGGTCAACTGATAACCCTCTCATTCCAGATAATTGTTTAATCTGTTCTGCAGTGGCTCTGGCCCCACCAGAATCCACAATCACCCTTACTGGATTATCGCTGCTCATGGCTTGCCAAGTCAACCGATATACTTCTTCTGTGGTTTTAATCCAAACACCATGGGAAAGCATCTCTTTCTCATCACTGGTGATTAAACCTTTTTTGAAATGAGCTTCTATTTCGCTAACTTCTTTATCCCCTTCGGCAATTACTTTATCTTTTTCTTGGACAATTTTATTATCAAAAATCCCCACAGAGATACCGGCTATAGTTGCTCCCCAAAAACCTAAATTCTTAATATCATCTATAAGCACTACCACACTGTCACGATCAAAGGTATTAAAAGCATCAGTGATAATTTTCTTGATGACTGTCCCCCCCACACTCTCATTAATAAATCTTAAAGGCTCTGGTAAAATATTGTTGAATATTAATCTACCAACTGTTGTTTCTATGATATCTTCACCGATCTTAACTTTAATTAACTGTCTTAAGTTTAATCTAGCTATTTTAAAAGCATATATTGCTTCATCGGGAAGGAATATTTTACTTTTTTCGTCAGGTTGAGTAGCAGCCATATCCACAGACGTGACATAAAAAGCCCCCAGGGCCATCTCTTTGTTTGGTAAAGTAATCGGCGATGCATCAGAAGGTTTTAGAATATTCTCTCTAGCTGTCATTAAATTCCTGGCTTCTGCTTGAGCCTTTTGAGAAAGTGGTACATGGACTGCCATTTGATCACCATCAAAGTCAGCGCCAAATCCAGCACAAATACAAGGATGAATAGCAATTGCATTACCTTCCACTAAAACCGGATAAAAAGCTTGTATACCTAGTCGATGAAGAGTGGGAGCCCTATTGATTAAAATAGGATGACCTTCAATAATATCTTCCAGAATATCCCAAATTTCGCTTGGACGAAGCTCCAAAACATTTTTTGCTCCTTTCACATTGGAAGCTAAACCCTTGGCAATCATCTCACGCAATACAAATGGTTTAAACATTTCCAAAGCCATTTCTTTGGGTAGACCCACTTGATCAAGCCGCAGTTTTGGGCCAACCACAATTACTGATCTTCCAGAGTAATCTACCCTTTTCCCTAAAAGGTTTTGCCTGAAACGACCCTGTTTTCCTCGCAACATATCTGATAAGGAACGGAGTATATGCACTCCAGCTCCCCTCCTGTTTGATCTTTGGGTAACATCTATTAAAGCATCTACAGCTTCTTGTAACATCCTTTTTTCATTGCGTAGGATAATTTCTGGTGCCCCTAAATCTATCAACCTTTTCAATCTGTTATTACGATTTATGACTCTTCTATAAAGGTCGTTTAGGTCAGAGGTGGCAAATCTTCCTCCTTGAAGTTGGACCATTGGACGAAGTTCTGGTGGTAAAACCGGCAAGACTGATAAAACCATCCACTCTGGTTTAAGTTCAGCCGAACGCATACCTTCTATTAAACGCAGTCTTTTAGTAGCTTTGATGTGGCGCTGACCTGTAGATTTCCTCACCTCTTCCCTTAAGGTGGCAGAGAGTTTATCTAAATCGATCTTTTTTAGAATCTCCAGCAAGGCTTCTGCCCCCATGCCCACAGTCACAAAATCAGACACTCCATATTCCTCTAATTTGTAATATTCATCCTCTGATAAAAGTTTTAGAGGAACAATGCTTTTGACCAGGCTGGAAACAGCCTGATAAATATCCTTCAATTGGCCCTGCTCTGTGACTTGATTAGACCTTAAGCGTTGAACTTCCTGTCTATTTTTAAGCTCTAACTCTTGGGTAAGCAATTCTAATTTTTCTTTCCCTTTAGGAGCAAATTTTTTCTTCAAGCCTGTTTGGGCTTTGTGAAGAACCCCCCCCAGGTTCTTGATTTCTTTTTCCAAGCTTTTTTTAGACTCTTGGAGTTTCTCTTCAAGGTCTTTATTTAATTTTTCAATAGCTTTAGTTTTCTTCTCTGGCAAAATATCAATCACCAGAAATGATGCAAAATAAATCACCGCCTCCAAATTTTTGGGGGAAATATCCAAAAGTAATGATAATTTACTGGGTGCGCCTTTAACAAACCAAATATGTGCTACTGCAGCAGCCAAGTTTATATGACCCATCCGTTCCCGTCTGACCCTTGATTGGGTCACTTCCACACCACATTTATCGCAAATTACTCCACGGTAACGAATTCTTTTATACTTACCACAATAACATTCATAATCTTTGGTCGGACCGAAGATATTTTCCGAAAAAAGTCCATCTTTCTCCGCTTTTTGAGTTCTATAATTGATCGTCTCTGGTTTGATAACTTCACCAAAGGACCAGCTACTGATTTGGTCCGGACTGGCAATAGTTAGTTTTAAACTTTCAAAATCAAGTAAGTCGTTCATTCTATATTTGCTTCTTCTACTTCCATGGGGCCCTGTATAATTTCTTCTTCGTTACTTGTTTTAGTCGCCTCCAATGCTTCTTGCAACTCCCTGGCTTCCTTTTGTACTTGTGGTTGCTCCTCTACTACAGGAGCGGCAATTATTTTAGCCCCCATGGTTTCCACTCCCAAGTTTAGCGCTTGTAATTCTTTCACTAATACCTTAAAGCTTTCCGGAATTAAAGCTTGAGGGATATCTACTCCTTTCACAATAGCCTCAAAGGCTTTAGCCCTGCCCACTACGTCATCTGACTTGATAGTCAACATCTCCTGCAAAATATGGGCTGCACCATATGCCTCCAGTGCCCAAACCTCCATCTCTCCCAGACGTTGCCCCCCCATTTGAGCCTTTCCACCAAGGGGTTGTTGAGTCACCAGCGAATAGGGTCCAGTGGAACGAGCATGAATCTTTTCTTCCACCATGTGGATAAGTTTCATAATATAATTATGACCTACCACTACCGGGGAATTAAAGTATTCGCCAGTTCGACCATCAATTAATTTACATTTACCATCAGCGGGCAAACCAGCTTTTTTGAGCTGCTCAACTAAAATTTCTTCTGGAATTTTTTCAAAAACTGGCGCGGTCACTTTAAAGTCAAGTTTTTGGGCGGCAAATCCCCAATGAGTCTCCATCAACTGACCTAAATTCATACGAGAAAGCACAGATAAGGGTGAAATGATAATATCTATTCTCTCTCCGCTAGGTAGATAGGGCATGTCTGCTTCAGGAACAATTTTAGATATCACTCCTTTATTACCATGACGCCCAGCCAGCTTATCCCCTTCTGTCACTTTTCTAAGCTGCGCCACTTTTACTTTAATCCTTTTTAAAGTCCCTGCGTCTAGCTCGTCTCCCTCATCACGAGAGAGAATTTGCACAGCAATCACAGTTCCTCTTTCTCCATGAGGCATGCGCAAAGAAGTATCTCTAATCTCTTTAGCCTTCTCTCCAAAAATTGCCTGCAGTAATCTTTCTTCTGCAGTCAACTCTGTTTCTCCTTTAGGCTGCACCTTGCCCACCAAGATAGAGTTCGGGCCAACTTCTGCGCCGATGCGAATAATACCATATTCGTCTAAATTAGCCAGTGTATCTTCTGACATATTAGGGATATCACGAGTCAGCTCTTCTGGACCAAGTTTTGTCTCTACTACATCAACCTCATATTCTTCAATATGAATAGATGAAAGAATATCTTGTTTGACTAAACGATCGGAAATAACAATAGCATCCTCATAACCCAAGCCATCAAAACTCATGTAAGCTATTAGCAAATTCTGTCCCAGGGCCAGCTCTCCATTTTGAGTTGCCACCCCATCTATTAGTAAATCTTCGGCTTGAATTTTTTGTCCCAGTTTGACCAGTGGTCGCTGTGAATAACAAGTCCCTTGTGGGGAATTGACGAATTTTTTGATTTCAAATGTCAGTTCTTCTTTCTTGGTTTTTAAAACAACTTTGGTGGCATCCACAAAACTAATCACTCCTGCTTCAGGGGCACGAATAACTCTAGCCATATTATCAGCCACCACCCGCTCCATACCAGTTCCCACTATTGGAGCAGAAGGGATGAGTAAAGGTACTGATTGACACTGCATGTGAGTCCCCATTAACGCCCTGTTGGCATCATCATGAGCTAAAAAAGGGATAAGTGAAGCTGCAGTCCCCACAATTTGTTGAGCAGAGATATCAATTAAATCAATTTCTTTAGCTGAAGCTTCAAAGAAATTTCCTTTTTGTCTGGCCGGAATCCTAGCTTGAGTGATATAACCATCCTTATCAGTAGTCACCGTTGCTTCGGTAATAATAAAATCTTCTTCATCATCTGCTGATAAATAAACTACTTCATCGGTAATTTTTGGTTTACCATTTTTTAAAACAACCTTTCTGTATGGAGTCTCCAAAAATCCATATTCATTAATGCGTGAATAAAGTGCTAAATAAGTTACCAAACCAATGTTTTGTCCTTCAGGTGAACGGATAGGACAAATCCTACCATATTGACTGTGATTAATATCACGAATGGAGAAACTGGCTCTGTCTCTGGTGATACCACCTATCCCCATCACTGATAACCTGCGCAAATGATCAACTTCAGATAGAGGATTTGTCTGATCTAAAATTGAGGAAAGTTGTGATGAACGGAAAAATTCATTAATAGAAGCTATCACCGGCTTAGCATTAAACAGAGCTGCTGGTACTATCTCCTGGTCCAAAGAAAGCAAACTCATCCTTTCTTTTATTACTCTTTCTAAACGCAAGGTGCCATTTCGGAAAGCATTTTGTTGTACCAGCTCTCCCACACAACGTACCCGCCTGTTAGCCAAATGATCAATATCATCAAGCTTACCTTGACCATTGGTTAAACCAATTAAATATTTCAGGGTGGTTACGATATCTTCTTTGACTAAAACATGAGTTTCGCTGGTGTTGGGAATATTTAAACCTAAACGTTTATTAATCTTAAATCTACCAACCTTAGTTAAGTTATAGCGCCTAGTGTTAAAAAACATCCCCTCTAAAAGCCCTTTGGCAGTATCCAAAACCACTGGGTCTCCTGGTCTCATTTTGCGGAAAATTTCTAGCAGTGCCTCATCGCTGCTTTGGGTAGAATCTTTAGAAAGGGTTGTTTCGATTAATTTATGCTCATTGTTGACATCAACATCTTTAAATAAATCTATAATTTCTTCAGCACTGGAAAATCCAATTGCCCGAAGAAAAGTGGTGGCTGCAAATTTTCTTCTTCTATCTATTTTAACAGTCAAAACATCTGAACGGGAAACAGAAAACTCCAGCCAAGAACCACGATAAGGACGAAGTTCTGCCTGATATAAACGACGACCGGTAATCGGATCATCAATGGCAGAGAAAAATACACCAGGAGAACGAACTATCTGATTAACAATAGCTCTCTCCACTCCATTGATAATAAATGTACCCTTATCTGTCATTTGGGGAATATCACCCAAGAAAACTTCTTGCTGCCATTTTTGGCCTGTTTGTTTATTAGTCAGCATGGTTTGAACCTTTAGAGGAGCATCAAAAGTTACTCCTTTTTCAGAAGCTTTTTCTGCAGTGTATTTTGGCTTGCCAAAAGAATAATCGCCAAATTCCAGTACCCAATTTTTACCGGTAAAATCTTCAACTGGTGAAATTTCCGCTAAAATTTCTCTTATTCCTTCAGTTAAAAAATCGCTATAGGAGTCTCTTTGTAGTTTTGTTAAATTGAGCTCTGGTTTTAAGCTCAAAACCTTCCCCCAATATTTTCTGGAAGTTTCCCTTGTGTTTGGCGTTGCAAGTTTAGACATTAGTAGATGGCCAATGTAGGACAGATTTATCCCGATTACATCGATTCAACAAAAAGAAGCCTACGCAACTCCGTACGCCTCTTCCTTTACTATTTAACTAAGTAAAAGAATAACACAATATATGGAATAATGTCAAGAGTCAAGAATTCAAAAATCAAAGGGCATCAGTTCTCTTATGGATTATTGGCCACATTTTGGTTGTGTTCATCTAAAGTCTTGGCATAGTACGAATTTCCTTTGGAATCATGGTAGTAATACAAATATGGAGTTGAGGGATCGGAGTTGGCTACAGCTTTAAGTGAGGACAGAGATGGATTGCAAATTGGGGTGGGAGGAAGTCCACGATATAAATAGGTATTATAAGGTGAGGACACCTTTAAATCGTCTTTGGTTAAATGTCTCTTCCACCATCCACCAGCTGGCGGATTTTTCGATCCTTTTGGAACCAGCGCATACTGAACAGTGGCATCAGCATTTAACCCCATATCAATCTTTAGCCTTTTAAGCAATATTGATGCCACCATTGTTCTGGCTGCATCAGATCTGGCTTCCCTCTCTACAATGGAAGCCAAAACTACTCCTTGGCTTTCAGTTAATCCCAAACTCCTAATTTTAGCCCGAAGATCTGGGGTATATTTCCTTTCAAAGTTATCCCTCATAATGCTGGCTATTCTTTCTGCTGTAACTTCTTTGGCGAATAAATATGTATCTGGAAACATGTAACCCTCTTTGGCAACTTTTAAAAATTCTTCATTCTTGATTCTTAAGTCCGTATTTAACCTCTCTGCCATTTCTTCCATTCTCCAGCCTTCCAATAAAGTTACCCACAAATCATTCGGCCTTCCCTTTAGTACTTCAACAGTTTCTTTAATTGACATAGAGGGAGACAGTTTGAAGGTACCAGCTTGCAATTTATCACCATCACCACTTCCTTTAAGATAAAACTTAAAAGCAAAAGGGTTTTTAATTAAACCTTCTTTCTTTAAACTCTCTGCCACGTCATTGACAGATTCACCTTTGGCAATAATGAAATTTTTGCTATTTTTATCATTACTAACCGCCATAAATTGGTTCTGCCACCATCCATACACTAAATACAAAATCAACAAAAATAGCACTAGTAGTGGTAACAATTTTCTCATAATAAATCTAAATAATTTTGTAAAATTAAGCTGGCTGCTTGGGCATCTGATAAACGTCTTCTTTTTTTAGCTACTCCCCCCTCCACCATTAGTTTTTGGGCATATTGGGAGGAAAGTGTTTCGTCTGCTAAAACTACGGTAACTTTTTTCCTTAAGGCTTTGGCAAACCGTTCTGCCAACTTTCCCATTCTACCATCCGGTTTACCAACCACCACCAAATCTATATTATTGGCCTCAATCTCTTTTCTTACCTGTTCCACTAAATCAAAAAAATTTTTACTTTCGATAATTTTTAAAGGAGAAGCAATTTCTCCTTCAGATATTGCCAAACCAGTTCTTTTTAAACCAAAATCTACTCCTAAATATTTCATCAGATTAATTTGGCTAAAACTACCAGGCGCTTAGTATTAAGCCCAGGGGGAACACAGGTCATTAAAGAGAGAAACCGCCCAGTTTCATCAGGTGGTAGGATGACTGATAAATCATTTGGCTCAACAATTTTTATCCCCAGCACTTGATAGTTAAATTCACTACCTCCTACTTGTATTAAAATCTGATCTCCCTTTTTTAAATTAGCTAAATTGGCAAAAATAGCTCCATAATTTTTGTCACCTTTGAAAAATTGTGGCAAGCTGGAGTGGCCTGATATAAAAACATTACCCCGCTCTCCAGGTAGAGCCGAGCCTGGTAAATGAGCGAGCCCTGCTGTTAAATCATTACTATCTACTAAAACCTTGGCTTGTTTAATTTCTAGACGAGGCACAGACATAGTAAACTCATCAAAAGGAGCCTTTATATCTCGCTGTAAGCTAGAAATAAAAGCAGGAAAACTCCCATCTTGTTTTTGAATAGAGACCCCTAGAACATGTTTCTTGGGTGGTTGAGGACTGATCAATAAATTATTACTCTGAATAAACTTTAATTCCCAAATCTTAAAACTTAAAAGAGGTAAACTCACCTGCAAAAGTAAAAATACCCCTAAACCCAAAAGTGGAAGTGCCAGTAATTTACCATTCATTATTACTTCAAACTCACCTCGATGTGGATATTTCTATCCAATAGCGGTAACCTGGCAATTGGGGCAGGCAAGGAAGGATTAAGTTTTATGTCAGAACCTAAAACATTTTCATAACTTTTTAAAATAGCGGCTACCTCTTGAGGTGTTTTCCCCCTAAGTTGTGATTTTATTTTAGCTATATCCAATTTGGGCATTAATTTAGCTTTAAACCGTGCCAGAAAGATCAATTTATCTTTTTCCAGCTTGGAAACATCTGCTTGCGTCTCTGTTTCAGCTAAGTTCAACTCAAAATCAGCCGGGACATTAGTTTCTATTAATTTGGAAACGATCAGCTTTAAATCAGGTTCAGAATAGGCAATACCTTTATATTTAATAGTCAAGCTTAAAGAAAATTCCGATGCTTGATCATTGATATTCTTGGAGTATGATTTTTTAATAATATCTTCAGACAGAGCTTCTTCTAGAATCTTTTTTCCTTCCAAGCTTTTTTGCAATTCCTCTTGGGCTTTTTTGCGAAGCGCTGCTGCCAAAGATGCTAAAAGTTTTTTCTGATCACTATCTGTCACCACAGTTACTTCTTTGGAGTTCCCTCCAGAAAAATTACCTTCGGCTTTAGCTGAATATTGTGAGGAAGAAAAACTAGCTAAAGACAATTCTGTCCCAGACGAGATATTTCCATCTGCTCCTATCAAAACAGCAGTCACACCGGTAGTGGCTTTCCCAAAAGAGATACCCCCTTCAATGGCCGATTGGGAAGCAACATTAACAGTAGAATTTAGAGTAAACTTGAGTCCACCTGAACCAGTTAAAGCGGTACCACTAGAAAACGTCTTGGCAGAATCTGTCTTATTATAAATAACCACTGTGCCTTTGGCTGGATCACCCACCTCTTTTCTTCCAGTGGCTGCCAACTTGTCTGATCCAGCAACCTGCACTTCTGTGAATTGTCCTGGAATAATCTTATTTGCTTCATCAACCGTCTTTACATTGGGATCAGCTGTAACTTGAGAGTCTCTTTCTAAAACTCGTGGTTCCACAAAAACAGTCACTTTGGCTTGAGAGAATAATAGATAGAAAATAGTCAAAATTAAAATTGCTGCCGGCAAAATAAGTAACTTATTTTTACCCCTCAAATAAGACAGCTTTAAAAATGGTAGCTTAAATCTTGCATGATGGGGCTGCTCTAACAGCTCATCTTCAGCCACGATCATGGGGGGCTTCTCTTCCTCTGGTTCTTCCTTTTCTGGTACTTTGGTAATATCCCCTGTCACAAAACCAGTTTCATTTTGTGTCTTTGTTGGTGGCTTCCTTTCTTCAGCTTCCTCTTCCTCCATTACCGATAACTTTTTTTGGGGGGTGATGGTGACCATAGATGAACTGGGGGAATATTTAACATCACCTTGAAGTTCCACTGCTCCAGCTAAAGCTGTTGCTGTTAACTCTACATCTTCTTCCAAGGTCTCGATCTTGGGAAAATGCAGGAAAGATAGTTTTGACATCCAGGGAAAAGCCAGTAAATTGCTTTTGTGTTTATCTAACCCCTCCAAGCCATATAACAATATTTTTGAAGGTAAAACCTCAACTTCGGTAAAAGAAAGTAGCGCTTTTTCAATCTCTTCCCCAAGATTATCACCCCGCTTTATCAGTTTAGTCCCATCAATTTTACCAGCCCTGACTACTGTGATGCTCAAGAAACTCTCCTCAATACCCACTAAAATGGCTGTAGTGGGTGCTCCCTCAAGACTCTCTAGAAAATGAGCCAGCGCATGTGAGGTGGCTACATAAGCCATGGGTTTTAAACTTAGCTCTTTAACTATATTACGAAGGAGTTTCAAATATGGTTCTTTTAACTCATCATCCAATAGCCAAGAATCTGGAACACCAAAAAGAATTTTTTCTGGCTCCACATTTAGATCTCCCAATGTCTGATCAAGTAAATGGTCAGCTACTTGTAAAAGTTCATCCGCGGAAGAGTATTTTGTAAAAACAGGGTTAACAACTTGTAAATTTTTATCCTCAATAGACCAAAGAGCTGCTTTAACTTTTTCCGGGCCAATATTTAAAGCAAAGAAGTGTTTTGCCTGCTGCTTAGTTTTGGTAAATGGTAAGAAATTAGTGAGTTTTTCCAACAAGCTCATGGACAGTTTTTAGTTTAGCACAAACTACTCCCCACGGGAAATAGCTTGATGCTTTTTAAATTCTTTCTCAAATCCCTCTTTATCTATCATCTTACCATCTTCTTTGGCTAAATCCATTGTCAACTCTAGGGGAAAACCAAAGCTTTGGAAAAGAAAGAAAGCTTCTTGACCAGAAACAACTTGTCCTGTTTTTTTATATACCTGTAAACCTTTTTCAATTGTTTTAATAAATTTAGAAATCTCTGCTCCAATTTCCTCCGCCACGATTTTTCTTTGATGCTCTGAATCTAAAAAATAAAATCCTCCATAGATCTCAATAACAGCGTCGCTAATAGAAATAAAGTCTTTTTCATTGGTAATTTTTTTTAATAAATGCAGTTGCATGGCCGCACGGCGAACTAGACGACGTAAAATATAACCTCTATCTTTATTCGAAGGCCTGACACCATCCCCAATTAAAAAGGTTGCTCCTTTAACATGATCAGCAATGATTCTGAATCGGACAGTATCCCAATCGTCTTGTCCATATACTTTGCCTGTCACCTTTTCGATCATCTGCATAATTGGTTCAAATAAATCTGTTTGGTAATTGTTTTTTTTACCATTTAATACCGCTAAAGTTCTTTCCAGTCCCATCCCCGTATCAACGTTTTTTTGTTTTAGCTCCTCCAGCATCCCGTCATCTTGCCGATTGAACTGCATAAAAACATCATTCCATATTTCCACCCATAAAGAATTTTCATTTGGCTTGCCTGCTGGTTCACCTTCCCCTGTCCAATAAAACATTTCCGTATCTGGACCACATGGGCCTGATTTTTCACCAGTTGGCCACCAATTATATTCTTTACCAAAATAAAAAATCCTATCTTTGGGAATTCCCAGACTTTCCCATACTCTTGCCGACTCCTCATCTTTGGGAGTATTTTCATCCCCTGCAAACACACTGACTGCTAACTTTTCTATGGAAATTTCTAACTCTTTAGTCAAAAATTCAAAAGAAAGTCTTATAGCTTCATCCTTCCAATAAGCACCGAGCGACCAATTCCCTAACATTTCAAAAAATGTATTATGCACAGCATCTCCTACTTCTTCTATATCATCGGTTCTTAAACATTTTTGTACATCAGCTAATCTTTTACCTTGAGGGTGTGGTTTACCTAAAAGGTAGGGAATTAAAGGCTGCATACCAGCGCTGGTAAATAAAACCTTTTCTTTACCAGCTAATTGTTCTTCTGCCGAAGGTATTAATGAGGCAGAGGGGATGATGACATGTCCGCATCTGGCAAAAAATTTTAAAAATTTCTCTCTTAAGTTATCAGAATTCATGGTTCAAGTATAGCTTTTTATGCTCTTTTTTTGAAGAGGCGGCGAGTTGAAGCGGCATGTTTTTTGTAAGCTAAGTTTTTAATAAAATTGGCAGCTAAAGATACTGGTTTTTCCACTGCTTGAGCTACCTCATCTCCGGTTTGTAAGATGTGATTAAATCTATCCAGAGCTTTTTTTAAATCATGCAAAATAAAAAAAACCTGAATTCCAGTAATAGTTAAAAAGATTGACAGCAGGATAATTAAAAAAACTAAAGCTAGCTGCAATAAATCCATGTCTTAAGATTAACACATAAATTACTGTTTTAAAAATACGATTCTTTCTATTTGAGTAGTCTGACCAAATTTAGAAGTGGCAGTGATGGATAATTTATTGACGCTGCCTCCCAATTTAATTTCCTCATGGAAGTTACCACTGGAATCCAGCTGAATTTGCTGATTATTAATAGCCACTTTCACTTCTGGATCAGCCTTACCAACTACTTTCACTGATGTGGTGGAGACACTTGTTTGGTCTGTCGGCTCGGTTACTTCCAAATATGGCGGACCAACCAAAAAACGAAATTCAAACCAAAGATAGACAAAAAAAGCCATTATTAAAAAAACCACCACCAAGGAAATAAATTTGGCAGGAGTGAGATGAAATTTATTTTTTTCTAAAGGATTGGCAAAACTTTCCAAGATTCTGGGGGGGTGTTTGCGGTCGGAAAATTCTCTTCTGAAAATAGCTAATAGCTTATCTGTATCTAGTTTTAAAAACTTACCATAATTTTTAATAAAACCCTGAACAAAGGTGGGAGGGGGAAGTTTTGAATAGTCATCTGCTTCCAAAGCCCCCAGTAGCTCTTTCCTAATCTTGGTGACTTTTTCAATCTCCTCCAGGGTATAAAACTTTTTTTCTCTTTCTTCCTTTAAAATTTGCCCCACAGTTCTCATAAAGCGAGTATACCTAATTTTGGGATTGTTTTCTAGCTTGGGGGGTGGTGGCAATTAATTTCCCCGACATATTAACCTTCAACAACCCCAGCTTTTTGAGCTAAATATTCTTCGGCATTTCGAACCAGTACATCTCTTGGTTTGGCCCCTTCACCCGGACCGACAATACCAGCACTCTCCAGCTCATCCAAAATTCTGGCTGCCCGGGCATAGCCCACCCTAAGCCTCCTTTGAAGAAGCGAGGCCGAGGCTCTGTCATATTGACAAACTGTCCTAACTGCCTCTTCAAACAGATCATCCTGTCCACCACCACCACCATTTACTCCTTTACCCCATCTGCCCAGCGGCATCTCTGTCACTTCGGCCGTATATTCAGGAGCAATACCAGTTGATTTCAAAAATTTGATCAGCTCATTAATTTCCTCATCTTTCACCATCACTCCCTGAATACGCACCGGTTTGGAAGCATCAGGCGGTAAAAACAACATATCTCCCCGCCCCAGCAATTTTTCCGCCCCTGGTTGGTCAATAATCACTCTAGAGTCAACCATGGAAGATACATTAAAAGCAATCCGACAGGGAATATTGGCTTTGATTAAGCCAGTGATAACATCCACTGAAGGTCGCTGGGTCGACACCACCAAGTGAATACCTGTAGCCCTGGCCATTTGCGCCAAGCGAGTAATGGCATCTTCTATTTCCACCGGGGCAAACATCATCAAATCTGCCAGTTCATCAACAATAATGACAATATAGGGAAGAGCTTGAAAACCAGACATCTCATTATAACCGACAATGTTTCTCACTCCTACTTGTTGGAAAAGTTTATATCTACGATCCATTTCGGCCATGGCCCACTTTAAAGCCGAGAGAATTTTTTCCGGTTCAGTAATAACCGGAGTTAAAAGATGAGGTATGCCATTGTAACCTGTTAATTCCACTCTTTTGGGATCAATCAAAATCACTTTTAACTCTTGGGGGGAATTTCTATAAAGCAAGGTGGAAATAAAAGCATTTATTAAGACAGATTTACCAGAGCCAGTTGTTCCTGCCACTAAACAGTGAGGCATTCTGTCTAAATCAACCACCACCGGGTTAGAAGCTGTGTCTCGTCCCAAAGCCACTGCCAGCTTGGATTTATGTTTTTCCAGTTCTTCTGATGTCAGGATTGATTTTAAACCTACTATTTCCAGGGAGCGATTAGGAACCTCAATTCCCACCAGTGATTTTCCCGGGATGGGAGCTTCCACTCTAACTGTACCAGTAGGAGTGGCCAAAGCCAAGGCTAAGTCATGCTGCAAATTGGCGATTTTGGCAATTTTAGTACCAGCGGAAATCTCCAAGGCATACTGGGTCACAGCTGGTCCCCCGTTAACTTCTGCCACTTTAGCTTGGATACCAAAAGAATCAAGAGTCTTCTCAATGATGGCTACATTTTTCTTAACATCACCCCTGTCTGCAGCCGAACCAACCTTATCAGATAAAAGTGATATGGGCGGATATTTCCAAACTTTTGTTTGTCCAGCCACATTTTGAATCAGTTCATCTGCCAAAACCGCTTGATTTTTGCTTTTTGAGGACTCAACGGCGCTGATTCCAGAAACTTTAATGGGAATGTTTTTGGCCTCAAATCCCCGCGGTCTTTGAAAAATAGGGTTCCAAATAAATGGCTTAAATATCTTCTCATTTAGAAAACTAACAATAGCAAAAATCACTTTAATAATTTGGGTCAGCGAGGTATTAAGAAAAACTACCAAACCTACCAAGAACACTCCCAAAAGCAAGATGGTTGCTCCAACATCAGTGATAAAAGAGGATAGCTGTGTCCACAGTGTCACGCCCAAACTACCAGCACTAGTGGTGGAAAAAGGAGCTGTTAAACTAACTGCAGAAAATATGATTAAAATCAAACCCAACAATACATTGGTTTGGGCGAAAGGCCATTTAAACCGTTGTAAAACCATACCAGCCAGTAAAAATATAATTGGAGAAATAATCGCTGTCCAACCAAAAAGTTCAAACAAGAACCTCTTCCAAAATTGCAAAGCAACAGTATCGGTGGCCAGAGAAACTATGGATAAACCTGCCAACATAAAACTAACCAGTGAGCCTATGGTCACAATAGTACGATGTTTCAATCGCAGTTTGGGCATTCCGTAAATAGATCTTCGTCTTGGCATGATTTTTTATATAATAATTATTATTATATCATTTATAACTTATAGTTTAAACTTCTACCACCAGCGGCAGAATTAATGGTCTTCTTTCTGTTGCTTTAAATAAAAACTGCTCCAGCTCGTTTTCTATCATCCTGCGAATAAACCTCCAGTCCGACACTTTGCCTCCGTGACCCAACAAGGTATTTTTAACTACTTCCTTAGCTTCTTCCAACAACCCCTCTGCCATTTGTTCAAAAACAAAACCGCGGGAAATCACATCCACTTCTCCACCCAAACTGCCTGTCTGTTGATCAACCGGCACCACCACTACCACAATTCCTTCTTCACTCATGACCTGACGGTCCCGCAAAACCACGTGCCCCACATCACCCACCCCTAACCCGTCCACAAAAACATTTTTAACTTCCACCTTACCGACAATGCTAATCTTACCCGCACCCATTTGAATAATATCACCATCCACCGGCTCTAATATAGCTTCTTTTTTATAACCCATCTCTTGAAAAGTACGGGAAAATTCCTTCATGTGGCGATAAGTTCCCCCAATAGGAATCATATATTTGGGCCTTATTAAATTAACCATCAGTCTCAACTCTTCTTTGGCTGCATGCCCACTCACATGCAGGTCAGATTGGATGGCAGAATAATAAACATCCACCCCCAGCCTCACTAAGGTATCAATTAAGGCAGATTGGGCCGACTCGGTAGAGGGGATGGGGTCGGCGGAAAAAACCACGCTATCCCCGCTTTTTAAAATAATCTGCTTGTGCTGCCCGTTGGCTGCCCGCGACAGGGACGAACCCTGCTGACCCTGCGCTCCGGCAATAAGCACCAGTATTTTATTCGGGGCAAAACTCATGACCGCATCCGATGCAACCAGAAGATGCGGGGGAACATGCAAATATCCCAAATCCCTGGCCACTTGAAAATTATTTTCAAAGCTCCGACCCACCACTGCCAATTTTCGACCTAACCTCCCCGCCACATTGATTGCCTGCTGCATCCGCGATACATTGGAAGAGGTCATGGTAATTAGAAGTTTTCCCGGTGTTTCTTCTGCCGCTTTAGCGAAAGTTTCCTCGATCGATTTCTCCGATTTATTAAAACCGGCTTTTTCTATCCTTAAACAATCAATTAAAAGAAGATCCACTCCTCCCGCCCCCAGCTGAGCAGCTTTACCCACATCAGTCACTTGTCCCGAAACAGGAGTCCAGTCAATTTTAAAATCGGCTTGGTGCACCAGCGTACCAGCGGGCGTTCTAATCACCACGCCTGTTGAGTCTGGCACGGAGTGGGAAACTTGATAAAAAGAAATATCAAACACCCCCAATTTTAATTTGGCATCTAAGGCAACTTCCAAGATTTTATTTTTGGGAAGATTGTGTTCGCTAAATTTAGCTCTGATAAATCCGGCGGTCAACTTTTGGGTATAAATTGGTACTTGTAATTCTGGCCAAATGTAAGGTAAACCCCCAATATGATCATCATGACCATGAGTGATTAAGATAGCCTTGATTTTGTGTTTTTTATCACGCAAGTAGGAAATATCGGGAATCACCAAATCAACTCCCGGCATGGCTTCATCTGGAAAACCCACTCCACAATCAACAATCACTAAATCATCACCCATCTCATAAACATACATATTTTTAGTGACATCACCAACTCCACCCAGCGGGATAATTTTTAAATTTCCTCCAAACGTTTTCATTAGTCTATTAAATATTCTCCAATATTTTGTGTTGTAATGGTAAATGGTCCAAGATTACCTTCTACTGCCTGCCTAGCTATTTTGCGAGTTAAACCTTGTAGGGTTCGTTGCAGGGACCTGATGCCTGCATCAAAACCTAATGGTCTTAATATCTGTGGCCAAACCATCTCATCTATCACCAGTTGACCGGCTGTTAGCCCAGATTCTTCCACGGCCTGGGGTAAAAGATAGTTTTTGCCAATGATTAATTTTTCGCCGTCACTATAAGCAGGCATTTGAATAGGTTCAAGCCTGTCCATCACTGCTGTGGCGATATTGCCGGTATTGTTGGCTGTGGCGATAAACAAAATCCTGGATAAATCAAATGGAAAATCTAAATAATGATCTAAAAAAGCATGATTTTGTTGGGGATCTAACAGTTCAACCAAAACTCCCATCATATCGACCCTCCCCTCTTCTGCCACTCTATCTATCTCATCAAGCAAAATAATTGGATTGTTTACCTTTAAAACTTTTAAAGCTTTCATAATTTGACCCGGCTCTGCATCAGGTTTAACTCGGGATTGTCCACGAAGTTGCAGCGGGTCTCCCACTCCTCCAAAAGGAATTCTAAAAATAGGCCTACCCAGGACTTCACTAATCGAATAAGCAATTGAAGTTTTACCAGTTCCCACCAGCCCCACAAATAGCAGAATTGGTGCCCGTAAACTCTCTTGTTTGCCTGATTTGGCATTTAAGATTAAAACAGCCAAATACTCTAAAATTCTATCTTTGACTGTTTTTAAACCGTAATGGTTTTTATCTAAAATTTGCTTGGCCCTTCCTAAATCTAGAATATCCTGACTGGATTTATTAAAAGGTAAGCTTAAAACAAAATCAATATATTCAATTAACTTTTCTAGCTCTACACCTTGACCTGGAAACTTCAATAAATTCAGTAATCTTTCTGCAACTTCTTTAGGGAGATTGGCTTGAGTAATTTTTTGTACTAACTCATCTGTATTTTGGACAGGATTATCCATAAATCAACTATATTTTACCCCTTATCTATTAAATCCGCCACGACCCCCGCGGTTGAACCCGCCTGTACGTGGTCCTCGAGCTCTAAAACCACCGGGCCTTCTTCTGTCAAATCCTGGTCTTTCTCCGCCAAACCTAGGACGGTTTCCAAATCCACCTCTAGCACCCTCTAAACCTCTGCTTCGACCAGAAGGTCTTCCTGCTCCGCCCGCGAAGCGAGGCGAGCCTTCTCTTTCTGGTTTAACATCGTCTCCAAAAAGCATTGATAAACCCACCTTGCCATCTGGAGAAACTTCAGTCACCCTGACCTTGACTTCCTGACCTTCAGATACTATATCTTCTGCTTTTTCCACATGGCCTGGGGCCATTTGGGATATATGGACTAACCCGTCTTTACCAGGTAAAATTTCCACAAAAGCCCCAAAAGGAGCCAAACGCACCACTTTACCCATAAACTCCTCGCCGACCTTAATCTCTTGGAACATCCCTTTTATGGCGGCCATGGCTTTATTGATAGACTCCTCATTACTTGATGAAACCATCACTGTTCCATCATCTTCGATATCAATTGCTGCTTTGGTTTTGGCAATGATGGAGTTGATATTTTTGCCCCCCGGCCCAATTAAGCTACCAATATCTTCTGGTTTTATATGAATAATTTCTACTCTGGGTGCCAAAGGAGAAAGTTGACCAACACTGGGCACAGCCTGATTAATTTTATCTAAAATCAACAATCTAGCCTTTTTACCTTGATCTAGCGCCTGCTGAATAATTTCAAAGGATAAACCTGCTAGTTTTGTATCCATTTGAATAACAGTAATACCATCTTTGGTACCAGCCACCTTAAAATCCATCTCCCCATAAAAATCCTCCACTGCCCGCATGTCTGTAATTACTTGAAACTTTTGTTCGTCTGATAAAAGTCCCATGGCCACTCCAGCCACTGGTTCTTTTATGGGAACTCCCGCATTTAGCAGGGCCAAGGTTGAGGCACAAAGGGAGGCCATAGAAGTGGAGGCATTGGCTGCCAATACTTCCGAAACTACTCTAATGGCATAAGGAAAACTTTCTTCTGATGGCATCACTTCTTTCAGGGCTTTTTCCACCAGTGCACCATGGCCGATATCTCTTCTATTGGGAGCACCAATTCTTTTTACTTCACCTGTAGCAAATGGGTTAATACTCATATTGTAATGGTGCATAAATCTTTTCTGCTCTTCGCCTGTCATACCCTCAATGGTTTGAGATAGAGATGGCGCCGCCAAAGTGACTACTGATAAAACTTGGGTGTCTCCACGCTGGAAAAGGGCAGAACCATGAGTTCTAGGCAATACTCCTACTTCAATGGAGATAGGCCTTATCTCATCCATAGCCCTTCCATCGACTCTTTTACCCTGCTTTAAAATAGCATCATTCATGATCTCCTTGGCCACTTTATCAAATACTCCAGATACAATTTGTGGTGTTAAAACCTCTGCATATTTTATGGCTAGTTCTGTCTTAATTATTTCTCCTGTTGCTTCATGCCAAGGGTGTTCAGAATCAAATAAAGCTGCTTCAATTTTTTCTCTGGCTATGGTTTTAACTTCTTCTAAAATTGCCTCTTCCACCTCTTCTGCCAAAGAAGAATAGGTTAGTTTTTCTTTGCCAACCTTTTTGGTAAACTCTTCTATGAGGCCAATTATGGCTTGAGATTCTTGGTGAGCCTTCTTGATGGCTTCAAAAACTTTCTCATCAGGCACTTCCTTTCCTCCAGCTTCAACCATCACCACTTTATCTTTAGTTGAGGCCGCAAAGACATCTAATTGAAGATGTTCTGCCTCTTGAATGGTAGGATTAACTACCAAAGTACCATCACTAACACCTACTCTGGCACCACCTAATGGGCCCTGCCAAGGAATGGCAGAAATAGACAGGGCTGCTGATGTGCCAATTAAGCCTAAAATGTCAGGATCATTGGCTTGGTCAATTGATAGCACAGTCACTATCACTTGAACTTCTTGGTGAAAATCCTTGGGAAAAAGTGGTCTGATGGAGCGGTCAATCAATCTACCTGTTAAAATAGCTTCATCAGAGGGCCTGGACTCGCGTTTGATAAATTTGGAAGAGGAAATTCTTCCCCCCGCATAATGTTTTTCCACAAACTCCACTGATAAGGGAAAGTAAGCTATGGCCTCTGGTGAAGGTTGGGTGGAAACTGTCACCAAAACTACTGTTTCCCCCCAAGAGGCTACCACAGAGGAATTAGCCTGCAAAGCAAGCTTACCTGTTTCCAACTTGAGCGTTCGACCATTTAGGTCAATTTCTTTAGTAATGATATTCGACATCTAAATTTTGTTTTGGGGCATTTGGAAACTGGGTAACTGGAGACAAGGATAACCCTTATCCTCAATTTACAATTTCCAATAAAACCCCTCACTAATACTACTTACTTAAACCAAGCTTGTCAATCGTTGTCTTGTAACGTTCTTCATCTTTTTTTAATAAATACTGCAACAGCCTTCTTCTTTTATTGACCATAGATAAAAGGCCACGTCTGGAGTGAACGTCATGCGGGTGCTCTTTTAGGTGAGCTGCCAAGTTTTTAATCTGTTCAGTTAAAAGTGCTACTTGAACCTCTGGAGAACCTGTATCACCCTTTTTGGTAGCAAACTCTTCAATAATCTTTTGTTTTTTCTTTACATCAAGTGGCATCTTACCCTTTCTAGTCCCGCCAAGCGGGGCAGGGAGTAACTTCGGTGCCAAGAAGTCATCCTTAACTTTCAAGCGTAGTATACCAGATAGAATTTAAAATAGCAAGGATTAACCCACAGAACCGCCCTTGAAAACTTTAGGGGTTAACCAACCTGGTTCTGGTTCGATACTTTCAGCAGCCAATCCTTCCCCTGATGGTCTTTCTTCTGGAGAAGGTTGTGGCTCACTGGATATAGGCGGAGCAGTAAAAGCTTCCACTGTGGGTTTGGGGCTGATCAAACTGCTTAAATCAAAACCTCCGCTAGCGGGTATTGCATTTTGTAAGACTTCCGGTTTTCTGCCGCCAATTCTTAAACAATTGGCCACCGCGAGATGCGTATCTGCACTAACATTTTGTGAAGTCAAATTGGAGGTAGCCTCAAAAATTCCCGCCAATAAATTTGAAGCAATATCTGCATCAAAAGGCAACCCCAGTGCTCCCACCACATCTGTCATTATTTCAGCCACAGAAGAAGCTGCGCTATCAACTACATTAGTTTGGCCAAAGGAGGTGTTGGCCGCTTGAATATCAATATTAACTACATGAACACCAGAAAAAGCTCCCTGATTTTGTAAATATATATTTCCCAAATGGTTTAAATTGGCAGCACCAATTGTAAAAATTAGGTTAAAACCGCTACCTTGATAATGGGGCACTATCCTTGAAGGCTGAAAAGTTTGACCTGGTAAAATATAGAAAACTAAATTTAAATTATTGCCTTCTACCACATAATCCATTTTTTCCAAGGCTGGAGCTTGTCCTCCTTGGGGGGAGGATGAGTTGGGGACAGCTACTCCCTCCAAGCTGATAACAAAATTACCGCCTTGAGTTTGGGGTATATTTTTTTGGACATGGTTCACCCCAAAAAGATGAGACTGGGCCACATGAATTGTGTCATCACAAACTACTGAAACTTCCTTACCTTGGGCATTGAATGATAAAAAAAGGGCCAGCCCGGCGGCGAAGCGGTCCATATCGCAGTTGCTAGGTAAGGCAATTAAAATGCTTTTGGCAGACGGAAGCAGGTTTTTCAACTCTATTAGTTGACTATCGTATTTCATGATGTCTGGATTTTACACCCATAACCCATAAGAGTCAACCCCTATCAAGCTGCCCGACTACCTAGTTTAAGTTGGGCATAATATCTATTTAATTTTCTCTCCAGAATAGGATTAGTAGAAAAAATGTCTAACTCCTCTGTGCCGGCCCAGACACCTTCCCAAACTAAATTATGTGAACCTACCAATGTTTGATTATCAGTTACTAGAACTTTGGCATGAATATCAGGATTGTGATATCCCAAAGCTAACTGATTACCAAGAGAATAAGACTGGAGACTATTCACAAGCTGCATTAACCTGATATCCCACCTGGCTTTTCTAACCCAAACTGGCCTGGTAATAATTCCCTCCACATCAACCCCTCTTTTGGATGCTCTTGCCATCTCAACTTCCAATCGACCATTGGGAGGAAAAAGATTAACCCACCTCACGTAGTCCCTAGCCCCCCTCACCATCTCCACTGCCCGATCTAAAATTAGAGATTGACCAACCCGACCATAATCAACTAATAAATAAGTGTTCCCGCCGCAGTAAATCTCTCGATCATCTCTTTCCACCAGACCTGCTTCCTCAAAAACTTCAGCTAATCTTTTTACTGCTTGTGGTTCAGTTAAAGCTACTGCTATATCTTCACAGTCAAAATTGTATTTGGAAAGATTAAAACCCATTACAAAACCAACACCATCAATTAAACCTATTTTGCGATGGTTTCTGCCCAACTGGGGTATTAATCTTTGCAAAAGACTGGGGGGGTTTAAAAGATCTACTGACACTCCAGCCTTCCTCATCCTCTGAACCATCTCTTGAGTCTTTCTTCCTCTCTCTCTTCTTAGTTGCGGCATGGGGAAAAGATTATTGTGAAAATCAGTGGTCATCAAAGAATAGTAATCTATTTTTGCCTGTGCTTGAACTTGTCTTTTAGCAGCCTCCTCCAACATGTTAACAAATTGATAGGTTGGGGGGTCTGGATACCAAACCATGGCTTCAAGCCCCACTCTTCCTGTTGCTTGTCTGGCCAACTGGCGGGTGGTGTCGAGAAATGGTAGCGGTCTGAAAAGATCAAAGTTCTCTATCATATTACCCTGAAGGATTCTACTGTGTCCCCTATTTGGAAATCTATGGCAGGATCAAAAAGCATGCCGCAATCTTGACCCTTTTCTGCCTTTTGCACTTCATCTTTCACAACCCTTAAGGACTTTAGTTTACTCTCGCCCACTACCTCTTCATCCCTTTTCACTCTTATTTTTGATCCTTTACTAATTACTCCTTCAATGACCCGACACCCGAGAACTCGCTCTGACTTTCCAAAGGGGAATTCAGCAATAATATTAGCTTTGCCTAAAATCTCCTCTACTTGCCCCACCTTAAACATCCCCTCCAAAACATCTTCTAGCTCCGAGAGCAGCTCATATATAATATTGTAGGTTCTTATTAAAACATGCTCTGTTTCAGCCATTTTAACAGCGGTTGGTACCACCTTGACATTAAATCCAATAATGATCGCCCCCACAGACGAAGCCAGCTTCACATCACCCTCCAATATATCTCCTGTCCCGCTTGAAATAACTTCTATCAGTTTGGCATTTTTATTAATTTTGTCCAAAGAATGGACAATAGCCTCTAGCGATCCTTGCTTATCAGCTTTAATAATCACTTTTAGAGTTTTACTTTCTCCTGCCTTTAATTTTTCAAGTAAGCTTAGCTCTTGCTGCTTCATTCTTGATTCTTGTTCCATTTCCTGTCCCAAAGTAGCACCCACCCCTGGAACACTCTCAAGTCCAAGCACTTCCACCGGAGTAGAAGGGCCAGCCGCTTCTATACTCTTCCCATTGAAATCAAACATACCCTTGATCTTACCTTTTACTCCACCCACTATAATCTGTATACCTTTTTTTAAAGTGCCATTTCTTATTAAAAGTGTGGCCAGCGGGCCTCTGGATTTATCTAAATTAGCCTCAATCACTACTCCTGATGGCGCTATATCAGATTCACTTTTAAGCTCATGCAGCTCTGCTAACAGACTGATCATCTCCAAGAGTTTATCCACACCTTCACCGGTTTTGGCAGAAAGTGAAATTATGGGCACATCTCCTCCATATTCTTCTGCTAAAACTTTTTGGTCTGAAAGTTGCTTTTTAATCTTCTCCAGCTGTACTTTTACATTTATGCCAGGTAAATCTGTTTTATTAATAGCTACAATCATGGGGACTTTTGCCTCCTGAATGTGTTTGATAGCCTCAATAGTTTGTGGCATCACCCCATCATCTACTGCCACCACCAAAACTGCAATGTCTGCCACTTTAGCGCCCCTAGAGCGCATTTTTTCAAAAGCAGCATGTCCAGGAGTATCAATAAAAGTAATTAATTTACCATCATGTTCAACTTGATATGCACCAATATGCTGGGTAATCCCACCATGTTCCTTTGCTGCTACAGAGGATTTCCTGATAAAATCAAGTAGGGTAGTTTTGCCATGGTCAACATGGCCGAGTATAGTGACTATGGGCGGACGTGTCATTTCTGCCATATTTTTACTTCTTTTCTTTTTTATCAGCTTTTACATCATCAGGGGGTTGAGTTCCAGCTTGAGGCTCTTCTTTTTGCTCTCCCGTTCCCTCCTCTTCCAATCCTTCAATATCAATTTTCCAACCAGTCAGCTTGGCTGCTAAACGCACATTTTGTCCACCTTTACCAATGGCCAAAGATAGTTGAGAGTTAGGTACTAAAGCTTTAGCCACATTCTCTTCTTTGTTTAAACGAACCTGAACATCTTTGGCTGGAGAAAGCGCTGCCTGGATAAAACGGGCCGGATCGTCGGAGTAAGTAATGATGTCAATTTTTTCCTCTCCCAGCTCTTGAGTAACTGCTTGAACTCTCACTCCTTTTTGTCCCACTAAAGAACCTACCGGATCCACACCATCTTGACTGGAGGAGGCGGCAATTTTAGTTCTAGAACCAGCTTCCCTAGCCAAAACCACAATCTCTACACTGCCTGATTGAATTTCCGGCACCTCCATGGCAAAAAGACCTTTAACTAAACCCGGATCGCTACGAGAAACTATTACTTCCAAACCATGGCTTTCTTCTCTTATGTCTTTGATATAAAACTTCATCCTCATATTAGGCTGATAAATTTCACTCCTCACCTGCTCCTGGGGTGGCATCATTCCTTCTGCTCTCCCCAAATCAATAAAATACGTGTTGCCCTCTTGACGCTGTATTAAACCTGAAATAACTGTGCCAATTTTGTTTTCATATTCAGACATGACAGCACTTTTTTCTGCCTCGTGCAGTTTTTGCAAAATTACCTGTTTGGCAATTGAGGCAGCAATACGGGCAAATCCAGGCGGAGTAACGTTATTTTGACCTTGGAAAATGGTTATTTCGCCTGTGGTGGGGTTTACTTCAGAGGTATATTCATCAATATCTTCTGGAATGGGTTGGCTACGGATGCTTAAATCTTTTTTATAGGCAGCTAGAGCTGCAATCTTAATAGCATCCAAAACAACTGATACGTCTACTCCTTTTTCAGAAGCTATTTGATTTAGGGCAGCTACAAATTCTGTTCTAGCTTGTGCCATAGTAAAAATTAAGGTGGGACTAGCCCACCTTTTTAGGTCCTTTGGATTATTAACAACAATATTCTACTCTGTCAGTATCTTAAAAGTCAAGTTTAAAACCAACCTTTTTTCTTGGAACCCAAGCGATATAACTCTTCATAAAGCCTTTTTTCTTCTTTGGATGGGTTTTGAGGAACATTTAGATGGACTCTGACATAGTGATCTCCGTGGCCACCATTTAATCTGGGAACACCCTTGCCTTTGAGCCTAACCAGCGATCCTGGTTGGGTGCCAGGGGGCACCTTCACTTTTACTTTCCCCTGCACAGTTGAAACTTCAAAGACATCCCCCAAAACCAGTTGGGGAATAGAAACTTTTATTTCCGAAAAAATATCCGCTCCTTCTCTAATAAATTCCGGGTGGCGGTTAACATGAAAAACAATATCCAACTCATTAAAGCGCATTCTGGTACCATTATCCACTCCGGCCGGTACTTTAATGGTCATTTTTTTATCCTCAACTTGAATTTGTTTAGTGACACCATGAACTGCCTCGTCAAATTTTAAATCCATGGTATAAGTGGGTCTTCTCCTCATCCCTTCTCCAAACCCACCCATGCCAAAAATCTGTTCAAACAGTTCAAATGGATCTTCAAAACCACCAAAGTCCCAGCCAGAGGCTGGTCCGCCTTTGGCGGAAAACCCACCGGTTGACCAACTATATTGCTGCCAACCGCCAGCTCCTCTACCAAAAGGCCCTGAGCCTGCCGAAGGGTCAAAGGCCGAATGGCCAAATTGGTCATAAGAAGATTTTTTCTGAGGGTCAGATAGAACTTGATATGCTTCGGAAACCTCTTTGAATCTTTCCGCACTTCCAGCAGATTTATCTATATCAGGATGGTGTTTTCTGGCCAGTTTGCGATAAGCAGACTTAATCTCCGCTTCACCGGCTCCCTTGGAAACCCCTAAAATATCGTAGTAATCTCTTTTTGTAGCCATCCATTACTCTTTTTTATTATCTTCCTCAACCACTTCACCCTCAACAGGAGTTTCCTCCTTCGCCGAGGCTTCGGAGGACGCGTCTTCTGTTTTTGGTTCTTCACCGGGGGCTCCTTGCCCTTCCGTAGCTCCTTCAGGAGCGGAGGAGGAATACATTGCCTGCCCTA
The DNA here is from genome assembly GCA_964394855.1 of uncultured Gammaproteobacteria bacterium. Lineage (GTDB taxonomy): Bacteria > Patescibacteriota > Microgenomatia > Daviesbacterales > UBA10151 > CAYMZD01. The sequence continues at coordinate 95,286 of CAYMZD010000002.1, read as the reverse complement.
CTTTTTGTAAGCTTTCAGACAATGCATCCATCTTGGGTTTTAGGTCCTCAATAGAAGCTGTTTGAACCACAGATTTTAGATCATTTAATTTCTGTTCCACCTCGGTTCGAACCTCTTGGCTAACTTTATCCCCTGCCTCTTTCAAACTCCTTTCAGTCGTAAAAATCAAAGCATCTGCCTGATTTCTGGTATCCACCTCTTCTCTTTTGCGTTTATCCTCTTCAGCATGGGCTTCTGCCTCTTTGGTCATTTTCTCTACTTCTTCTTTATCAAGTCCGGTTGATCCGGTAATGGTGATGTTTTGTTTTTTGCCTGTAGCTTTATCATGAGCGCTGACTATTAAAATACCGTTGGCATCAATGTCAAAAGTTACTTCGATTTGGGGCACGCCTCTTGGGGCAGGGGGAATGCCGTCTAAAATAAACCTGCCCAAGCTCTTATTATCAGCTGCCATTTCCCGCTCCCCTTGTAAAACATTAATTTCCACCGAGGTTTGATTATCAGCCGCTGTGGAGAAAATTTCTGATTTAGAAGATGGAATGGTGGTATTTCTGACAATCAAAGGTGTTCTCACTCCACCCAAAGTTTCAATTCCCAAAGTTAAGGGGGTCACATCCAAAAGCAAAACATCTTTCACTTCTCCACCCAATACTCCGCCTTGAATAGCAGCCCCAACCGCCACCACCTCATCTGGATTAATTCCCTTGTGAGGCTCTTTACCAAAAAAGTCTTGGACTGCTTTTTGTACTGCCGGCATGCGGGTCATACCTCCTACCAGCACCACTTCATCAATTTTACCGGCTTCCATTTTGGCGTCTTTCAAAGCAGACTTAACCGCCTCAAAACTTTTATCAATTAAAGATTTAATCATGCCTTCCAGCTTGGCCCGGGACATTTTTACTTCCAAATGTTTGGGGCCACTAGAATCTGCTGTCACAAAAGGGATGGAAATTTCCGCCTCTTGGGTGCTGGATAGCTCAATTTTGGCTTTTTCCGCTGCGTCGCGCAGCCTCTGCAAGGCTTGCCTGTCTGTTTTTAAATCAATACCCTGCTCTTTTTTAAATTCTTCTGCCAGATGATCCAAAATCACTTGGTCAAAATCATCCCCACCCAGGTGGGTATCGCCGTTGGTACTTTTCACCTCAATTACCCCGTCTCCCAGCTCCAAAATGGAAATGTCAAAAGTGCCGCCTCCTAAATCATAAACAGCAATGGTGTGGGCATGGGTTTTATCAAGGCCATAAGCTAAAGCTGCGGCAGTTGGCTCGTTAATAATTCTCTGCACATTAAAACCGGCAATTTCCCCGGCCTGTTTGGTGGCTTGTCTCTGAGAATCGTCAAAATAGGCCGGCACGGTGATAACCGCGTCAGTTACTTTTTCTCCCAAATAGCTCTCGGCATCAGCCTTGATTTTTTGCAAAATCTGGGCGGAAATTTCCTGGGGGGTGTATTCATGGCCTTCCACTTCCACCACAGCCATACCGTTTTTGCCTTCTTTAATTTCATAAGGCAGCCATTTAATGTCGCGCTGCACCTCACTGTCTTTGAATTTTCTGCCCACTAAGCGCTTAATAGAAAAAATGGTTTCTTTGGGATTAACCACAGACTGACGTTTGGCCACCCGTCCCACCACATTTTTTAAGGGATTAACCACCGAGGGGATAATATTTTCCCCTTCACTACTATGGATGACTTTGGGTTTTCCCCCCTCCATCACCGCCACCACACTATTAGTTGTCCCCAAATCAATTCCCACAATTTTAGCCATATTAGTTTCTCCTCCTTCCAACTACTACTTGGGCCGGGCGAAGTACTTTTCCATTTAAATTATAACCCTTTTTGACAACTTCTAAAATCATATTATTTTCTCCATCCCTTGTGTCAACAGCTTCATGAAGGCTTGGATTAAATACTCCGTCTGCAGGTATTTCCTCCAAACCTTCAGATTGTAATACCTGCTCAAATTCTTTAACAGCCAGCTCTACTCCCTTAAACCATCCTGATTCTTTTTCCAGTTCTGATGCGCTAGATAAAGCCCTTTCCAGATGATCTAAAACCGGCAGCAGTCTTTTAATAAGCTCCGCTCCCACAAAATTAGTTAGTTCCGACCTACCTTCACTAACCCGTTTTTCCAGATTATGATAATCAGCCACTGCTCTTTTAAGCTGATTTTCTAATTCTTCAACTTTGGTGTCTTTTTTCTTGGGCATTACCAACTCCTTCCTGCTTCATAAATTAAATCTCTAATATATTTGACATAAGGTATCACCAGAGGAAAATTCATCCTGGCCGGACCAATTACTCCAATCACACCACTTTTTGGCCCCATTTCATAGCTGGTAAAAATAAATCCAGTGGGCGCTAAATTTTCAAATTCCAACTCATCGCCAAATAAAATATGAATTGGGTCAGATCCTTCTGCCTTACCAATAATTTGTTGCAACCCGCCAACCGGTAGATCATCAAATAAGCTCAAGACAAAGCGAGTCACATCAATATCATAAAATTCCGGCCAGTCCAAAATATTGGCAGCTCCTGAATAATAAATTTGGTTGTCGCTATCTATTGCCAAACCCAACATGTCACATTGCTTGGCCAAAGCTTTGACAGCTTGGCGAAGTAACTTATCTTGTTGGTAGCGCTCCTGCCACATGTCTTCCTTGATGGACACTTCAGCCGCCACAGGCAGCTGCTTTTCCTTCATCAACTCCTGAATATAAAATCTAAAGCCCATTGAGGTGGGGACACGTCCTGCTGATGTGTGTGGCTGTTTTAAATAACCCATATCTGTTAGATGCACCATCTCGTTTCTAATGGTGGCAGGGGAGACCCCTAAATTATACTTTTTATCCACCGCTTCACTACCAACAGGTTCAGCGCTGTCAATGTACTCTTCAATAATAGCTTTTAAAAGTGCTCTTTGCCGATCTGTCAAATCCATATTTGCCCTGAGTTAATCGAAGGGTTAGCAGTAATTTATCATGAGTGCTAACTTTTGTCAAGGGGTATAATGATACTAATATGATAAAACTTCTATACGAAGCTTCTGGTGACAATTACAAAATAAAAGACCCTTTTAAAATACTGGCTTTAAATTATGCCAGAAAAACTGCTAAAAATTTAAAAAGATTTGCTAGATACAATATTGCTATTTCTGAAATATCTCACAGCAGAGGAGAATCTGCTTATCAAATTCAAATAAAATCCAGCAAGGTGATTGACTTTAGAATAGCTCATGTTGAAGAAGGACTGGGAACTAAAAATGTAGGCGCTGATGAGTTGGAAAAAATTTATGGGGGATCTTTTTATGAATCAGTGGCAATAGATAATGCAGCCTCAATTTTTAACGATCTATCCACCACCGGCGCCGCTCCACTTTCTTTTATGCTGCACTTGGCAGCTTACCCCACAGAATGGTTTACCAATTTTAAAAGGGCAACGGCACTTTTTAAGGGAACTGTCTCTGCTTGTAATCTGGCCGGTGCTTCCTGGGGTGGGGGCGAGTCAGCTACTTTAAGGGATATTATTAGCACCGGAAGATCGCTATTGTCAGGATCGGCGACTGGTTTAATTATTCCATCAGAAAAAGCCTTAACAGAAGATAAGCTAGTTGCGAGAGATCATATTATTTTATTGGAAAGCAGCGGTGTACATACTAATGGCATTACTTTGCTTAGAAAAGAACTGCTAAAAAGACTACCTAAAGGGTATCAAACAAAATTATCTGACGGTACAACTTTTGGAGAAGCGTTAATAACCCCATCCACAATCTATTCTAAATTTGTAGAAGAGGCAGTTCACCAAACTGAAATCCATTATGCAGTTCATATCACAGGCCACGGATTTAGAAAACTAATGCGAGCCAGTAAAAATTTTACTTATGTTATTAAAAAAATGCCCAAACCCCAACCGATTTTTAAATTGATTCAACAATATTCAAGTTCTTCGGATTTTGACATGTATGGTTCATACAATATGGGAGTAGGTTTCGCGTTATTTGTCCCGCCAAAATCCGTAGACAAAATTATCACGATCGGAAAGAAAATGTCCATTCCTGCTCTGGATGCAGGATATGTGGAAAAAGGGCCAAGAAAAGTGGTTATTGAACCATTAGGGATTGAATTTAGAGGTGAATCTTTGCAAATCCGCTAAATTCCAAAAAATCCCCCACCGGATGGCAGGGGATTAAATAATACCTAATCTTCCCTTTGTTTATGCTCCACTGCAAACCTTGCAGTCATTGCGGTGTCCCACAATGATGTAAACCGTGGCCAAACCTACTAAAATATAAACCCATTTGGCCAAATCAACTCCCAAAAGTGATTCCACCAAGTTTAAATTCAAAAGTCCCACCAGACCCCAGTTCAAACCTCCCACCCAAAGCACAGTGTAGGCTGCCATATGCAACATCTTCATTTCTTTATCACCCCCTTTATTTTTAAATCTACCTCCAGCATACTCATAAAATGTGATTAAAATCAAGTTCTCTTATTTTATAGAGATAATTTTAATTTCAATTCGTCAATTATTTGTTGAGGAGTTTTATTATCTGTTTCAATTATCAAAGATGTATATTTATTAGTTAATTTTCTATATTCTGCATCTATTTCTTTTCCTAAAACTAAAGATTTTTCATCACTTTTAGACATGGTATCTTTTGTTTTAATCTTCTTAACTATTCTTTTTGATCTTTCTTTCTCTGATACTGTAAAATACACCATAAAATCGATCTGATTAAGTAGAAACAAGGGAATTAACCGAAACCAAATTTCAGAAAGTCCATAAGCTTTATGATAAGCAACGGTTGAAAAAACAGTTCTATCTAAAAATAGATTTCCATTTCTTCTCTTTTTAGTTATAACGAAGTAATTACCGAAATTAATAATCAAATAAAAAAGAAACCGTAGCCAAGTTGATCTGTTATCAAAATATTTTCTTAATTTAGATATTAATCTGCCATTGGCAGCATAAAAATATGTTCCGTTAGTTTGCTCTGCTAATAATTTTCCACAAGTAGTTTTACCTGAACTATCCAATCCTTCAAGAGCAAATATCATATTGTTATTATATAATCACTTTAGTGAAAAATATCAAAAAATTAATTAAAGAAATTTTAGATAAAGGTTATTTAATGAGTTTGGGGACTGTTGATGGAGGCGGGGTTTGGGTAGCTGATGTAATTTATATCTACGATGACAACTTCAATATCTATTGGATTTCGCAAACTAGTCGACGCCACTCAAAAGCAATTTTATTCCACCCGCAAGTAGCTGGAACAATCACAGTCAAAGAAAAACCAGGCAAAGAAATGGGACTACAAATCGAGGGTCTGGCTAAAAAAATCGAAGGAGATATTTTAGAACTAGCCATTAAACATAGAATTAAAAGAGGTAAAGTTCCTCCTATAAAGAAAGGTGAGGTTCTCGATCAAGATGAATCATGGTATAAATTAACCCCTACCAGAATAGAACTAATTTATGGACCCCTATTCGGATACAATAAACAATTATTAACTTTTTAAAATACTCAAAAATGCCTCTTGGGGGATTTCCACCAGACCCACCATTTTCATTTATCTATCCCAAATCTTTTAAATTTGTTCTTTTTGTATTGAACATCAAAACTAAAAATGGTATTTAATTTTTTCTCCTCCATAATTGCCATATTAATACAGTCTGTAAAACGGGAATTTTTGGAGGTTTGTTTTTTAAAAATATCCAAGGCTTTTCTTCGTAAACTGGCATCTACTTCAATTATCTCTACTTGACTGACTAATGTTTCTTCTGCAAACAGAGTAGCTGATTCCAAACCAGTATCTTGACTAATGACGGTAATCGCCTCTCCAAAGGCAGGATCTGAAGTCATCAATGAAAACTCTTGATCGCTAATTTGATCTCTCAATAATTTGGCTTTTTGATGGTTTGAGTCAATCGAATTTACCAAGGCTACGAAAGCATCCGCGTCAACTAGTAATTTTTTACTTGCCATAATTAGGGGATTTATCTCCATAAAGATAGTCAAATAGATTAGCGGATAAATCCTTGGGTCCTTTTTTGGCGATTCCGGTTATTTTAAATAAAACGCTTGCGGGATTAGCTTTAATACTTTTGGTTCGGAGTCCCTTTTTAAGAATTTCTCTATGAACTTCTGCTACAGATTTACCTTCTTTTCTAGCTAAAATAAGTAGCGCTCTGTCTATTTCCGGAGTCACATAAAATTGTTTCCTGATCATATATACATTATACACTATACATTACTTTTGTCAATACTTCAATTCCATTCAGTATTGACCCTGAGTGCAATCGAATGGGTCAACTTTTTAAAATACTCAAAAATGCCTCTTGGGGGATTTCCACTTTGCCTATCATTTTCATTTTTTTCTTGCCCTTTTTTTGTTTTTCCAGCAATTTATCCTTTCTGGTTCTATCCCCTCCATATAATTTAGCTGTGACATCTTTCCTGTATGCCCCCAGAGTTTCTCTTGCCACAATCGTGGAACCGATTGTGGCCTGAATAGCCACTTCAAAATTTTGCCGCGGCAGCACCTCTTTTAATTTCTCCACCATCCGCCGGCCGGCGGATTCTGCTTTTGGTTTAAAAACAATCGTGGATAGAGCATCAACCTTTTCCCCTCCCACTAAAATATCCACCCTGACCGCCTCCACTTCTCTAAATTCCAAAAATTCCCAGTCCAAAGATGCAAAACCGGAAGAAACACTCTTCAGCTTATCATAAAAATCAGTAATCATCTCTGAAAGTGGCATTTCAAATTTTAGCTCCACTTGTGAAGCAAAATATTGCATATCCTGCAGTTTTCCCCTTTTATCCTGCACAAGCTCCATTACCTGACCAATAAAATTTTGAGGGGAAAATGCTTTTAAATTAACCCAGGGTTCTTTGACTGTCTTGGCAGTTGGATCAAAATCAGCCGGATTATCAATCACTTTTCCATCCATTAGATATTCAACCGACGGCGCCGTGGCAATTAAATCAACTCCAAATTCCCCTCTTAATCTTTCTTGCACCACTTCGCCGTGGAGTAACCCTAAAAACCCGCACCGAAAACCCGACCCCAAAGCTTGGGATTTCTCAACTTCAAAACTAAATGCCGGATCATTTAATCTAAATTTGGACAGCGCTTCTTTTAAATTAAAAAAATCATCCTGATCAATCGGATAAAGCCCAACATATACCATGGGCTTAACTTCTCTATAACCTTGCAAAGGGGAAACGTCTAAATCTGTGGAAATAGTATCTCCCACTCTAACCAAATCAGGAGTTTTTATCCCCGTGGCAATATAACCAATTTCCCCGGCTACTAATTTTTCTACCGGCTTCATTTCCGGAGTGAAAACTCCCATTTCCAAAATCTGCCCTTCTATACCTGTTCCCAGAAATTTTATTTTTGACCCCACTTTAGGCACCTCGCCATCAACCACTCTCACCTCTGCAATAACCCCCTTAAATGAATCAAAAAATGAGTCAAAAATTAAAGTCCTTAGGTATTCACCCGAAGATTTCGGGGAAGGAATACGTTCTATCACTGCCTGCAATATTTCTTCAACTCCCTGTCCTGTTTTCCCGGAAGCGAGCATTATCTCCATATCTTTAAATCCAAAGGTATCTATTAATTGTTTTTTAACGCTTTCAATATCCGCATTGGGTAAATCTATTTTGTTAATCACCGGAATTAAAATTAGCCCTTGATCCAGCGCTGCCAGACCATGAGATAAGGTTTGAGCTTGCACTCCGGCAGTGGCATCCACTAAAAGTATGGCTCCCTCAACTGCAGCTAAGCTGCGAGAGACCTCATAGGAAAAATCTACATGCCCGGGAGTATCAATTAAATTGAGAATGTAGAATTCAGAATTCAGAATGTGCCGCAAACGAACGGGAGCTAACTTAATAGTAATACCGCGCTCGCGCTCCAGGGCCAGTGAATCTAACAGCTGGGGTTTCATCTTGCTAGGTTCCACAGCATGACAAATTTCCAAAAACCGATCACACAACGTGGACTTCCCATGATCAACATGAGCAATGATGGAAAAATTTCGAATATTCATGTAAGGTATTGTAACCTAATGTTGACCTACTCACAATCTTAGGTTATTATTCTTGCATGTCCCCAGATGCTAAAAAAATCCTCAAGTTTATAGAAGAAATTGATCAGTTTAAATTTGTCACCAGAATTATTCATATGCAAAAAGGCGACTTAATGGAGGATGATGCACAGCACTCCTGGCATCTAGCGATGATGGTATGGCTATTTGCAGAGCAATTTGACAAGAAGATTAATTTAATAAAAGTTATCAAAATGGCCTTGATGCATGATTTAGTCGAAATTTATGCAGGTGATACTTTTGCATATGATGAAGAGGCTAGGAAAGATAAGAAGAAAAGAGAGGATATGGCTGCTAAAAAGCTATTTAAAATGCTGCCTAAAAATTTAGAGCAAGAGATGCATCAGCTGTGGCAGGAATATGAGGAGAGAAAAAGTTCAGAGGCTGTCTTTGTTCAAGCCTTAGATAAAATTCACCCCATGATTCAAGTTTATTTAGCTAAAGGAAAAACCTGGAGTGAATATAAAATAACTGGCAAGATGATTAAAGAAAATAAAAGTTACTATACTAAATCAAGCCACTTCGCACACTCCTTATTTACCCATATTTTTAAAAAAGCCCAGAGAGCTAAGTATTTTTTTGAAGGCTAAAGTGTTTCTGTTTCGTGGATAATTTCTTCTGTTTTGACTTGAGAACCAACTGCTCGCACCTTTCCAAATACATGTTTTAACAAATTAATAAAAGTTGCCAGTTCTTTTACTCTCATAAACCAGACCAAAACTACATAAACAGACAGAGCAAAAATGAAAGCTAAGCTTGTTAAAATTAGTAAATTAACAGTTCTGGTGGTATCAAAAATTACTTGATCCAAAAGTTTGATGGGCACATATAAAGCCACTCCCATAATCATTGTGGCCATTAACATTTTTAAAAAGGGTGATAAAACAGAACTCATCTTAAATCCACCCACTTTAAAATGAAGAGTTAAAAAAAGCAACAACCCAGATAAAATACTAGAAATGGAAAAAGCGAGTCCCAAACCCCACACCTCTAAATTTAGCACTCTAATAAAATAAAAGCTCAAAAAAATATCCACTGCCACTACCACCAAGGATACCAAAACCGGAGTCCGGGTATCCTTGAGGGCATAAAACCCTCTGACTAAAAGCAGCGAGACTGCTTGAGTTGCCAGACCAATGGATAAAAAAGCTAAGGTTTTACCTGTTAAAACAGTTGAAGGCCAATCAAACTGTGAGGCTCCAAAAATAAGTCTGACTGCAGGAATACGAAGCACTATTAAAATGGCGGCAGCTGGCAAACTTAAAAAAAGAATTTGATGAATCGTGGTTAAAAGAGTAGATTTAAACTCTTCCACCCGACCTCTAGCCCTCTCTGTTGACAAAACCGGCAGGGCGGCTTGAGCAATAGTTGCCCCGAAAAGACCAACCGGCACAATTTGCAAATGCTGGGCAAAGGTGAGATATGTCACAGAGGCCGTAGAAATTAGGGAAGCTAAAATTAAACCTACAGTTTCATTGACCTGTTCTGCTGCCAAACCAATTGTTCTCATACTCATCAGTTGAACTAAGTCTTTTACTCCTGGATGTAACAACCTAGAAAAACTAATCTTAAAACCCAGCGATAAAACCAAAGGCAGCTGAATTAGGCCGTGTAAACCAGCCCCAATAATAACTCCTACGGCTGGACCTAAAATTCCCAAAGGTTTTCCCAAAAATACTATCCCCAAAATAATTCCCAAATTATAAAAAATTCCTGCTAAAGCCGGGATGATAAATCTTTGAAATGATTGTAAAATACCGATAAAAAAAGAGCCAATAGTCAAGACAATCTGACCCAGTAAAATTATCCTGGTTAACTGGGCTACTTGCCCTTGTTGCTGTGGGTTAAAACCGGGAACTATCAAAGAAGTTAAGGGCTCAACCAGCAGAAACATCACTGCCGTGACTATAATTAAGATTAAGAGAGCTAAATTTAAGATTGAGCCGGCCAGCTGAAAAGCCTCATTTTTTCCTTTTCCTTCTAAGTACTCTGTAAAAACAGGAATAAAAGCTACTGACAATGCTCCAAAAATTAACAGCTGGAAAATTAAATCAGGTAGACGGAAGGCGGCAAAAAAAATAGCCACAGTGTCAGGAGTAAAATTGTGCACTAATAATCTATCACGTAAAAGTCCCAAAATTTTGGAAATTACCACTGTGGCCATAATAATAATAGCACCAGATAAAATTGAAGTTTGCCTGACAGTTAAAAGAGAAAGGATTGATTTAACCACTTCATATATGTTACCATACTGCCCATATGCCACTCATCAAATCAGCCATTAAAAAATTAAGAAAAGACCGCACTAGAACCCGGCGCCACAAGCAACAGGAAAGTAACTTAAAATCCTTGATTAAAAAAGCCAGGATAGAAAAAAATGACCTTAATCTCAAGGCAGTTTTTTCTGCACTTGATAAAGCGGCCAAAACTCATCTAATTCATAAAAATAAGTCCGCGCGATTAAAATCAACATTATCAAGACTACCAAAAGTAGTTAGAAAAACCTCTAAAAAGTAGTACAATGTATTCATGCCTAAACTTAGGTTAAAAAGCCTAATTTATCTTAATATCCTCCATCCCCAAGGTGAGCCTCAAAAACTACTGCTAAATATTTTTCGCTGGCTACTTTCTGCCGGTCGATATTTAATCATCTTAGTAGAGGCTATAGTACTGGCGGCGTTTTTATTAAGATTTAAGTTAGATGCTGACATCGCTACCACCAAGGAGGCCATAGAGGAACAAGTTCCTTTTGTGGAAAGTTTAAAATCAGATGAAAACTTAATTAGACAAACCCAATTTCAATTGGTCACCATCAAAGATTTAAGACAAAAGTCTCCTGCTTATGTTGAGGTGATAAAAAAAATTGCTCAACAAACACCCAATGGCGTCACTGTTAACAATTTAAATATTGAAAGACAGGTGGGAAAGGTTAATCTCAAGATAACCGGGACATCTTTAAATAACAGTGAGCTGTCCAGCTTTGTTTTGGGACTTAGACAGGATAAAACCTTTGCTGATACGAATTTGACTAGCGTCAGTTTGGATCAGGGGTTAATTAATTTCTCCATCCAGGCATCAGTTAACGTAGAGACAATAGGAGAAAAAAAATTATGATTGCCAGATCAACCAGAACATCTAGATATTTTACCTATATTGAGCCTGTCTTAAAAACCCCACTTATTAAAACATATGGAGGAATAATCCTGACAATTGCCGCCATCATCATTTTTACCATTTTTGCCATTAAACCTACCATAGAAACCATTCTTGTTTTACAAAAAGAATTAGCTAACCAAGAAGTAATTCTTAATCAAATTACTCAAAAAAGTGAAGATTTGACAAAAGCCAGAAAAAACTATCAAAGCCTAGACCCCAATATTAAAGCCAGTATCCAAGATGCAGTCCCTAATAATCCAGAGCTGGCGGCTTTAACTAAATCCTTGGAAAATTTACCTTCAGGGCTCCAAGCCTCAATATCAGCATTACAGTTCCAACAAATCACCATCGAACCAAACTCAACATCTTTCTCAAAGCGGCTGACAGAAGTACCCTTTACTTATAATTTGGAGGGTTCATATGAAAACTTGCTAAAAGTTTTAGAATATATTAAAACAAGTCAAAGACTGATTACCGTTGATAATTTAATTTTTAGCAAAATAGAAGGAGGGAGCAATTTATTATTGTCAATTTCCGGAAAGGCTTACTACTTGAAGTAAATTATGGGTAGAAAAGAATTTTTAATTATTGCTATAGCCACCTTAATTACCGTCCTCGCTTGGGTGATATTTGATATTCTTCATGCCAGAGCCAAGGTCACTATCCCACCCAAAACACAGGAGTTAATAGAACCACTCAATCCTAATTTTGATTTAGAAGGAATTTAATGAGTAATATTTTAAATAAGTTTAAAATCCCAACTCTTTTAGGACTAGCTTTACTGATTTTTGGCATTGGCAGTGGTGTCTATTTAGTTCTACAAAATCAAACCTTAATCACCACAGCTTCTCCTGATATTTCACCACAGAATGTAGTTATCAGTAATATCGAAGGTGAGACTGTCACCTTATCATGGCAAACCCAAACTCCGGTGATTGGTTTTATTACTTATGGACAAAGAACTGCTAATGAAAAAACCAAATTAGATGACAGAGATGAAACCCAGACCATTAAAAGAAGAAATCATTACATTACCCTCAAGGGGTTACTGCCTGCATCTTCATATCTTCTAAAAATTCATTCTGGTAATTTTGTCACTCCTTCCAGACAATTTTCCACCGCTCCTTTGAGTAGTAACCAAAATGGCCTTGGACCAACCATTGGATCAGTCATTGATGGAGATAAACCCTTGCATGATGGTCTGGTCTATTTATCCATTCCTAACGCTACCATCCAGTCTGCAGTTATCACCGATCTTGGTTCCTTTATCATTCCTCTTAGTCAACTTAGAACAGCTGATCTGACAGCGGTATTAAATCCACCAGCTGATACAGAAGCCAAGTTGGAAGTTATCAGCCCAGACGGACGAGTGGCTAGAGCCATTTTCAAGTTATCACAACTGAATAAACCTCTTATCTTATTAAAAATGGGCCAAGATTTGAACTTGACATTAAATGAAGCTTCCCCTGCGGCTTATTCTAAATTTGATCTCAATAAAGATGGTTTAATCAACTCTTCCGATTATGCTATTGTTTTAAAAAATATGGGCACCAACCCAAAAGAAAAAGGGGCTGATTTAAATGATGATGAAAAAGTTGATAAAAAGGATTTAGATTTAATACAGAAAGAGATTAACCAATAAAAACTGTGCTTGCGTTTCATCCAAAAGGCCGCTTTTTACTTTAAAATCTAAATCTAGAACTGATCTGTACAATTTGACTAACTCCTCCAAAGAAAAATTGGCTTTCATCCTCTCATTTTTGCTTTTGACAAAAGCTTTGGCACTTTTGGGAGTAGCTACTAAATTCCTAAGAAGATAGAAAATCATAGTAATAATATACTGACTATCAAAGCCTCCTCTTTTTAACTTATCCAGTTCCGAAAAAGCGCTACTTTCTTTATTACCGAGGTGGTCTAAAAATGGAAAAACAGAGATTTCTTTTGCCTCTGGAAAAAATAACGTTTGTGCATCTTTCCAATTTTTAGTATCTACCTCATGATCAAACCATAGGGCTAAAGTAACGGGGAGTTGTGAATAAAAGACTGCTAACTGAAAACTTTCAGGGGGGTTTTCCCAAACAACCAACCTCTCACCTGCAAAAAGAGACAGAGATTGTAAGTTAGCCAAGACCTCTTGCTGCTCTGCTCCTTTTTCGAAAGTCACCACATTATCTGGTGTAAAGCTTTGTTTAATGTCAGTTAATTTTTTTCTAGAGCTAGCGATTGCCAGTCCGTGCAGAAGCAGTAGCTTCATCTAAACTCACCTCCCCATTGATAACTTTTTTGATGAATGTGTGTAATTCATTAAAGTTACCGTCTTTGGGTACTACCACAAAAGCTCCTCCATAATCTTGGGCTGGTGGATTTATCAAAAATGGCAGATTCCCCAAGACTAAATTAGCCACCTGATGATTTTTTTTGCTTAAGCGATAAAGTTCAATCATATCATCTATTGGTATATCAGTTTCAAAACTTATTCCCAAAGTATCAATTAAAGATTTAAGTTTGGTGGGACTAGCTAAGGTTTCCAAAGATAAGGCCTTTTTGCGAAAAGCTTCCAGTACTTTTTGCTGACGCTTGGATCTGGCAAAATCAGAACCCTCCCCATTGCTGCCCATTCTAGAACGAACATATTTTAAGGCCACTTCCCCGCTCATGTGCTGCAGCCCACCACTAAAACTAATACGTTCGAAGCGGCAGGGAAAATCTGCCGACTGGGTGGCAATCTTACCCGTAAAATCCATAAATACTTTTTGTTTTCCCATCTTTAGCTGATATTTTTCTGCCAGCTCATCTGTAATCTCAACTTCTTTTTCTTCTAAATCACACAAATCATTTTCTTTACCCTCAATAGGGTATAAAGAGTCACTAAATGAACGATCAACTAAAATATCTAAACCACCCACTTCATCAATAGCTTTGACGAAACCCCGAAAATCAACTCTGATGACATAGTGAATAGGTAAACCCAAGATATCACCGACTACTGATTTGACAAATTTTAAGCTTTCTTTTCTGGCCAAACCTATCTCATAAATAGCATTGAGTTTAGCTTTGTAGCTATCAAGCCATAAATCTCGTGGCAGCGAGATAAAATAAACTTGACTACTTTTTAAATTATATGAGGCCACCATGATGGTATCTGTCAGATATGCCCCATCATGCACTCCTCCAGGGTTACCCAATAAAAGTACATTAACTTTTCCATCAGTATTTTCAAGCGGTGTCAAACTTGGAAAAACAAAGCGAAAAACTGATTCTGTGCCGGAAAAAATGGCCATTGCCAAAGCAATTGCTACCACCAAAGCAGTCAAAAATAAAATGGGTTTATATTTTTTTAAAATTCTGTTACTTCTTTTACGATTAGAACTATCAGAATACTTAGGGATATTGACGTACCTCATCTTATTAAACTAATAAACAAACTTCCACCATCTTAATAAATTCTTCTGGATCAAGTGAAGACCCACCCACCAAAGCTCCATTGATATTTTGCTGCCCTACAAATGCCTTGACATTTTCCGAAGTCACACTACCTCCATATAAAATTTCCACCTCCTGACCATACTTCTTTTTAAAACTTAACGCCAACTCATTAGCATTTTGAGGAGTGTCAGGGTGACCGGTGCCGATAGCAAAAATGGGTTCATAGGCTATTAATCTTACCCCCTCGGGAACCGGCGTATCTTTTCCTTGAACACAAACCAGAGGAATAATATCGTGTTCTTTGGCTTGAATGACTTTTTTGGCTATTATTTCATCTGTCTCCCCAAAATTTTGCCGCCGCTCCGAATGACCAATTAAACTTAAATCCACAAACTGTTTTAAAATGGCAGCTGCTTCTTCGCCAGTGTAAGCTCCCTCATTAAAGGCGGATAAATCTTGGGCCCCCACCATTAAAGGGTAACTCCCCACCATCACTGCTTTTTTAACTTCCTCAATGGCAGTATAGGTTGGGCAAACTACCACCTTTAAATTTGGTCTTCTTTCAATTTTTGGTCCAACTTTAGATACCCAATCCAAAGCTTCTGCTAGAGTTTCATTGGATTTCCAATTGGCAATAATCCATATATTTTTCCTAACCCCACCATCCATACTTTTTCAAGTCTACCATGAAATCTGGACTTACTTCCACATCTTCTTTTTGCAGTAATACTTTTTGTAAGGCCTTGGGGTGTTCTAAACATTTAGTGGAAATAAATCCATGACGATTAATAATCCGCTGCCAGGGAAGATTTAGCTTTTCGCTAGTTGTATGTAAAATACTGCCAACTAATCTTCCTCCTCTGGGAAGCCCAGCCAATGTGGCCACTGTACCATAGGTGGTCACTTTTCCATAAGGGATTTTTTTAATTATTTGAATGACTTGTTCTTTAAAGCCCATTAAATAGAAAGTAGTTTTAACATCTCAACTTTAGGGGTATATCCAATTTTTCTGGCTACTTCTTTGCCATCTTTTAAAACCACATAAGTAGGTATGCTCATGACTCCATATTTGGCAGCTTCATTTGGATTTTCATCTACGTTAATTTCTACAAATTCTACTTGTGTCCCAAGCTCTTTTTTAAGCTCTGCCAAAATAGGCTCCATCATTTTACAAGGCCCACACCAAACTGCCCAAAAATCTAAAAGTTTTGTCATGACTTAAAAATACTAACAACCTTTTTAAAAATTGTCTATATGTTAAAATAGTTGATGTGCCTTCCCTTTTAGATGATTTAAATCCCGAGCAGCAAAAAGCAGTCAAAGCGACTGAAGGGCCAGTGTTAATTTTGGCCGGGGCAGGGAGTGGCAAAACCAGAGCTTTGACATACCGTGTGGCTTATTTAATTTCCCAAAAGAAAATCCCTCCAGAAAATATTTTGGTTTTGACCTTCACCAATAAAGCCTCGGGCGAGATGATTGAACGGATTAAAAAATTAATTGGAAACTTACCCACCCAACCAATGATGGGAACATTCCACTCTTTTTGCGCCAAAATTTTACGCAGGGATGGAGAAATAATTGGTCTTTCCAAAAGTTTTACCATTTATGACGAGAGTGATAGTTTGGATGCCATTAAAGAAGCCATGGCAAATCTAAATATTCCCATCCAAAAAACACCACCTTATGGCGTCCGTGCCACTATCTCTTCTGCTAAAAATGAGTTGATTTCCGCCCTTGAATATCCCCAATATGCCCGAGGATTTTTTCAGGAGCAGGTGGCCAAAATATATCTGGAATACCAAAAAATTCTGCAAAAAAATTCCGCCTTGGATTTTGATGATTTACTGCTTTCCACTATTAAACTTTTTCAAACCGATCCGAGGATTTTAACTCGTTACCAAATTCAATTTAAGTTTATTTTAATTGATGAGTATCAAGATACCAATCCAGCCCAATATTTAATCAGTAAGTATTTAGGCAACCGCCATAAAAATATCTGTGTGGTTGGCGATGCGAGCCAGAGTATATATTCTTTCAGGGGTGCTGATTTTAGAAACATAGTTAATTTTCAAAATGATTATCCGGGAGCAAAAGTATTTAATCTAGAACAAAATTACCGCTCTAGCCAAATTATTCTGGATGCAGCGCATAGCATTATTTCCAAAAATAAGACCCATCCCATTTTAAAACTGTGGACCAATAAAAACGGAGGTGAAAAAATAGAAACTTATGAAGCCAGAAATGAGGTAGACGAAGCAAGTTTTATCATCTCCAAATTAAAACCCCCATTATCCAACTTCGTCGTTTTATACAGAACAAATGCTCAATCAAGAAGCTTGGAAGAACAATTTTTAAAATTTGGTATGCCTTATAGATTAGTTGGTGGGGTCAGTTTTTACCAAAGAAGGGAGATCAAAGACGTGGTCTCCTATCTTCGTTTATTACAAAACCCTCAAGATTCAATCTCCACAAAACGTGCTGAAAAAATTGGTAAAGGAAGACTTGCCAAAGTCATGGAGCTTTACAGCGAAATCCACCTCCAATTAGATCAATACGTCGTATTAGATCTATTAGACCAAATCCTATCTCGCACAGGTTATTTAACCTATCTTGATGACGGTAGCGAGGAGGGTAAGGGACGGGTGGAAAATGTCAAAGAACTGCGAAGCGTGGCAGAGCAGTTTCCCGGCTTAAGCGAATTTTTAGAAAATGTGGCTTTGGTAGAAAGCGGCTATGATAAAAAGGATGTAGGTGAAGCAGTCACCCTGATGACTTTGCATAATGCCAAAGGTTTGGAATTTCCGGTGGTTTTTATGGTAGGCATGGAAGAAGGATTATTTCCACACTCCAGATCTATGCTCTCCTCGCATGAACTTGAAGAGGAACGAAGACTTTGCTATGTTGGTATCACCAGAGCTATGAATAAATTATATCTAACTTATACCAGACAAAGGTTGTATTTCGGGAAAAGATCTAATAATTTGGTCTCCAGATTTTTAGTAGATATTCCGGAAAATTTGATTGTAGCAAGTAGTCAATTTAGAGATAGTGACATTGACCAAACCGATGAGGATGATTGGTTAAACATCTAACAATAAATGGAAAGATATTTGGGGGCTATTTTAATCTTTGCTTTAATATTTTTGGGGAGAAATTTTCTCTCTACTACACCAACCACTGTCGAAGCAAGTACGCCGGACACTCTTCCCGTAACCCAACCGGTGGTAACAGAGTCCCGTTTTACCTCTAAATTGGAAGAGCAAACTGAAAGTATTCCTAAAAAGACCATTTATCGGGATGATCCGGAAACCGAAGCGGGAATAGATAAGGTTTTAGAAGAAGGTCAAGATGGCAAAAGAGTAAAAATTATCAAAATTACCTTTTTTGAAGGGGAAGAATATGAAAGGGAGATAGTCTCTACCGAGATTACCCCTCCCACAGATAAAATTGTTTCCCGGGGAACTAAAATTGTCTGGAAAACCCTTGTAACTCCCGATGGAGAAATTAAATACTGGAAAAAAATGCGGGTTTATGCCACCCATTATGATTCAAAGTGTTTGGGTTGTAATGAATGGACGGCCATTGGTATGAGGGCAGGTAAAGGTGTGATTGCTGTTGATCCCAAAGTTATACCCTTACGATCGAAAGTTTATATCCCGGGTTATGGGGTGGCAGTAGCTGGGGACACTGGTGGAGCCATTAAGGGCAATATTATTGATTTAGGTTTTGATGACGCACAAACTGCCGGCTGGAGGGCCCAATTTATTGATATTTACCTATTGTAATTTTCCAACCCTTTTGTTACTATCCAGAAAATGGCTAAAAAAAGATTTCAGAATTTAGTAACCAGTTTTAAAAATATCCGACAAAACAAGAAACTCTATGTAGCTCTTTTAGTGATCGGTTTACTACTTCTCGTTTTTTATAAAAAATCTTGGTTTGTGGCAGCCATTGTTAACGGTCAAGCCATTTCCGCTTTTGAGCTAAACAATAGACTAAATAATCTTTATAAAGATAGAATTTTAAATCAGCTGATTAATGAAAAAGTCTTGGAGCAAGAAGCTGCCAAAAAAGGGATTTCAATAACTCCCCCACAAGTCAACGACAAAATTAAAGAAGCAGAAACAGCTTATGGGGGTAAGGAGACTTTTGAAATGTTACTTTCACAGCAAGGGATAACCCGTGATGAGTTTATTCGTCAAACCAGGTTGCAACTTTTGGTGGAGAAATTATATGAAAATGAATCTTCTCCCTCTGGTGAAGAAGTTAAAAAATTTATGGAAGATAATGCCAATGTTCCTGAAGCCACAGATGCAGCCAAATTTAAACAACTGGCAGAAGACAGTGTGCGTCAACAAAAATTATCAAAGATCTTTGGAGAAAAATTCCAAAGCTTGCGCCAGTCCGCCAAAATCCAAATCTTCTAAACAAACCTGCAACTGTTATAATTGATAACAAGTGGATTTAAGACTGATAGAAGATAACCAAAAAGCAAAGTATAATAAATTAGTCACCCATGTTATCCAATCATGGGAGTGGGGAGAGTTTAGAAAAAGTTTGGGAATACCAGTGTTGCGATATGGACTTGACACAAATGGCAAACTGCAAAAAGCTTTCCAGTTAACATTACATAAAATTCCATTTACCAATCAATCCGTGGGGTATCTACCCAAAGGTCCACAGCCAGACAAAGAGCTGGCCCAAGCTTTAAAAAAAATTGGTAAGGAACAAAATTGTGCATTTATCAAAGTGGAACCAGAGAGCCTAGTTCCTAGTTCTGAGTTCCTAGTTATAAGCGATTTTCACCCCTCCCCCAAACCTTTATTCACTAAATATAACTTTATTATTGACCTAATTAAATCTGAAGAGGAACTTTTAAAAAATATGCACCCTAAAACCAGATACAACATTAAGCTGGCCCAGAAACATGGGGTTAAAGTAGAACAATGTTCAGATGACAAAGCTTTTGAAATTTATTTAAAACTATATTTTGAAACTACCCAAAGACAGGGTTATCATGGCCACAATGAAAACTATCACAGAAAAGCTTGGCTTACTTTAAAAAATGCCAATATGGCCAGATTACTGATTGCTTTTTATCAGGAAAAACCCCTAACTGCCTGGATGTTGCTAAATTTCAAAGACACTCTGTATTATCCTTATGGGGGATCTTCCAAAGATCATCCGGAAGTAATGGCCAATAACTTGGTTGCTTGGGAAGCAATTAAATTGGGAAAAAAATTAGGGCTTAAGAAGTTTGACATGTGGGGAGCCTTGGGACCAGATGCAAATCCCAAAGATCCATTTTTTGGTTTCCATAGATTCAAACAAGGTTATGGCGGGCAGCTGGTAGAATACCTTGGAACTTATGATTTAGTTTTTAATTGGCCCATTTATTGGATATTTACTCTAATTGATAAACTAATGCCTTTAAAAGTTTTTCTTTTAAAGATAATTAAATGGAATTAACATTCATAATCACGGGTGGGGTATTACTTGGTTGTTTTATTGGATTGTCCTGGTTTGCGGGGTCTGATGCCCCTTTTGTTCCCACTAAACAAGAAAAAATTAAAAAAGCTCTAAAGCTTGTCAATTTAAAAGGCAAAAATTTTTATGAATTGGGTTCTGGTGACGGCAGAATAGTCCTGGAGGCAGCCAGGATGGGGGCCGAAGCTTACGGCATAGAGCAAAGCTGGATTAGAGTTTTATATTCCAGGTGGAAAGCTCGTCAGAGAAATTTACCAAATGCCAATTTTTTTCATGGAAATATTTTTCAAAAAGATTTATCAGATGCAGATGTAATATTTATTTATCTTTTACACGAAGGGGTAGCTAAACTGAAAAACAAATTAAAAAAAGAGGTAAAAAAAGATGCAAAAATTATCACCCAAACTTACCATTTTAAAAACTGGAAACCATATAAAAAGTCTGGAGACTTTTGGTTGTATCGGGTATAATTGGCCCATGAAGCTCCTTCATTTTTCTGATCTTCATATTGGCATGGAAAATTATGCTCGATTAGATCCAGAAACCGGTTTATCCTCCCGTCTTTTGGATTTTTTTGCCACTCTTGATTTTATTGTGGAGCTCTCGCAAAAAGAAGAGGTTGATGCGGTTTTATTTGCCGGAGATGCCTATAAAACCCGCGACCCCAACCCCACTCAACAACGTGGTTTTGGGGAAAGAATAAAAAAATTAGCCAAGTTTGCTCCAGTAGTTCTGGTGGTGGGAAATCATGATACGCCTAATGCAGCGGGAAAAGCCAATACTTTGGATATTTACTCTACCCTAGAAATAAACAATGTTTATGTTTCCAGAAAACCGGAGCTTTTACAAATCCCCACCAAGTCAGGCCCTTTGCAAATTGTCACTTTACCCTGGCTTCATAAAAATGACTATAAAACTATCGGTGATAAAATTCACTCTTTGTATGAAAAAATTAAACCTGACTCCCCTGCCATATTTTTATCCCATGCCGAAGTGGAAGGGGCAAGTTTTGGGTCGGAAAAAGGCATGGCCATCCAAAATGATGTCACCATCCCTCTATCCCTTTTAACTGACCGCCGTTTGCATTATGTGGCCTTAGGTCATATTCACAAACACCAGGTTTTGAGTAAAGACCCATTAGTAGTTTATTCCGGCTCACCCCAGAGAATAGATTTTGGGGAAGAGAAAGAGGAAAAAGGAGCTTGCCTGGTGGAAATTTCTGGTAAAAAAACAGGGTTTAAATTTATTCCCACCAATGCCAGAAAGTTTTTGACAATCGAGGTAAATTTAAAACCAGATGATGTAAATCCCACTCAAACTGTTTTAGAAGATATCTCAAAACACGAAGTGATGGATAAAATTGTTCGGATTGTGATCAATATTCCAGCCGATTTAAATGAAACCCTGCAAATGGATTTAATTAAAAAAACTCTTAAAGATACTCATTTTATTGCCGGCATTTCCCGGAATGTGGAAAGAAAGGAACGTTTAAAAATAGACGGACAAGAAGAGGTGGAAAGATTAACCCCCTTGGAGGCTTTGAAAAAATATTTTTCTGCCAAACAATACGATAAGGTAAGACAAAAAGAGCTATTAAAATTTGCCGAACAATTATTTTAACTCATGATACCCATTTCACTGAAATTATCAAATTTTACCAGTTATGGGGAAAATGTGCCGGAGCTTAAATTTACAAAATTTAAACTGGCTGCAATTTCCGGGTCCAATGGCGCCGGCAAATCATCTTTGTTGGATGCCATTACCTGGTGTTTATGGGGCTGGTCAAGGGCCGGGGACTCATCAGATGAGCTTATTCATCTGGGAGCCAAGGAAATGTATGTGGAGTTCTCCTTTGAACTGGATGGCCATGAATTTATTGTCAAAAGGCAAAGAAGCTTAATCCGTGGCGGTTCCAGTAATTTGGAATTTTGGAGTGGTTCGACAGGCTCACCACAAGCAAATAATTTAACCGAAGGTACCATTAAAACTACCCAGCAAAAAATAATTGATGCACTTCATCTTTCCTTTGAAACTTTTACCAACTCCTCCTTTTTACGCCAGGGCCA
The DNA here is from genome assembly GCA_964394855.1 of uncultured Gammaproteobacteria bacterium. Lineage (GTDB taxonomy): Bacteria > Patescibacteriota > Microgenomatia > Daviesbacterales > UBA10151 > CAYMZD01. The sequence goes on along the minus strand of CAYMZD010000002.1, from coordinate 73,031 downwards.
TGCCGATGAATTTACCACCAAAGGGCCAACAGATAGAAAAAGAGTTTTGGCAGATATTTTGGGTTTGTCTCATTATGACCAGCTGGAAGAGCGTGCCCGGGAAAAAGTTAAAGAGACCGCAAACAGCTTAAAACTTTTGGAATATCAGCTATTGGAAATTGAGGCGGAACTATCGCAAAAAGAGGAGAGAGAGAAGACCTTGCATGAACAAACAGAAAAAGTTAAAGGAATTGAAGGTAGCATTAAGCTTTTGGAAGAGGATTTAAAAAATTTACAAAAACAAAAAGAGACTGTGCAAAATTTGGAGGATCAGCAAAAAGAGCTGGAACAGATTATAGCACAGGGAAAGGAAAGAGCAAATAGAATTCAGAATTTGAACTTAAGAATTAAGAATTTTGAAGAGATAGAACATAGAATAGAAAAATTGCAAAAAGAAAAAACAGAACTGGAAGATTTAAGAAAAAAACAGAACGAAAAGCTGCAGCTGCAAAAAGAGTTATCAGATTGGCAGGGAGGGCTAAATGTTAAATTGGAGCAGAAAAAAACCCTGCAAAAACAATTGGATGATTTGCAAGATGAGTTAAAAAAACTGGCAATGCCGGGTGCCAAATGCCCCACTTGCGGGCAGGAAATTGGCAAAGATTTAAAGCACAAAGTCCACAAGGAACTAGGAACTAGGAAAGAGGGACTAGGAAAAAAGTTGCAAGAAATCAAAACAGAAAAAGAAGAACAGGAAATTAAAAAAATAGAAAAAGTGTTATCTACCTTGGTAGTTGATTCCCAAAAACTTCAAGATTTGGAAAACTCTTTGAAAGGACTGGAAAATTTGCAAAAACAAAAAGAGCAGATTTTACAAGATAGAGCCTCTTTGGAAACGGAAAAAAAGACCAGAGAAGAATTACTTAATTTATTTAAAAATAAAAAATTACAAGTGGAAAAGTTGCAGCTGGAACTTGAAAAGCTTCCCAAAACAGAGGGGGATTTGACAGAAAAAGAAAGAAGGCTGAACGATTTGCAAGCAGAGGAGAAACAAACCAGAAACTTACTTGGTCAGGCAACGGAGTTAATATCCAGATCAATGCAGCTTCAAAAATTACAAAAACAAAAAATAGAAGAAAGAATAATTCTCGAAAAAGAAAAACAAAATTTCGAGGAACTCTCTTTGGCTTTTGGCAAAAAAGGCATCCAGGCCATGATTATAGAAACTGCCATTCCTGAAATTGAGGATGAGGCTAATAAACTGCTCGATAAACTGACAGAAGGCCGGATGAAAGTGGCTTTTTTAACTCAACGCGAGGGGAAAACCACAGATAATATTATTGAGACTCTGGATATTATTATTTCCGATGAGATGGGTGAAAGACCCTATGATTTATATTCCGGAGGGGAAGCTTTCAGGGTTAATTTTGCCATTCGCTTGGCCATCTCTAAGCTTTTAACAAGAAGAGCCGGGGCCAGACTGCAGTTTTTGGTGATTGATGAGGGTTTTGGCACTCAAGATACCCAAGGAAGATCGAGAATTGTGGAAGTTTTAGATGCCATCAAAAATGATTTTGAAAAAATTATTATTATTACCCATCTAGATGAGCTAAAAGAGGAGTTCCCTGTCCGTATTGAAGTTTCTAAAAATGCAGAAGGCTCCACATTTAAAGTCATTGGAGCATGAGTTACAATTAACTCATGAGTTTAATTTTAAAATTCACTTTGGCTTTAGCGTTTTGGGGGATTTTTGCTTATGTTATTTTTCAAGTGGAATATCCCAAAAGTTTAACCCAAGCCTCGTTATTACAAATTCTGGCTTTTTTCATCCCTTTATTTTTGGCTTTATCTTTTTCCTTTAATTTAGTACTTAACTTATCCCCCATCTCTTTTTTTCTTTCTTTTGGATTAATTTTACTTTTAATTTTAAAAGCCCTTGATGCTTTGAATCTAGTCACAGCTGGGCTAACTCTACTGGCAGTTTATTTATTTGTCAGTTATTTTCAAAAACAAAAGAAAAAAAGTTTGACATCAAGCATGAAAATACCTAAACTTAAGTCTTTAAGGAGGTAAGGAATGAAAAAATTTTACATTACTACTGCCATTGATTATGTCAACGGCACCATCCATCTTGGCCATGCTTTTCAAAAAATCGCGGCCGATATTTTGGCGCGTTTTTATCGACTCAAGCTGGGTAAGACACAAGTTTTTTTCTTGACAGGTACTGATGAATATGGGCAAAGGGCAGAAAAGGCAGCGAAAGAGACTCGTACTCCAACTAAAGAATATGTTGATGAAATTGCCAAATCAGACAAGAAACAACAAGATTCATTAAATATCTCATACGACCGATTTATCAGAACTACAGATCCGGATCATACTAAGGTGGCCCAGGAAATCTGGAAAAGAGTAGATAAAAATGGTGATATTTATCTGGGTGATTTTAAAGGTTTGTATTGTCCCGGTTGTGAAGCATATTATACAAAAAAAGATTTAAGTCATGGCAAATGCCAGTTTCACCCCACTTTAGAAATTCAAGAGTTTAGCGAAAAAAATTTCTTTTTCAGATGGAGCAAATATCAGGAATTTCTAGTTGACCACATTGAAAATCATCCTGAATTTGTTTTCCCGGAAAGCAAGAGGCAGGAAGTTTTGTCTTTTGCCAGAGGGGGTATTCAGGATATCCCCATTTCCAGAACGAGCTTTAAATGGGGGGTACCAGTACCCAATCAGCCAAACCATATCATGTATGTTTGGTTTGATGCTTTGACAAATTATTTAACAGGAATTGGCTTCTTGGAAAATCCCAAACTTTTTGAAAAATTCTGGCCGGCAGATATTCATATCTTGGGAAAAGATAATTTAAGATGGCATGCCCTGCTTTGGCCGGCCATGCTAAAATCGGCCGGGTTGGAGCTTCCCAAAACCATTTTAGTTAACGGATTTTTAGGCCTTAATGGACAAAAAATCAGCAAGTCATTGGGTAATGTGATTAGACCGACAGATTGGGTGGAAAAATACGGCTCGGACGCTGTGCGTTATTATTTAATGCGCTATACCACTGTTACAGAAGATAGTGATACTTCAGAGGAAAAACTAAAAACTGCCTATAATGCTGATTTGGCTAATGGATTGGGAAATTTGGTAGCCCGCGTGGCCAAACTTTGTGAGCAGAATAATCTCTCAATAGAGCCAATACCTTACACGATCGGGGATGATATTGGCAAGGTCTTACTTGAGTATAAATTTAATGAAGCATTAACCCTTATCTGGGAGAAAATTGCCGAAGTGGATAAAAAGATCGATGAAGAAAAGCCCTGGGAACTTGAAGGTGAAAAATTAAAAAAGATTTTAGAAGATTACGTTGCAAGAATTCAACAAATTGCCTTTAATCTACAACCCTTTTTACCGGAAACCTCCCAAAAAATCTTAAAACAATTCAGCGGGCGAATTAAATCAGACAAACCATTATTCCCTCGCCTTACATGAAATATAATAAATTAGTCAGAGATAAAATTCCGGAAATTATCAAAGCAGACGGGCAAACCCCAATAACTCATATTGCCAACAATGAAGAATACAGAAAAAAACTACTGGAAAAGTTGCAGGAAGAGGTTGAGGAATTTTTAAAAGAACAAAATCCTGAAGAACTGGCAGATATGCTAGAAGTTATTGATGCCATCTGTAAACTTAAAAATATTAATCCAACTAAATTACAAAAAATAAAACAGCAAAAAGCTATTGATCGCGGAGAATTCAAAAAAAGAATAATTCTGGAGGAAATAATTAAAAATCCTTAATTATGTTAGCTGATACACATGCGCATTTATATTGGGATTCATTCAAAGATGATTTTGATGAGGTAATTAAAAAAGCTGTGGCGGCCAAGGTTTCCTACATTATTAATATAGGGGTTGATATTAAAACTTCCCGAAAAGCCCTGGAACAAGTAAAAAATTATCCTTGGCCAAAAGGATTACGAGTTTTATCCACCATTGGCATTCATCCCCATGAAGCCCTTCGACTCGCTCCACTCGCTCAGGGTAAACTACTTGAGGAAATATACCGCAGTGCACCGGAGAAAGTTGTGGCTGTGGGAGAATGCGGTTTGGATTATAAGGATATTGACGAACAAACTAAGAAAGCACAAAGAAAACTTTTTCAAGCCCAAATTGACTTGGCCAAAAAATTGCATTTACCTTTAATAGTCCACTGTCGAGATGCCTGGGATGAGGTTTTGCAAATGACCAAAGATCATTTTGGAATTTACCACTGCTACAGCGGTTTACCATCTACCACTAATCTAGCTCTTAATTCCACCAACTTCTTAGTTTCCTTTGCCTGCAATATCACCTACCCAAAAAACGATTATTTACTTGAAGCTATAAAATTATTACCCTTAGATAGAATAGTTTTGGAAACAGACTCCCCCTTTTTACCCCCACAAATACAAAGGGGTAAACGCAATGAACCGGCCAATGTAGTGGAAGCTGCTAAAGTGGTGGCGCATATTAAAAATCTCTCCTTGGAAGAGCTGGCAAGACAAACAACTACAAATGTTGTAAACTTACTTTCAGCATGAGATTTCTTTTGGCGCTTTTAATTGGACTGTTATCATTTTTTTACCTTGCTGCCCTTTTTAAACAAGTTGTCAAGATCAAACTTCACTCTCTAGTGGGACTGTTTTCCATTTTGGCTGGAATAATTTTGGGAATTTGGGGACCAGGTTTAGGCTACCCTTTAAATATTTTGGCTGGTTATTTTCTGGTAGGAGCAGGCGTGGGGATCATTGCCCATCATCTTTTATCCGAACGGTATCTTTTCTCTGAAAAAATAGAAAGAGATTTTATTCAAAAACATGACACTAAAGTAGAGCGTTTATTGGAAATCCTACCTGGGGCCTTAACTTGGTTAGCTTTAACCTCTCCCATTTGGCTTTCATTCACCCTACCTTTTGCTGTTGCCTACCTAATCATATTAGCTGACATCTATTGGCTTTTTAACTCTTTAAAAATTGCCATTTTAATTTTTATAGGTTATAAAAAATTTACCTGGGCAGCCAAACAAAATTGGCTAGAAGAACTAGAACAAGATTTTCCTCGCCAGTGGGAAAAATACTACCACCTCTTACTTTTACCCACTTATAAAGAGCCTCTGGAGGTTTTAGCTCCTGCTTTTGAGGCTATTGCCCATTCCAGTTATCCCCAGAAAAAACTTTTTTTGGCTGTTGGTTTTGAGCAGAGGGATGATCTTAAAAAAATCAATGAAACTAAGAAATATTTAGCAAAGTACTCTAAAAAAATTGGCGGAGTTTTCACCACCATACACCCTTTTGGGCTATCAGGTGAGGTGCCAGGACCAGGAACTAACAGAAACTGGATGATCAAAAATGCCGTTTCAGAATTCAAAAAACTGGGTATCAAACCAGAGGATGTTTTTGTGACCACTCTGGATGCTGATTTTGTGATTCATCCTCAATTTTTAGCAGGGGCTTTACATAAATACTTAAAAACCCCAGAGAATGAACGGGATAAACGTTCTTTTACCGGAGTATTTTTATATTACAACAACTACTGGCAAGCTCCTGCCCCAATGCGGGTCATTGCCTCTGGCACTGCCTTTTGGCAAATATCAGAAATGGTGGGGAGCGATAAATATATCAACTTTTCCTCCCTCTCCATCAACTTAAAATCATTACTTGATGTGGGGCTGTGGATTCCTGATAAAGTTAATGATGATGCCGGATTTTTCTGGAAAGCATATTATTATTTTGATGGTGATTATAAAGTCATTCCTCATTACTTACCAATTAGCGCTGACACCGTGGTTGATGTTAATCTTTTGAAAACTTTCCAAAATCAATATTTACAACTTAAAAGGTGGGCTTATGGCGTAGAACATCTTCCATTTATTATTAAACAATACTTTAAAAACTCACGATTAGATTTTTGGAATAAAACCGACCGATTAATTTTTATAATTTGGTCATACTTAAAATGGGGTACGCTGGCACTTTTTATTACTTTTGGCGGTGTTTTAATCGGTTTTATCAATCCCCAATATTCAGAATCTGTCGTGGCCTATAATCTCTCTATTGCTTCGTCTTGGGTTTTAACCATTGCCTTTTTGGGGCTTTTTTCCACCATCTATGTTCATGAAAAAACTATTCCCAAAAGACCCCCCAATTGGTCTTTGATAAAAAAGTTTTTCTCATATTTCCAATGGCTGTTGGTACCTATTGTGCTGGTGACTATTGCTTCCCTACCTGCTATTGATGCCCAAACTACTTTAATGTTGGGAAAATATCTAGAGTTTAGGACAACCATTAAAACCAGATTGCAGGGGAAAAATAGCTGATGGGCCGTAAAGCAAAAGTTTTCTTAAAAATTGAGTTATGGCCAATATTTTTGGCTGTGGTGATGACCACGGTAATTCTTTTCATGCCAATATTTTCTCCATCTAAATTACCTTTGTTTTACTCTCTTCCCTGGGGCGAGGGGCAGCTGGCAATGCTGCCACAATTTTTCATCCTGCCCGCCATTTTAGTTTGCATTACCCTAATCAATTTAATGATTTACTGGCAGCTGCATGATAAGCAGCGCCTTTTTAAACAAGTCATACAAGCTACATCGCTGGTTTGTGCCACTGTTTTACTGGTCAGTTTTATGAAAATTATTTTAATTTTTATCTAATGGAGATTATTTTCCCAGCTATTGTTGCTTTTTTAATCACTGCTTTTTCCATACCCTTGACCATTAAATTGGCCCAAAAATATAGTTTAATGGACGATCCAAAACTGCGACCCCATCCAGCTCATGTCCAAAAAAGAGTGGTACCCAGAGCAGGGGGATTGGCTTGTTTTCTGGGGCTAGTGGCAACAATATTATTATTTGTTCCCTTGCAAAAACATATCATTGGCATCATTATTTCTCTTTTGGTTTTATTGATAGTCGGCTTGGCTGACGATAAATTTCATAACTTATCCCCATATATTCGTCTCATAGCTCAATTCTTGGCAGCATTGATAGTAGTTTTAGCCGGGGTGGGGATTACCTTTATTACCAATCCCTTGGGAGGGATTATCAGATTGGATACTGTCACTTTGCCTATTAATTTTTTTGGGGCCCATCAGATTATTCTACTAGCTGATATCTTGGCTATTTTTTGGATTGTCTGGGTCATGAATATGATTAATTGGTCAAAGGGGGTAGATGGTCAGATGCCAGGTATTGTGGTAGTTGCCGCCACCATTTTGGGGATTTTATCTTTAAAGCTTTTTTGGCAAGGAGATCCCAATCAGTTTAATATTGCCCGGATTTCATTTGTCACTGCCGCCACCTCTTTGGCATTTTTAATTTTTAATTGGCATCCAGCCAAAATATTCCCCGGATTTTCCGGCTCCACTATCTTGGGTTTTATGATAGCTACTCTGGCTATTTTATCTGGTGCCAAACTGGCCACTGCCGGTTTAGTCCTGCTAGTTCCCGCCACAGATTTTATCTATACTTTTTGGAGACGAGTATTATCTGGTAAGTCGCCTCTTTGGGGAGATAGAGGACACCTGCATCATCGTCTTTTAGACTTAGGGCTAACTCATCAACAAATCAGCTTGTTTTATATGCTCCTTTCTGCTATTCTGGGAGCTGTTGCTCTCACCTTAGATAGCCGGGGGAAGGTTTTTGCCGCCATTTTAGTAGGAGCAAGCTTATTAGGAGGATTACTTTGGCTCAATTTCTTTGGGGGCTTATCAAAGCCTTACGACCAAGACAATGGATAAAAAATTTTGCAGTTTTTGCTGCATTACTTCTCTCTGGTTCGCTGTTTGTACCTGAATTGCAACTAAGGACATTTTATGGTTTTCTGCTTTTTTGTGGTTTCTCTTCAGCTACTTATCTTTTAAATGATGTCTTTGATATAGAAAGAGATAAACTTCATCCATTTAAAAAAAAGCGTCCCATTGCCTCTGGTTTAATCCCCCCATATGTAGCTGCCGGTTTTGCCTTGGTCTTAATTTTTATCCTTTTACCGCTATCTTATAAACTATCTCCTGCTTTTTTTCTGGCCTCTTTTCTCTATTTAATTTTGCAGCTTTTTTATTCAGCTTACTTAAAGCAGATCATTCTCTTGGATATTATGGTCATTGCTGCCGGCTTTGTTCTACGGGTCTACGGCGGAGTGTGGATAATTGATGCTCATCTAAATGTTTGGTTTCTTCTCTCTATCACCTCTTTTGCCCTATTTTTAGCTATAGGCAAAAGACGTTCAGAGCGAACTTTAATGCAGAGCCAAGCCTTTAAACATCGAGAGACTCTACTGCATTATCCGGAAAGTTTGCTGGATATTTTAACCTCTATGTTTGCCAACTCCACCTGGCTAACTTATGCTCTATTTGCTTTTCTGCAACCAACAATTTTAACTCCTAGAAATTTAGTGATTTTTTTGGGACAGTTGAATTTATCAGTTTTTGAAGCTAAATACTTTATGGCCACTGTACCAGTTGTTATTTATGGGGTGATGCGCTATCTCTATATAATTTATGAGAAAAAAGAAGGAGAATCACCAGAGAGAGTACTCATCACTGATAAACCACTCCTGGCATCAGTTTTAATCTGGCTTTTCCTGGTCATTATTATTACCTCTTATTAAGGAGCTTGAGATGTCTTTTTCTCTACATAACTAGTGGAGACATAACCTTCTGTGCCATTGGGTAATCTGATTTTATCCCAGGAAGATCCCTCCTCCAATAAAATCAGTTCATCCCCAGGGGAAACCCTGGTCACTTCTGCACCTGAAAGCGAAGGTTTATCTCTGACTCTTAAAAATCCGGTGGGAGTATTTTTTACCACCAAGAAAGAGGTACCAGTTACTGTGGGGAAGTTTACATTAGTCAAATCTGTTTCAGTCAAAGCCAAATCTACAGTCAAAATCAAATTAAATCCTGCCGGGACTTGGACCCGAATACCCCTTTTAAGATATTCTCCTTTGGAAATTACAAAGGTGTGTTCTCCTACGGTCAAATCTATTTTTAAAGGAGTGAGACCCTCTGTCTTACCATCAATCTCCACCATTGCTTCTGAAGGTAGCGAGATGACTGTTGCCCCAGCGCCTTTTTCTAATGTTAATATCTCACCCGCAGACGAGGTATTATCTTTTGCTAGATCCCTATTAATCACTGTCAGCGTCCCCTCAACTAGTTTAACTTGACCTTGCCATTTATTTTCACCAATTTCCAATCTAACAATTTTCTCACCTGGAGTGAAATTATCCTCTTCAAAAGGAGTTTTACCAACTGATAACTCATCAACAAAAACCTGTGCTGCGCTAGGAGTTGATTGTATTTTTAAACCAGCTTTTTCTTTAACATTAAGTAAACCCAAAAGTGGTACAGCCCCAAATCGGACTAATAATATCAAGAGGCTCACTAAAACCAAAATTAAAAAAATTGCCTTCTTCATTGATTTTTATTTGATAAGCGCTTAATTAATTATACTTTAAGTTTGACTATTGCCACAATTTATGCTAAAATCCGCCCTTGTCTGTTAAAAAGGCTAGAAAGCCTTCTGCCTAAGAGAGTTTCTTACCGGGATGCCCTAATAAGACACTTTCCCAACATTGAGCCAAGGCTTAGATCCATTTGGTTGAGGCGGCTCATCATAACCTCTTTTAGTATTCTCATCTTGCTGGGGTATCAGCCAATTGTCCAATTCCCACCTGTGAGACAGGCTAAAGTTTTAGCATCAGAGCAGCAACAAGAAATCGTGGCAGAGCAGTTTCCCAATTTAGCGCTTCCCCATCCAGGATATCTTTCCACCAAGTTTTCCCCGTGGCATCCAGGTGTGGACTTGGCCACAGGTTTAGGTATGCCAGTCCGCCCTATCGCCGAGGGAGTGGTGGAAGAAGTTAATATTTGGTTGTGGGGATATGGCAATCATGTCATTGTGAGCCACAGTCGTGGTTTAAAATCGCTTTATGGACATATGGGCAGAATTTATGTGAAAAAAGGACAAATAGTCAGCCAAAACACCATTCTGGGTGAAGTGGGTTTGACTGGGTATACCTCTGGACCACACACTCATTTGGAAATCCAAAAAGACGGTCAAAACATTGATCCCTTAACTATTCTCCCTCCTGTACCTAGTTATCCTAGCCCAGAAACCTTAAGACCTGCTGGTGGAGATCAAATAAAATCTGATTTGGTGAAAACTTTAAAACCTGATTTTAATTAATTATCTCCCCTTCAACAGCCGAGATAGAACCACCGCGAAGACCGAACTGTTCTCTTTCCCGATTGATTAATCTTTCCATTAAGTTTTTAAGTTCCATGGGGTAATCTACAAACTGCAAAACTATTTCGCCTTTATTTAACCCGGCTGTGTTAACAATAATGGTGCCGTGGTGCAAAAATAATCTGTCGATAATTCCCTGATCCACTTCCAGATGGGTAATCTTATCATATAAAGTTGCCGTCAGTTTAACAGCCAATAACCCTTTCTTGATAATCACCCTTCTGGTAGTTAGTAAATATCTGTTGGCATGATATAAGTGAAAGGTTTTGAGGGTAGCCGCTAAAATGGCCAGCATAAAAGCCAATATTAATGAGACTGTTTGGGTAAAATGTAAAAACCAACCCAAACCAAAACCCAAAACAGCCAAGATTAAACCAGGCATTAAAAGATAGATAATAAATTTTGATCTAATATAGGCCTGGGATAAACCGGTCACTAAAATCAGCTCCTCGTCTTCTGCCAAGTATGGGGCAAAAGAGGATTTTTGAGCAGGAGTCGGACTTTCCTTATAATGCAGTTTGGCCATAAACCCATTGTACCATGAGTCGAACATGAGTGATAAAATACAGAAATCATTTTTTCTCGATCGAAAAATAATGATTTAAATAAAATTATATCCCGATTGTTTTTATTCTAACCCCGCCTTCCCAAACTGGAGTACGCCACGGGACAATTCTTTTTCTTCGATAATACTCCAGGTGTCCAGTCCATCCTGGAAATTTATCACCAGCAAATTTTTCTAAACCTAAGTAACCAAAAATCGGGTCTATTAACACTACCTCTGGAACTCCACCACCTTCTGTTAGAAGATTAAAAGCCAACCAATAGTGTTGGTCAAATGGATTTTCGTCATCACCTTCTATTCTGGAATTTGAAGCTATTTCTATACCTTCTAGGGATTTTACTAATGGTTCATAAGCAATATCTGCAAAAAATGTACAACGCCTTAAAGAATAGGAAGCACATTTGAGTGCGCCCAGAAAAACGCTAAATGCTACAGATCTCACTAAATCTTGTTCTGTTTGATTTAATCCTCTTGTATTAAAAGAAATTTCTCTTTCTTCGGCAACCAAAGTCTCCATTTAAATATTTTACCACACTATAAGTTATGCTGCAAACTAGTACTCGCCCATGCCGGGGCCTGGGGGTGGAGGAGGTGCGGGGGGTTCTGGTTTGTCACTCACTAACACGTTGGTGGTCATAATCATCACCGCCACTGATGCTGCATTTTGCAAAGCGGATCTGGCCACTTTAACCGGATCAATAATTCCTGCTTGAACCAAATCCTTAAGACTACCATCCAAAGCATCAATTCCCAAATTACCATTCGCTTCTCGGACTTTTGCCAAGGATACTCCCTCATCCAACCCAGCATTTTTAACCAGCCATCTAAAAGGCTCTTCCAGGGCTTTTTTAACAATTTCCCACCCCACTTTTTCCTCACCATTCAAATTATCTTTGTCCAAAACTTTACCAGCCCTTAAAAGCGCCACCTCTCCACCCGGGACAATTCCCTCCTCAATAGCCGCCTTTGTGGCAGCCACCGCATCAATCACTCTTTCCTTTTTCTCTTTTAATTCAATTTCAGTAGCAGCACCCACATTGATTACTGCCACCCCACCGGTCAGTTTTGCCAAACGTTCCTGCAGTTTTTCCCTGTCAAATTCGGAATCTGAAGCTGCCAGTTCCCTTCTGATTTGAGCAATTCTTCCCTCAATTTTAGCCTTGGCTCCTTTACCGTCAACTATCAAAGTATTATCTTTATCGGATGTTACCCTGCCGGCCCGTCCCAAATCAGTTACCTCCGCTGACTCAAGCTTTTTACCGGTATCCTCGGATAAAACTACCCCACCTGTAAGAGTAGCAATATCTTCCAGCATCTCTTTGCGTCTGTCGCCAAATCCCGGTGCCTGAACTGCCAACACATTAATAGTACCTCGAAGTTTGTTCACAACCAAAAGAGCCAAAGCTTCACCCTCCACCTCATCGGCAATTATCACCAAGTCTTTGGAAACCTGCACAAATTTATTTAAAAATTCCACCAAATCCGCAGCCGAGGAGATCTTTTTATCGGTAATTAAAATGTAAGGGTCTTCAATGGAAGATTCCATTTTATCCGTGTCTGTCACAAAATAAGGACTCACAAAGCCCTTGTCAAACTCCATACCTTCTTTATAATCAACACCCATCTCCAGAGTTTTGCCCTCCTCCACTGTCACCACTCCGTCTTTGCCCACTTTTCGCAAGGCTTCTGCAATTAAACGACCGATTTCCCTGTCTGAGGCGGAAATAGTGGCCACCTGTTGAATTTCTTCCTGAGTAGTTAATTTTTTGCTCATCTTTTTTAGCTCATCAACCAAAGCTAAAACCGCTTTTTCAATGCCGTGTTTTAAAATCATGGGATTGGCTCCGGCTTGAATATTTTTTAAGCCTTCCTGGACAATGGCCTGGGCTAAAATAGTGGCTGTGGTGGTGCCGTCCCCAGCCACGTCATTGGTTTTGGAGGCTGCCTCTTTGATAAGTTGGGCTCCCATGTTTTCAAACGGGTCTTCCAAATCTATTTCTTTGGCCACGGTTACCCCGTCATGGACCACATTGGGAGCTCCCCACTTTTTATCCAGGGCCACATTTCTCCCCTTAGGCCCCAAAGTAGACGCCACTGCTTCAGTGAGTATATTTACTCCCTTTAATAATTTCTCCCTGGCATTTGAATCAAATAATAATATCTTCGCCATTTTATCCTCTTATCGCTTGGGCGTAATCCCAAGCTCTCTGTAACGCTTCTCTCAACTTATGCTCACCAAATTCTTCATTATATCGACCACCCTTCATTGGAATAACCACTCTTCGGGTAAGAGATGTTGTTTCAGATAATGGTCCACTCCCCATACCACAATGTAAATACGTTATATAACGACCAACAGGCTCTACCTCAACTCTCGTACGAGTGTCGAAGGCTCTCCAAATGAGATGCACTCCTCTATGCTCTTCTTTAATATGATCAGACGTAGCTGTTGGGCCACTCTTCCTAAATACTAACAACTGCCTTTCACCTTGTACCTCCATAAGGATACTATCATCTTGGGGAACTTCTCCCCTTTTTTGTTGGGCAAATTCACTAACTCGATAAAGGATCCAAGTATTTATTGGTAATTGTTCAGCTGGTAATCTTTCTGCCATATTAATTCTCCAAAATTGCCATTAAGTCGTCAAATTTTAATATCTTAGCCATTTTTTAACGCTCCCTCCCTGTTACGTTATCATTTGGTAGTAAATCATATGCTTCTCTAAAAAACCAAGCTTCCCCAGAATCAACTCGAGGATTTTCCTCAACCCATTGTATTAATTCACCATACTCCCTAGCTTTTTGTTGTTTCTCCGCATTGCCTGGATCATTTTGAGCCTCGAGATTCAATAAAAATCCTTTTGTTCTTAGAAAATTAGGTGCTTTTGCTGGATCAAATTTTCCCTTTTCAAATCCATCAACATGCCATAATACCAATGATGCTTTGCGTTGTACTTCTATATTTGGTTCTGTTTCCATATTTTTATCCTTTTTGTTTTTCCCTTTATACTTAATACTTTATACTTAATACTTACTCCAAAATTGCCATTAAATCATCAAATTTCACCAGTTTATATTCCTTGCCGGAGATTTTTATCTCATCCCCGCCCCATTTTTTATAAACAACTTTATCCCCAGTCTTCACCGGGCATTTCATAACTTTACCATTTTCCATAACCATGTCATCTCCGCAAGCTATCACTTTTCCCTGGGCCGGTTTTTCCTGGGCGCTTTCCGGCAAGATTATACCTGATGCAGTAGTAGTCTCCGCCTCCTGTGGTTCAACAAGAACATACCCCATGAGGGGTTTAATGTTTAATTTTGAAGCTATATTCTTTTTTATCTTTACCATGAAATTTAAAGAGGCAGGTTTAAACTAACGGCTATTTTACAAAAACTAGCACTACTTGTCAAGGACTGATGAAATCAGTCCGCAGAGAATAATCTTTCAGCAAGTTCAGGATAAAATGTAGCCTGGATTACAGCTATTTTAATAGTCTCTTGTTATATTTGAGCAGCTATAATTGGCGGAATGTTTCTTAACCCACTACCATTTGTAAAAATGACAAAAAAGAAACCTAAAAAGAGGGGGGTTGTTCCTTTGCCTCAAGTAAAAAAGGCCAGAAGATCCTATTTTTGGTATTCAGAATTTTTCAGACCTTAGTTTTATATTTTATCGAATAGCTCATTTTAATTTAGGCTAACTTAGCCCTATGTTGTAAGATATTAGCCCAAGTCAGCATATCTTCAGCCCATTCACTATTTAAGCGAACATTATTTTTGAGCTGATAAAATTTATTTTTAAAATGTTCCAGAGTAGATTTAAACCGCTCGCTTTTGGAGGAATTTTCTAACTGTTTTAAATATCCCTCTGTTTCCTGTAAAAATTGTCCAACGCGTTCTTTTTTCCCCTCCATGGCAAAACGGGAAATTCTTCCCAGATTAACAGCAATATTTAAAGTTAGATCCTGGGTATTCATAGTATTATTTTAATAATTTTCTGATAATATTTTCCACTTTCTTTCTAATTTCCCCTGATAAAACTTCCCTGCTGGGATTCCCTTGATTGGGCCGCAAATTTATCATCGAATCAAAATCCACTTCTCCTGTCTCCAGATCCAAACCACCTCCCCATAAATTTTTCTGAATACTTCCTTCTTTCAAAAGAAGCTCCTCCCCTTCAAAATGACGCAATCCTCCGGCTGTTAAAATTTCATTTTCCAAATCCACCACCACTTTAATATAACCAGCTAAATCTTCTGCTACCTTTTTTAAGGTATCCTCATCAGCTTTGGTTTTAATTAAAATTAGCATATTTTTTATCTTGTTGGAGCAGGAACGGGTTTGGTATATTTATCCAGCACCTTCCTTACGCCAACTGCTATATTTTGTAAAGCTTTATCTGGATTATTGGTTTGCAAAATTTCATCAACTCCTTCTTTCCAAACTGTAATCATTTCATCATTTATCCCATTATCAAAAGTGTTGGAAGATAAATACCAAAATTTATAGTAAGATCCTTGACTGATATAGGCATTAAGTAAGCTATCCGCTGCCATTTGTTTTCTTATTTCTATCTCCTTGGCAGTTAAAAATTTAATAAACTGCCAAGCCTGTTTTTGATATTTACTGGTGCCGGAAACAGCTTCTCCCCAAAATGAAGCCCAAGCTACTTGCCTTTCTGAAAGTTGTGGCACTGGCACCACTTTAAATTTTAAGTTGGGGTTTTGCTTAAATTGGCCTGTTCTCCAGGCAGGACCAAAGTAAAAAGCTAATCTCCCTTGGGCAAAAGTCTCACTGGATGAAGGCATATTAACATCCCATGTTTTTCTTCTAGGATCTATCACAAAACTGATATAAAAGCGTAACACCTCTGCTACTGCTGGTGATTGGGGTGATGCTAAATTTACTCCTGGCTGCTGCATGAGCAAAAGCCCTAAAATATCACTCCAGTAATCCACATTGGAAGTTGTCCCCAGGGCTGCCCCGGCAGTTTGAATTTTCCCTGTCTCGTCCTGTACTGTCACTTTAACAGCACTTTCAATAAACTCCCGCCAATTTTTAGGCACTTTTTCTCCCACTGCCTGCAAGATATCCTCGTTGATAAAAAGAGCCAAACCATCAATTTGATCGGGGGCGGCAAAAATATTGTCATTTTTACTAAAACTGTCCGCTGCTATCGGCAAGAAGTCTTTTTTATACTCTTCCATGGTCCATATATCCTTGGGAGCTGGAGCCAAGTCACTTTCAAACATGGCTAGCCAAGAATTGTGAAATTGAAAAATGTCAGGCCCGACACCAGAACGGATTTGAGTCTGTACCCTAGTTCTATAATTAATGGTGCTTTGGTGAACATAATTTATCTTAATATTGGGATTTTGACTTTCAAACTCCACCACTTGAGGCTTAATAATATTCTCATCTTTTAACCCCCAATAGGTTAAACTGACAGGGCCTGTAGGTGGTGTTTGTTGGAAAGATGGACCAAATTTCCAAAACAAAAATCCCAGGATAATAACCAAAGAAAGAGCTACCACTACCAGTTTCTTCATCCTTTTAATTATAGCCTAAGTTAAGTAAAATATGACCATGAAGAAAAAGGGGCACTTGTTAACTGTCAAGTATCACAGGTTGCAGAAATTTTTTATCCCTTTTATAACATTCACCATTTTATTAACCCTATTAACTTTCACTTTGGAAATAATTTTTCAGGATAAATTTTTTCCCAGAGTATATATTGGAGACACACATCTTTTCTTTTTAGATAAAGGTGCTGCCAACCAGTTGATAAACTCTAAATTCCAGCAAAGAGTCAGTCAACCCATTTTGGGAATTGATTTATCAACTGCCTCTGCCAAATTAGATCTGGCTCACTCTATAGAGCAAGCTTTTATCACCGGTCATGACGGGCCTTGGCAACAAAGATTATTAGATCAATTAAACACTTTACTTTTTACCAAAGTCATCATCCCCCAAGTTGACTTGGCCATTGATTCCCAGGTGGACAAAATAGCCAAAAGTTTACATAAATCTTCCACCAATGCCACTTTATTAATCAACGATTTGGATTCCACCACTGCTGCTCAAATTCAAGTTTCACCGGCAGAGTTAGGTCAAGAGCTTGATAGGGAAAGTTTAACTGGTGATTTAAAAAATTATCTTATCTTTGGAAAAATTCCCAGTGAGGTGCCCACCAAAGTGCTTAAACCACCAATCACCACAGCCAAAGCCCAAAAAGCCAAAGCTTATCTGGAAGAGCTAAGTAAAAACCCAATTAAACTGACCTTTCAAAATTTAAGCTGGAGTTTGGATGCTAAAACTTTAATTACTCTTTTAGACTATCAAGATGAAAATTTAATTAATAAAAAAATGGTGGCGGTATTTTTGCAGGATTTAACAGCCGAAATTAACCAAGAAGTAGTAGAGGCACAGTTTAATTTTAACCCCTCAACCAACAGGGTGACTGTTTTTAAACCAGCTCAAGAGGGTAGAAACTTACAAGTTGATAGGGCGGCAGATTTGATAATTTTAGCTCTTACTAACCAGAGAGCTAAAATTATCACTTTACCTGTGGAGATTATAGAGCCGAAAGTTAAAACAGCAGAGGTCAATAACTTGGGTATTAAAGAGTTAATCGGCAGAGGGATTTCTCACTTCAGGGGCTCCATCCCCAATAGAGTGTATAATATTCAACTGGCTGCATCCAGAATTAATGGTATTTTAATCCCACCAGGGGAGATTTTTTCTTTTAATGATCGCGTGGGTGATATTTCAGCAGAGTCCGGTTATAAACAAGCTTATGTGATCAAGAGTGGCAGAACCGTACTGGACGATGGAGGTGGAGTTTGCCAGGATTCAACTACTCTGTTTAGGGCGGTGTTAAATGCTGGATTGCCAGTAGTACAACGAGTAGCTCATGCTTACAGAGTGGGTTATTATGAGCAGGGGTTTCCTCCGGGTCTGGATGCCACTGTTTTTGCCCCATCAGTTGATTTTAAGTTTAAAAACGACACCTCGGCTCATATTTTAATCCAGGCTTATACTTCGGGTAATTCTCTTTTTGTAGATTTATATGGCACATCTGATGGCAGAATTTCCAAGCTGACCACCCCGGTGGTGACCAATCAAATACCCCCACCCCCTGAACTTCGCCAAGATGATCCCACCCTGGCCAAAGGCGAAGTTAAACAGGTAGACTTCCCGGCCTGGGGAGCAAATGTCAGTTTTAAAAGAACAGTTACCAGAGCCGGCGAAACTATCATTTCCGAAACCTGGAATTCAAACTTTAAACCCTGGCAAGCAGTTTATCTAGTGGGAACTAAGGAATAATAAACGGTTTAGAGTATAATTCGGATGAGGAAGGGATATTAAATGAAATTCAAAAAAACTTTAATAATAAATATCAGCGAAGATAAACTGGATCCAATTTACTGGAAAAAGCTAGATGAGTTAACGGAAAAAAGAGTATCTTTACCAAAAGACAGCCCTCAAATTCAAAAAGAGTTGACTGATACGGATTGTATATTAAGAGGATTTCAAATTGATGTTGGCAAAAAAGAAATAAATGCTGCACCAAATTTAAAATATGTTGGTGTTTTAGCCACGGCTTATGGGGAAGTTGATACAGATTATGCCAAGAAAAAAGGGATAATAGTTTCTAATGTTCCAGGTTATGCCACAGAATCGGTCGCCGAACTTGTTTTTGCAGTTATTCTGGAAAGGATAAGAGGCATCGTTGAAGCTAAAGAAAGAGGAAGCAAGGGGAACTATTCCGAAGCAGGGATTAAAGCTATGGAAATAAAAGATAAAGTATTTGCAGTTTTGGGGTTGGGAAGGATTGGAAAAAGGGTGGCTGAAATTGCCAAAGGGTTTGGAGCTGATGTCAGATATTGGTCAAAGAATAGAAAGAAAGATTTAGAAAAATCTGGTATAAAATATCAAGATGCGGATAAGTTAATAGCACAGGCAAATATTATCTCCCTTAATTTGGCAGAGACTCCGGAGACGAAACATTTCCTAAATAAAAAGAGAATAAATAGTATCCGGCCAGGAGGTTTGATTATAAGCACGGTCCCCAATGAGATAACAGATTTAGATGCTTTGGAAGATAGACTCAAAAAAGGAGATATAACTTTTATCACAGACCACGCTGATGAGTTAAGTCCAAAAAATGGTAAAAGGTTATCTAAATATGAGAATTGCATACTTTATCCACCCATTGGCTATATTTCTGATGAAGCAAGAATTGCAAAACAGGAAATATTCATCGGCAACATGAAAGCTTTTTTAAAAGGAAAGCCACAACATGTGGTTAATCCATGAAAAAGTATTAGAGTTTGATGAAGAAGGCTTAAATGAGGTACATAAATTAGATTATTAATGTTATTAAAATTGAATCATTAAAGCAAGAAAAACTAGATAATAATTATGGTGAACGATGAAATAACTCAACGCCTAGAATTACCTGCATTTACTCCTGGTGGTATTTTAAGAGAGACGCCTCATTTTAAGATAGTAATGGATTGGAAGTTAGGAATGGAACGTCAGCCCGGTGGTGAGAGGTTTTTCATTGAACCAAAAGATGAGGGAGCATTAAGAATGTTACAACTAGCTGCCAGGGTTCATCGAATAAACAACTTTAATAACAGGACAGTTCAAACAAGCCAAGGAGAGAAGGAATTTCCGAGTTTAAGGGCTAATTTTAGCATGGAAAATTTACCAACGCTTTTATTAGGAGTTGTAGAAATTCCTGAAGATGATGAAGATACAATACCTTCACCCGATAGAATGGAAGGGTGCCTTAGATTACATCCCGATGAATATACTTTTAGCGATAATAATTAATCTGATGGGAACTTGGGAACAAAAGAATAGTTATTTGTCAAGTTGTAATAAATAATCTTCAGCAGTTTCCTCTACATCTTCATCTCTTGCTGCTTCTTGGATTTTAGCAATTACCTCTTCTGATCTATCACCCCTATTAAATAATGCAAAAGCTGCCCTAAATTGCACAAACTGATTTGGGTCACCAGACATTAAACTTCTTAATTTTTCTTCTTGTTCTTCTGTAAGTGGTTGCCTAGATTTTTCTGTTATAGAAACAGCTAAATCTCGTATATTGCTATCCTCCTCGTTTACTCCTTCCCCCACAGCCCAATCTGCTACCATTTTCTCTTTCGCAAGAGCTGGTAAATTTTCATCCACAACATCCCACTGCTCTGCCCGAGCCGCAGCTTTTAAATCATCTAGCCCAACTTGTGCTTCTTTGTTTTTCATATCTTCTAGCATCAAACTTTATTCTTCTTTTAATTCAACGCTAAATTCTGAATTATTTTTTTATATCTTTTGGTAATTTCCTCAAAGCTCATTTGTCAACTTTCGGGCTAACTCATCCATTTGTTTTCTTCTGGGTAAATGTTCGTCGGGTTTAGCAATCTCATGCAAAATTTCCCTAGCTTTTTCCAAGGAAATTCCAGCTTCTTCCTGCCTTCCCATTTTATACTGCACTTCTGCCAAATTAAAATAACCTGTTGATAGAAAGAATTTATCAGGACTGCCTTCCATATTGGCTATCCCTTGTAAAATTAACTTCTCTGCTCCTGCTAGCTCACCTTGATCAGATAGCACCATCCCTTTTTTAACTTGGGAGATTCCCAAATGGCCAGCAATATAATTAATACTTTGATCAATTAAGTCCATGGCCTCATCAAATCTTTTCTGACCCCTGGCCAGCGAGCTTCTATCTCGCAAGGTAGCTCCAAGTAACATCTGATCATCGAGCTTTCTAAATTCTTCCTCAGCCTCTTTCAAAAATTTATCAGATTCTTCCCATCTTTCTACTTGATAATAAGCCACCCCAATCATATGCAAACACTCTGCCCCGAGCCACTTATTGCCTTCAGCCAAAACCTGTTCCCTGACCTTTAAATAATCCGACACTGCCTCATCTGTTTGATTATTATTTCTTTTGACTTGAGCTTGGTCAAAAAGCTCTTTAGCTTCCATACATCTGGTATTATATAATAAATGATCCGTTTTTTCATTGCCTTAGAAATTCCCGATCAAAGCCGCGCCCAGCTGGAAGAAGTTCAACAAAAACTAAAACAGGTTATTCCCCAGCTTCGCTTAACAGATCCGGAAAAAGTTCATTTAACAGTGGCTTTTGTGGGGGAACAAAATGATAATCTACAACCAGATCTGGTTGCTGTGATCCAAAAAGCTACCTGGGAAATTGCGCCTTTTGAGGTTACCCCGGCTTATATTGATGGTTTTCCCAACCTTCATCACTCACATACTTTTTGGGTGGGGGTCAAGGGTGATATTGATAAGCTTTTTATCATCAGAGAAAGGGTCAAGGATGGACTGGCAAGATTGGGTATTCCCACAGATGAACGCCGCTACATCCCCCATATTGCCATTGCCAAGACTGCAAAAGGCTTCAAACTTAAACCTCCCCAGGAGGTGGAGCTGGAAAGGTTAATGCAAATCCCATTTGACCCCATTGCCATTTCCTCCATTAAACTGTTTGCCAGTCTCCCCGAACACGGTTTTCATACCCATAATACCCTTGCTGAAATTAAATTAGGTTTGTGATAATATCTCACTTATGATAACAGGGATAGAAACTGGTACGTTTAGAACTGCTACTGTATTCCAAAAAATTAACTCTGGCTTACCTGACAGCTATCAATCCACTGAATTTTTTGTTGCTGCTTCTTTGGAGGAATTATGGATTGCCGCCGCAGCTTTTCATTTAGTAGAAAAGGGAGAAGCAGATTTAGCAAAGCCGTTGAGTCTTGACTGGAGACAATTTAGGGAGGGAAACTATGGTACCGGAAGACTCCGCTCGACACCCCGGGCCATATTAATGCGCTTAGCCCATAGAGCTAACTCCGAATTTAGAAAGCAACTAATTCCTCCCCAACCGCTTCACTTGCTCCTTAGAAGAAGCGTTGAAGATTCTGATAATTTGGCTACCATAGTGGTGGCTGATGCATTATGGCGACCTAAATTGCAGCGTGTTATTGACAGTTGGGGCATGAAAGATACCATAGTCTATGATCCGGAAATGAATGGACCAGTTATCACCACCGCTGCTGACGTAGCTAAATTTTTGTTAGATTTAAAACGCGGACATTTAATTTGGCGCGAACACCAAAGATTACTTTTATCGTGGATGAAAAAGAGAACTATATTAAATCAAGAATCACAACCCAATACAATTTTATACAAAGATGGCCAATATCCTACTGGGGGCGGCACTTATTTTAACAGGGCAGGATATGTTACAACTTGTTATGGCGACCCTTATCTATTTGTTATGTTAACCAAGGATTATCCAGGATACAACGGGAGAATTTCAACCAGACAAAAACTCATAACGGGAGATTATACAGAAGAAATAGCCCAACGAGTCATTTAGGTAAAAAATATACTACTTTTTTGTATCTGTCATCCTCGAATTGAAACTCTCCTTTACCCTCTATTATGGCCTGATAAGCTTGACAGTCAAAACATCCTTCGGCAGGCTCAGGGCTCTTCGAGCAAACCCACTCACCCGTTTCAATGGCTTTTTTAATTTCCCGACCTTTTTGTTTTAAATACTCCAGCTTTTCTTCCAGGGAATCCAACACCACTTCATCAGGAGTTGAACTCCTATCAAGATACCAAAAGCTTAACTTTTTAACAGGTTTTCCTAAATTAGATTCAGCCAGAATAGCGTATAAATAAAGTTGTAAATTTGACTGCTCATCTTTAGTGCCGGTTTTAAAATCAATGACATGCAAACTGCCATCAGGTAGCTCCTCCACATAGTCCAAATTACCCGTCAAAACTAAATCCTCATCTAAAAAGTATTTGGGAAAGTTCATGGGGGGAATCATTTTCCCTAGGATTTTACTGCTTTCATAAAAGCTCTCCATCATTTTTCTGCCCCGAGCCTTAAAACTTTCCTCTTCTTCCTTGGAAATAAATCCCCCTCTTTTACCGCTGTATTTTAGCCAAAAATTATCAAATCTATCCAAGAGTTGTTTTTTACTAACTTGCCTTTGCATTTCCAACAACCATTTAATCACATCATGAACAACTGATCCCAGTGAAAGATGTGGCGAGGCAATTTGCAATTTATAGCCGGTTTTTTTATCACGATAAATGTTTTTTAGGTAATATGCTCGGGGACAATTTAAAAAATCATGCATCGAGGTGTGGGATAAAAAAAGGGCATTTTTCACAAATTTTTTCTCCTGTTTGGCAATCATCTCTTGCATTATATCTTTTATTGATTTAATAATGAAATAGTGTGTAAATTATTACTATCAGCTTTACTGCGAATATCCCTTCTTTTTATTCCAATCCTTTTCTTTTCTTCTCCGGTTTTAGCCCAGGAATATCTTTTTCAGGAAGAGTTTAATTTAATCCGCCCTGCCAATACCCTGGATCCTGATAAATGGAATGTTTATCCTAACAACCCACCTGGTATCACTACTATTCAAGAAAATTTAGGTAACTTAAATTTAAATCAGGTAAATTCTGATAAATTTCCTTTTGTTATTAGCAAAAATCAAATTTTCCCGGAGGGTGATTTCACTACAGAAATCAAATTTCAATATACCCAAGTCACAGGATATGGCACAGGTATTGCCTTAACTGATAAAGATCCCATCCAAAACCCCCAAGCTCCAGAGCTAATTAGAATTGATGTTTGGCAAGACTTGTTTTTATCCAATATGCGCCTTGAATACTATGGCCAAATTGTTTTTACCACTTCCATTAATTTAGATACCCATATTTTTAGGGTGGAAAGAAAAGGAACTAGGTATTTTGTTTATTTAGACGGGGACTTGGTTTTTACATCAGGAGAAACCACAAATAAAGTGCAATATATCTGGATGGGAAATTATGTCCAAGTTCCTGCGGGCAACTGGACCAGATTTAATGTGGACTACATTAGGGTGCAAGCCCTCCCCACTAAAATTCCCTTAATTTTAATCCCGGGAATTGCAGCATCATCAAATTTAGGGGTGCTCGCTGACAGGGGTGACTCTGGTTGGACTTGGATGTATGCTGCTGAAGGTGGATGGAGACAGTTTATCGACTCTTTGGAAAAAGCTGGCTACCAAAAAGACAAAGATTATTTTATTGCCTTTTATGACTGGAGAAAAACCAATGACTGGACTGATTCGGATCCGGGAGCTGCTCTTCCTGCAAAAAAATATCTGGCAGAAACTATTGATAAAGCTAAAACAGCTAATCCTGGAATTAACAAAGTTAATGTAGTGGCACATAGTCTGGGAGGGCTGGTCGTCAGAAGTTATATTGAGTCGCCAAATTACCGTAATGATATTAGTAAAGCTTTTCTGGTAGGTTCTCCTAATGCCGGTTCCCTTTTTGCATATTACACCTGGGAAGGGGCAGAAGTTCCTCCTAATTGGGATCCTGTGAGTAAAGCAGGCTTGAGTGTAATGATTAAATTATTATCTTTTAATTTCAATGAGGAACCATATCAAATGATTCATAACCGCATGAAGGGAATCAAGGATTTACTGCCAATCGGCTACGATTATCTGATTAATAATGGTAATCCTTTCAGCTGGACAGATATGCAGGAGATTAATAACTTTCTTAAAAATACTTCTAATCCTCAAAATACGGCCAATATCTTTGCTCAAAAAGGCGTGGAGTTATTTAACATTATTGGCACAGGCCAAAATACCTGGGAAAAGCTGCAAATAGAAAACTATACTCACCCATATCTTTGGGAGGACGGCAAACCGCTTGGCAGCGCCGCTACTGCCGATGGAGATAATACCGTCCTGGTTTCAAGCAGTAATCTTGCCAATACCACGGGATTAACTTTGGCAGACAAACACGCCAATCTGCCTAACGCAGCCGCCTCATTAATTTTTGATAAACTGGGTGCCACATATACCCCCTCTAATTTAGCCGGCGCACCCGATGAAGTAATGGTAGCTTGGGTAGCATCGCCGGTAACTCTATCTGTGAAAGATAGTCAGGGAAATCCTGTGGGAGAATCCTTGATTGATCCAACAGGCGCAATGAAATGGGTGTTTGTGGAAAATCCATCTGGTGATTATAAAATTGCCTTAACCGGAACCGGCAGCGGAGATTATCATGTTGGCGTTGATTATTATACTTCCACCAAAACCGAAAGTGTTATCAATCAGGGAACAGCTAGTTTGGGAGTAAATCTTGACTATAATTTAAATTTCAATCCCCAAACTCCCCAACCCCTACAATTGCGGCCCGTTGATAATATTCCCCCATCTACCACAACCCAACTTCAGGGAACAACTGGTAATAATGGCTGGTTTTTATCAGATGTAAACCTTTCTTTATTGGCAGTTGATAATGAAGGCGGAGCTGGCCTGAAAGAAATTAAATACAGTTTTGATAATTCCACTTGGCAGAAATATACTGCACCTTTTGTAATCAACAACGAAGGAATAACTACAGTTTATTACCGTTCATCGGATTTGGTAGGGAATCTGGAACAAACCAAACAAACGGAGATTAAAATCGATAAAACAGCCCCTGAAGCAAAAATTTCCGTAAATTCTGACAAAAATGATTTGGAAGCCCGGGGAATTGACCAAAATCCAACCACTGTCCAGCGTACAGATAATATCGCAACAAAGAGAAAAGATGATGCGTTCTTCGTAATTACCGATGAAGCAGGCAATACCTTAAAGATTGATGTCAGGGAAAGAGATAAAATTAAACAAGACCGCTTCAGAATTTATTCTCTCCAATATAACAATAACCCTGTACAAGTTTTGGAAAACAACCATTTTAATGTTACATACCAAGGCAAAAAAAGTAAAATAAATGTTAAAGAACAAAGTTTTGAACAAAAAGGTGAAATTAAAATCAGGATTCGCTATGATGTAAAAAAGGACAAAAGTACCATAATTATGAAAGAGCCAAAAGAAGAAAAAGTTAAAGAAGTTAAAGATGGGTTAGTAATCCTACAGCTTAATACAAATTATGGCAATCTGGAGGCTACTTATTAATGTTTGGCTTATTTGATTGGTTTTCTTGGGGGGCATTTACTCAAACCATACGCCCTGATGTTATCTGGATGTTTAGCACTGGAAACTTATTAACCTATTGCATAATTGCTCTTATGATCATTTTTCTAATTATTTATGCAGTTTCCAGGAAATTTATCGTAAATAAACCATTTAAAACTAAAAATTACATTATTACAATAGTTCTTACCTTTATTATCTATTATCTTTTGTGGGTCTTTTTATTAAATATTTTTGTCTTATCTGCAGGCATAGTTTCTCAACAGCTATAAAAGAGTCATTATTAATGGCGTAAGGAAATAAGTAGCTTTAAATATAAAAATTACACATTAAACATACCCCGTATGAATAAACGGTGTGGATAAAAAAGCTAAAAGCACACTGGAATGAGAAAAAAGATAAAACAACGGTATTTGTATATGATGAATATTATTTGATAGAACCTTCAATAACCATCCAAAATCAGACAGAAATCAACCAAATAATTAAGCTGCCAGCTTCAAGAAGAGAAGATGATAAAGATGGGAGAAAATATATAATAAAGATATTGGCTACTGACCTTGCAGGAAATACTTCGTTAGTTACCCAAGAAGTTATTGTTCCACACGATCAAGGAAAGAAGAAATAATTATCTCTTCGCAGTAACTTTTTGTAAAACTTTCCAAATTCCCCAAATTATTACAAACCAAAAAGCTATATCAAGAAGAAGTGTTGTATAGTTTGTAGTACTCCCCAAAAATGAAAAGCCAGTAAATCTAAGCGGCCATCCTGACATAACTTGATAATTTGTCGTGATAAATCCAATAAAAGGTATACCTATAGTTACCACCACACTTAAAATTAAAATAACCACAAAGGCTTTTTTAGTCATCTTCTCCAGAATAACATAAATCTTGCCAATAAGCTGGAGTTACCTTGGTGGTGATTATTACTACCCCTTAAATCACCCCCTTGTCTAGCCAAGTCCTTAACTGCTTCTCTTAATTCTGCAAACTTCATGATTAAAGGGTCTTTGGGATTATAGACATCCATAGAAAGTACTCCTCTACATACTCTTGATTCAATCTCTGTAATTATCCCATATACTTCAAGCTCTTCTTGATCAGATTCAACAGCCATGTTAATTTAATTATACACAAAGAAGCAAGTTTGCGGTGCTTAACAGTTAAGTTACATTCCTTAACTCTGTCTAAAATTTTAAGAAAGTTGTATAATTAAGATCATGGGTAAAGAAAGCGGTTCTCAACCGCCACTACCACAGTTTGATACAGAGCTTGCCATCAATCTACGAACAGGGAGAACTAGATTGCACCGCAGTCGTGCAACCCCTACAAATTATCCGGAGGAATAAAAAAGAATAACTATGTCCCAATGGCAAATTGATCTACCTGAAACCTTAGCTCTTGCTGCCGGCAGCTGGCATGCAGCCAGGACTACACAACAGGCAGAAGAGCTTGGTATCAATGTCGAATATGCCGGCTCTCAAATGACTGCAGCCGACACAGAAGCTCTACTTGTTGCTAAATTTGAACAAGCACATGGTCTACATCTGACTGCACTGGATGTTGTTACCACACTTCATGGAAAAATAACCGCCATGCGGGATCGCCTGGGTGAAAGGGGTGATTGGCTATCTGCTTTCTTAAACCATACTATTGACCAATTGGCTAATGTTTACGGCCTTAGTCAGCGGAATACCACAGACCTTAAAAGGATGGCTCTGCAGCATCGTCTGCCTGGTTTCATCCATCTACATTAACTATATTTCCCCAAAATCCCCATCCATGGTTTTGTGTTTAACTTAAAAGTCTGACCTCTACTACATCTTCCAGGGGGATTTCTACTTTTTGATGAGCTTCTCTGACTTGCTCTGGCGACTGGGCTTCAGTCTGACAATAGGCAAATCCTTTTTCCAAGCTTACCATAGCCCCAAGTGGTTTTAATCCTGCCTCAATGGCACTTTCTTTGTATTTCTCATAGCCACTCCTGATATCATCTTCGCTCATCCCTGGTTCAAATTTGTGTACCCCTAAAAATATTGCCATTTATCCTCACCTCCTTTTTGAAAATTTCCCTGCTTTAAATATACCATCTTTCTCCCCCAAATCCCCAGCTTGTTTATTGGTCATTTAATTTGATTTCTCCTCTATCATTTCTTCAACTTTTCTTTTTGCCTCTTCTAAAAGCTGCTTTGATTTCTTCCTTGCTTCATGGGATTTCCTGACCAACTCTGCAATTTTTTGTTGGGTGGGTTTTGGTAGAACTGGAATTAATAAATTCTTGATTTGTTCTGGTTTCCAATGAGCTATTATTGATCCTCCTGCATCTCTTCCTGCTTGCATTTGACCAGTTAAAGAACTTATACATAAAGCTAGATATTCTGGGTCAATATCATTATTTACCTTTAATCTCATCATTCCCCCAGATATTATTCCTTCTACTGCTTCTTTTAAAACATAGGCTATACCAGGAGTTGCATCCTTTGTTAATAAAATTTCGCCTATTTTTGGTTCAAAGTTTACCTTAAGTTTTCCGTATAAATCATCACTTAAATATTTTTGATCTTTATCCTCAATGCCAAATTTAGAGAGACTGCTAACTCTAATGAAAAGTTTACCTTCTTCTTGATATGCCTCACTTCCCGGCTCAAAACCTTTCTTCATCGAAACTAAATTACCAAGTAGTTTTGCATTATGTTTTTCAATCTGTTCAACTAACTTTTGATACTTTGGCTGGAAATAATCCGCATCAACCCGTTTTGCAGATTTTACGTCTGAAAGATTAACAACAAAACTTAAATCATCTTCAACCCGAAAGTCCTTAAATCCCAACTCCTCCAAAAGGAAGTTCTCGGCCTGTTGGTAATAAGATTTCGACTGTTCTGTTTGATTCCATGATTCATTTGATAATTTACTGATTTCTTCCTGAATGTTTAGCGATAAAACAGGGATTCTTATTTGTTTTAGTTCTTCAGCATTTACATTAGCTTGATTTACTGCACGTCTTCTAAATTTTCTTATTTGTTTAATACCATAACTTGAATTTAAGAAAATATTTAGATAATCAGGCTTTATAATTCCATTCTTTTTTGTACGTAATCTAATTAGATAGGAAGCAAAAACAAAATGATCAATTAGTTTAACTATTCCTGTCCTGCCAACAAATTCTTCTGCGTTTACCCTATTAAATAGTATGTCATCTCTCTCAAGTTTATATTCTGCTAAAAGGTCATCAGGTATATCTGCATATTTTAATTCATCTTCAGCAAGGAAAGCATTTTTAATGTCGTTCATTCTAAAAATAGGAAACCCTATCCCATTTTCATTCATGTCCTTAGATATTCCATACTGGCAAACTTCTAAAGTTTCCCTAATTGGCAACCAATTGCCTTTGCTGAAATCAATAAAATATTCCGGCTGGTAATATTCCGCATCCAGCCGCAAAACCCCCTCTAACTCACTCCTTTTGATTATCGAATAAGTAATCATATGTGCTCCTCTTGTGGTGAGCCTGTCGAACCATCAAGTTGAGATTTTTGGATTATGGAAAAGTTGATCATCTAATCTCTACCCCGTCTTTTGCATTCTGGGCACACATCATTTAGGGAAATAGTTGGACTATTGTCATCCTTGTAAACCTTTCCACAAATTGAACAAGTCTTGGGAAGTAAATTAGATAGCGTACCAGAACCTGATGGTGAGATAGTTACGAATGAATATGGGGAGGTTGAAGGCATAAGTCCACCAAACACATTTGATTGTTCGCTTTTCAACTCTTGTACTCGTTTCTCTAATTCTTTTATCCTCTTTTCTAGTTGTACTTTTAGCTCCTTATTTGTTTCCCCAATTTTTAATAGTTCAGCTTCTTTTTTTAAAAGCTCTTCCATATTAGCCTCTAATGTTTCTTGATATTTTTTTGCGAATTCTTCTTTTTTCTTCAATTCAGGCACTATGTCTATCCAGTCTTCTAACCCAGATTTAATATTCATTTGAGTAGTAGTAAGGTGACGATCAATTTCTTTTAATTCCCTCTCAGTTATATTCTTACTTCCTAGAAAATTCTTAATCCAATTTCTTATCTGAATAATTTGTTGCTCAATTGATCCAAGATTCCTGATTGCAGATCGTCCCTTTTTCTCTAGCATTGTATTACCTTGTACTCTATCCCAATCCTCTTTTACAAAAAATCCTGCTATAGCGGTTAAAATAGAAGCAAATATTGATAGCAGACTAGATAGAGCACCTGTAAAAACAGATATTGCTAAAAACAAACATAAGGCTGATAAAATAAATGGGATAATGGAACCTGGAGAAAATATAATACTTAAAAAAGTTCTCCATTTTTGAATAAATGTACGTTCTAGCATTCTTACCTCCAAAAACTAAATCCTTCTTTTTTGGCAAATTCGATAAACCTATCCGCTATTTCATCTAAATCATGATCTAAAACTTTTCTACCTTTACTATCATGTACATAATTTCCTTTATCGTCTTTCTTGTAAATGTATTCCCCGGAATTATCTTTGCCGCCTTTTTTGGAAACCGCCATAAAAATGGGATAATCTTTTAGAGGCTCTTCTTTCTCGTCCCATTTTTGCAAAAATAACACGGAGGTCTTTGTGCCGGTGTGAGGTTTGAATGTATTCCCGTGCAAACCAACTACCGCCAAAATCCTGGCTTTTTCAAACAGCCAATTTCTGATATATTCCATATTGGTATTGTTTAAAACCCCCTGTGGTAGAACTATCGCTAATCTTCCGCCCGGTTTAATCGCATCTAGTGATCGTTCAATAAAAAGAATGTGGCGCTCTACATTGTTTCGCAACTTCCCGTCTTTTTTAGCAAGTTCATACTGGCGAAGTAGACCGGATTCTGGGTTTTCTCCCGCAAATGGAGGATTGGTCAGCAAAACATCAAAATCTAAAAACCGGTAAGAAATTTGATTTTCTTTTTCTTCTGATGAGTTTTCAAATCTGTGTGTAAGCGTTCTTAGGGCAACTCTCGCATCTTCGCTTTCCACTCCCTGCCAGTCTCTAGCATCCAAAGAATCCCTTTTAAAAATATGGTGTCTGCCGTCACCCGCAATAAGCATAAGGGCTTGAGAAATACGACGCATATTATCGTCAAAGTCCACTCCAAAAAGGTAGCGGCCAGCATATTCTCTTTTGGCTGCTTCTGTGTGGAGATTTTCCCAAACATGGTACATGGTGTGGAGTAGAAACCCTCCAGACCCGCAGGCAGGATCAATTACATATTCATTATCCTTTGGGTTAAGTATGCGGACGCACATCTTAATAACATGGCGTGGCGTGAAATATTGACCCTTCTTTCCTTTAGAAACTTCCGTTATAAGATACTCAAATGCGCTGTCTATGATTTCAAGTTCACCTTGGCCAACT
Source organism: uncultured Gammaproteobacteria bacterium (assembly GCA_964394855.1). Classification (GTDB taxonomy): domain Bacteria; phylum Patescibacteriota; class Microgenomatia; order Daviesbacterales; family UBA10151; genus CAYMZD01. The sequence goes on along the minus strand of CAYMZD010000002.1, from coordinate 41,756 downwards.
TCGAAAAGTCTGACATTTTCCAAGAATGGCACACAGACATTAAGTCTAACAGGAGATAGCCTAATTCTATCCGATAATTCAAAAGTATCGGGCCACTCTCTTATCGCGTTTTTAAACAGGTCGTTAATTATTTCATATGTCTTTTCAGGGTCTTTGTATTTTCTAAAAAGTACCTCTTCACCTTCCCTTCTTTCCCTCGCAAGTTTTTCATCATAGAGCTTTGCATAAAGTATCTTAAAGATTTCTTCAAAAACATTAGCTCCAGAACCTGCAAGAGCCAATTCCTCTATATGTTTAACAATTTCCACAAAATCAAATTTGGGATTAAGCTGAGACCATTTCCTTTTGATTTCAAAAAGATCATCTATAGTCTGATTTTCTCTTGGGATATCAACCAGGGAATCTTCAAATTCTTTAGGATATGGGCGATATAAAACAACTTTCTCTACTCCGTTTGACCAAACTCCTATTTCGCACCCTTCTGAATTTAAGTAACTCTTTAATTGATCTATTGCTTTTTTCTCATTGGGATTTTTCACTTCGACAATGATGTAAGGCGTAATCTTGTCTTTTTTATAAACCACGATATCCGCGGCTTTTGTATGAACTTCACGTCCAAAATGTATGCTTTTTTCAAGATCAATGCGGTCAAGGGGATAAAGATACTGGTGATGCAATTTATAAAGCCAAAGCTGGCGGACTATTTCCTCAGGTTTGCCGGTCTTTTTTTGCTCATCGTAGACAAATCTTTGGTTGCCTGTTTTTAGATCCTTAATGTAAAAACGGTGCGGTTCTTGCTCACTGATATGCAAAACGTCATAAATATCTATGCCTTCAAACTCTTTAAGACCATACACTGTCTCCTGATCCTTAAAGATTTCACCAATTATTTCTTCTGATTTATTAGGCTTTATCGTAGGCATATATAAGATTTAGGCAGCAGAAACCCACTGTCCTTTCTTAAGAATTGAGATTATCTTACCCCTCAAAGTTACTCTTTCAGTAAAGTAGATAATATTATGCTCTGGATTTTCCGGTTTTAAATATAAATAAGGTGGTTTATCTTCGGAAATAAATCTTTTAACAGTTGTCTCGCCGTCTACATCTGCCAAGACTATATCTCCGGATGAAAATTCTTTGGCACTTTTAACCAGAACTACATCGCCATCTTCAATTCCGGCATTTACCATTGAATCCCCTGAAATCTTTAGCACAAATACTTCATCTTGCAGACGAGCAACATCCGGTGAAATCGTTTGCCACTGCCCGCTAATCTCTATGGCAGAAATTGGGGAGCCAGCATGGGTAATGCCCAAAAAAGGGACAAGAGGGGGTTTACCAAGCGCCTTGTAACCTATGGGTAAAATAGCTATCCCCCTGGCTTGGGATTCGTTACGCTTTATAAGTTTTTGACCTTCCAATTTAATCAAAAGATCGAGTATTGACTGGTTGGAAACTACACCCAGGTTGTCTTTCATGTCTTCAAAAGAAGGGGGGTAGCCTGTATCTTTAATATATTTATATATCACCCCTAGAAGCTGTTTTTGCCTTTCCGAAATAGTGGATTTACCCATGAATTTAATATACTAGACTATATGGTCGGGTGTCAAGATGGCAATTATTCATCAAGGTCCAGGGGTGGCAAAATTACCTCCGGACCCTCTTGGGCCACCAAGTTAATCACCTCTTCAGGAGTAACCCTCATTCTCTTCGCCCTTGTTACCACTGTTCTGATAACATTTAGACTAAAAGGGGTTCCTTTCCATTGAATAGCCAGGGGGAGATCTGCTAGGCTTACATGGGGAAACATAGATTCAATTTGTCTCTGCCACCCCTGTATTGCCTCTTGAATCTCTTGTGCTCTGGAAGATCTATCAATCACCACCCCAAAAATTCCCGCCAGTCTCTCACCGTCTTGCTCCACTGCCTCATCTATACATATCATGCAAGCACTGGTACTGTCGGGAAAGCCCAAATGAGGCCTTTGATGAGTCAGGCAATAAAATTCACTTTTTTCTGCACAGGAGATACAAACAAGGATTTCGAACCTACCATCAGGTTGGCTTTGTTGAAGGAGTACTATTTTATCACCAATTTCATTGGTACAAATTTCACAATTCATATGCGCATTTTATAATTTCCTGTGCTAAAATTCCAGTTATATGATAATTCTGGGTATTGAAACCACATGTGATGAAACCGGGGCGGCTGTTTTACAACAGAAAAACGGCCGAATACAAATTTTATCCAATGTGGTGGCTTCAAGTGCTTCCCTACAAGCTAAATATGGTGGGGTTATTCCCGAGCAAGCAGCCCGGGAACAGATTAAATCTATTATTCCAGTGATTGAGGAAACACTTCAACAGGCTCAGTGCAGTCCTACCGGACTGGATGCTATTGCAGTAGCCTATGGCCCAGGGCTGATTGGATCACTCCTGGTGGGAGTGGAAACTGCCAAAACTTTAAGATTGGTATGGCAGAAACCATTAATCCCTGTAAATCATTTAATTGGACATTTTTATGCTAATTGGATCGCTCAAAGTGTAACACCACAATTTCCCTGCATTGGCCTTTTGGTTTCCGGGGGCCATACTGATTTGGTCTTATTTCAGGATCATGGCAAATATAAATACCTTGGGGGAACCAGAGATGATGCAGCTGGTGAGTGTTTTGATAAATGCGCCAGGCTTTTGGGATTACCCTATCCTGGTGGTCCAGAGATTTCTAAACTAGCCCAAAATGGGGATCCTGGGGCCTTTGACCTTCCCCGACCCATGATTTCGTCCAAAGGACGACCAGCCTTTGGCTGGGATTTTTCTTTTTCCGGATTAAAAACAGCCGTGGCTAATCTAATACACACATTCGAGGCGAAAAAAAGCAGCTACACCTCAAAGGTGAAATGCAACTTAGCTACCTCTATTGAACAGGCCATAGTGGATGTGCTGGTGGAAAAAACTATTCGAGCAACCCAGACTTATCATGTTGAACAAATTATGGTGGCAGGAGGAGTAGCTGCAAATCAGAAACTAGTTTCTGATTTAGAATTAAGAATTAAGAATTTAGAATTAAGGGTTAAACTACATGTTCCACCCCCTTATTTATGTACCGATAATGCGGCCATGATAGCTGCAGCGGCTTTTTGGGGGAAACCACTTAAGGATCCTTTAAAATTACAAGCCAATCCCAACTTATCCCTGGCATACTAGCCCTGAGCGAAGTTGAAGGGTTGACACATTAAAATTTTACTTATAAAATTACTCTAAATAGCCCATATGGGCTGTTTTATTTTATGGAACACATTTTATCGGCAGCAGAAATACGCGATATGTACAAGAGGCCAGATAACTTTAAACCGCTTTCTCCAGAGGAGTTGTGGCAAAGACCATCCCCCGAAGGATCTGATCGTTTCCGAGTAATTTTAAACACACCTACTCATTATTTATCAGCAATTGCTATTGATAGAAATAATTATCGATTGATGTATGATCAAAATTTGAGAGCTATTATTATTGATTTTGAAAATGAAAAAGTCTTGGTGATATTTGTAAACCCCAACAACGAAATAAACCATATCTGTTCTCGACATGAATTCCCAAATATCCGTATACTCATTACTGAGGTTGAATCTTAATCTCTCTAGCAATATACTTAACCTCGTATGGATAAACAATACAGTCACAGTCAAGTTGAGGAAAAGTGGTACCAATTTTGGGAAGATCAAGGTTTTTTTAAAGCAAATCCTGACTCCTTAAGCCCTCCCTATGGATTATTAGTTCCCCCGCCTAACTTAACTGGTGATTTGCATCTAGGCCATGCCATGCAACATTCCATTATGGACGCCATTGCCCGCTTTAAAAGAATGCAAGGATATGACGTTCTGCTCCTCCCTGGAGTTGACCATGCTGGGATTGCTTTTGAAAGCACACTAGATAAAATTCTTTCCAAAGAAGGATTATATAAACAAAAACTTGGTAGAGATAAATGGTTAGCACGAGCGTGGAAATTTAAAGATAAGGTTTATCAATCATTTCATCGCACCTGGACAGTTTTTGGATTATCGGCCGACTGGGACAGGGAAGTTTTTACGTTGGAAGAAAAGGTACAAAAGGCGGTCTTGGAAGAATTTAAAACCTTTTGGGATCAAGATCTGCTATACAAGGGGGCCTATATTGTCCAGTGGTGCCCCAAATGCAACACAGCAATTGAAGATGTGGAAATGGAATATGACGAGCGAAAAGAAAAATTGTATTTTATTAAATATAAAATAGTCGGAACAGATGAATATATTAGTATAGCCACTGCCAGACCGGAAACCATTGCTGCTGATGTTGCTATTGCCATTTACCCCCGCCATCCCCAATATGCCAAATTTTTAGGTAAAAAGGCAAAAAATCCTTTTACTAATACTGAAATTCCCGTTATTGAAGACAAAAGAGTAGAAAAAGGTTTTGGGACAGGAGCGCTGAAGATTACCCCGGGCCATGATTTATTAGACTTCGAAATTGGTAAAGACCACAACTTACCTATTTTACATGTTGTTGGCAAAGATGGACGAATTACTGACTTAGATCCAAATCTTACCGGCTTAAAAATTATGGAGGCTCGGGAAAAAGCAGTTCAAGTTTTGAAAGATAAAATTGAAAAAACAGAAAAATACACTCATTCCGTACCTGTTTGTGAGCGCTGTAAAACCACTATCGAACCTCTAATTTCCGAGGAGTGGTTTGTCAAAATGAAACCCTTGGCAGATAAAGCCCTTAAAAATATCGGCAAAATAAATTTTGCCCCCAAAAACTATTTGAAGATTTTATCCAACTGGATTAAAGAAGTCCACAATTGGTCAATCTCCCGTTCTCTTTGGTGGGGCCACCGCATCCCTGTCTGGTATTGTGGAAAGTGCAACCCCAATCATCTGGTTGGCAAAGACAAGGACATGGTAATTTCTTTGGATGAACCGGGTAAAAATTGCCAGACTTGCTCTCAAAAACATTGGGTCCAAGAGAGCCAAGTTTTAGATACCTGGTTTTCATCTGGTCTTTGGCCGCTCTCGACCTTGGGTTGGCCCAGCGATACCGCCGAGCTTAAAAAATATTATCCCTGGGATTTTGAAATTACTGCCCCGGAAATTAAATATCTATGGATTGCCAGAATGATCATGTTGGGAGTTTGGTTTAAAGATGAAGTTCCCTTTAAAAATATGTTTTTCCATGGCATGCTGCGGGATTTGCAGGGACGCAAGTTTTCCAAATCTTTGGGAAACGGTATTGATCCTAATGAGCTACGAGCCCAATGGGGTACAGATGCTACACGAATGGCTTTATATACTTATGCCATTCCCGGACGGGATGGCAGAGCTTCCAGGGAAACCATGGACGAAAGGGCTAAAAATTTTAGAAATTTTACTACCAAACTCTGGAACATTGCCAAGTTTATCATTGAACATAACAATATTGACACGGCCGTGTCAATAATGAAACATTCCGATGACCAGTGGATCATGGATGAACTTAATAAAACCATAAAGTCAGTTACCAAAAATCTGGAAGAATTTAAATTGCATTTAGCTGCGGAGACTCTATATGAATTTATCTGGCATAAATTTGCCGATATTTATATTGAAAAATCAAAAGAGCGACGAAGCGAAGCTCAACCAACCCTGGAATATGTTTTTCGAACCTGCCTAGAGTTGCTTCATCCCTTTATGCCTTTTATAACCGAGGAATTATGGCAACGTCTTCCACATACCGGCAAAAGCATTATGGTAACACAGTGGCCTGTAAGCACAAAATAATTCCGAGGTTACCCAGGAGCGAAGCGACGCTTACAGAAGAGCTGTGGCAAAAACTTCCTCACGAGGGTAAATCTATTATGGTAGTCCAACGGCCAAACTAGTTTGTGCTTAAAATTCCCGCAAAATCAGCGCAAATTAAACGCTTAGGACTGCTCTTTTTGAGGTTCTTCTCCACCCTTAGTGCCTCTTGCTTGTGCCTGATCTCCCTCTCCCCCAGCTTCAATAAGAGACTCCTCACCCCCTGCAGGAGTCTCACCTTCGGTGGGAGCTTCCTCTCCTTCAGCCACAGCTTCTGTTTGAGCTTCTGCTGCTTCTGCAGCCTGCTCTTCCAAAAGTTTCTCCATTTCAGCTGTCACGGCCGGAGCCAGTTTCACCACAATTTCTTCCGGATCAGCTGAAATTGTTAACTTTTCTCTATCAAATTCAAGCTGCCCTACTGTAATGGCATCGTCAATTTCTTTCAAAGCCGATTGGTCAACTTCTATTTTTTCTATCAAATCACCAGGCAGCGCTTCCACTTCCACTTCATTTAGGGTTTGGAGGACAATGGCCTCTCCCAAATGGACTTTTTCCGGCTCCTCTCCAATCAACTCTATGGGGACTGGCACCTTAACTTTCTCCTGCAGATTAACCTGATAAAAATCAATATGAAGGGGTAAACCCGAAACAGGATCATATTGTACCCCACGAACCAGTACAGGCCTAATCTTCTCTGCTCCGATTTTTAAATCAATTAAGCCTGTTTCCCCTGCTTCTTGAAAAGTTTTTAAAAAGACTTTGCCATCCACTGATACATGTTCAGTTTCCAACCCTTTACCATAAACATGACCAGGAAGTTTCCCTGCTTTCCTTAAATTTTTAACTTTTTTACCAAGAGTTTTTCTTTCCTCGGCACTCAAACTAATTCTGTCCATAGCTTTCTAATTTATCACAGAAGAGCCAACTTATCAAGTTGTCGAATAAACCCCTGTGAGAGTCCAAACTTCGTCCCATAAAAAAACACGTGAACTTATTTTGTCAACTTCACTTCAAAGCGGCGATCCCTAGATAAGTCAGTGGAAATAACTTGTCCAGGTAATGATGTCTTGAAAGAAACAGGGATATTTAGTTTCCACTCGAGAGGATCATCATTTGTTCCTGCTTGCTTGACGACATCTAAGCGGTATGTAGCTTCACCTTCTATAAATTGTATTTTATCTGGTAACTGCCAATCTAACACCAAAGCTTTTTCCTCTGTTGGTGCCAAAAGTAAAACAAAAGAGTATCCACTCCTACCATAGTCTGCAAAACTACTAACTTCTTTGGTTATATCTTGACTTCCCCACAAAACCCTTAAAAGCTGACTGCCAAAGGGCGCATAAAATCTCACTCTGTTCTTGTATGTTCCTGCTGGCCAAACAGCAGTTTTACTGCTGTTTATATAAGTTAGCTTAAGGCGGTGGCTAATTTGTCCTTCACTTCCGATTGATGTTTCCAAACTATACTTTCTGGCCACATAAAAATTAACTCTATTACCTCCCACATTGGCTTCCAAAATAGCCAAGAAATCAGCCATTTTTTTATCTTTAACTGCTGGCCTGGGAAAAGCTCCGGCCAGATTTTGAGAAATTAAAAAAGAGAATAATTTAGTATCAGCAAAATAAACCATGGTGTGCTTTTTCTCAAATGACTGACCTAAACTATTAACTATTCCCAACCAATTGATATTGGGGACAAAAAAGAGTTTATTTAACAAACCCTCCTCTAGTTTGACAAAATAGTTTTGATCTTTACTGGTCAGCGCGTTATCTGCCAAATCCTCTACAGATAAACCTGTGATATTTAAAAGCTCCTCCAGGGCCACCAAATCTATGGCCACTACCCCATCTATCTTTTCACCAGTGGCTTTAGTATAAATATAGGCCACTTGTCTGGCAGCGGTGGGAAAATCACCCTCCCAACCAGCGTCTTGTAAACTCCAAGAAGTCAATCCTAAATCTTGCTTGAGCTCTTTTGGCGGCTCAATATTAAGTTTGAGTTTTTCATCTAGTTCACTTACTTTTTGATTGTCAATTTTTTTTAATTTACCATCTAAAAAATCAATTCTGGATATGGCGGTAATTAAACCACCACTGGGACGAAGTTCTGTATTGTTTTGCAATACCACCAAATAGCTTTTGGGGCCAGTAGTACCCACTACCTCTGGTAAAAAAATAGCCACCATTCTCATTTTTTTAGTCAGCTCACTATAATCTTTAACCCTCTCTTTTAAACTATTCACCCTAAAGGCGATGAAATTGGGCAAGCCAGGAAGTAGCTCGTTGTCATCAAGATCAAGAGATAACCTGGCAAAATCAGCTTCAGCTGTTGTCAGCTCAAATAAGGCTTTATCTAAATACTGCTTGGTGGAGGCAGTGTTCTCACCAGAAATAGTCTTGACAGCCTCATATAAAAATTGTGTTCCCAGAGTGGTATGTTTGGCAGCCTTAATTACCCCGGCAGAAACTCCTACCAATTTTTGTATCTTTTCAAACTGATACCTCAATAAACCCATTTGAGGAACGATCTCCATGGATAAAACTAAAGAATTTGCCTGCTCCAAGCCTTCACTGGCCTTATCTAAAAAGGTCAGTCCCTTGTTAAATTCTCCTTTGGGCAGACTCTCCATAGCCAGAGTCAAATTATGTCTATATGTTAAAGTTGCCCAAGATAAAGATAAAATTGGCAAGAAAAGAGCATAAACTATCATGATACCCCCTACTAAAACTAACGCTTGTCCGGTGGATATTTTGGGCAAGCGCTGGGACCATTTTTTATTCTGTTTTGTTTTTGCCACCCCCTGATCTTCCTCAACAGATAATCTTCTTTTTTTCTCCTCCTCCCAATCTATTTTTCTATCTTCTACCTTTTCTTCTTTTTGCTCCAACTCTGGTATCTTAACCTCATTATCTTTAAAATAACTCAAAGTCTTTTTTAACCCTATTACTAAATTTGTCTGGGGATGCCAAGCCAACTGCTTGATGGTTTTTTCCAAATTAGGGGTGGACCAAGGGGGGAGATCCACTGGTTTAAATCCTCTATTCTCATGCCAAATGGGGTCCAAAAGCACCTGTTTTATCTCCGCCACTTTGATGGGAGGATAAAATACCCCATCAAAAATCTTTGAAGCAGTGGCTCCAGAAAGCATACTTTTAACTATTAAGCTAACTGCATCGTCTATAAACAAAGCCCGAGAGGAAAAATCCAATGCCACTTCTTTTTGTAGCTCTTCCAACAAGGCAGCCTGGATTAAGCGGATACACGGATCATCAACCCTAAAGTGCATTCTTGGTCCATATAGACCAGCTAACCTAACCACCCTAGCATTAAGCTTATTCTCCTGGGCAAACCTGGCTATTTCTGCCTCCGCCTTTTTAAACCACTCAAGTCGATGGTTGATTTTTCGCTCATACAACTCGATGGTGGAAACAAAAACTATTTTTGACTTAAACTGCTTCGCCAGATCCAACACTGCCGCCACACTCCATCCTCCTTCTGCCACTAAAAATATATAATCTAGCCTTGGTAAAGAAAGCCTTAAGTCTTCAGCAGAGCTATCCAGGAAATGAAATCGTTTGTCCTTAATACACTCTTGTAAGTTTTTTTTATTCCCTGTTGAGAAATTATCAACGCCCACAACTTGGATGTGGTGAGCTAGCAGTTCCTCGCCAAGGTGTGAACCAACAAAGCCGGCTACTCCCACGACTAAAGCCACAGGAGAGTTTCGCGAAACTAGAATGGGCGATTTTTCAATGCTATCTTTGCCAATTTCCTCCACGCGTAAATAGTAACAGAAGTTCTGGGGATTTCAAGATAGCTAAAAGATATCGTAGTGTAGCTATTTACTTATCTAGAGCCTGATTGGCCAGTTTGTCAGCCAGGGTATTTTTAAAACGGGGAATATGATTATAAAATACCCTACCTATGTTCAGTTCCAGTATCTTAATCTGTTCAAAAATAGCTTTTAGCCTGGGGTTTTTTATTTTATACCTGCCTGATAACTGTTCTGCCACCAACTTGGAATCAGCGTAAAGTTCAATCTCCAATCCGCCAGCAGGCTCACCTCGCTCGCCTCGCGAAGCGGGCGAAGCAGGCGGAGCATACTCCTGTTGGGCATGCTTGAGAGCCTCCAGAACAGCTGTATACTCGGCCACATTATTGGTGGTCACCCCGATAAACTTACCTTCCTCATGAAGCAACTTACCCTCTTCACTGCTAATGGTAAAACCATATGAGGCGGGACCAGGATTACCACGACAAGCTCCGTCTGTATAAATAATCAGTTTCATCTTCTTAAGAGTATGATTGCTTGCATTATTAAAATCAAGTATTCAGATGCTCCTGTTATCCAGGCAGCAGCTAGATATGAATACTGGGGGATAAAGATATAGTTGGCCAAAACATTAAATACCAACCCTAAAGCATAAACAAAAAGCATTTCTTTATACATTTTTTTAGCCACCATCACCCACATGAAGAGGGCTGATAAAAAATAAGCAGGGAGGCCAAGGATAAGAATTTGCAAGGAAGTAACAGATCCAGCAAAACCAGAGCCAGTAATTAGCTGAATAACAACAGGTGATAAGTAAAAAGTAAAGATTGATATGCCCAAGGAAAGAATGGTTAGTAAGGCTGCAGCCAGTTTGATCTGGTTTTTAAATTTTTCCATCTTAAATTTTAAGGTTTGCAGCATCATGGGGTAAAAAGAGTTCATCGCAAAAGTGGGCAGCACCAAAAGGGACTGGAAAACTTGATAAGCCACATTGTAAATACCCACCTCACTAACAGTTCGAACTGATGAAAGAATAAAGGCATCAACCCTGAAATAAACCGTATTTAAAGCTAGTGTGGCCGCAATGGGCCAAGAAGAGTTAAATAGGGAAATGATGTAGTCTTTATTAAAGATGGGCCGTAAATCTATCACAAATTTTTTGACTAAAAAAAGCGCCGCAAGAGCTACTATTGTCCAACCCACAAAATGTCCAAAAACTAAAACTGGAATAGGTTGGTGGGATTTTACAAACCAGCTAATGGTCGCCAACGCTACCATGGTACCCAAACTCAAGGCTAAATTAGCCAGATCGAAACGTAAGTATTTTTGAAAAAGCAAATTACAAGTTACAAAGGTGGCTGAAGCCATAATGGCCCAGCTACCGTAAAATATTGCTTGGGAAAAAGTGGAGTTGGCAAACGGTAAAAAGGGGAGTATGAGGATGGAGACTACTACCAAACAAGTAGCCCACAAAAGTCTGGTCCCTAATAGCTTTCTCCACTCAAGATCTTGCTTGCCTACCCTTAAAATATGGGCATTAAAACCAAAATCCGATAATAGATAAAAAATGGCCAAATAGGTTAGGGCCAAAGTAAAAATTCCCGTACCCTCTGGTCCATAATTTCTGGCCACCAGTCCCAATATAATAAAAGTGGAGGTAGTGGTGACTAATTTTCCCAGCAGTTGCCAAAAAGTCTGCTGAAATATTTTAACTAATTTTTGCACTGTTTTATTTTACTTTAAGTGAAGTGAAGGGACGAATTATCAAGTGCCTGTCCCGACCTTCTCCCACACTGACTGATTCAACCCCTGTCACCTCAGCTACAGCCATATGGACTATCCGCCGTTGCCAAGGAACCATTGGTTCAAGCTCCAGCGGTTTTCCACTTTCTAAAACCTCGCCAGCCCAAGTTTTAGCTTGATCCGAAAGCTCTTTTTCTTTGTTTTGTCTCCAACCCGATACATCAATAATTACTCTTTGATATTGGCCAGTTTTTTTAAAAAGTAGTTGACTTATCAAAAGTTGCAGGGAGTTTAAAGATTCCCCTTTAAAACCTATCAACCTGCCGGCGTCACTGGTTTCTATGGCAACACGAACCCCGCTGTCATCTTCTTGAATTTCATATGAACCCTCCAGTAGGAGTAAACCCAAGATATTATCAAGTATCTCACTTAATTGATTTTGTGTTGTGGCATTTTCCATAAGAATTTATCTTTGGCTGCCCTTTTGGTGGATTAAACTACCCACCAAACCAGCCAGGCCTCCCCAGCCAGAAATCCTATATTGTTGGATAATTCCCATTGTGGTGAAGGTATTCCAATAAATTGCCAGCCCCACTGGAAACTGAAAGGCAAAATAGCCAATCATCACTGGCATCAGATAGGTCATTTGATTTTGTATCCCCACCATCATGTCTTCTGTTTTTACCTTTTCTTTTTTCTCTTTGGGTGAATCTGAAGGATAAATCTTGGGTGGGGAAGGAGTCATCATTTTTGACTGAACAAAGGTTAGTAGCCCTGTTAGAATGGGTACCAGTAACAACCAAGTTCCAAAATGGGCGAATTCAGCTGGCTTGGTGGCCAGATTAAAACCAAAAAAATTAGGATCAGGGGCGCTAGCTAAGCTTAACCAAGAATTATATAAAACAGTGTTTATCCTGTCTAATCCATCAGCTGCCAAAGAACCGTCTGTTTGGGGAAAAACATTGATGATGGCCTGATACAAGGCAATAAAAACCGGTAATTGGATAAGGGTGGGTAAACAGCCGCTAGTGGGATTAACACCATGCTCTTTATAAAGAGCCATTTGTGCCTCGGCAAAAGCTTTTTTGTCATCTTGGTGTTTTTTCTTTAATTCATCAAGGTGAGGTTTTAAGCTGACCATTTTTTGGGCTGATTTGATTTGGGCAGCAGTAAACGGCCAGATTAAAAACCTTATTCCCACAGTTAAAACAATAATGGCAAAACCCAAAGCTCCTGGTACACCCACCAAATGAAGCAGTTTAAAAATCAGGATTAATAAATTCACAATTGGGGCAAAAAAGAAGGTGTTAAAGATAGCTCCTATTAATTCCATAAATTATCCTACCCAGGGGTTACAAGAAAGGATTCTCTTAAATCCTAACCATCCTCCTTTTAAAACTCCGTATTTTTCTATAGCTTGTTTGGTAAACTCCGAACATGAAACTTCATACTTGCAAGCCCCACCCGGAGCTAATAGGCGAAGAAGCCCTTGGTCAAACGATAGATAAGCTTGATAAAATTCAATCAACACCAGCACCACTTTTTTCATTTTTACTTTTTATTTAACATCCTTTCCCTCATTAAAACTTCTTCTAAATCTAGCAGCATATCCCCTGATTTTACACCAAGTACAGGCAGTTTGGGAAGAGCTACTATATTAAGGTTTGGCAAAAGTGCCGGATAAAGAGCTTTAAAGGCCGCCCAAATAATCCTTTTGGCTCTATTTCTATCAGTAGCTTTTTTAAAATTTTTTGACGCAGGAGCTACACTAACTCTGGGATGGGGGTTATCACCCATTCTAACATAAAGCCTGGTGTATTTTGTCTCCAGCCTCTTACCACTAACTACCCACTTAAAATCTTTTTTTAAATTTAATCTTTTTTCTTTGGCCAGCATTTAAACAGTTATTTTTTGGCGACCCTTAAGCATTCTTCTTTTAATAACCTTTCTACCACCAAGAGTGGCGACTCTGGCCAAAAAGCCGTGTTTTCGAAGTCTTTTTATCTTCTTGGGTTGATATGTTCTTTTGGGCATGTGAGAAAGTATACCATAAGTTGATACACTTTTAAACAGTTTCTCCATCTTGTCACTTTGTATTCTATTGTGTATAAGTTATCCACATGGATACACAAAAAATTTGGCAAGAAATTCTAGCAATAATTAAACCTCAAATTTCCCCTATTAATTATCGGGGTTGGTTTTTAAAAGCCTCTTTAGATAAGCTCACAGATAAAAAAGCTCTTATTTGTGTTCCCACTGCTTTTTTTGCCGAGCAGTTAAAGGCTAGGTATTTTGACTTAATCCAAGATGCCTTTTTAAAGATTACTGGCAAAAACCCACAGCTTGAGTTTAAGGTTGACTCCTCCAAACTTTCCGAGAAAGCACCCACTTTAGAGGAAAATTTGTTTGATTTTAGCCAACCACCACCCACTAACTGGCGGACATCAAGTAATCTTAACCCCAAATACACCATGGGAAATTTCATGGTGGGGTTTTCCAATAACGTCGCTTTCGCCGCAGCCCAGGCTGTGGTACAAAACCCAGGCCTATCTTACAACCCTCTTTTTATCTATGGCGGAACTGGTGTTGGCAAAACCCATTTGATGTTGGGAATTGGCAACGCCTTGGTGCAAAAAAACACCCATCCACAGGTAATTTACTGCTCTTCAGAAAAATTCATGAATGATTATGTAGAAGCTATTCAAAACCATAAAATGGGCGAGTTAAGAACAAGGTATCGCCTGGCTAATGTTTTATTGATTGACGATATCCAATTTTTTTCCGGCAGAGAAGGTACACAAGAAGAATTTTTCCACACCTTTAATGAACTGCAAACTAAAAACGCCCAAATAGTGTTAACTTCAGATAGACCCCCTCAAGAAATTGGCAAGTTGGAGGATAGGTTAAAAAGTCGCTTTGCTGGAGGCCTAATGGTGGATATCCAACCACCTGATTTTGACACCCGTGTAGCCATTTTACAGGCCAAATGCAGGGAAAAAGGAGAAACTCTTTCAGAAGAAGCATTAAGGTTGATTGCCTCGTCTGTAGATTCCAATATTAGAGAGTTGGAGGGAAGGTTGGCTCAAATCCTACAGGTCTTAAAAACACAAAATCTGGCTCCCACCACAGATAATATTTTACTTTTTTTAAATCAACCCACCAAAACAACCCTAAAAACAGATCACAAAAAAATCATGCAGGCTGTATGCGACTACTTTAACTTGAACTCGAGGGATTTAACTGGACCCAAAAGAAACAAAGAGTTAGTTTTACCAAGGCATATAGTAATGTACATTCTATCAGAGGAGTTAAACTTAACTGTGGAAAAAATCGGACAAATCGTGGGGGGAAGAGACCACACCACGGTTATGCATGGTAGGGATCGGATTAAAAAACTAGCCATCACTGATAGGGAAGTCCAGAGAACTTTAATTGAGGTTAAACAAAAAATACAAAGTTATTCACTAAAATCCTAACTTATCCACAAATTATCCACCTTTTTTAAACATCATTTCAACACAAAATTAAGGCGAATTCTAAATAAGAAATTAATAGTTTTCCACATATCCACCGACTATATAAATAATACTACTGTTTTAAAAAATAGTGTATAATCGAATGAATTGTTGATAAATATGATTGATTTAAACTGGACTTTACTTATTGTTATAACTGCCGCAATTATTATTGCTTATCTTTTTGGACGCCTTCACGGAAAACCAAAAGACAATATACCCACGGATTTAATAGCCTTGTATCAAGGGGTGCAGGAATTGCCTGGTAAAGTTTTACAAGTGATTCAGGGCTCGATTAACCCACAAAAAGGTAAAATGGCGGAGCTTTTAACCTATGCCGAGCTACGGTATGATTATGATAGAATTATTCCACTGGGTTGGCCAATTGACTTTATTGGTATTAAAAACAACAGCAAGATTGATTTTATTGAGGTAAAATCAGGAGAAAGCCATGTCTTGACAGATGAAGAAAAACACATTAAAAACCTAATTATTGCTGGCAGAGTCAATTTTAGGTTGATTAAAGTGACAGAAGAAGAGATACAAAGCTTTATTGATGCCCACCAAAGGGAACAGTGATGAAATTTTCCATACTCCAACAAGACTTCTTGCCCACACTTCAGGCTGTAGCGCGCTCTGTTGGTGTTCACCCCACTCTACCAGTATTGAGCAACCTTTATTTGGCTAGTGACGGAGCAAGAGTTAAAATAGCTGCCACTAATTTAGAAATTGGGGTGATTAAACTCGTTTCCGCTGAAGTGTTAACAGAAGGAGAAATAACAGTTCCAGCAAAGACACTGGTGGATATTGTTGCTGGCTTGGGTGGCGCCAAAATAACCATAGAAGTGGTGGAGCAGCTAATGAGTGTTTCAACAGGTAGGTTTAGGGCTAAGATTAGTGGTATTTCTGCTAGTGAATTTCCCGTGATCCCCTTATCGCCAGAAAAGGGGGTCAGTTTTCCCAAAGAAGCACTATCATCCACCTCCACCATTCTTTTTGCTGCAGCAGCAGACGAAGGCAGGCCCATTTTGACGGGTATTTTAACAGAAGCCAAGGGTGGTATTTTAGATTTTGTGGCCACAGACGGTTTCAGGTTGGCCCACCGCCAAGTTAAGTTAAACGACCCCAAAACAAACTTTAAAAGCTTAATTCCCAAAAGAACTTTTGAGGAAGTCATCCGGATTTTAGGTGAAGACTTACCTACCGGTAAAACAGATAACATGGAGGCGGTGGAGATCTCAACCGCCCCTAACCAAAACCAGGCCATTTTTAAAATTGGCCAGACAATTGTTTCGTCAAGGCTTATTGAGGGAAGTTTTCCTGCCTGGGAAAAAATTATCCCCTCTGAAGTAGTGGCCAGAGTAATTGTCAGCAGAAGCGAACTTTTGCAAGCTTTAAAATTAGCCTCTGTTTTTGCCAGGCCAGAAGCTAATATGGTTAGTTTAAAGGTTCATGGTCATGGTTTAGTCCTCTCATCAGAAGCCAAAGAGTTAGGCAGTCAAGAAAACGAGATTGAGGCAGATGTAGAGGGAAAAGAGCTAGTTGTGGCTTTTAACACCAAATTTTTAATTGATGCTGTCTCTGCTCCTTCTTGCCAAAAAGTGATTTTGGAGTTTTCAGGTGAGTTGAGCCCCACCTTGTTAAAACCTGTGGGTGTAGAAGGATTGGAGTACATTATTATGCCGGTGAGGCAATCTTAAACCCCACGATAGTCAATGGTTTTGAAGTGGTAGATAACATCCCGCCCCAATTTTAGACCATCTTCACTGTGGGTGTTAGGCAGAATAAACAGGGTATAGCCGCTGCCCAGTTGTAGGGGTTTGGTAAAGACTATTCTAAGTGTTTGACCAAAGTTGGTAGACTGACTATTTATCGCTTCTACCTGGTGTTCTATTTCGGGGTCAAATTTATGTTTGAATTCACTCACGAACAAGGGCTTGTTAAAAGTAACTTCAATGCTTTGAGTTGGTAAAATAGTGGCCTCCTCAAGGGGGTGGGGAGTGGTGGAGATAATCTCTAATTCATCCTGTGGGGTGGGCACAACTGCTGGCTGTTTTTGTTTGAAGGCAAAACCAACTAGCGCAAGTATTATTATAAATATGATAATTTTTAGATTATTTTTCATTGGCTACACATAAAATCAGACGGTAACCACCCATTGTCACAGTCAGTTAATGAGCTACCCGGACCATTGGGATAAGCGATGTTTTTACCAATAGTGGTATGGACATGTTCGCTCACCACCAGACCAACCACAGTACCAGAAGGATAGCTGCCCCCCAAGCTTAAGGAGGTTTGTTGTAAGTGTAACATATCTAAATACCACCGATCGCCACCTAGCTCCGCTTCAAATATATGTCCCACACCCCCACCCTCACCAGAATCCACAGGGTATCCCCTGATAATTAACTTCCACATCACCTGTTGACCCTCAATTGTTGGTAAAACTACATTTTGGCCAGCAGTGGCTACATCAATAGCCTTTGCTCTTCTCCCCCCACTGCCGCAGTTACAACTAAAGCCATAATAAGTGCCACAATGTCCATAAATAGGATCTGCCTGATAGGAGTGGGTAATTATTCTTCCTCCAGGTACCAGACATGAAGCTGCTAAACCTGCTGTGGGCGACACTTCTTGCAAAGAACCATCTCCAGAAGGGACCAGCAGAGAGTACCAATATTTAAGATTGACGGGAAAATTAGGGTTATTGGCAAAAGGGTTATTAACGCCCCCCCCAGAATAAGTAGCCATAAATTCTGCAAATTGACCATCGTCATACCTTTCAAAGTTATTAAATAGGCACTGCAAGCTGGTATTGATATCGTCGGTGGGTTGGCCAGGAGCACAGCCCAGTGGATCAGCGTATTGACTGACACCCTGGGCTCCTGACTCTTCTATCCATAAAGCCAAAACCAGGGCTGGATTCCAATTATTGGCTACGGCTTGGTCAATAATTATTTGCCAGTTATTAATTTGAGCATTGGGCCAGCTTTGTAAAATGGTTGATCTGATATCTTGTGGTACTACGGAGTTATTTCTTAGGGGTAGGGTATAGTCTAAACTAACCACAGCCCCCGGGCCAATGGTGCTGCTGCCGGTTATTGGTCCTGGTAGGGTAACACTACTCGAGGCTGGGGTATATGTCCCTTGGAAGCTAGATAGCTGATACGTTAAAACAATCAGCAGAGCCATACTAACTAAGATGCTGATAATAATTAGTTTCATTTTACTTTGAAAGAATTTTAAAGGGCTAGCCTTACTAAAACTATTCAACAGCTTGGTGGTAGCATGAGTAAAAGTTGAACCAGTATTAATCAGCCCGGTGGCCAAATCTGATCTTGGGGGAAGTTGGGTTGAGGGTGTGGGGGGAAGAGTTATGGGTGGTTGAGTAGGAGGCGGGAGTGTGGTCTTGGATGGTGGACTCTCTTCCATCTCCTCAAATAACTTAATTTTTTCTTCACCATCTGGCAAAGAGTCAACCCTGGTCATTTCTTGGGCTTCTGTTGGCGGCCACAACTCAAGGTTTTGTTTGACACCATCTTCCAGCCTTCTAAAACTAAAGCGGTTTAAATAAAACTTTTCCAATAGCTCGCCCACCACTTCGCTGTTAACTGGCAAAGAGGTATATTTTTTATATTGAGAGTCAATGCTGGCTAGTAAACGAATGTAAAGTTTTAAGGGACGGCCTTTATAAACCACCTTGAACCTATTTAACAGCCTTAAAAAAGAGGTTTTAAAACTAGGATTAGTGTTATAAAGTCTTAAAAGCTCTAAAGTATCTTTGTAGAACCTGGTGTTAAGGGCAGCCATAATCTTTTTTATAATATCACTATATTTACTGACGGGCCAGTATGTCTGCCGGATTAGAGGTAACCAGCTGGTGTTCTTCAGGGGATGCCACCACAGACATGGCTACATGTGTTGGTCCGGCAAAGAAAAGTCCCTGTCCCACACCAGCCGAAAGAAGCAATCTTTTTTCTCCTTCAGAGAGATAAAAAACTTCTCCTATTCTGTCAATTGAGGCAGGTGATTGTTTTAACAGCACTTGAATTGAGGAGTTGGAAATGATTTCTTTGCCCCGATCACTACTTAAGAAATCTTCCACGTCTTGAGTAATAGTTATCAGCCCCAAGTAATATTTGCGGGCTCTTTTAGCAATGTCTATTAAAAAATTGGCAGAATCTTCAGTTCTCATTAAATACCAGGCTTCATCCACCACTAAAATTCTTTTTTTAAGCTTGGAGCGAATTTTTGTCCAGACAAACTCCAAAATCATATACATGGCTAAAGGTCGCAGTTCCTCTACCACATCCCGAATAGAAAAAACAGTAAAAGAGTTGGTTAAGGTAATATTCGAGGGAGAAGAAAAGATACCAGAGAGAGACCCTTTAACAAATCTCTCTAGTCGCTCTGCCAAATCTAGCGCCACTTTTTCCTCCATGCCGATTAAAACTTTATACAAATCTTCCATTAAGGGCGGTCCGCCCGCTTCGCCAGCTTCGCGAGGCGAGCCAGCTGGTGAGCTTATTTGAGTTTTGGGGTCGTCAGTGATGCCTTTTAGGTGATAAGTTTGTTTTAAGGCTCTGTCTAAAACAGCACTTTCGGTGGGATTTAAGTTTCCCAAAACCAATTTCAAAAAAGAGGTGAGAGAAAGGATCTTTCTACCTAACTCGTTCTCTCCCGGAACTAAAATTCCCGACATATCAAAAGGGTTAATTTTGACAGGAGAGGAGGTGGAGAAGTTAACATATTGTCCTCCCACTGCCTGGCAAAGGGGTAAATATTCTGCCTCCGGATCAATAACCAAAATTTCCGTGCCAAACATGAGGGAGCGAAGCACCTCTAACTTCACTAAATAACTTTTACCAGCGCCAGCTTTAGCAAAAACTACCTCATTGGAATTTTCCAGGGTAAAGCGATCAAATAGTATTAAGGAGCCGTTGTGCTCGTTAATACCATACATAATTCCTTCATTGGCTGTTAGCTCTGATGAAGTAAAAGGAAAAGTGGTGGCTAGGGAGGTAGTATCCATGTTATGGGTTAAAGTCAGTTGATCTTGTCCAATAGGTAAGGTGGTGATAAAACCATCTTCCATTTGAAGAGTGGTAGGTTTTGGTGTAATTGACAAAGAGCTTAAAGTACTTTCAATTAATTTAGAGACATTGTTGAGTTGTTCCTTGCTTTGAGCTGGTATGGTCACATAAAGTGCAAAGTCAAAAAACCTTTCTGCCCCTTTTACCAGTTGTTCTTGTAGGGATTGGGCATCATCCAAGGCCACTTGTACTGCCGGATCAACCACCCTGCCTCTTTCAATGTCGGTTTGAATGGTGGCTTCCATTTCGGCAACTTTTCTTTTTAAATCATCTAACACCCCCTTAGACTGGGTGGGATAGATAAACATAGAAACGGTTAAGGGGTGGTCAAAAGAAATTAATGGTTCTAGCCAATTTGGTTCTGCAAAACGTGGGTATCCTGACATGAAATAAGTTCTGTAGAAGTTATCACCAATTCTTAGATGATTGAAAT
This sequence comes from uncultured Gammaproteobacteria bacterium, assembly GCA_964394855.1. Taxonomy (GTDB): domain Bacteria; phylum Patescibacteriota; class Microgenomatia; order Daviesbacterales; family UBA10151; genus CAYMZD01. The sequence goes on along the minus strand of CAYMZD010000002.1, from coordinate 21,391 downwards.
CTATCTCTATCTCTGGAGGTGCCAATACATCCTTGACGGTTAGTTGAGGAGTGGGGCTTTCTTGGCTGATTTGGGACTTGGCAAAGATGTTTAATTTCATAAGGTATCTGCTAACTCTTCCACCACAAAGGGGTGGGTTTTTGATGATTGGCTGATGATGGGAGGGGGTTGGTCTGGTAAAGGTTTAGCTATTGGTGGTGGGGGTGGTGGGGGGGCTGTTTGGGGAATATTGAGTGATAAGCCAGGAGTAGCTAAGTTGGTAGTTGGTAAAAAGAGCTGATTGTTATCTGGAGGATTATAGATGTCGTAAAAAAGTTGTAATAGAGCTTTATTGCCCAGTTGAGTAGCTTTTAAACCTACCCTACTCAACTGTTTGGCTATCTGATCTTTTCTAGGCTGTAACATAGCCACGCTTTTTTTTAATCTATCAGCGCTAGTGATTCGAATCCCCAGCTCAAAACGGGAAAGAGGAATGACTACATAAAAATTTTTATCCAACACCTCTTTTTCTTTGATTAAAGATTGGACAAATTGTCTATATCTGGCCATCAGTTGTGAAAATAGGGGGCTAGTTTGCAATTTTAAGGCCCTATCCAATAAACCCAAATAAGAGCTGATATCAAGTCTTTTGGAGCGAATAATTATTTGGATGGAATAAGATAGTGAGTTTAACATCTGACCAAAGGCGGTAATAATGGACATTTGTTCAATCTCGGACAAAAGCCCAAAATTGACAGCTGTTGTTTGCAAGACTAGAGCTGCCCCCCCATCTTTTAGCAGGACAATATCCTCTCTAATATCTACTATGGTCAGATTAGTTTGGGTTGTTTCCATAGACTCTTTTGGCAGCAATTGTTAAGGGTGGTAAAATTTTGCCATCTAGCTCAATTTTTAATAAATCAAAAATAAGGTTGTCTTTTTCCAGTTCAATAGTATAACTACCATTTGCCAGAGGGGTTGAACCTGTAAACTGACCCAGCTTGTTCGTTTTTAAGGCCCTGACAGGTAAGCCTTCTTTGTCATGGATAACCACCACCACCCCTTCCAAATAATTATTTTCAGCATCTACCACAATGCCATTGATCACATTAGGTGCGGTAGTTAGCACTAACTTGGTTTGTTTGGGTTTGGGAGCAGGTACCACCTCCACTTTGAGTTTAGGTGCTTCCTTTAGTGGCTCCTCCTTGGTGACTTGAGCCAGTTGTTGCCTAATTTGTTGGGCATCTTGGACCAAATTTTGCAAATTAGCAAAAACAACATTAAACTTTTCTGCGTCCATAGATTGTTTGATTTGTTTAAGCTCCCTTTCTCCCTCAATAATTTTTACCTGCAAGCTTTGAGCCTGTTGGGCTAATTTGACTGTTTTGGTGAGCTCTTCTGGAGTAGGCAGACTTGGCCCGGTCGAAATAACGGTTTTGGGCAGGGGAATGGATAAAGCTGGGGTGGCCAGGGGTATGGGTATGGGGTTTTTAATCTCCCCTTGGGTGGATAGATAAACATTCAGCCTATTCAGGAAAAGAGGATTTTGGGGAAAAGCTCGCCCCTGTTTTTGCCAAACTCTTTTGGTGGGTAAATAAACAGCTCTTAAAAAAGCCTTAAGCCAATGATCCAGGGGCCTGTCTGTAATGGGGATAAAGGCTAAAGCAATTCCCAAAAAGGCGAATAAAAAAATTAAAGGCCAGGCTAAAAGCGGAGCCGGGGCAGCCAGAAGCACAAAAGTTAAATAAGCTATTCCCATGCCTGATGAAAGGTAAATAAACTGTTTTAAGGTCATATCTCCCACCAGCTTAAACTGAAAAGAAGTAACATTTTGGGGAATGGGATGCGCTTCCATAAGTATACAATATATACCTCGTGAAAAAAGTATTGTCTAGGGGCTAACAATAGGTCATTTTAGGACTTTCTCCTGCACTTATGCTATAATGTTATCATGGCTGAAGATGGGCCAGACCCAGCAGAATTAGGTTTAACACCAAAGGATTTAGGGATTGAGGACCAAACCGCCAGGGCCTTAAAAAAAGCCAGAGAAACTGGTCGGGTGGGTAATTTATTATTTGAGGAAGAAAAAAAGGGTGGTAGATCAACCTTTTATTTAAAAGATCCTCAACGTCCAGAAATTCGCGTTAGGTGGGATCCCTTTTCCAGTTCTCCGCCTGAATTTTATCAACGTTTCGAGCCTGCCGATGAGATAAATCCAGCCTTACCAATGGCAGATAAGATCCAAAAATTAAGTGCAGATTTATGGTTGGGTGAAAATACAATGGGTGGTATTGATGATATAGCGCAACAAGAACTGGCCATGATGATCAATCGAGCCACGCTAGGTAGTCCTGCAGAGAATAAAACTTTAGGGGAGTATGGCGCGGCCAGGATAGGCTTGGATTCACTGTATCGGTCATGGTTTAAATCTTTTTGGTCCGAGGAAGACAAACCAAAATTCTTAAGATTAAAAGACGATTTTGTGAAAGAGAAAACAAAAGCCCTGGCTGGTATGGACAACCTAAGAACTGGTCACTTAATAGCAGGCCAGGGGATGTTTCCTTTAACCCTTGGTCCGCAGGCTGGTCTATCTGGCATTGGGGTAGCCATAGAGATGATCAAACAAACCCCCACAACAATACAAAACCCCGCTACCCACAGGACTGAAAGAGGTGGTTATTTTAGTAAAGGAGTGAAAGAGGCGTATTCGGCCACTACTGGCATCAGTAGGGATGAAGAAATTAAAACCCATTTACAAAATCAAGGCTTAAGCCCAACGGAAGCTCAGATCGCTTTAACCTTAGCCGAAAGGTTAATGCAAGTTAGTTTAGAGTCAGAGCTATATGGTGGAAAAGCTTTGGTGGGAAGCGAGAGGATTATGCCTTCAAAGGCAGCAGATGAAGGTAAAAAAGCAACCACAGAAGGAGCTACAGGACTCCTTACCAGGATATTTGGTTTAAAAAAATAGTGGTTATGGTTTTGGCTTTGGTAGCCAGCCCAATGGTCTTATTCCTCTGATTCTTCCAAATAAATCTCTGGTGAAACCCCTAGCCGTATTTATCCTGGCGTTGAACCCTGGTTGGTTGTAGGCCCATTGAGTTAGCCCTTTACCACCTTTAGCCAGATCAGCTCCACCCGCCGCCCCACCACTGAATGTTCCCATGGCTGTTTCAGCAAAAGCGCCCAAACCTTGGACATTAAACATTTTTCTGACTGCATCAGGTACTGCTGGCAGGGCCAATAATATGCCATAAGCCAGTAACAACCTGACTAAATCAACCGGAAACCCACCAAATAAAGGCAAGGTGAAGTTAGCATTAAACGTGCCAGCACCATTTACTCCCCTAAAAACATCAGCCATGTCATTGCCGGGGGTAGAGCCCATATAGGCGGCAAATAAGAACACCAAAAAAACTGCCGGAAATATCAACACATTAGCTACCATGGATTTGATCCACTCACCCACCAAGTTACCCTTACCTGGAAAAGAACCTATCAGAAAGTACAAAGGGGCGGTGATAGTTAAGACTATCACTGAAATATAGGCCCCGATCAAACTAAAAAGTAGTTTAAACATTGCTATCAGTAAGGCAATAATTAAAACCACATATAGAATGAGCCCCAAGATAATACCTTTGCTAGCCACCAGGGTGATGGCAGAAGCTGCACAACCAATACCTCCGGCAATGATACTTGTCAGAGTACCCAAGCTATGACCCAATATTATAACATTATCAGGCACCACTGCTCTACCCACAGTATAACCCCAGCCGCAACCCACTGCCACCAAAACACCATCAACGATTTGCTGGACTAAGCCCTGGTTGATAAAATTAAGAGTTTTAGAAACAGCACTAATACTAGGCTCTGCCCCTTGATAGCCCAGGAATGAATTAAAAATAGTTAAGACATTTTCGTTTTCTAAAACTCTGGTGGTAGTACCAGGTGGAAGTATTGAGCTGCGGCCAGATGGATCAGATGCCTCCAGTATTTTCCCCACCACATTAGTGACCACAAAAGAGCCATCGATGATTAAAGCAGCAAAAAAATAACTAAAAGTAATGAGTATCAGTCCCACCACCAACCCTGGCAGGGCATTTTGGACACTAATCACGGTTTGGGGATTGATGTGTTTTCTTAACATAATCATAAAACCAATGACCACAAAAAGAATAATCATCACCACATAAGCCAAATTCCGCAGTAGTACCCATAGATTTAATACCGGTGCCACTACCTGCCCGCCTGTACCGCTGACTTGGGCAAAAGCCGGATTAATAATGCCTAGGGTTTGCTGAATGTTGGCTAAATAATGAACAGTACTAATGGGTGGATTGGCAAAAAGCTCCATAGTCAAGTATTGGGAAATACCAATAGCGCCGACTGAAGGTATATTAGTAGTAGCCCCCAATGGGTTATCTAAATTCTCAAAGCAGGGTTTTCTATCAATAGCCTTCCCTTCTGTTAAACAGCTTAGAGTATGAGCTAAGTTGACTGTCAGTGTATCAGTGGTCAGTGCCCCTGCCGGTGTAGCGACGGGGTTTAAACTTTGCGCCAGCGCAGGAGCAGGTGTTAATAAAAGAAACAACCCCACACCCAAAGCGGAAAAAATTGTCTTGGCAGACGGCATAACTTTAAGCTTAAATCAAATCAACTACCTTTTGCAACATTGTGTCTGCTTAACAGCCGTCAAGACTAATACAAAATTGGGTCACGTCTATACCAGTAAAAGCTTTAATTAGCAGTAAAATAAGCCAAGCCACCACCAAAAAAACCATCCCCAAAATGGCCCAAGTCACAGTTTGTTGAGCAGATTGAATGGCTTTAGCCTCCCCCCCAGAAGTTAAAAATTTCATTCCAGCCCATACCAGTATGACCACTAAAGCGATAAATGCTAAAGCTACAGAGGAAGAGATGATATTTTCAAATATCTTTTCAATTTGAGTTAAACCGGCGGGGTCTGGAGACATATCTTATAAGTAGCTTATGGAGAAGGAGAGGGAATAGTGAAATTAAAGATATCTTGGAAACCAAGAAAAGTACCAGCCAACTTGGCTATAGCAAAAGCCACTGCCAAAATAGCAAAACCAACCAAGGCATGGATAATTCGCTCGCGGGCTGATTTGACTGCATCCTTATCACCACCAGATAAAATCCATTGAATTGCTCCCCAAACTAACATAAAAAGCACAATAATAATGGCCAAGATAAAAGCCAGAGTCAAGAGATTAGAAAGAAAGTTGCCAAAATCCTTGTACCCTTGTGGAGGAGGAGTGATGGTGATGTTGCTGGGATTCATATTCTCCTTTCATCATAGGAAAATTCCCTGCAGCTTGTCAAGTGGCATAATTTAAAAGAAGTTAAAGCCAGTAAATGTCCCCACCACTTTCAAAATAGCAAAAGCCACCGCAAAAAGAACTATTCCTATAAAGGCGTTGGTGAGCCTTCTTTGAGCAGAGGCTACCTTATCTTTATCTCCGCCGGAAACTAGCCATTCAAAAGCTCCCCACACAATCATCAAGATAAATACAATAGTGGCAACAATGTAGATCAGTTTTACCAGATTACTTAAAAATTGACTGATGCCAGTCCCCCCAATACCTAAATCCTCTACTGCTTGAGGGGGGATAATTTTCCCAAAAACACTCACCGGGGTGGGCAGGGATGGACTACACAGAAAGATATTAGCATCTGCTTTAGATGGTTGACAAACAGAATCACTAGGGCAGTCACTGGGTTTAGTGCACTGATCACCATACGAAGCAGCCAAACTCAAACCAGGGGTTAAGATTAAAATTAAAGTAAGTGTCAAAAGCAATTTTTTCATATTTAAAATATGGAAAATCTAATACCAAAGGCTTGTGGAATAAACTGTAAAATTAAAAAGGCAAATATTAAAATCACAAAACCAATGACGGCATGAGTTATCATCCTGTAAGCTCCACCAATAGCCTCTTTATCCCCCCCAGAAGTTAAATATTTAAAAGCCCCGATTAAAAAATATATCACCACCACCGCTGCCGCGATGGAAAAGGTGGGAGCCACCAGTCTTTGAACGCCCTCACCCAAAGTCAAGACATCACCAAAAGCATAACTTTGTCCAATATCTACCGCTGCCAACGTTATGGTTAATTTTCTCATATGATTGGTGTTGATATTTTTGGCTGTAATACTTGTCCCACGAATTGAGCTATTAAAAAAGCAACAGCCACTAGCAGTAAACCCACAATAGCCCAGGTTATTCTGGCGCTAGCTTTGGCCAAGTTTTCTTTGTTGCCGCCGGCTACGATATATTGAAACGCTCCCCATACCAGCCAGAAGAAAGCCAAGAATATAGCTAAATAAAAGACGATTTCATAAAGGCCGGAAATAAAACTACCTAAATCGCTAAATTTTGTTTGAGGGCTTGTGATAGTTTGACCACCAGGTAGTTGTAAGCTTAAAGTTTTCATCGTTGAAATCCTGGTATTTGCAGTATATCAACTCCAATAATTTGCAGCAATAGTACGGCAAAGATAATAAACAAAAGTCCAATAACAGCAGATTTAAACATATCCTGACCCTTTTTAAGGGTATCTGGGTCACCGCTTGAGGTAATCATTTGGAAGGCACCGGCGACCATTAGTATAAAGGCGATTCCGCCTGCTATGCCAGTGGCTAACCTCAAAAAAGCATGAATCAGGCCTGTTAGATCGGTTGGCACACAACCTATGGCAGTATCAATGCCGTTGTCTACTCCCCCACCAGCATTGCAAAAGCCGCCCCCTGAAACAGGCGGTGAAGAACTGACCGGGGAAGGCGGCAGTAGAGGGTTGGGATCATATACACTGACAAACTTGATATCTATTTTATCAGCTTTACCAGAGCTGCCGCATTGAGCATAGAGATAATAACCTCCGGGTTCGGTAGGCGTCATATCTGCGCTAGTTCCCGAAACGTTGAATATTTTAAACAGGTTGGGAATAGCACCAATTACAGGGATGAACTTTAATAATCCCTCTGCTGGTACATTTAAACTTTGAGACTGCAGGGTGATTTGTTGAGACGTGGGCAGTGCCACATAGCTTAAAGTAGCTGGTTGATTACACGAGCTATCAGTGACAGAAAGAGTGATGGTTTTACCAATTTGGATTCTGTAGGGAGGGAATGGTTGATCAAAATCCCCACTTATCTCCAGTTCGGTTCTGCCTAAAACAATATTTCCCTCTGCTAGAGCAAAGCAAGCGATTATCAAAAAAAATACCAACAGGGTAAGTCTTTTTAAGGCAGTAAGCATTATTTCTAGCTTATACCATGCTATGGTACAATTTCAAGGTATGATCTCCAAACTGGGAATGGTTTTTTTGGTGCTAGTTTTAAGCTTGGTATTTTTATCTCTTCCCATTAATGCGGACGAGATAGAAGATTTACAAAAGCAGATTGATGAACTGGCCAAGGCGCGAGAGTTATCTGTTAAGGCCACTAAACCGCTAGAGGGCCAGTTGTCCTCCCTCAAGCGCCAATTGGCTCAAATTCAATCCCAACTGGATAATTTATCTGCCAAAATTTCTCAAAAAGAAAAAGCGCTGGAGCTTCGTGAAGAAAGGGTAGTTAGACAGCAGGCGTTGTTGGAGGTTAGAGTTAGATCCTATTACATCCGCTCGTTTTTGGCCTCCCCCTTTTTGGTGATTTTATCCTCTGCTCATCCTGGGGATTTATTTAGGGAGCTTGCTTTTCGCCAAAATGAAAGTATCAAAGACCGTCAATTTATCATCTCTATCACTGAAGAAATTAAAGATTTATTAACCCAAAAAGAAAAGTTGGAAAAAGATAAGCAGAGCTTGGCTTTGCTGCAGTCGCAAGTCGACAAGAACGCCACCTTTTTAGGTGGCGAGGTCAGCAAAGCTAAAGCCTATCAGGCTGAACTTTCTTCTAAGATTGCCCAACTGTCTGCCAAGCAGCAACAAATTATCGCCCAGAAACTGGGGTCTTTAAATTTGCCCACTTCTTTGGGTGCAGGGCCACTGTTTTGCACAGATGATCGAAATTTAAATCCCGGGTTTTCTCCAGCTTTTGCCTTTTTTACCTTTGGCATTCCCCATCGGGTGGGTATGAATCAATATGGAGCATATGGCAGGGCAAAGATAGGACAATCGCATGAAGATATTTTGCGGGCCTATTTTGATAATTTTTCTTTTGAAACAAAATCAAATATTAATATTTCCGTACAAGGATATGGGGGAATGCCCCTGGAAACTTATCTTCTGGGAATTTATGAAATGCCGGATTCTTTCCCGATGGAAGCTTTAAAAGCCCAAGCCATTGCCGCCCGCTCTTATGCTCTTTCATATACGGACAGCGGATCTAAAGAAATTTGTACCTCTCAATCTTGTCAAGTTTATAAAGGAGGCAACAAGGGAGGCAATTGGGAGCAGGCAGTGAAAGCCACCGAAGGCAAAACTATGATTTCAGGGGGACAAGCCATTACTGCTTGGTATTCATCAACCGACGGGGGATATACTTATAGCTCCTCTGATGTGGGTTGGAGCTCTCGTCCTTGGACCAAAAGAACCAAAGATACCAGCGGGGAGGTGGGTAGTTTTGCTGATCTGTCATCTAAAGCCTATGATAAGGATTCGCCTTGTTTTTACGCGGCTCAAGGATATAGAAACGAATATGGTAAATCTGCTTGGCTCAAATCCTCGGAGTTGGCCGATATAGTTAATGTAATCCTCCTCACCAGAGCCGACGGAGGAACCAAAGAACATTTATATCAGGTAGATAAGCCCAATCCGGCCGGTACTGATACTTGGGACGGGGAAAAAGTTAAATCAGAGCTTCGCTCCCGCGGAGGAACACCCTTTAGTAGTATTTCCGATATGTCAATTTCAGCAGATTTTTCCTCTGGTATGGTTTCCAGTATTAATGTTTCGGGAGATGGAGGTAACATAAGCTTTAATGGCACGGAGTTTAAAAACTTTTTTAATTTGCGCGCTCCGGCCAATATTCAAATAGTGGGACCACTTTATAATATGGAACGTAAGTAGTATACTAGCTTCATGTTTCCATCCTACCTGGAAAACCCTCGAAACTGCCGTTTTCAAGGTCAAGACAGTGATGAGGTTATTATTTTGCTACTTCGAGCTCATCCCATTACTAATTTATCCTGGATCATTCCTGCAGTTTTGGTTTTTTTACTACCATTTTTTCTGCCCCAGCTGGCTCTGTATTTAGGTTTTAATCTTTTTACTTCTTTGCCAGATACTTTTTTGAGCAGTTTTTTGATTATTAATTATCTTTTGGTTTTGGTGATTGTTTTTGAGGGATTTTTGGGCTGGTATTTTAATGTTAATATCTTAACTAACAAAAAGCTGGTTGATATTGATTTTCACTCGCTTCTTTTTAGCGGTATGGATATCACCTTACTGGCGTCGGTTCAAGAAGCCAATCCTAAGGTAGCCGGGTTAATGGGGGTAATTTTCCATTTCGGCGATGTGATGGTGCAAACTGCCGGGGCCAGGGTGGAGATAGATTTTCCCCGGGTCCCCAACCCCAATAGAGTAGCTGATATTATTATGGATGAAGCTCATAAAGCTCAAGGAGGAAGCTAAAAATTATGCCGGTTACCAACAATCTACTGGAAATTATCATGTCTTTGGAAATTGTCAAATTAGCTATTTTGCTAATTTTAGCGTTTTACGCTATATTTGCCTTATTGATTATCCGTCAAGTCAGTTTAATGAGTCAAGTTTTAATCACCAACATATCGCCTATTTTTAAGGCTGTGGCCATTATTCATGCCGGCTTTGCCATTGGCTTTATCTTTTTGGTGTATGGGATTTTGTGATGGTTTTTAAAATAGCTAAGGCTTTAGGATTAAATTCAGATCAGCAAGCTGCCCTGGTTTTAGCTTCTCCTCCAGACGGAGAAAATATCTTTTTGGCCGTTTTAAAGCTAACCTCGGATGATGCTTTTACCAGGGGCAGACAACTTTTGTCAGAGCTATCTGATTTATATTTTGAGCCAAATGGAAACGGGGTGGGTGAGAGGTTAACTGGTGTTTTTCAAGAAGGTCAGCAAAAACTGCAAGATACCACTAATTTTTCCCTGCTTTTGGGAGCTGTAGTGGGTAAAGTCTTGTACCTTATTGGTCAAGGTGAAATAGTAGCTTATCTGCGCAGAATTGATCATTTATCTTTGCTTTTTCAGCACAGCAGCGGCCAGCTGGTCTCGGGATTTTTACAAGAAGGAGATAGAATACTTTTATCAACTCAAAGCTTTACTTTATTTTTAGGAGAAGAATTAAAAAATTCTTTAGAACTACCCATACTGCAGTGGGAAGAAGAGGTGGCCAATAAAATTAACTTGGGTTCACCAGAGGAGCTGGCCGCCATCGTCTTAGATGTTGAGGGGGAAGAGCAAATACTCATTCCGCACACAGCAGAAGAAGCTGAAGAGAAAAAAGTTTTACCAAGGTTAACTTTGTCACTTTCAGATTTAAGCCTCCTGATAAAAAGATTTTTCCCCAAAAGCAGTAGAGCTAAACTGATAGTGGCTTTGGTCCTAATAGCCATTTTAGCAGCGGGTACTGGTCTAAAATATCAAAGCAGCAAAAATGAGGAGGTTAACCGCCAATTTAATGAGGCTATGCAACGAGCCAGTGATGATTTCGCTGCTGCCCAAGGTTTGGCAGATGTTAATCCTGCTGATGCTGGCCAAAAACTTGGAAGCGCCAAGGAAAACTTAAAAAAGGCCCTGTCTTTAAAACCAAATGATCAAAAAGCCAATGCCTTGCAAGCTCAAATCGAAGGCAGTCAAGGTAGTGTCTCTCAAAAATATGAAAATACCAAATTTGACTTATATTTGGATTTGAACTTAATAAAGAACGGTTTTAAGGCTGATTATGTCAGCTTATCAGCAGGAAAGCTGTTACTCTTGAATTCCAACGATCAGACTTTGGTGTTAATTGATAAAGATAAAAAAAACCACCAAATTTTGGCGGGTAAGGAAAAATTAGGTGAGGCCAAATTTGCCACTTTAAATGGTAATTTAGCCTTTATTTATTCAGTTGACAAGGGGGTATTAGTCGTTAATGTTGACAGTAAAACAGCCTCTGCTGCTGCCAAACTAGATAAAGATTGGGGCGAGGTAGTTGATTTATATGGCTTTGCCGGTAATATCTATTTGTTGGATGCTAAAGGCAATCAGATTTGGAAGTACCTACCAATAACTGGTGGCTATTCTGATAAAAGAGAATACTTACAAAAAGAGGTTAAGGCCAACTTGGCAGGGGCCAAAAGAATGCAGATTGAGTCCTCAATTTATGTATTAAAGATAGGAGGAGAAATCTTGCGTTTTACCAAAGGGACGGCGGACTTTTTCTCTATTGGCGGTTTGGATAAGGGTATCAAAGACCCTAAGGGCTTTTTCACCTCATCAGAGGTAGATAACCTCTATGTTTTAGATTCAGGCAACTCTCGCCTTTTGGTTTTAACTAAAGTGGGAGCTTATAAACAGCAGTATCTGGGTGATAAATTTGCTACAGTCTTGGATCTGGTGGTAGATGAGAAGATTAAAAAAGTATATTTGCTGGATGGGAACAAAATATTTACAATGGATTTGAAGTGAAAATTTTAAACAAAAAAGCCCTACACAATTACCATATCCTGGAACATTTAGAATCGGGAATTGTTTTATCCGGTAGCGAAGTTAAATCAATAAGAGCTGGCAGGATAGATTTAGGGGAGTCTTATGTGCGGGTTTTAAATGGAGAAGCTTATCTTATTAATGTCAATATCCCCAGATATGCGGAAAGTTCTCAAAAAGCTTATGACCCAACTCGCTTAAGAAAACTGTTACTTCATAAAGCGCAAATTATGAGTTTAATCGGTAAAACTTCAGGTAAAGGAGTGACTTTGGTACCTGTTTCCCTATATGAAAAAAATAACAGATTCAAAGTAGATATTGGTTTGGGCAAGAGTAAAAAAGAATTTGACAAAAGGAGAGTTTTAAAAGAACGCGACCATGCCCGCCGTATAGAACAGGAACTAAGGGGAAAAACTTAAGACCCAGTAGGCGCTTGACATACTAAACATAATATAGTATATTTAGTATGAAATGGCCAAAAAGATTGTTACCAATTTGCGAATAGACGAGATAGACTGGCTTCAAGTCAAAACTACTGCTGCAGAGCTAGGTATGAGTGCAAATGAGTATATTAACTATTTGATAAGAGATTTGTCTACCAAATTAGAGTTAACCTTTCCTGAAAAAGTTCCTACTTTGAAATTATCTGAAATAAGCAAAAAGGTAAAACCAAAGCCTATGGGAGAGTTATCTGAAATAGATAAAATCATTTATGAAGAATGATCAAGGCATGGCTTTTGTAGATACTAGCTTTTTTAAGGCAATTATTGACCCCAAAGACAAATTTCATCAACAGGCCAAGAAAATTGAACAAAAAGTAAATCAGCAACAAATTAGTTTAATTACTTCTAACTACGTTCTTGACGAAAGCTTTACTCTGATCAGGATAAAATGTGGTTTAGAAATAGTCAACGAATTGAGAAAATATCTGACCACCATCTCGGCGATTTTAAAAATTGTCCGGGTGTCAGTGGCCGATGAAGCTGGGGCCTGGGACTGGTTTTTAAAAGATTGGAGTAAACTCTCCTTTACCGATTGTGTATCATTTGCCTTAATGAAAAGATTAGGTTTGAAAAAAGCGGCCGCCTTTGATGCCCATTTTACTAAAGCCGGTTTTGAGCTAGCTTAAACATAGAGAAAACAAAAAAGTCGCTACCCGCAGAACAGGAATTAACAGGCAAAGAATGATGGGTGGAGATGGGGGGTTTTGCACCCCCGTCCAAGATAAACCTTTTAAAAACTTCTACAAGCTTAGCTAGTATATATGAGAGTATTAACTTGTAACCTACTAGCAGGAAGGTTAATACTTAATCCAAATTGCTTGATTCCGATTGATGGATTAAATCATCGGAACTGCATCAAGGCTGGGTACTTGCTTTAAGGATACGTCTTGAAGCTACCTTAAAACACCTTTAGGCGTAAGCTCCGCTTACTCTATTGGAACGACCAAATAAATTGGCGTTTGTCTTTCCCAACACAATTTTACGTTACAGATTGGTTTAACGGCTTGCAGTTTTTAAAGTGCCATCCTGTCGAAACTTGACATCCCCGTAAGTTGTAATATACCACACTCAAGGCCTAAAATCAAGTGGCATGAGCTTTGTCTTGGATTTTTTATTTCCCAAAAAATGTGTGGGTTGCGGAAAAGAGGGGACATATTTTTGTGCTGATTGTGTGAATGATATTAAACAAGGAGATCTAGTTTGCCCCAGATGTGAAAGATTGGCCATTGGAGGAGCGACTCACCCTGTTTGCAGAAGGAAGTATGGTTTAGATGGCTTATGGAGTTTAGGGGTTTATCAAGATCCCTTAAGAGCTGCCATTCAAAAATTAAAATATAAACCCAAATTAGTGAGGGATTTTGCCCCGGTTTTGGTGGATATTTTACTGGAATATTGGGCTAAATACCAACCTTTTTTACTGGATGAAATAAAGAAAGATAAAGGGAAAGGATGGGTAGTGGTACCAGTGCCTCTTTTTTGGTGGAGGCACAATGATCGGGGTTTTAATCAGTCAGCACTACTGGGACAATTTTTATCCAAAAAGTTAGGTTTAAATTACTGTGAGGCCTTAAAACGTACTCGTTATACCCGTTCCCAAACAAAGCTTTCTGAAAGGGAGAGAAGACAAAATATCAAAAATGCTTTTGAGATTACCCCTAGCTATACCCGATACCCCAAACCCCATACTCTGCTAATAGATGATGTCTGGACTACCGGGTCAACATTGAGAGAATGTTGCTATGTGCTAAAACGCGCCGGCGCTAAAAAAGTCTGGGCAATAACTTTGGCTAGATAAATATTCCTATTTCTGGTAAAATTAGGTGCGTAAGGAGAGGTCGCATAGTGGTCGAGTGCCGCTCGGTGCTAACGAGCTATACCCGTAAGGGTATCGTGGGTTCGAATCCCACCCTCTCCGCTTATCATGGTGGGGTCGCATAGTGGCCTAGTGCGGCGGTCTTGAAAACCGCTAGGGGCGGAAGCTTCTCGTGGGTTCGAATCCCACCCCCACCGCACAATCAATTTACAATTGCCGATTGATAATTTACAATTAATATAATGCCTAAGTTTTTTTCTAAACCAATTGAAACCAAACAAGAAAGTGAAGATGAATTTTATCCCAAAGTGGGAGAAGCAGGGGAGGTCAAAACTTTACTTTCTTGGCAAGCTCCAGCCAGGCCCTTTAGGAAAAAGGAGCGTTCCTATTATACTACTATTGCTATTTTGGTTATTCTGTTAATCCTGATTGCTCTTTTAGCCAGGGAGTTTTTGTTGATTGGAGTGCTTTTGGCTTTAACTTTTGTCAGTTATGTTTTGGCTTTTATCCCTCCAGAAGATGTCACTTATAAAATCTCCACCCAAGGGGTCACTATTGGAGATCATTTTTATTTTTGGCATGAACTGGATTCGTTTTGGTTTAAAGAAAAAGAGGGCTTTAGGGTGTTGTATATTCAAACTTTGCTCCGCTTTCCCGGTCAGTTAATGTTAGTTTTGGGTCTGCCAGCTGGCGGACAGGACACTGAAGAGGTCAAAAAAGAAGTGGCCAGGTTTTTACCATTTCATGAAATTCCCAGAACAACACTTTTAGATCGCTGGGCAGAAGGTCTGGCGAAACATTTTCCCCTGGAAAACATCCATCACTAAAAAGTTGTAAAATACCCCTGTTGCGCCCGTAGTTCAACGGACAGAACACCAGATTGCGGATCTGGCGGTTGTGGGTTCAATTCCCGCCGGGCGCGCAACGTACAAAACGTTAATTTGCAAAACAAATTTTACGTTTTTACGTTGCTGAAACGTTTAATCCGCCAAAGGCGAATTATTACGTTTCGCCAATTAAATTACTTAATAATGTATTATGTATATATTCTAAAGAGTCAAAAAGATGATAGTTTGTATATAGGTTATACTGCTGATCTGAAAAAACGCTTTAAGGAACACAATGATGGTTTATCAATATCAACAAAATATAAAAGACCATACAGACTAATTTTCTATGAAGCTTTTACAAATAGAATTGACGCAAAACAGAGAGAGATTTATCTAAAAAGTGGATGGGGATTTAGAAGTATTAAAAAACTATTAAAAAGATCTTTGTAATTTGGAGGCGTGCTTGGAGTGGTTTATCAGCCGGGTTTCGAAAACCCTGGGAGTCGAAAGGCTCACGTAGGTTCGAATCCTACCGCCTCCGCAGCGTAATAAATTGCCCTACAATTTAAACGTTGCTGAAACGTTTAATCCGCCAAAGGCGAATTATTACGTTTCGCCACAGCACCAAAATAATATGAGAATTTTAGAAGCCAGAGAAATAACCCTGATGACAAGAGTAATCCAAGCTGCCCAGGAGTCTGCGCTTTTATCTTCCTGTTGGAAATCCCGAAGAGGAGCAGTTGTTTTTAACATCAACCCAGGACTGGCTGCGGTTGATTTGTTAGGTAGAGGTTATAATAGACCACCCCAGGGAAGGTTTTGTCGACCAGCAGTGTGCGAGAAAGTGTGCAACCTATTTACCATTCATGCAGAAAGAGATGCAATTCAGGATGCTATTTTTAAAGGGCATGATATCAGACAAGCTTCAGTCTTACACCTAAAAGTAGAAAATGGTGGTATGTGTGTTTCCGATGATTTATCTTGCAGGGATTGCAGTGGGTTTATGTGGCAGGAGTTATCAGCAAGAGGATTGAGCTTAAAAGAAATGATCCTGTTTCAAACGCCAGGTTTTGTGGCTTATGATATTGAGGAATACCACAAATTAACACTTCAATGGTGGGAGGGAAAATGAAAGAGTTACAACCAACAGTAAAATTTATAGAACAAATTACCAGAAAAGCCGGGAGGATATTGCTTAAGCATCAAGGTAGTATTGTCAAAGTTGCTGATAGGGGTTCTGGAGATTATACCACCCAGGCTGATTTGGCCTCTGAAAATTATCTGGTTACTGCTGTTAAGAGACGTTTTCCCGACCATCAGATTTTAACGGAAGAGGAGGGGATAAAAGAGGTTAGCCTACAAAAACCCTGCTGGATTATTGATCCTTTGGATGGAACGCGGAATTTTACTTTTGGCATACCGCTTTGGGTGGTGTCTGTGGCTTTTTACGATCAAGGGGAGGGTCAAATTGGGGCTATTTTTTGCCCAAGGCTTAATGAATTTTTCTTGGCCCAAAAAGGTCAGGGAGCCACTTTAAACGGACAACCAATCCATGTTAGTCAAAAGTCCACATTGGATCAGGCTTTTTTGGTGACTAATTATTTTTATTCTCCCGAAGCTGCCGGCAAAAATACTGCTTGGTTGAATAGTTTAAGCGGTAGAATTTTGGCAGCCTCAATTTTAAACTGTTCCTTATTGGAAATCTGTTATATTGCAGCAGGTAGATTTGATGCTGGTTTGTACAGAGGTGGTAAACCATGGGATTGGGCTGCGGTCAAAGTGATTATGGAAGAGGCGGGGGGGGTAATGACCAAACTTGATGGTAAAGCGGCAGACATTTTTTACCCCGACCATTTATTTAATAATGGGGTTCTTCACTCCGCCATTTTGGCAACTAAACCTTAACAAAGCTGTAAGAATGATGAAAAGAGAATTTAAATTAATTTACTGATAACCCTTGCTTAAATTTTTCCAGTTGGGTTCTCCACTGACGAAGTAATGTTCCCTGTAAAGCTTCCTCTATAAATTTACGCTCTGGATGTTCAAACTGATCAGGTGAGTATATATGGGGACGGAATGGAGAAAGATGATAAATTCTTGCCAAACTTTCAACTAACTCTCTATTTCTAAACAATTCATTGAAAAGTTCCTGAACAGTTCTAATGCCGGCAAGACCTAATTCTTGCCACGGAATTAATAATCGACCCTCATTTACCACCACTCTCCTTGATAAGTCGGATGATTGTTGATCATATTCAGTTAAAGCAAGGAATAATCTATAGTTAGAATATTCATGCATACAAGATGCTTTTAAAGATCCTCCTATGTCTGGATAAACCATAACTCCGCGTTCTTGTTGCATAATCTGTATTCTGACAATAGGAGATAAAAATAGTTCCCGTGCGTTGGGATCAAAGCGCCACCCAATATCTCCATGAGCTTGGGTGTTGATTAGATGAAGACCGTGATCTGATGGTCTGAATCTAAATTCACGTTCTTCCAGAAAGCTTCTTAAGTTTGAATCTATACTATATCTGGTAATAGGTTGAGAAAACGTGGTAGTATCAGAATTGACTTGACCGACCGACAATCCGTTTAACTCCAAAGCTCTAGTTATTATATCTTGAGGATCAATAAGGTCTTCTTCTGTGATAATTTTTTCTTGGATCATTAAATCAAGGCAATGATCGGATTTTAAAGCAACAATAATATAAATGTCAATGGGTTAATGGTGTAAGGTATAATAAGTATCTGTTATGAAAAGAGAATTTTCTGCAGGTGGAATTGTATTTAATAAAAAAGGCCAAGTGCTTTTGACTAAGCACTCTACCAACCATCACTGGGGTTTTCCCAAGGGCTTAATTGAAGAGGGCCACAAAAGTGAGGAAACAGCCCTGCGGGAAGTCAAGGAAGAAGGGGGAGTGGAAGCTAAAATTTTAGGTAAAGTGGGTTATTCAAAATATATTTATACATTTAATAACGAGAAAATATTTAAAGTAGTGACTTATTTTTTAATGGAGTATATTTCCGGAGACCCGAAAGACCATGATTGGGAAATGGAAGAAGCAGGTTGGTATGAGCTGGATGAAGCTTTAAAAAAGCTTGAATTTAAAGGGGATCAGGAACTTTTGCAAAAAGCGAAGTCTATCTTGAAACCTTAAATATAAAAGATATAAAATTGGCAAAACGCCAAGACTGTTGATGATGAAAATAACTAAAAACCAGATTAAATGTTTATTTTGAGCTGCCTTCCACAGGGCAATTCCTTTCCACACCAGCTCCCACAGAGCAATAATAATCAGTAAAATTTTATTTTGATCAATCACTTTTAAAGTATAACATGAGCTAGTATAATTTGAATGTTTTAAGGTGGGATGCAGGAGTGGTTTAACTGGCGATCCTGGAAAGATCGTGTCGCCGCAAGGCGACCGTGGGTTCGAATCCCACTCCCACCGCCCCCTCTTGTTTTTGGGAAAATTTTGGGGTATAATCCGAAGCAACCTAAGTCTGGTGGCTACGCTTTGAGCGGGCGATCGGATAAAAATATGGATGATTTAGAGCTGATTAAGCAACGGATTAATATTGTTGATTTAATACAAGAATATTTACCTCTTAAAAAATCTGGTGTTAATTTTAAGGCTCTTTGCCCATTTCATAGCGAAAAAACTCCTTCTTTTATGGTATCTCCCGAGCGGCAAATCTGGCATTGTTTTGGTTGTTCTCGTGGTGGTGACCACTTCAAATTTTTAATGGAGAAAGAAGGAATGGAGTTTAAAGAGGCCTTGGAAGTTTTAGCCAAAAAAGCAGGAGTGGTTTTAAAAAGAAAAGCAGGTCAGAAAAAAGATTTCAGAGAAAGACTTTTTGAGGTCAATTTAAAAGCTCAAGAATTTTTCCATTATCTTTTAACCAAACATCAGCTCGGTCAGACAGCCAAGGAATATTTAAAAAAAAGGGGGGTGAGTGATCAGTCAATACAGGATTTTGGCTTGGGATATGCTCCCAATTCTTGGGAATCTTTAAGCAAATTTTTACTTAAACGAGGTTTTAGCGCCCAGGAACTAATCACATCTGGTTTGGGAGTAGCTTCAAAGTCTGGTTGTTATGACCGTTTTCGAGGAAGAGTGACCTTTCCCTTAATTGATACCAGGGATAGAATTTTGGGTTTTTCTGGGCGAGTGTTGGGAGAGGATCAGGGAGCAGGAGCTAAATATATCAACACTCCCCAAACTACCATTTTTGACAAAAGCAGCTTTCTTTTTGGAATTCACCAGACCAAAGGAGAAATTCGCAGTCACAATGAAGCCATTTTGCTAGAAGGGGAGATGGATGTGATTTTATCATATCAAGCAGGAGTGAAGCATGTGGTGGCAGTGAAAGGTTCAGCCTTAACCCAAGGGCAAATAGAACTACTTAAAAAATACACGGAAAACTTAAGTCTTTGTTTTGATACAGACTTGGCAGGAGATTGGGCTGCCAGAAGAGGTATAGAGATTGCCGATATGGCAGGATTGAATATTAAAGTTGTTCAAATTAAAAATGGTAAAGATGCAGCAGAAGTGGTTTTAAAAGACCCACAACAATGGCAAAGCGCCATTTCAGAAGCCACTCCTATTTATGACTACTATCTAAATTCAGTATCACAAAGATATGACAGTCAAGATCCAGCCGCCCTGCGCAAAATTAGCCAAGAACTGATGCCTATTTGGGTCAAAATCAGCGATGATTTAGTTAGAGATCACTATATTCAAAAGTTGGCAGCCTTGGTGCGAACTGATGAAGCAATTTTAAGAAAGTTGGTGGAAAAACAAAGACAAACTCTTAAAAGACCAACCAACTATAGTCAAGTTTTTCACTCTGGTCAAAGTGACGATGAAATAATTAACCCTCGTTCCCGCAGGCAGCTTTTGGAGGAATATTTAATTACTCTTTTACTGCATATTCCCAAAGATCACCTATTTGTACCTGGTTTTCCGGAAACTCTATTGATGGCCGAGCCACTGCGGCAAATTTTTGTGCTTTTGGTGCTGTATTTAGATTCAATTTCATTTAAGGGTAGGGCTTTTAATATTAATGAATTTGCCAAAGAGATATCCAAAGAGTTGGTGGAGGAGCTGGATAGGTTGTATTTAACTCAACTTGATGAGAAACTAGTGGAAAGAAGAGTTTGGCAAAAAGAAGTGGATGGAGTGGTGGCAGAGCTGAAAAAAGCCTTAATTAAAGCTTCATTGGAGCGGTTATCCCTGGAGATTAAAAATGCCGAGAGCTTTGGTAAAATAGAAATGGTGGAGATACTCAATAGACGATTTAGAGATCTTTCTGTAAAATTAAAAAATCTTTAAAAAGCAAAATGAAAAGAACCAAACAGCCGATTTTGGATGTCAAAAAACTATTAAAACTTGGTAAAGATCGGGGTTTTGTGACCCAAGAAGAGATTTTGCAAGTTTTTCCCAAGCCAGAAGAAAACATTACCGACCTGGATATATTTTATACCCGCTTGATGGAGGAAAATGTGGATGTCTTTGAAACCACTGCTGAAGAATTGGAAGATGAGGATAAGGCGGTTTCAGAGCTGGAAAAGGAGTTAGAAGTTTTATCCACCCTGGAAGGGGGTTCTGTGACTGATCCGGTTCGCCAATATCTTCGAGACATTGGTAGGGTGGCGCTTTTAACAGCCCAAGAGGAGATCGATTTGGCCAAACGGGCTGAAAAAGGAGACCAGCGGGCCCGTGATAAATTAACCAGTGCTAATTTAAGGTTGGTAGTTTCTATTGCCAAAAAATATGTGGGGAGAGGAATGTCCCTTTTGGATTTAATAGAAGAGGGTAATATTGGTTTGATGAGAGCAGTTGATAAATATGACTGGAGAAGGGGATATAAATTCTCCACCTATGCCACCTGGTGGATTCGCCAAGCCATTACCCGAGCCATCGCAGATCAAGCCAGGACTATTCGCATTCCAGTTCACATGGTGGAGACCATTAATCGCTTCAACCGCATTCAGCGACAACTAATGCAGGAGTTGGGAAGAGAGCCTACCCCAGAAGAAGTGGCTATGGTGATGGGGATTGAGCCCCAAAAAGCCAGAGAAATTATTAAAGTTTCCCAAGAGCCCACCTCCTTGGAAACACCAGTGGGGGATGAAGATGATTCTCGCTTGGGGGATTTTATTCAAGCCCAGGGGCTTTTGCCTGATGAGCAAGCCACCAGGGAGCTTTTAAAAGCCCATTTGGATGAAGTTCTAGACACCTTATCTCCTCGGGAGAAAAGAGTGTTGCAGCTTCGCTTTGGCCTGGATGATGGTAAACAGCGGACTTTGGAGGAGGTGGGAAGAGAATTTGGAGTGACCAGGGAGCGAATTAGACAAATTGAGGCTAAAGCTATTAGGAAACTTAAACACCCCACCAGAGCTAAAAAGTTAAGGGATTATTTGGAATAAACAGACCTTTTTGTGGTAAAATTGCAACACATTCCCCTGTGGCGCAATGGTAGCGCGGCAAGCTGTTAACTTGAAGGTTGCAGGTTCGAATCCTGCCGGGGGAGCCAGATAGGACGCTGAGCGTATAAATGCTCAGTTTGTCCCGTAATATCAAGCTTTTCTTTAGGTTCGAATAATCTGTAAACTAACCCCCACTAAAAGACAA
>CAYMZD010000001.1:0-218117 GCA_964394855.1 uncultured Gammaproteobacteria bacterium | reverse complement strand
TTTCTTCGAATAAGCAAAGCTTTTCTTCGAATAAGCAAAGCTTTTCTTCGAATAAAGATTTATTCAAGCCAGTAAAAAAAGAAAAAAATTATTTTCTCTTCGTAGGCACAGTTCAGCCAAGAAAGAACCTAGGAAGAATAATAAAAGCTATTAGTTGTACCAAAGAGAATTTAGTTATTGTTGGACAAAAAGGTTGGCTTTCAGATGAGATTTACGCCTTACCTAAGAAACTGGGAATTGAGAATAGGGTGAAATTTTTAGGCTATTTGCCTGATGAGAAGTTACCTGCTCTGTATTTAGGAGCAATAGCTTTAGTTTTTCCATCTTTATTCGAGGGTTTTGGACTACCTATTTTAGAAGCCCAAGCTTCTGGTTGTCCTATTATTACTTCCAATGTATCAAGCATGCCGGAAGTAGCTGGTAAAGGAGCCATATTAATTGATCCCTATAATATTGATGAAATTGTAAATGCTATGATAAAAGTGCAGGATGAGAAAATAAGAGGTCAATTAATTAGAGCTGGTTTTGAAAATATCAAAAGATTTTCTTGGGAAAAATGTGCTGTTCAAACACTGAAAGTGTTTGAAGAATTATGAAAAAAACAGTTCTTGGGGTTAAAATTGATGATGTAAGTATGGATGAGGCGTTGGAGACAGTGCATGGATGGTTAAAAAAATCCTTCGGCTACGCTCAGGACAAGCATTACATAGTTACCCCTAATCCAGAATTTTTAATTACTGCACAAAAAGACTTAGAGTTTAAGCGGATTTTAAATGAGGCTGATTTATCTATTCCTGATGGAGTATGGCTTAAACTATCTGGGGTCAAAAATACAGTTCCCGGGGTTGATTTGATGGAAAAACTGGTGGAGAAAAGTACGGATTGGGCTGTTACAGTAGGATTTTTAGGAGGCAGGAATGGAGTGGCAGAAAAGGCGGTAAAGTGCTTGTTACAGAAATATCCTGAAATTAAAATAACTTTTGCAATTTCCGATCCACCTACCAGCTTCCACCTTCCACCTACAGATTTATTATTTGTGGCTTTTGGTCATCCCAAGCAGGAGAAATGGATTGCGGAAAATCTTTCGTACATTCCAGTTAAAATAGCCATGGGCGTAGGGGGAGCATTTGATTACATCTCGGGTAAGGTTCCCAGAGCGCCAAAATTTTTAAGAGATTTTGGACTAGAATGGCTTTTTAGATTGATAGCGCAACCTTGGAGAATAAAAAGACAATTAGCCCTTCTTAAATATTTGTTTCTTGTGTTAAAGTAAAAATATGAGTAAATTTTTAGGAATTGATTGCGGAGCTACTAATTTAAGAATAGGCATATTTGATGGTCAGGGTAATTTGTTAAATAAATGGAAAATTAACTCACCGCTTAAGACAAACCCGAATCAGTTTGCTCAAATTGTTAAAGATCAAATAGGTGAGGAGAAAATTGAGAGTATTGGAGTAGGAGTGCCCGGTCCGCTGGATTTAGAAACAGGCAGTATTTTGCCATCTGCCAATTTAGGAAACACAAAACCTATTGAAGTCACTAGACAATTTGAGGCAGTTTTTGATATAAAGATATATTTAGACAGGGATACTAACGTGGCTTTGTTGGGTGAAGCCTGGAAAGGCGCTGCAGTTGGCTTGAAAGATGTAATAATGTTAACTTTAGGTTCAGGAGTTGGCGGGGCTATCATGACAAATGGCCAAATTGAACATGGAGAAAGCGGTAAGGCAGGGGAGTTGGGGCATATGATTATCGGTGTGAAAAAAGTTCCTGTTTGCGGTTTAGGACACGATAGCTGTTTGGAAGCTTTAATAAACTCTACTCAAGATCTAGATGAGTTGGGAACTTATCTTGGTTTAGGTTTGGCTAATATTGTTAATATTTTTAATCCGGAGAAGATTATTATTGGCGGGGGGAAAATTAACATGGGTGATTTTTTGTCCAAAGCTAAAGAGGTAATGAAAGAAAAGGGGATGAAGCCGGCTATTGACGAAGTTTCTGTAGAATATGCTAAGCTAAAAGATGATAGTGGAGTTTATGGAGCTGCCAAATTATGTTTAGATAGTAAGTAAGAAATTCGCTTATGATAGATACCAAAACGCATAAAGACTTAGAGGATGTTTTGATGGAGCCCAAAGCTCCTGGAGTAAAAGAACCATATTTTGTACTTCATGAAGATGGTCAAAACATTACCATTTTAAGTTCTGGTAAAAATGGTATTGAGTACAATAAAACATATGGGCATTTTCACAACTACATGGGAGTAGAGATTTACCACTGTTTATATGGACAGGGAATTTTGATAATGCAAAGGAATGATGAGGAAGGAGAAGCCAAAGAATTTAAAGTAATGACTTTAACTCCTGGTAAACAGGTAGAAATACCAGCTGGTTTTGGTCATTCCGTAATTAATGTTGGTAAAGGATATTTAGTGGTTTTAGATAATGCTCCTAATAAACCAGATGCTCACAATTATCAGCCAGTAAAAGAAAAACAGGGCTTTGCTTATTATCTGGTGGAAAAAAAGGGTGAAATTGCTTTCGAGGTAAATCCCAGCTATCATGTCCCTCCACAAATTTCTACAGAATAATGTTTTTGGCTTTGTGATAAGATTTTCTATGGCATTTAGCAATTATATAAACCAGAGTGCTAAACGATCCTAGAAGTTAATAAGAAGTTGGAGTAGAGGAATCACTAGAATTTTGTTTCTGGGTTATCCCCAATAACCACAGCACAGCCTCTTTCTTATACCTCCGATCACCCCTAGAATTTATTCTAATAGCCGGGAGCTTGCCTCTTTTGCCCCATCTTTTGATAGTCAGAGGTGAAACTCGTAATACTTCTGCTACCTCTCGTACTGTTAAAAGATCTGGGAGATTCTCAAGTGATAACTTGTCAGCCATTCTAACTCAATATATATCACAACCAAAAGGACTATGTCAACCCCTCAATTACATCTTTGTTTGACAATTATACTATAAAAATCATAAAATAGACTTGGTATGTCACAGGAGGTTGAAACAAGAAAATTTCGACTGGGAGAGTCTGGTGGAAGACCGTTGGGTGGAAATATCTCTCCTGATCCATTTCCGCAAGCACTTTCTGGTCTTGCTCGCTCAAGAGGCCATGATAGTCAATTAGCACTTGGCCGGGCGCTTGGGAAAAAGCGGAGTGCTACTGTTGGTGCCTGGTATAGAGGTGAATGCGTACCCAGTCCCGATGGACTGGAATCAATACTTAGAGTCCTTAAGCCCGATGATGAAGAAAAAGATGTTCTGCTTGAGCTTCATGGGAGAGTATCACAAGAAAGAAGGAGAGGGATTGATTTAAAAAAGATGCGCCCTGCAGAAACACCTCTGGAGGAATGGATAAAGCAATTTTGCCAAGAAAGACATCTGACAATAGGGCAAGTAACGACTTTATTAAGTCTTCATCATGGAGCCTTTAGGATAGATAGGGTTGGTATGCAAACCTATTCAAGAATTCTCCAAGATGCTCTAGCGCGATTAGGTTTATCCGATCAAGAAACTGTTGATTTGGGCGATGCGGTTGCCCGGACTATTCAACAAAGAATAGCAGCAGGACGTAAACTCAAAGGAGGTAGTTCTATTTCGGGTAGCCAATTAAGGAATCTTCAACAAAGGTTGGCTTGTGTCACTTATAATGGGCAGCAAGCAGGAGAAAAACTGGGTATAACTCGTGAAATGGTCAGACAGCTTAGAGGCAAATTTGACCTGCCACTCTTACTAACGGAAAAACATCTGGAGATGTTAAGAAAAAGACGCCAGAGGGTTTAAGAATTTTATTGTAACTCCACGGTGGCCCCCGCAGCTTCTAATTTAGTCTTTGCCTCGGTTGCGGTCTGCTTGTTGACTGATTCCAAAACCGGTTTGGGAGCTGCTTCTACCAAATCTTTGGCCTCTTTTAAGCCCAAAGTTGGTACCAGTTCTCGAACTGCTTTGATAGCCCCAATTTTATTAGCTCCTGCGCTAGATAGAATTACATTAAAGGTAGTTTTTTCTTCCACCGGCTCGGCGGCACCAGTCGGTGCACCGCTTGCCCCTGCTTGCCCTATACCGACTGGTATAGTGGCACTTACCCCAAATCTATCTTCCAGCGCATGTACCAAATCTGCCAGTTCAAGAACTGATAATTTCTCAATCTGTTCTATGATTTTTGCCAAATTACCTGAAACTGGTTTAGATTTAGGAGCTCCTTCGCTCGGCTGGACTTGAGAATCTGCGTCAGCCTTCGCTTCAGTCGCTTCTGGTTCGGGCTTCGCCACGTCACCAGTTGCACTAACTTGATCTGGTTTTTGTTGATCATCTGCCATATTTTAAACACCCCCTTTCTGTAATTTTATTTGACTCTGATTAAATCGGAGTTGATCCAATGCATATACTAAGCTGCGTAAGTTTCCCTGTAAAACCGAAACCATGCCTTGTAGAGGAGCCACCAAAACTCCCACTATTTTGGCCCGAAGTTCATCTTTGGTGGGTAGGAGCGCCATTTGATTTAAGTTAGCTTCATCCAGAACTTGGTCGCCCAATAGTCCAGCTTTTAACTTTCCCAAACCGGCATCTTTTAAAGTTTGAACCAAGGCTTTGATAGGTAAGATTTCATCGCCGTAGGCAAATAAAGTAGCTGTGGGATTTTGGAAGGTGGTAGGTGGAAGCGGGCTCGCCTCGCTGCGAAGCGGGTAGGCAATAGGAATGGCTCGAGCGAGTAAAGCATTCTTAGTGATAGTGAACTCACTGTCAACTTCGCGCAGCTTGTTGCGCAAAGAAGATAGCTGGTTCATAGTTAAACCGCGATAATCTGTAAGAACCACGGCCTTAGCTCGCGAGAGCTTCTCGCTTAATTTTAGTACTGTTTCTTGCTTTTGCTGTCTTGTTTTCATTAAAAAAAGCGCCGCGAGGCGCCCTTTATCGCCTCGACAGGATTTATGTTTATACCTGTTGTCTTAAGCCTTGTAACTATACTTTAAAATAATGTGTTTGTCAATGGGAATCAAATGTTTGGTACCCACAGCCAATACCCCGTACCAGATGGTACAGGGCCGCCTGATTGGGTGGCCGAGCCTTGAGGAGCGGGTGAGACCCACACTCCTGAATCACCGGTTTTGGTAAAGTTTTTCAAAATCAAACCTATATCCAGGCTATTAACCACCCCATCTAAATTAAAATCAACATTTTCATTCCAGTTAGATGAAGATGGGTTAGCCCCAAAAGCAGCCTTGGCAATAGCAAAATCAGCAGAGTTAACTACATTATCTTCATTTAAATCTCCTGTTAAAAGAATGATTGATTGACCTTGATTTAACTGGGTGACAGAGGGTGACATTAAAAAAGCCGAAGAGGTGGCGATTTGAGCTGGTCCTTTAACAATGGCATTGTAGGTCTGTTCTGGAGTTAAGCCAGCCAGCGATAATCCGTCGAATTCACCCGTTGTTGGTAAATCAATAGTAAATGAGAGCAAATATTTGATGGGGGCAGTAGATTGGACGTCGGCAATTCCCACAAATACTTTGCCCGCCTGATTGTTAGCAGGACGACCTTCTAGGATGAGTTTTATATTTAGAGTAGGACCAAAAGCCACAGCCGTGGTGGGCGAAGAAGTAGAAGAGGGTTGTTCGCTAGAGGTATTTTGTTTTTCTGCGGCTTGTTTTAACTGTGTTGCAGAAGAAGTTGAGGTGAGTGGTTCAAGGTTGGTGATGGTTCTGTCAACATCTTTTTTTGCAGCCACATTGGGATTCTGATTTTGGGAAACCAAGTACGCTCCAACAGGAATAGATAGAACTAAAAATAAATAAACTCCCAAAATCATTTTTAGTTTAATGGAAGAGAACATACCTTTATTATATTGTGTAGACTGTCATTAGTGAATAGGGTATAGTGATAATTGTGAATGTTTTGGCCAAAATTGCTATCAATACACTTTTAGGGGTGACTTTAATTTTTATTTGGCTACATTTTGTTGATATAAAATCTATTTTTACCACCATTTCTCAAGTTAATTTGATGAAATTGCTGCCTGTGGTTATATTTATGTTAATTTCCCCTTCAATACGGGCCCTCCGCCTAAAAATATTTCTGGCTCCTATTAAAAAAACACATTTTTTAGATCTGATATTCTTAAATGGAGTTGCCACTATGCTTAATTTTTTAATTCCCATAAGAGGAGGAGAGATAGCTAAGGGTATTTATCTTCATACAAGCTATCATCTCCCATTTGGAAAATCCTTAGTTTGGATTTTTCTGGATCGTTTTATAGACTTCTTGGCTGTTTTAATTTTGGTTGCAGTTCTCCTTTTTTTGATCCCCACCTCTTTGAGTATAAGTTTTATAATTATTATAACGATTATATTTTTTATTAGCCTTTTTCTAACCTTCTTAATGGTTTATCAATCAAATTTTGCTAAAAAATTATTCAGTTTTTTGAGATATCTGTTAATAATAAATACTATTAAGATATACTTTTATCGTATTTCTGTGTACCTGATGAATTCTTTCTCTGTTTTAAAAAGAGGGCCTCGTGACATCTTAGCTTTATTTAGCTTGACAGTTTTAGCTTACGGTGCAGATGCTGCTATTTGGTATTTTACATTTTTAGCCATAGGCAGTCACCAGGAATATTTAAAAATGTATTTAGGACAACTTCTTTCGGCATTGACTTATCTTGTGCCTGCAGCCCCGGGATATGTCGGTTCAGCAGAAGCATCGGGTTTATTAATTTTTTCCGGGGTTTTTGGTGTCAGCACGAACTTGGCTTCAGCCATGATAGTTTTATTTCATGTCTTAACTGCGCTTTTTGTCATTAGTTTTGGGGTAATATCAATCTACTTTTTAAAAATAGACTTGGGAATGATTCTTAGCCAGATACTTAAGAAAAATAAGTAGTTTTAGATAGAAGCTAAATCAAGCTTGACTCCTGGACCCATGGTGGGGGAAAGAGTGACCTTTTTGATTTTGGTTTTGCCTATAGTTTGAAGTAGGGTTTTAACATTGGCTGTTAATTCTTCATTTGGTTGGTTAAGCTTTCCCAGAGAAAGATGAATAATGGGGGTCTTGGCTTCGGTTTTATATTCAGTTTTACCTGTTTGAAAGCTTTCTACAGCCTTTTTTAATCCGTCTTGGCCGGATGCGATGGTGTTGTTTTTGGGGTTGGGCATTAAACCCTTGGGACCCAATACTTTGGCTACTTTGGTAAGTTTACTCATCCACTCTGGTGTAGTAATAATTAAATCAAATTTAATGTGGCCCTTTTCAATCTCATCGAGAGTAGAATCGCTTCCAACCAAATCTGCGCCCGATTGTTCAGCGCCTTTTCCGAAGGCAAGGATGCGTAGTTTTTTACCGGAGGCAAAGGGCAGATGGAGGAAACCGCGAAGGCCCGTTTGCACGGTGTTTATGTGAGCCTCTAAGGTCCCATTAAATTTAGAATAAGACATTTTTTTAACCATGTCAAGTGTTTCATCTAAAGAGTAGACTTTGCTTCGATCCAACTCTTTCCCAGCATCCAGGTATTTTCTAGATCGGCGAGCTTTACTGGGTTTTCGATCCGCCCCCTTGGGTACACTCTCTTTCGGAGGCAGCCTCACTTCGCCTTCCTCCTTAATTCCCAACTCTTTTTTTAATTTCTCTACCAATTCATCTTTTTTGGAGTCATCAATTACTTTTGTGCGTGTTTTACCCATTTATTTTTACCCCCATACTTCTGGCTGTTCCTTCTACAATTTTCATGGCAGCAGCCAAATTTTTGGTATTTAAATCAGGCATTTTAGCTTTGGCAATTTCTTCAACTTGTGAGCGATCAAGAGTGCCAACAGGCTCTTTTAGGGCTTTTCCAGAGCCTTTCTCTAAACCCAAAGATTTTTTAATCATTTCAGCCACCGGTGGTTCCTTAGTGATGAAAGAGAAAGTTCGATCTTCATAAACTGTGATGACTACAGGTAGAATCACACCCTGACGCTCGGCACTGCGCTCATTAAAAGCTTTGACAAACTCCATAATAGGCAGGCCATGTTGTCCCAGCGCCGGACCCACAGGGGGAGCTGCAGTGGCTTGCCCTGCTGGAATATTTAGTTTAATGTATGTTTTTATCTTTTTGGCCATACAATTTTCCTATATTTTCTGAAGCTGCAGAAAATCTAGCTCCACTGGTGTTTCTCTGCCGAAAATGGATACTAACACTTTGACTTTACCCTTTTCCTCATCCACAGAATCCACTTTGCCAATAAATTCTGCAAATGGCCCATCAATGATTTTAACAGTATCATCAACCGAAAAAACTTGTTTAAAGGTAGGCTGTTGAATTTTGGTAAAATTGACAATAGTCTCTACTTCTTTATCGGAAATAGGAGTTGGTTTATTTCCCACCCCCACAAAGGAGGTTACTCCTTGAGTAGTTCGGACAGTCAACCAAGTTTGGTTATCCAAAATCATTTTAACTAAAATATAACCAGGAAAGATTTTCTCCTTAACCTCTGTTTTCTTGCCAGAACGGATTTCAATTTTATCCTGCATAGGCACCAGAATCTCCAGGATTCTATTTTCCAAGTGTTCAGCTTCGATACGTTGTTTCAGGGTGGCAGCCACCTTATTTTCATGACCGGAATAGGTGTGAACCACGTACCATTTACTGATGTTTTTATTGTCCATAACTTTGTACCAAGAAATTGGTCACTAGTGTTAAGATATAGTCTAATCCACCTAAGGCCAAACCTACTGCCACGGCTACGATAATTACTAAAATGGTATAGCGGATGGTTTGTTCTCTGGTGGGCCAAACTACTTTTTCCAGTTCTTCTTTAACTTCTTTTAAGAAAAAAATTGCTTTGTTCATAGAAAAAAATGGTCGAGTATTCGACCACTTTGTCAAGTATAACAAAAAGGGAAATAAATAGCAAGAAAATTAATGATAAAGAGCTGCTCTGATTTCTTGTACCTGACGGAGTAATCTTGAGTTATCTTGCAATTCAGTTTGAATACGTTCACAGGCGTGGACTACTGTGGAATGATCCCTCCCCCCAACTCACGGCCAATCCCTGCCAGAGAAGGCGATGTTCCCTCGCGCATTAAGAACATAGTTACATGGCGAGCCAGCACTATTTCTCTATCTCGCTTGGGTCCTTTCATGACATCTTCCGGAACTGCAAATTTTTCTCCGGTGGCCCGAATAATTGAGTCAGGTTGTAATGATAAACGACGGGTTCTGTCATTAACTGCTTCCAGAGCTTCAACCGCCATCTCAAAAGAAATCTTTTTTACTTGGTGAGCTTCTTTGTAATTTAGGACACAATTTAGTGCTCCCTCAAGTGATTTGATATCGGTTTGGGCTCGATGAGCAATTAAATCTAATACTTCCGGGTCAAGTTCTACCTTTTTTGCATCTGCCTTGGCTTGTAAGATGGCCAGGCGTGTTTCCAGATTAGGCGGGGTAATTTCTGTCACCAATCCCCACTCAAATCTACTGCGTAACCTGTCATCCAGAAGAGGCATAGAGCGAGGGTGGCGGCTGCCAGCAATAACTATCTGACTCCTATCGAGATGTAGGGTATTAAACCAGTGGAAAAACCGTTCCTGCACTTCTTCCATTTGACCAAGATCACTAGCATCATCAAAAAGCAGAAAATTCAAACTATAATATCTGGCTCGAAAATAATCCGGTTCATTATTTCGAACAGACCATAAAACCTTATTCCTGTATTCTTCTGCGGTCAAATAAAGGACTAGGCCACCCTCACTTCTGGCTCTATGTCCAATGGCATGCAGAAGATGGGTTTTGCCTAATCCTTTGTCCCCATACACATAAAGAGGATTATATCTTCTGTCGGATCTTTCAGTTACACTCAAGGCTCCAGCATGGGCTAAGCGGTTACTGCCACCTACCACAAAATTTTCAAATGTATATTCTTCAATCAAAGTATCAACCATTGGGGATATTATAAGGTTGTTTAGATAGTTTTGCAAACATTAGGATAAATAGCAATTTTTAGCAACTTTGCTATTAGTTTATCTAGATTGCTTTACAGCTCTGCTATAATCAGATAATAAATGGCGTAAAAACTGATTTGCGGAATGATTTGGTGGAATCAATAAATGGGTTAGAGCTAACAGGAAATGTTGAACTTGACCGTTTTGGCTCATGGGTGGTATTTCTTGGCCGGGAATAGAGGTTATTATTCCAATAAATTTATCGTAAAAATCTCCATCAAGGGTACTACGGGAGCGGTTTGCCGAAACTGCAATTTGATGTAGTCTGGTAAGAATCGTTTCTGGAGTGAATGGTAAAGCGCCGTTTACACTGGAGTTGTTAAGGCGAAAATATAATGCCGCGGCCAAGGCAAAAGTTTGATCTTCAGTAAAATACGCTGAAGCAGTAGGTTGACTAATAGATACTTCTGGGGGGGGGACCATCCTCATAATGAGGTCTACGCCGGAATATTTCTTCAAGAGTAGGCTCTACCTCTTCTAGATTTTCTGTTTGCTCTTGTTTAGTTTCTTTTCTAGGCTTAGGTGGACCCAAAACAAAAGCAGCCCTTCTTAATTCTTCTTCCGAGAATCTATTCGGAGTATAGTAATTAAGATGAATACCAGCGCGAGCTAATCTTTCTTGGCATGGAATTGATTTGGAAATAGAAGAAGAGGTTTTTCTGCCAATCGCATGTGCTAAATCAGTCAAGGAATAGTAAGGTTTTTGATGATCTTGGATATACTCTTCAACTAGAATTTCACCTTCAGTTCTCTCTGTGGTCATTGATACTTTTGGGCTAATTTTATTATGTATTTATAAAGTGTATAAAGTCAACGGGAAAATAAAAAGTGCTATAATCTTCCCGAATGAAAAAACACCTGGCTATTTTTAAAGGCGATGCAGGGGATTTAATTCTTCAGGGCAAAAAAACCATTGAAAGTAGGTTTTCCAAGGTCAAAAATGTGCCTTTTGGGATTATATCTGCTGGAGATTTAGTTTACATCAAGCCTTCCGGCAAAGATATCATTGGCCAATTTAGAGTGAAAAAAGTCCACTTTTTTGATAACTTAGATTTAAGCGACTTAAAGTTTTTAAGAAAAAGGTATGGGAAGGAGTTGGTTATGGAGGAGCAATACTGGGACAAGAGGAAAGATGCCCGCTTTGGCACCATCATCTTCATAGGAAGCTTCTCTCGTTTTATCACCAGCCCAGTCAGGTACCATAAAAAAGATTTAAGGGGCTGGGTGGTTTTGGGGAAAGAATAATATAACTTATTTAAATATTTTGGAAATATAAATTCCAGTTTGGGCCAAGATATATTTTAGCAAGCTCATTAAAATTCCCAGACCATATTTGGTGCTTTGCCCAAAATTGGTGGATGAGGCTTCTTTAAAGTAACGTACAGGTATGGGAATTTCGCCGATTTTATATTGATGATAGATAGCAGAAATTAAAATCTCTTGATCAAAGGAAAAGTCATCAGAAAACTTATGGAAAGGCACCTTTTGTAAAACCTTTTTCTTAAAAGCCCGAAATCCGGTGTGATATTCAGATAAATTTTGTCCCAAGATGATATTTTCTAAAATTGTCAAAAATCTGTTAGCGATATATTTATAAACAGGCATACCTCCGGCTAGAGCCTCGTTTCTGGTCCTGATTCTTGACCCCAGCATAATATCAAATCTGCCCTTTAAGATCGGTCTAAGCAGCTCTTTAGTTAAACTGCTATCATATTGATAATCAGGATGAATCATGACCACAATATCAGATCCTTCATTTAAAGCCATGGTATAACATGTTTTTTGATTTCCCCCATAGCCTCTATTTTGGGGATGCACTATGGTTTTAATGCCTAATTTTTGGGCCACTTGGACAGTTTTGTCATGACTGCCATCATCCACTAAAATAACTTTATTAACTAATCCCTTGGGAATATCCTGATAAGTTTTACGCAGGGTCTTTTGGGCATTATAAGCTGGCATGACCACTACTATTTTTAGTTTTTTGGTTGATTTCATTTAGTTAGTTACTCCATCTTTTGATACTGTTTTGGCTGATGGGGTAGCATAGGTGGAGAAATTATCGGAAAATATCAGCTGATCACCATTTTGGGAAAATCTGACTAAAGCTTTGGGAAGGACCCCTGTCCAGGTTAAATCACGCCTACCATCAACCATGGCTTCAATTATACCCGCAGGTTTCTCAAAAACTAGATTCTGTGTCCCATCCAAAAGTTCATGCATGATCTTATTCCAAATTGGGGCAGCTCCTGTCACACCTGAAGTAAGTAAGGGGTTCATGGGAGAATTATTGTTATTACCCACCCACACCCCCACCACAAACCGCTGGGTATAGCCAAAAGCCCAGTTATCTCTTTTATTATCTGATGTGCCAGTTTTAGCAGCCACCTCAAAGCCTGGAATATAAAGTAGGGAATTGGGACCAAAAGCCGGGCTTCTAGCCAGATTATCAGATAAAATATGGGTAATTAGATAAGCGATCTCTGGTGAGAGAACCTGCTGCCCGTGATCTTCATATTCCTCCAGAATATTGCCGCTTGAGTCAGTCACTTTTAAAATGGGTGTGGGATATTTTTTAAAACCTTGTTGAGAAAGAGTACCATAAACTGCCATCATATCAATCATTTTGACTTCACCCCCACCCAAAGTTAATGATAAACCATATCTTTGTGGATCATTTAAAGTAGTAATACCCATATCCTGGGCTGTTTTGATCATCTCCTCAATACCCACGGTGGCCAACATCTTGACTGCTGGTACATTATAGGAAGAGGCCAAAGCCACTCTTATTGAAACTGGCCCATGAAATTTATTATCATAGTTTTGAGGAGAATATGAGTTTGAACCATCTTTAAAACTGACTGGTGTATCCAAAATAGTATTTCCCGGGCTAAAACCTTTTTTAAAAGCTGTGGCATAAGTGAGCACTTTAATAGCAGAACCGGGTTGTCTCAAGGCTGTTGTCACATTGAAATTACCAAATTGAGGTTCATAGTAGTCTCTAGAACCTACCAGGCTTAAAATCTGTCCGGTGGGGGCATCTGTGATCATCAATGCTCCATTGGTGACATTAAGACTTAAAAGACTGTGAACTTCCTCCTTAACTATTTTTTGCATCTTTTCCTGCAACTTCAAGTCCAGGGTAGTATAAATTTTTAATCCACCCTGGGAAACAACTCTAGGCCCATATTTTTGGGATAATAACTCTTTGACATACATCACAAAATGGGGTGCGCGGATACTGTTGGTGGGTGAGTTAAAATCTAAAGGTTCCAGGATGGCTTTTTCTGCCAGCTCTTTTGTGATATAGCCATCCTCCACCATTCTACGCAGGACCTCTTTTTGCCGTAGCTTAATCTTGTCCAGGTTGGCATTGTTGGGATTATACTCTGTAGGAGAAGCAGGTAGTCCAGCCAAAAACGCAGCCTCTGCCAGAGTCAAATTCTTAGCTTGTTTGCCAAAGTAGGTTTGAGCACCGGCCTCTATGCCCCAAGCTGTCCCCCCATAGGGAGCTTCATTTAGATACATTTGTAGAATTTCTTTTTTTGAATAAATTCTCTCTGCCCAAAAGGCCAGAAAAATTTCTTTTAGCTTTCTGGTGTAGGTTTTTTCTGGGGTGAGCAGAGTATTTTTTATCAGTTGCTGGGTAATAGTAGAAGCCCCTTGAAGTTCACCCCCTTTTAGGTTATGAATGAGGGCTCGGAAAATGGCTTCTAAATCAAAACCCCCATGCTGAAAAAAGTTCTTGTCTTCAATGGCAATGGTGGCTTGAGCAAGATATGGCGGTAAATCTTCCAGTTTCACTAAAGTGCGATTACGACCCTCATAAAGCCTAAACAGTAGTTGGTTCTTTCTATCATAAATTTCAGTAGTCAGGGGATGAGTATTTTCCACTAGTTGGGTAGGCGAAGGGAGGCTAGAAGCTGATTTAAGTGTAAAGGAGGTGTAGTTTATAAAGAGGATGGCTGCTAGGCTGACAATTAAGATAAACTTTACTTTTGGAGGTAAATGTCTTTTCTTGGGACGACCACGAATGTGCCTGGGGTGCAGAGATTGCAATAGACGAAGCGGGCCATTGCCAATTTTGATGATTAAAAAAACGACCAACAAAGTAGCTACGGCCAGTGGGGAACGCCTAAACTGGTTTTTTATTTTTTCCTTGGGCATAAATATTTTGTAACCACAAGGAACAGTTTGCAGGTCCTAAATCAATTTTAGAGTAATTAGCTAGCTTCAAGAAAGTATTATCTTTTATACCAAATTATATCAAATATAGTCAAAAGAAGAGTGATTTGGCATATTGGAGATACTCTGGGTGGCCATTTTGCAAAAGATAATACCACCATTCCACTCCCCAAAGATAGATTTCCGAAAACCCGGTTTTTCTAGCAAAGTCAATGGTATCTTTGAACTGTTGCAGGGTGAAGTTTTGAATTTGCTCATCCACGGGTGTTTGGGAAAGCGGTCTGTTAGACCATGTTTCTGTTTGTAGTTCTACGATGATGGTTTTTTGATTTTGGGGAGCAAAAAACTTTCTAACCAGATCAGATTTGATCCGATAAAACCAGGGCCTTAAAGGATAATAGAACTGGCCGATAATGGGTGTTTCCACTATCCTATAAAGGGTGGTGCCAAAGATATCAGATAGCTTCATGGGAGTAACCCATGGTCTAAGTTCCCCGGAATCGGAAATAATAATTGGTTTTGAGGTTTTTGATCTGACAAACTCTACTTCTTTTTGCAAAAATTGTCTGTCCGGTTTGGGGCAAACTCCAAATTCCAGAAGTGGCTCATTCTCCAGCTGCCAGGCGACAATGGTGGGATTTTTTTCATAATACTCGATCACTGCCTTAAGCATAATTAGTTGCCTAGTTCTTAGTTCCTCGTTCCTAGTTTCCAGCCATCTTGGAACCCTGCATTCCGGCCAGCGGGGCAGTTTAAACCCGATAGCCAAGATTACCTGTGCCTTGTTTTGAGTAGCCTTACTGACATACCAGTCGAGCTCTTCAAAATAAAAGGGTTTACCCTGAGCGGAGTCAAGGGGTTCTATTCTATCCCATAAAGCAGATAAACGAATGTTTTTTATACTCAAATCTTTTAAAATAGATTGATAAGTGGATTTTGGGTCAAGTCCTAAATACTTTGCATAAGTAGGATCAAAGGAAATTCCATAGGTCACTGGCCTATGGGAATTTTCCCGGTCTGTTTGCAGATTGGAAATCACGAAAATGGAAGCTAAAATTATCAGAATAATTAGTATTAGGATATGAATTTTATGATTTTTCATTACTTACTTAACAAATAAATTCCCAAACTTAAAACTGCTGCTCCTGCCACTTTTTGTACCAGTACTCCGCGGGATAAGTTCTCATCCAAAAGCTGTGGGGCTTTTTTAGCAAAGATCAAAGCTGCCAAAAGTATGACTAAATATTCCACTCCAAAAAAGGCATTGACTAAAGCTGGAGAAGTCAAGGAAGTAGCTAAAAATATCAAAAAATTACCCCCTGCTGCCAGTGTTTGGCCAAATAAAAAAAGAGCACTTACTTGAGTGACATTTTGGCTGCTTTTGGCGAATATCTTGACTCTCAAGCCGGGAAGCAGTAAAAATAATAAAACAAAGCTACCTGCAGATACCCGAGAAAGAATTAATCCATTAATAAAACTGGTTAAAAGGAAAGCTTCCCGCAGGAAAATATAGGAAATGGCCAGTAAAAATCCGGACAGTATAATCCATAAAAAACCTTTATTTAAGTTGACTCTTGATGACCACAAAGAAAAAGTTAAGGCCAATCCCCCCAAAATCAAGACATAGAAGGCAGTTAGCTGTCCGGACGTGAGCAGTTGACTTAAAAATATCACCCCCAATAGGTGAATAAATAAAGGATTAAATGCTCCCACTAAAGGGCCGGCCACAGACGCTTCATTTTTTTGCAAAGCTTGATACAGGGCATATAAAGCCAGGACAAATATTACACCGGAAAGTATGCTAAAGAGCAAGGCCAGATTGGAAAAATCAAATTTAAATCCAAAAGGGAAAAGGAAAATAGCCAGACCTTGCAACGCTCCGGAGTAAAAAGTATAAGCTAGGGGATTTAGCTGGCGGGTCTGGAGCTGGATCTTATTAACCACAATAGCTCCACCTTCTAGGGCATAAGCTAAAATAGAAATAGGCAGGAATCCGATCATTCCTTTATTTTCTCCTTCAACACATCCTCAACTCTAATGCCATGGCCCAGCAGTTTTAACAGATCATGGGGAATGGCATTGCGTTTGATGATCTCCTCATAAACATGAGCAGAAGATCGAATAATCCGCTTTTGAGTTTTAAAATCCACTTCAATGAGTCCAAACCGTGAATTATAACCATATTCCCATTCAAAACTATCCACTAATGACCAATAAAAAAATCCCTTAACTTTTACTCCAGCATGTAGGCTTCTATAAACTTCCTGTAAATAGTGGATTAAAAATCTGGTTCTGCGGTCATCATTGGTGGAGGCGATACCACACTCTGTTATATAAATTGGTAAATGATTCTCCAAATCAGCCAAAACATCAAAAAGACCTTCAGGGTTAATTTCCCAACCCATGTCCGAGACATCCCGCAAGTGGTCTGCCACATTAACCATGCTGGGTAAGAAACCTTTATCTACCTTGTAACGATGATGAAAATAGTAATTTACTCCTAAAAAATCATGATACCCTCTGGTTAAAAAATGAAATAAGTGATTGGCCACTAAATCGGAGATTATGGCAGCTGCTTGCTCCCTTAAAGAGTGCTTGTGATAACCTTCATAAGATTGCATATTTTGAGCTACCCCCACCGGGGAATTAGATAGTCTATGTAAAAGTTTGTAGGCTTTTTTATGGGCAGACACCAAATTTAAATAAGTTTTGATTTGACCCAACACGCCATTTCTTGAAATTGGCCAGGTTTTGGCATTGTAGACCATAAACACATAAATATCAGGTTCATTAAGGGTAATCCAAAAATCAACCAAATCTTTTATTTCAGGAACAACCCTTTCCAAATATCTTAAGTAATATTTAACAGTTTGGGAATTTTCCCAGCCTCCTTGCTCGGCAATCCATTGTGGCAAGGTGACGTGCCAAAGGGTCAGCATCACTTTGAAATTTCTATCTTTGAGAGATTTTAAAACTTTCCTGTAGTGTTCAATTTCATGATGATCAAACTCACCAGGCCTTGGTTCAATCCTGGACCATTCCAAAGACAGCCTAAAAGCATTTAAATTTAACTTTTTAGCCAAGTCAAAATCACTCTCATATAAATGGTATTGGTTGGCAGCTTGGCCAGAGCGCTGCTTGAGTGGGGTTTTTTTAATCTCTGCATTCCACCAATCAGCAAAAAAGTTTTGACCCTCGACTTGAAAGCTAGAGATGCCTACTCCCCATAAAAAGCCCTCTGGGAACTTTAAGCTAGTGTGGTCATGTTTGGGTTTGGGTGGATCATCTGGCATACCTTATTTTTTTATCTTGCCTCTTCTTTCCAATTCTTGGGAGTATTTTTCATGGAGACTTTTAAATTGATTGTGTAGAGCTTCTAGATCTTCATCTGATAAATCCTCAATATCAACCAGAGAAGTTCTAGCTCCTTTAACTCCCCGCAAGAGCTCATCCAGCTTAATCTGCATGGCTTTGGCATCCCTGTTTTGAGTATTTTGGATTAAAAAAACCATTAAAAAGGTAACAATGGTGGTGCTGGTATTTATAATTAACTGCCAAGTATCGGAAAAGCCAAAAACCGGACCGGTCAGGGCCCAAGTACCAATAATGATTAAAGCTGCCACAAAAACATAGGGAGAGCCAGCCACAGAAGATACGAACAGGGCAATTTTGTGAAATAATTCTGCCATATCTTTAGTTTGGGGTATTTTCCTGCCATTTGTCAATTTTTAAAATATAAAGAGTAAATAAAATTACCAGGAGTGTTTGCAGGACGAAGAGAGTGAAATTAAGAACCCAGAAACTCAAAAGCTGATACTGTGGATTTATAAAGTGTACTGGTAAAATGATTAAAAACGAAAAAGTTATGGCGGCAAAATAATCCACTGGGGCGAACCACAACCATTTCTTGTGAATTTCAATATGCTCTTTTTTAAATTTAGCTAGGGGCCAGTGGGGGTTTAAGACAAACCAGAGAAAATCCCAGAGTACCACAAACATAAAATAAAGAGAAATAGTTTTTATCCAGTGCTCCAAAGTCAAAGTTAAACCAAAAACATAAGGTAAATGGAAAATTAAAAGGACTAGTAAAAACATACTCAAATGGTAGCCTGTAGCCTCTTTGCCGGACATGATTTTGGTCCAAATTTTGGATATGGGATTTTGGGGATGGGGTCTCCAGGTGGGTAAATTCTTGGCCCAGCCATGAGCCCCTTCAATTTGGATCTCCAAAATGGCCAAGGTTGTGGCCATTAAAAATAAATAAAGATTGGTCCCGATTAATTCGGGATTGGTCAATAACAGGTTCACTAATAATATGATATCATGAAATTATGTTTCGGATACTGCTCATGATAGCAGCACTTATTGCTGTGGTTGGGGGTTTGATTTTCGGATTAAGCAAACTGAATGTTTCTCCGAATGTGGAAACTGTTAAGGATAAAGTAGAAAGCGCACTCCCAGGCGGGAGCCCAACCATTACCCAGCCTCGTGAAGTGCCAGGTGAGCCTCCTTTGGGCAAGTCAGATATTCAGGAGATGATAGCCTCTGCCATAGCCCCTTTGCAAAAGCAAATTGATGATCTAGCTAAGGTTAAGTCAACTACACCGGTAGTTTCCCAATCTCAAACTAGTTCTTCTCAAACTACTTCTACCTCAACCACTCCTAAGACTTTGTATATTCCCATAGGTTATGGAGGATCAGGCACCAGCACCAGCGATTTTGCCACAGTAACCGGTCATGAAGTGAGTATTAACCCCTCTGATTACCCGGGATACAAACAAATGGTGTTTGAAGCTTCTTTTAGAATTTTTCAGGGCAATGGTAAAGGGGAAGTGAGGCTTTTTAATAAAACAGACGGAACCGCCGTCTTGAATAGTGTTTTATCCACTACTTCCCAGGATTATTCTACCAAGACTTCCTCCGGTTTTACTTTAACCAGTGGTGCCAAAACTTACACAGTCCAAGCCAAATCATCAACCGGCTACTCGGTGGATTTACAATTAACCAGAGTCAGGGTGGATTATTAAGCAGGGGTGGAAGGAATCGAACCCTCGTTAGGGGTTTTGGAGACCCCTGTCCTACCACTGAACGACACCCCTAAACTTACTAAATTGTACTGGAAAATAAGAGTAGTTGCAATTTAAGTTTAATCCAATTTTGTAGTTTCCGAATGCTCTGTAGTTTTGCGGCAGTGTTTGCAAAATTTACTCAAAGTTATTTTGTCTTTAGTATTAATAATATTTTTGGAACTTACATAATTTCTGTTTTTGCAAACAGCACAAA
The DNA here is from genome assembly GCA_964394855.1 of uncultured Gammaproteobacteria bacterium. GTDB lineage: Bacteria > Patescibacteriota > Microgenomatia > Daviesbacterales > UBA10151 > CAYMZD01. Next base: position 198,654 of record CAYMZD010000001.1, on the reverse strand, counting down.
CAAACCCGATTAAAATTCTATTACCTTTTTTGGCCATTAGGGGAGATTATACTATGCTTAACCACTTTTGCATAGATGTATTTTGAAAGGTAGAAGAAGATTCCGGCATACAAAGCCCCCATAATAATATCAATCACATAATGTTCTCCTAAATAAACAAAAGAAGTCCAGGCCAAAATTACATAAAGAATGAAAAATAAAGCTTTTTTGCCAAAAAACTGCAGAGAAAAAAGTAATACTAAAAATGGGTAGGCCGCATGCATGGAGGGTAACGCTGCCACTGGATTGGGGTTTAAGCGATGGTAAATCGTGGGCAGTTCTAAAATTGCCGGAAATAGAGCTAAGGTAGCATCCAGAATTTTTTGTACTCCAGGTAAAAATCCTGATTGAGCTGCCATCCAGGGGGGAGCAGAGGGGAAAACTAAGTAAGTTAGCCATCCGCCATAAGATAACAGTAAAATTCCAATGACAAATTGCCTGAATCGTTCTCTGCTACCAACCCAAAGAAGATAGGCGAAAGCCAGGGGGAGAGCAAAGTGCAGAAAATAAAAAATAGTGGCCAGTAAATCATACCATTGAACTTGGCCTGCTTTATAAAAATGCTCCTGCAAGGCTTGAGTTGGAATAATACCCCCAAAAAGTTTCTGGTCTGCCAGCAACAAATCATTAAAATTTACCCTGGTAGATAAATTATCGGCAAAACCACGCAAGAAATCATAGCTAATTAAAATGAACAAAAAAGGTATCCAATCAATCAAAAATTGCCTGGTGCGGCGGACTAAAAGTGCTCCCAAAAGTAAAATTAAAGCGTATCTATCCGGGGCAATGCCAATGCCTTGCCAAATCATCAAGGCAGTCATACCCACAATATAAAGAATAAATGTAGCTATAGTAAAATGATGCTGTTTCACTAATTTAATTGTAACAGATGGGAGCCGAAGACGGGAATTGAACCCGTGACCTCGTTCTTACCAAGAACGTGCTCTACCACTGAGCCACTTCGGCACTTCATTCTTCAGTGTAAACTTGGAGCCTTCTAACAGAATCGAACTGTTATCATATGTTTACAAAACATACGCTCTGCCATTGAGCTAAGAAGGCATACAATATATTATATCAATTTTTCTAGGTGACTTCGCTTAAAATTGACCGGACTATTTAGGTCATTAGAAGATCAGCAGTGGTTTATAGAATAATTTCTCCCTACATAGACGCTAAATTGAAAATTTTCCCCCTTTCAGTTCAGGTGGGAACCCTGTAGCGTCCTGTACCATGCGGTACAAGGACACCAACTCCAGGTCAACCCCTTAGGTTGATAAATCAGTGGAGGAAAAATATTTTTCAATTTTCAAACGTGCTACGTAGGGCAGCTCGCCTTTGGCGAAGCAATTGTCTCGCCTCTGGCGGACAGTGTCCTTTAAAGGCCATCTACTAAATGTCCTTAGTGGACAAAGTAAGCTTAATACAACTTTAAATATTTGTCAAGTAATCCAGATTACAGAATTAAAACCCTAAAATGCTGGAGAAAATTCCCACAAAAAAGCTTAAAATGGCATGCAGCAGTGTGGAGTTGCCAAGAGGCACAAAAAGTAAAATCAAGAGGATTATAAAACCATATTGTTCCAATTTTTGGAACTCTTTGGCCAGATTATATGGCAAGATGGCCTGCAAAACTTTTGATCCATCCAAAGGAGGTATAGGAAAAAGATTAAATATGCCCAAAATCAAGTTAATCATGACTGTATAGCGAAGAAGGGCCCCTAAAATAAAAGGGAAAGCTTGAGGCAGAAAGTTTAAGATATGGAAAATTAAAGCAGCTGAAATGGCCAAACCAAAATTGGCCAAAATGCCGGCAGCGGAAACCAAGAGTTCTCCTCTTCGCAAAGAGGAAAAATTTAAAGGGTTAACCGGCACGGGTTTGGCCCAGCCAAAGAGTAGGGGGGAACCGGAAATTATCAGTAAAAGCGGTAAAGCCACTGTACCAATTGGGTCAATATGGGGGAGGGGGTTTAAAGTTAACCTGCCGGCCCGCTCTGCTGTATTATCTCCAAATTTTTTGGCCACCACTCCATGCATGACCTCATGGACTATAACGGAAAAAAGTAAAATGATAATAGATAAAGCTAGAAATTCAGGAGCCATTATGATATATTATCACAAATGAGCATTTGTTCAAGATGCGGAAAAGGAAAACAAAGGGTTGCCTACTCAAGACACCGTAAGGGACATGGTATTGGTGGTGTTTGGGCTTTGCGCGCCCCCATTCACAAAAGAGTTCAAAAACCCAATTTACATGTTTATCAGGGCCAAAAATACTGTACTAAATGCTTGAGAATGGTAAAACCTGCATTTGTCTCCACTGAAAAACCACAAGGACAGGCCCCGGCAGCTTAAATTCCGCTTAGGAAATCATTAATCATTTTTTTTCGATCGAAGAATTTTGATTTAATTCACAATTTGCTAATGAAAAATCACAAAGGGGAAAGGAAAGCTAAAATTAGATATAATTGAGAAATGGAAAGTGTAAGAAATGCCTTTTCTGGTTTTGTTGAGGCCAACAAAACCGGTTTTGATGAGTTAGGTAGTTTATCTTCCCGACTAAAGAGTGAAGTAGCTGCTTGGAGAAAATCTAAATCATTAGAAGTGTGGGTGCAGCAATTAACAAGATTAAGTGTGTTAACCGGGGTTAAAAATCCTAGACTGCAGCAGAGAATTGATAATAAAGCCTTAAATACTATGTTTCGTTCTGTACAAGGGAAAATAGAAGGAGTAATTTTTAAACAGGCAGAGGATGAAGAAGCTCCAATCCCTCCTTCATCTAGAGAAAAACGCCTGGCCTTGCAGTTTCAAAGACAGGTTCCAACTATTTATAGGAATGAGTGGAATAGATTAACAGAAGAATTAGAGGAATTTTCTGATGATTTTGACGGGGAGACGCGGCCTCTTTTAACCTCGCTGCGCCAAACAAAACAAGAACTTTTTGATCGGTTTAGAAATTATTTGAGTGGAGATTTTCCACAACTGGCTGATTTAAATGATTTTTTAAATGAGCCAACTTTTGTTGGTCAAAGGGAGGGTATTAGGCCCTTTTTAGTCAGACTGGCTAAATTTGAATTTGAAGCTCCCAGAGGAGCCAATTCACTGGATCAACAAAGGATTACTTGGACGGAAAAATTATTAAACGGTGGCTTACCAGAGCCGCTTTTGGCTGAATTCTGTGAGCAAAAATTAACAGGCGGTTTTGGAATTGAAAAGGTGGAAAAACGTGGCAAAGATATAGTGGTGACAGTGGAATCTTCCGAATTTATGGATATGCTAAAGTTTGCAATATTACTTATTAGGATGCAAGATTTAGATTATGATGATATTGACCTACATAACTTAGATATAGTAGCCGGCTTATCTAAAATTCCAAGAATCTCTTGGCCGCGCTCAATAATGGATGCATATGAGTTGTTTGTCAAGCAAAAAGTAACAGGGGTTGTTGAAGGAATAAAAAAAGGTTTGGTTACGTATTACAGACGAGAAAAACCCAATCAATTTGAAATAGAGATTCCCAAAGTTTCAGCTAAAAGAGAAAAAGGAAAAAGTAATGGTCAAGAAGGTCAAGACGATGTGACTCTGCCAGATTTATCGCCCCAAGCTATTTATTTACCTGTTGCCTTGCTTCATAGAAATGACAAGAGCGTTGAATGGGAAGTTTTATCGGAAGAGGCACTGCAAAGTTATGTAGTTAAAACATCTACTCGTTTTGCCCAAGATGAAAGAATGCAAAGGGATTGTCTGTTAGCGGTAAATGATTTAAGAAAAGAGCCTTGGGGTGTAGGTACCAAAAAAATGCTAACAGGCCAGATGACAGTAGACAGCAGAACTATTCGTTTACGGGAATATGCTCCGGGAAGAAGAAGTTGGCTAAAGTTAGAACATCCTTTAACTTCAAATTTAAGATTGGCTTATGCGGTTTTGGGAAACGGAAATGATAGGGTAGTTGCTTTGGAGGGAATTTTCAAACACGATGAATTTGATAGAAGATATAGGGTTTAATGTATGGGAAAATCAGGGTAGCCGTTGAGGAAATCTTTTAGAGGTATAGCTTTTTTCCCTTCCATTTGGACCCCGATCAAATCGGGGTGGATTTTTCCTTCAGGATAAAATTTAACAATTTTGTTATGCCATTTACTCCATACTCCTGGCCAGGGATAATAGGCCCTAATCATACGATCCAGCTGTTGTGGTGATGGAGGATTATTAATGTCAAAAAACCCAACTTCTTTTTTCAAGAGTTTACAAAAAGTGGCTTTTTGATGATTTTGAGGCTTTGGTTTAATCTTTCCTTCTACAAATTTAACCATAGTTTCTATTAAAAGCGGCACTGCAACTTGGCTCATTTTTGTACTCAAACTCACATAAGTTTCTTTTTCTGACAAACTAAACTCCTTCGCAGAAAGAATAGGTCCATGATCCATTTCCGCATCCATTAACATAATGGTTACACCAGTTTCCTTATCCCCATTTAAAATGGCAGATTGAATGGGAGAAGCCCCTCTATATTTAGGGAGTATTGATCCATGGACATTTAAAGATCCTATTGTGGGAATGTCCAATAAAGCTTGGGGAATAATCTTGCCATAAGAGGCCACAATGATTAAATCACAAGTCAGAAGCGATAAATGAGCAGTAATAAAATCTTCATCTAATTTAGTAGGTTTAAGAGTGGGAATATTATATTTCTTGGCAATCATTGCTACGGGCGGTTCCTTAACTTCCTGTTTTCTACCCGCAGGTTTATCCGCTCTGGTAATAACAGTTTGTACAGTAAATTTTTCATCTAAACCGCAAAATTCTATTAATTTTTCCAGGATATAAGCAGAAAACTCGGGAGTGCCAAAATAGACAATTTTTATCTCGTCATGAGCTTTTGTTTTAGCCAAATGTGTCGGCAAATCCTTTATATTAATGGGCAAATTGCCAAATGGAGTGGAAGTAATTTGTGGATGTTGTAATTTTTTCATATATTAATTTCCTCAAAAATATCCTGGCCTGTTTTATCGCGGCCCATCCATTTGTAAAATTTGCTTTTTTGCTGCAGTACTCGATCAGAAAAAAGAGTCCCTTCTAAGTGATCCATTTCATGTTGAAAAATCCAAGCAGGAATACCTTTTAAAGCTTTTAAGTGTAGCTTACCGCTCTCGTCCAGGAAACTAACTTTAATATTAGTATACCTTTTAACCTCACCATAAACATTAGGGACAGATAAACAACCTTCAAAATATTTTTTGGTGCGCTTACTGGTAGATAAAATCTTAGGATTGATCACTGAAAGAAATTTTTTGCCTGCCTCGCTGGCAGGCGGGCTTGCCAAAGCCACAAAAAATTGGCCATCAAACCCCACTTGAGTGGAAGCCAAACCTACTCCCTCTGGATCCTTAAAAGTTTTGGTCAATTTAATCATTTGCTTTAGGGTTGAGAGAAGCCCCGGAGTTATTTTTTTCACCGGTTTAGTTTTCACTCTTAATTTTGGATCTGGTGCATGAATTATTTGCATGGAGGCATTGTAGCATAAATTAAATTAGAGTTGTGTTGACTTCTGGCGTATAATGATTTAGCGTAAATGACAGAGAGTGATCTGGAGGAAATACGAGCAGAGTGGCTAAAACAATTTTATAGTAGATCTGAGTATTAGTTATAATCCTTTTCTGTATATGACAAATCAAGAATTTGATCCTTATCCAAAACCACTTACCCCTGAAGAGCGAAGGGGAATGGAATCATTTTTAAATACACACAGGAGACTTGCAGATAGAGGAGCCTTTACAGAGAGTGGATTATTCACAACAGGTAACGGTGTAAATTATCTGTGTCTTTGGGCATCAAACCTACTTCGTTTTAATCCAAGTGAAAACTATATAAGAATAAGAACAGAGGGTATGATTGAAGTTTGTTTAAAACACGGTCCTTGTCGATTTGTTATTGATCCTGCAAACTGCAGAGTTGTTTTAAGGGAAGCGTACGTACCAGTATTTAATTCCGGAAGATTATTTCAGACTGCACATTTTTCAAGAGATGAGGTATACAGGAATTTGGAGGGTCAAGAGCTGGAAGATATTGTTGAAGGTGCAGAATCTGGTCAAAGACCACCATTTTTATCAACAGAAGCTTTCTATAGAGTACCTAAACCATATGCTGACAGAGAACTTATGCTAATAGAATTTCTAAGCGCTGGTTTACCTGATGATTATGACCGGAGAGATATTGTTGTTTTAGAAAGGGTTAATATGGGGTATCAACTTGTACCTAGGTTGGTAGAATATCCTCTTCATCCAGATCATTGGAAGGGCTAACCTTTTTTTAATTCCTGTAATCTCCACATGAAGATTTTGGCTTTGGATTTGGCGCCGCTGTAACCTTTGGCAAAATTTAAAGCATTCTCCAGCATCCCTCTGGGCAGTTCTTTGGCCAGTTTTATGTATAAAGAATAATGTTTAGTATCTTGCAAGCTTTCTGCCAAAAAAACTCCATAAACCTGAAATTCACGGCTTAGATTTTTAGGTCTAGTCTTAAACTTAACTTCCCCAATTGCTTGGGCTATGGATTTCATTTTTCCCATTCTTTTAATTTTTCCAACGCCTCCGGGTCACTGGGTGAAATTTGTAACACTTTCTTCATAGTTTCCACTGCCTTTTCTTTTTCTTCCGCGTCAAATTGAAAAAGAGCCAGGGCATAATAAGCATCTCTATAATTGGGTTTTTGTTCTATTGCTTTTTGCAAGACTTTAATGGCTTCACCCCCTTCATCAATTTGCCCCAAAATGACTGCCTTATTGTAGTAAAGTTTAGGGTCGCTGGGGGCTAAGTTTATGGCTGTATTAAGCGCCTCAATTGTTTTTTGGGTATAGTCTTTATCAAGGGCTGACAGCTCAAAATAAGTACGAATAGCAGTTCGCCAAAAAGAAATATTTTTGGGGTTTGAGTTTAAAACTGCCTCTGTTTGGGCAATGGCTTGATTTTTCAAAGTGGCAGAGAGCGAGGCATCAATGTCATTTAAGGCTAGGGCAGAGGCCGCCGCAGCATAAGCGAGTTCACTTCTATAAAACGGTTCATGAGGATTTATGCTGGCAGCGGCTGTTAGAAAGTTGTAAGCCCTGCCTGGGTTACCGACTTCAGAATTTCTCTCACCTTGGGCAAAAAGGCTGTCAGCATACCAGAGCTTGAGGATGGAAAATAAAAGATAAAGGGTGGACAAAATTATCATCAGTTGAGCTACTCGAGTATAGAAAGGGCGACGATAAATTAAATGTAGAATTTTGGGGAACTTCAGTGATCGAGTAGAATCGCTGGCTACAAAAATAATGGCTGGGAAAAGGTAGAAGAATAAAGCAATAATGACTACCGAGAATCCAAAGAAATTCTGGACTAGGTAACTTAAATAACTTGCCAAAAGGCTTATAAGTAGTAAAGGGTTAATATTTTGCTTTTTTAGTTTTTTTAGTGCAAAAATTATAAAAGTTATAATGATGATACTGTAAGAGCCAAGGCCAACTATCCCTGTATTAGCAAGATAATTTAAGAATTCATTATGCGCCTTGTTGTAAAGAAAATCCCATTCTGATGTTAAGTTGTGGACAGCTGGCCTAAACTGATAATAAGATAGGGCAAAAGTTTCCACTCCTGAACCAAAAATAGGATAAGCTTTGAAGATATTGAAAGCCCCTTGCCAAACAATTAATCTAATTTGTCCGGATTCTGTGCCCCCTGTTTCCAATTGGGTGGTGGCAGCTGGCTCGTCTCGCTGCGAAGCAGGTAGTTGGGTGAGATTAAAACGTGTTAAGGCAGACCCAAAAAGAAGATTTATTAGTATAAAAGTTATAACCGTTATAAGCAAAGCTTGCGAGCCAGCGCTCTTAAAAATTATATTTTTGTATTCAAGTTTTCTAAAAGTAAGTAGTATAAATACTGCCATCCCCGCTATCAGCCCCAATGTTCCTCCCCGGGAATAGGTAAAGGTAAAAGCTAGATAATATGTAGTAAGTATTATGTAGTATGTATAAAGGGCAATTTTTTTAGTAGCAGTTAGGTAAAAATATAAAGCAGGAAAGATTAACATGGCTAAATAAGCTGCCAACCAATTGGGTTGTCCTAATGTGGCAAAAACACGTGCTTGGACATCCTGTACCCAACAGGAAGTATTAAACTCCCCTCGCAAAATCACACAAGAAGGGGAAAGGCCAAAATGTTCTGAAATGGCCCACAAAGAAATAACCACGCCAGACAAAAGAGCAATTTTTAAAAGTTTTAGAAGTTGCTCTTTCGCCACATTGGAAACAAAGGCAAAGTATAGTAATAGGTAGGAGACAGTGGAAAAAAGCCCGCCATTTAATCTGGAATAATATCCCCAAATGGAAATATGGGCATCTGTGGAAAATATGGTGGATAAAATTTGGCTGGCTAAAAAAAGTAGCAAAGGAATATCAAGGGGAGTTCTTTTAATAATTAAAGATTTTTGGGAAATCATTTTTAAAACCCATGTTCCTACAATGACAGTGGTCAAAAAATAAACCAAGATCATTTTATTGAATTCAAAAAGTTCAAAATTAAAAGGGGTAAAAATTAAAGGTACCAGAGAAAAGCAAAGGGCATAAGATATAAAAATTATTTTATCAAGCATATCATCCCTTGCTCATTATGCTAACAGAGTTCTTGTCCCAGGGCAACAGCATGTGTTAAACTCCTTGCATGTTCTCAATGATTTGGCAATTTCTTTCTCATGACATTGGCATAGATTTGGGTACTGTTAATACTCTGGTGCTAGTTAAAGGTAAAGGTATTGTTATTCGTGAACCATCAGTAGTGACTATCCATAAAAAAACCCACCAGGTTTTAGCCATTGGCTCTGAAGCTAAAAGAATGTTGGGACGAACTCCGGCAGCCATTGAGGCAATTAGACCTTTGCGGGATGGTGTCATTTCTGATTTTGACACCACCGAAGCCATGCTGACGTTTTTTATTCAAAAAGTTCACCATAATCCTAAGCCAGGTAAATGGACTTTGCCGAAAATCCCCAGACCCAGAGTAGTGGTGGGTATTCCTTCTGGAGTTACAGAGGTAGAAAGACGAGCTGTCCAAGATGCTTGTCTTTCCGCAGGAGCAAGAGAGGCTTACCTGATAGAAGAACCAATGGCAGCTGCCATTGGAGCAAATTTGGCGGTGGAAGAACCAGATGGGGTAATGATTGTGGATATTGGTGGGGGAACCACGGAAATTGCCGTGATTTCACTGGGGGGTATGGTTATTAATCGTTCTCTGCGGGTGGCTGGTGATGAAATGGATTTAGATATTGTTAACTACATGCGCATGCGCTACGGCATGTTGATAGGTGAGCGAACGGCTGAAGAGATTAAAGTTGAAATTGGTTCAGCTTGGCCGGACTCATCCCGAGAAGTGGGCAGCGCTTCAGAAACTGTTATTAGGGGTCGTGATTTAGCCACCGGTCTACCCAAATCCATTAAGATTTCCGCTAGCGAAATTCGCGAAGCTTTAATGCCCACTGTCAATCAAATTATGGCCACTATACAGGAAGTTTTAGAGGAAACTCCACCAGAGCTTTTGGCAGATATACTGGAGAGGGGAATAGTTTTGGCAGGAGGAGGGGCGCTGCTTCGAGGTTTAGATAGAAGAGTGGCTGATGATACCAAGTTGCCTGTTTGGGTAGCCAGCGATCCACTAACTTGTGTGGTTAGAGGCTGCGGTAAAGTCTTAGAGAATTTAGACTTACTTTCCAAAGTTAAGGTGACTGGAGGACTCCGTTAATAATCAACCTTTTTGGGTTGTTTGGAGCCGACTTTTTTAGTCCATTGCCAAGGTTCTTCCCTCCATTTTAAAACCATCACTTCTTCTTGAGGGGTTAACATTTCCATTCGGCAGGCCATCTTCACCAGACAATCAAAAGTGGTTAAGGTATAAAGATTAACCTTTTGTTTTTGATATTTTTTAGAAGTATCCTTAAAACCATAATCAAAAAAGGCCAAACAACTATTTATTTTCCCGCCTTCTTGCCGAATAGCATTTACAGCTTGCAGGGAGCTTTGGCCCGTACTGATTAAATCTTCTATTAAAAGTACCGAGCTTCCTTTTTTCAATAATCCTTCGACTTGTTTTCCTTGACCATGGTCCTTTTTTTCGCTTCGAACATAAACCATCGGTAAATTAAGTAGTTCAGCCAGCCAGGCAGCTGGAGGAATTCCTGCAGTGGAAGTACCGGCAATAATTTCCGGATATAAACCCAGCTCATGAATAAGGTGAGCCATATAAACAGTTATTTCTTTTCTTTTTAAAGGATAACCCATTAGCAACCTATTATCTGTATAAATAGGGGAAAGCATGCCGGAGACGAATTTATATGGTTTTTGGGGGGATAAAGTGACTGCTTTTATTTCCAAAAGTATTTTTGCTACCCGCTGGGCTGTATTTAAATTATTCTTCATTAGTGGAATTTCTGACAAATAAAACTTCACCAACTTGGGCATTTAGTGGAAAGCGATAGTCTGGCGGTAATGCCATGGTGATACCTCTTTCCTCATCGGAATAAACTGGTAGCTGTTGCAAACGAAATCGGCGTTCTTCTTGTCTGGAAAGTGGTCTTACTGGCACAAGTTCACCATTTACCCATAAATAATACCTTCCATCTACTGGTGGTTCTTCGGGTAACTCCTGTGCTTTAATACCCCAAAAGCCATGTCTCTCACGTCGTTCTACCATATTAGTCCTTTAAATATTTATTAATTGCTTGATGCAAGTTTAATGTAGCAGTTCTGGCCATCTTTGCAAAGTCCTTATTTTGGGAGGCAAAAATTATTCCCCTGGAGGAGTTGATAATCATGCCTTGTCTGTGACTGTCTTTTCCTGCTAGTACTGTTGATTTAATTTCCCCTCCTTGTACCCCCATACCTGGTATCAGTATTGGCATATCTCCCACGATATCTCTTACTTTTTTTAAGTCTTTTGGGTAAGTAGCACCTACCACCACGCAGCAGTTATTGTTTTTATTCCACTTTTTGGCTACATGTTCTGCCACTATTTGATAAAGAGGTTTACCAGCAACCTGTAAGTCTTGGAATTCTCCTGCCCCGGGGTTTGATGTTTTTACTAAAATAATAATACCTTTATCAGTGCACGCCAAAAATGGGGCTAGCGCTTCTTGGCCCAAATAAGGATTAATAGTGACCGCATCAAACCCCAAATCATCAAAAATGGCTTTGGTATAGCCCAAATTAGTGTTTCCAATATCTCCTCTTTTGGCATCCAAGATAGTGGGAATATTAGGGTATTTTTGATGAAGATATTGCACGGTTTTTTTTAAAGCTCTCCATCCACCTTCCCCTACTGCTTCATAAAAAGATACTTGGGCTTTGTAAGCTAGCACCAAGTCAAAAGTAGCATCAATAATTTGTTGATTAAATTTTAAAATTGCTGACCTTGTGGAGTTATTTTTTTTGATGCTTTGGGGAAGCTTTGAATAATCAGAATCCAATCCTACACAGACAAATTTGCTCTCTTGCCACTTGCTTTGTAATAAATTATTAAAAGAGGGCCTTTTGATCATGACTCACCTTGTTTCCATGAGTGTATTCACTTTGGTAATTTTTTGTCAATAGGGAAAAGTATGGTATATTGGTGCGGTGATCAGTAAACTTTTCCCCAATTTGGCTTTTTTTCTACTACTTACTTTAATTAGTTTAACTATTTTAGGGTTGGATAAAATTAATTTTTTAAGATTACCCAAGAAAACCCTATCTTTCTTAACAGTACCAATTCAATATGGACTCTATAGCGGCGCTCAAACTTTAGGTTGGCAGTTTAAATTTGTTTATCAAGCCCGCTTTGCCGCCAAAGAAAATAAAGCACTGCAAAATCAAATCGGCCAACTTCTTTCAGAAAATGCCCATTTAAGAACAAAATTGGCTGAAGCAGAAGCTTTTTTAGAGCAGAATCAATCCATTGACCCCAAAACTTATCATTTAGTGCCTGCCAGGCCAATTGGGTTGGAGCGTTTTTTAAAAATTGATAAAGGAATAAGTGATGGGGTTAAGGTTAATCAGTCGGTCATATTTAAAGATAATTATTTGGGACGAGTAGTGGCTGTATCGGAAAAAAGTAGCTCTGTGATGCTTTTAAAAGATCCTGATTCAAAAGTGGCTGCCTTTTCTCTTAATAAAAATGGTAAAGCTAAAGGAGTCTTAGTGGGTCAATTTGGTCAAGAGATGCTACTTGATAAAATACTACATGAGGAGAAAATAGAGCAGGATGATTTAGTCTATTCGGAAGGTACAGAGGGATTTTTGCCTAGAGGTTTAATTTTGGGTCAGGTCCAGCAAGTATTGGAAAAGAAAACAGAAGTTTTTAAACAAGCCAAAATAAGCTCTGTTTTTGACATTCGAGATTTAGAACTGGTGTTTATAATTATGGAGTAAACTATGAAAACTTTATTGGCTATCTTGATATTGGCGGCTTTTTTACAAAGTGCGATTCTACCCTTAAATTTAGTTTTAGTGATTTTACTAATTCGGGCATATGTAAGGCCTAATAAAAATGATTTATATTTAGCATTTTTCTTTGGCCTTTTAACTTCATTTTTGGAAAATTATCCTTTAGGAGTTCATTCGTTGATATATCTTCTTTTGGTTCAGCTGACTCACTCTTTTGCTCGTTTGCCAGTGGCTAAAAATATCTTCTCGCAAACAGTTTTAATTTTTATTTCACTACTGGTGAATGATTTAACTATCTCTTTAATTTTCAAAACATCTTGGCAAATTTGGCCAAAATTATTGCTGGAGATTATTTTAGTGTTCCCAGTCTATTTTCTGGTGAACTTTTGGGAAGAAAGATTTATCTTTAAAAAAGAGATTAAACTAAAAATTTAAACTTATGGCAGGTTATTTTAAGTCATTAGGTCACAGTTTCCCAGAAGAAATTTCCAAAATGACTTTGAAAAGCAGTCATTTTAAAAAACAAAAAGAAGATAGTTGGCAAGATATGCTTTTGCCAAATTATAATCCAGATACAGTATATCTTAAGAGAAGTATTTGGAGAGTAGCTATTTTTATTGCCCTTACTGCCATAGCCTTTTTCATCATATTTTTACGCCTTTTCCATCTGCAAATTGTGAAGGGTGAAGACAATAGAAAACTGGCTGATGGTAACAGGGTTCAAGTGAAAATTATCCATGCACCACGGGGGGTAATTTTTGATAGAAATGGTAAAATCCTGGCTCAAAATGAGCCGGGATTTAGATGGAAAACCACCCAAATAGCCAGAGAGGAAGCTTTAAAAATGGAAGCTAGCAGTGAAAACCTAAAAGATTTGGAGATAGACAGTATTAGAGCTTATCCTTTGGGGCAAAATTCAGCCCATGTGCTGGGTTATGTGGGGGAGATAACTGCTGGTGAACTAAATAATCAAAAATTTAAAAACTATCGCCTGGGAGATAGGATGGGTAGAAGTGGCATAGAGCAAGCATATGAAAGTGTTTTAAAAGGGGTGGATGGAGGGGAAATTGCAGAAATTGACGCCAAAGGTCAAGTTAAAAGAATTTTGCGCAAAACGCCAGCTCTGCCAGGGCAAAATCTTTATTTAACAATTGATAGTGATTTACAAACAGTGGTCTTTAATACCCTTAAAGAGGCTATGATGAAAACCAAGGCTTGTTGTGCAGCTGCCATAGTACAAAATCCCACCACCGGAGAGATATTGGCTCTTGTTTCTCTGCCATCGTTTGATCCGCTGCATGTTGAAAGTTTTTTAACTGCTCAAAATTCTCCTATTTTAAATCGCGTCATCGCTGGAGAATACCCTCCTGGTTCAACATTTAAGATAGCTTCAGCTTTGGCTGGTTTGTCTTCTGGTAAGATTACTGCTCAAACTGTATTCGAGGACACAGGAGTAATTAATATAGGTCCATATCAGTTTAGTAATTGGTATTTTAACCAATATGGTAAGGTGGAGGGTGCGGTGGATATAGTCAGAGCATTAAAACGCTCAAATGACACTTTTTTTTACAGACTGTCACAACTAACAGGTGAGAAAGTGATGGGAGAAATAGCCAAAAGATTGGGTTTGGGAAAAGTTTTAGGTATTGATATCCCTGGTGAAACAGCAGGTTTAGTGCCAGATCACAACTGGAAGGTAAAAAATTTAGGTCAAGTTTGGTTTCCAGGAGATACTTTGCAAATGGCCATAGGCCAGGGTTTTGTGTTAGCCACCCCTTTGCAGATTTCCAATTTAGTTTCCATAGTGGCAGCAGATGGTAGAGAATATTTAACCCATCTGGCTTTGAGAATTACAGAAGCCAGTGGCAATACAGTCAAAGAGTTTAAACCTAAGTTATTACAGGAAAATACTTTTTCTGCCAAAGATATTCAGCTTATAAAAAAGGGTCTGGCAGAGGTCACCAAAGATGGAGGGACTGCTTGGCCATTTTTTGATTTTCCCATTGCCACAGCTGGTAAAACTGGCACGGCGGAGTTTGGTGATGCTAAAGGTAGAACTCATGCCTGGTATGCCTCTTTTGCACCAAGTGATGATCCCAAACTAGCAGTGACAGTTTTAATAGAGGGTGGAGGAGAAGGATCAAGTGTAGCAGCCCCTGTGGCTAAAGAAATATTAAGATGGTATTTTTCAGAAGATAAGAAAAATTTAATTCAAGATCTTGGAGGTGTGGCCTCGGAATCAGCCAGAACCTTGGGGGAATAATAATTTGGTTTAAGCTGTTTGAGGGTCTTGAGAGCTTTGATAACTGATTAGATCTTCAGCAAGTCCCTGAACAATTGGGTTATTCATACCCATTTGGTTAAGAATTTCTTCGGGGCTTTGATCTGTATCTCCGCAGATTTGAGCCAAATACATGGCTGCCAATACATCTCTTTCTGAAACAGCCCTAAACCGAGTAGTCCAGTAGACATCCGTTCTTCGTGATTCTGACCTGTTTGGTTCTTGTTCTGCCATAAATAACCTCTTTGAGCATAAATTATACTTATTTATTGTTATCTGTCAAGTGTAAGTGTTAAGTACCTTGCATTATTGACAAAATTTTTCGATCGAGTAAAAATGATTATTTAATACCTATGTGACCTATGTGGTCTGGGAACAGTGGGTTTATTGGGAACTTACTTATCTGTCGCGGGAATTAATTTGAGAATTTTTTTACAGCGCCGCGGATACGAGTCAACTACTAGCTGATATTGTATAATCCACTTGTGATCATAAAAAATCTTCCATATCTTTTAGCACTTCATTCAATTGATGGTTTGGGACCAATGAGATTAAAAGCTGTTCTTGACCATTTTCAAGACCCGAAACTGGCATGGGAAGCTGATCAAAAACAATTAATAGAATTGGGTATTCCCAGAAATACAGTAGAGATATTAGTAGAAACTCGTAGAAATTTTAGTCCAGAAGACTATGCAAAATCCATTGAAGAATCTGGTATAAAATGGCTGACAATTTTTGATGAATGCTACCCCAAAAACTTAAAACAAATTTACGATCCACCTGTTGTTTTATATTATAAAGGGGAAATTTTACCACAAGATGAAAAAGCGATTGCCGTAGTGGGTACCCGCAAGATGACAGGCTATGGAAAGCTGGTGACTGAAAAATTTACCAAAGATTTGGTAGCAGCGGGTTTGACCATTGTGTCGGGTCTGGCTAGAGGGGTTGATGCATGCGCCCACCAGGCGGCCTTGACAGAAGGTGGCCGTACCTTGGCTGTTTTGGGTGGAGGTTTAAATAATATTTATCCCCCGGAAAATACTTTACTGGCAAAACAAATCCAAACAGCTGGCGCGGTTTTAACAGAATTTCCTCCTGATTATCCGTCTATGCCGGGTAATTTCCCTGCCAGAAACAGGATTATTTCTGGTTTGTCGCGGGCAGTTTTGGTGACTGAAGCTAGTAGTGATAGCGGTTCTTTAATCACTGCCCGCTTGGCTCTGGAACAAGGTAGGGATGTGTTTGCCATTCCCGGCCCTGTGACATCAGAGCTATCTCGTGGTCCAGCAGATTTAATCAAAGAAGGAGCCAGGCTTACTTTTGAAGCAAATGAAATTTTAGAAGAACTGGGTTGGGATAAATCTAATCGGTCCGATCAGGCCAATTTAGGGAAACAGGAACTTTCCCCAGGGGAAAAGCAACTTCTGGAAACTTTGCAAAATGAAAATAAACATATTGATGAGATTTGCCGGGAGCTCAATTTATCTGCCGCAGAAGTTAGTGCCGACTTGTTAAAAATGGAGATTCTGGGAATAGTGCGAAATCTAGGTAACGGCATTTATTGTAAGGTATAATAAAAATGTATGTCAAAACCTGCCTTATTAGTTGCTAGCTTAGCGGTGATTTTAGTTTCTTCGTATTTAGTGTACACCAATCGAACCAGGGAGCATTTTTATAAGCCGGGAGTTTGGCCAGAAGCCGATAAAGCCATTGATCAAGCTAAACGACTTTTTCAAATTAGAAAAAATTTGAGTGAAGATTTATCTGGTGGTCCTTGTCTTTCCAATGATTTAATTCCTGGGTGGGTAGCAGATGTGGCTCATCGTCCCAGACAAGCAATGGATGATTTAGCGCAGAACCAGTGTTCCGCCTATTTAGAAGGTAGAGCCAAGCATTTTGTAGAGCTTGACATACAAGGTAATTTAATCAGGGTTAAATAGCTCACATGAAATATTTTTTGCTGCCTACTCATCTTTTAAAGTTTTGGTATGTAGAATCTTTAAGTTTTTTTATTTTAACTTGGAAAAATTTAATCCTCTATCTGGAAGAAGATTTGGGATTTGGCTTGATGTGGAAACTTCTTTTTGTACCACTTTTTCATGATAGTTCTTTAGTCGGACACATTTTAAGTTTCATCTTTCGTTTAGTGAGGATCTTGTTAGGTCTTTTTGCTTTTGCCTTGGCTACTATCATGATGGTAGCATTGGCAATTTTGTGGTTCGCTTTGCCAGTGGCAGCGATTTGGGGATTTAGTGGAATTTTAAGCTTGATATTGCTTTTGACTGGCATGGGTTTATTTTTGATTCGCCATTTGTCTCATCCACATAAAACTCTATGGCAAGTTCACCAAGGAGATGATTTTTGGGCCGCTTCTTTAGTGGCCAAGGAGAAATTGAATTTTACTAAACTGCTGTTGCATCACGAGGTAATCAACCTGCTGGCATATTTGGAAAAATCACCAGATATTTTTAAAACCTTAAATTTTTCCTCCATCAATATAGAAAAGGTGGGAGAAGAAGCATTTAATTTGGCCAAAAGAACAAGTGCAAAATACATTGGGGTGAGCCATTTTTTTGTGGCCTATTTAAAAATATATCCCCAAATTGAAAACCATTTGGCACAATTTAGTTTAGAACTGGCAGATTTTGCAGGAACTCTTTTTTATCAAGAAAAGAAAAAAAATAGCCAGAGATTGGTCTTTTTTTGGGATGATGATTTTAACATCCGCCATCTTAGGGGTGTCAACAGGGGTTGGTTAGGAGCGCCTACTCCTACCTTGGATAGTGTTTCCCAAGATTTAACCAGGGAAGCGAGTAAGGTGGGTTTTGAGGAATTTTTGGGTAGAACTTCACTGGTGAGGGAACTTGTTAATGTCTTATCCCAGGATTTAAGACAGAATGTAGTTTTAGTTGGTTCACCAGGTACTGGTAAAACAGCGCTGATCCAATATTTAGCTAAACAGATTTTAGCAGGTGACGCTCCTCCCTCTTTGGCCACCAAGAGAGTAGTTGCTTTGGATAACACCAAGCTTTTATCAGGAATGAGGACCCAAGGTGAGTTGGCAGATAGAGTAAAAAATATTTTTGCAGAAGTTAGTTTTGTCCAAAATATTATTTTAGTGGTGGAGGAGATACATAATTTAGGAATAGGTGAGGTAGCTACCACCATGAATTTATACTCTTTAATGCTGCCCTATATGGAATCATCCAGCTTTCAATTTATTGCCACTACCGAACAAGAAAATTATTCCAAGATTTTAGAAAAACAGGCAGCTTTTGCCAGACTGTTTACTAAAATAGAAATTCCACCTGCCAGCTTGGATGAGACGGTAGAGATTTTGGAGAAAGCAGCTATCAGTTTCGAAAGAGAAAGAAAGATTAGAACTTCCTATTTGGCTATAGGTAAAATGGCTGAATTAGGAGCACGCCTAATTAAGGACAGGGTTTTGCCAGATAGTGCCCTGTTTATTTTCCGTGAAGCCCAAACTCAACCAAGAAGTGGTTGGATTACACAACAAGTGGTATCACAAATAGTTTCAGAGAGGGTCAGTGTACCAGTGGTGGAACTAGGTAATGTGGCCAAAGAGAAATTGTTAAATCTGGAGGAAGCAATTCATCAACGTTTGATAGATCAGGAAGAAGCGGTCAGGGTGGTAGCAGATAGTTTGCGCCGCAGTGCCATTGGACTGCGAGAAGAGACCAGACCCATGGGGTCATTCTTGTTTGTGGGGCCAACCGGAGTGGGTAAGACTGAAGCTGCTAAAACCTTGGCAGAAGTTTACTTTAAAAACCAGGGGGCATTTTTGCGTTTTGACATGTCTGAATACCAAAGTAGTGATGCGGTGGGTAGGTTAATTGGTTCACAGGATGAAGGAGGCCAGCTGACAGAAGCTGTCAGAGAAAAGCCTTTCGCTCTTTTACTGCTTGATGAACTGGAAAAAGCCGATCAAAAAATTTTAACACTTTTCTTACAAGTTTTGGAGGATGGTCGTTTAACTGATGGAGCAGGAAAGACGGTTGATTTTACCAATACCATTATTATTGCCACTTCCAATGCCGCCTCGCTCACCATCGCTCATGGTCTGGAGAAAGGACAAAGTTTGGAAGAGCTAAAAAGCCAAGTGAGTGAGGAGCTGTTGCAAATTTTTAAACCGGAACTAATCAATCGCTTTGATGATGTGGTACTTTTTAAACCTTTATCCAAAGATAATTTACAAAAAATTGTCACCTTAAAACTGGCAGGTTTACAAAATCAGATGAGGGAAAATGGTTTTCTGGTGGAGTTTGATGAAGGTTTGGTAGTAGAACTGGCCAAACGTGGCTTTGATTCAGTCCTGGGAGCCAGACCCCTTCGTCGTTTAATCCAAGACACCCTGGAAGCAAACCTTTCCCATTTGATTTTGGAAAATAAACTGGTTAAGGGTCAACTCTTTAAAGCCGGAGTAGAACTGCTAGGATGAAAAAATGGATTTTAATAGGGGTAATGGTTTTAATTTTTCCAGTGACAGTTTTTGCCACTCCCTCACTAGATCAAATTAACCAGCAAGTTTGTTGGCGATTTGAAGAAGACATTAATAAACTCTCGGGCATTATGGAGGAGTTAAAGGCAAGGAAGGGCTTGGCAGGACAAAAAACTTTAGTGGCTTTTGGCACTCCCCAAAACGAAGTTGAGCGAGCTGATTACTGGATTACATATACAGCAGAAGCGCTAGCCTTTCAAAAAGCCCAGAAATATTCTTCTGGGGGTGATTTGAAATACTCCCTGCAAATTTTAGCTAATAAAATTTTACGGGCTAAAACGCAAGTTAGAAAGGCACTTAATGAATAAAAAAATCTTAACTTTTATAATTATTATAACTTTTATAATTTTTATAACGATTATATTCAGAAATCAACAAAGGGTAGAAAAAAATTTGATAAGTCCCGGGGTATCAACCAGCAAGCCTACTTCCACCCCCAGCCCCTCACCTCAAACTTTTAAATTTGATTCAACTACTGATTTACAAAAAGAGCTAGATTCAGTTGATCCCCAAGTTTTGGATAGTGATTTTGAAGTTCTTGACAAGGTACTCTAAAAGATTTACTATCAGTTTATGACTAAACTAGAGGCTCAAGTAGGGGAAGTTCGCGCAGACTTAAAAAATTGGCAATGGGCTAGAAATGGTTCTACAGCGGTTTTAGCAGGTATGGTAGCTGTTGAATGTGGAGCGGTGGAGAAAATAGCTGAAGGTATGGGATTAAATGTAAGTGCGCCACGAGGATCTACACTGCTTTTGGAAATTCTTAGTATAGCGGTAGTTACGGCTATAACCGTATTTTCCCACTTGAGAGTATTACATTTGTCAGATAGATTATCTGCTATTCATAGATTTGATCACGTTACTGATATTGATTATTGGCATTAACTCTTGACCCTTCAACTTCTATCAAGGTAAACTTCATTGATAAGGATATATTAATGAACAATCTAGTTATTGTAGAAAGCCCGACGAAAGCCAGAACCCTGGAGCGATTTTTAGGAAGTCAGTATCAAATAATGGCCTCCATGGGGCATGTCAGGGATTTGCCCAAGAGTGAGTTTGGCATAGATTTAGACCATAACTTTGCTCCCCAATACATTATCCCGCGAGCTAAAAGAAAACTGGTTAATGAGTTAAAAAGGGAGGCAATGGAAGCTAAGACTTTGTGGCTGGCCACAGATCCGGACAGAGAAGGCGAAGCCATTGCTTGGCATCTAGGACAAGTGATAAATGATAAGGGGAAGAAGATAAAAAGAGTAGTGTTTCATGAAATTACAGAAGAGGCTATAAGAGAAGCTTTCCAACATCCCCGTAACATGGATATGCAGTTGGTTGATGCTCAACAAGCTAGAAGGATTTTAGATCGCCTGGTTGGTTATAAACTTTCCCCCCTGCTTTGGACAAAGGTAAAAAGAGGTTTGTCTGCAGGTAGAGTTCAGTCTGTGGCTCTTCGTTTAATAGTGGAGCGTGAGCGAGAAATCTCCGCCTTTTTACCCCGAGAATATTGGAGTATAGAAGCGGAATTAGAATTAAGCAACAAGAATCAAGAATCAAGGTTTTTGGCTGCTTTAATAGAAAAAGATGGAAAAAAATTAACTATCAAAAATGAAAAAGAAGCCAAAGAACATGTTGCCAATTTAGAAAAAGCAAATTACGAAGTTCTCAAAATTACTCAAAAGGAGGTTAAAAAATTCCCCAGTCCTCCTTTTACCACTTCCACCATGCAGCAGGCAGGTGTTAATAAATTGGGGTTTACTTCTAAAAAAACCATGAAACTGGCCCAGGATTTATATGAGAGGGGTTTGATAACTTACATGAGAACCGATTCGCTAAATTTGGCCCCAAGCGCAGTTTCATCTGTCAGGCAATTTTTAGAAAAAGAATACGGCAAAAATTATTTGCCCAAAGCCCCAAGATTTTTTAAGACCAAATCTAAAAATGCCCAGGAAGCTCATGAAGCCATACGTCCGACAGATGTACGCACACAAAGTGAGACCTTGCGAGGCGATAGAGATCACCAAAAACTTTATGATTTGATCTGGAAGAGATTTGTGGCTTGCCAAATGAGTGAGGCCTTGGTGAGTCAAACCACAGTTGATGTGCAAGCAGGCAATTATTTACTTCGGGCTACTGGTTCTGTTATTAAATTTGACGGTTGGTTAAAAATTTACGGAAAAATAGAAGATGATGAAACAGAAAAAATATTACCGGAACTTCATGAAGGAGAAAATTTAAATTTAATTAAACTTATTCCCGGCCAGCATTTTACAGAACCTCCTGCCAGATATACGGAAGCCTCTTTAATAAAAAAACTGGAAGAGTTAGGAATTGGAAGACCCTCTACTTATGTCCCCATTATTTCAACTATTCAAGAGCGGTTTTATGTGGAGCGGGAAGAGAGGAAATTTATTCCTACTGCTTTAGGTTTTGCCGTGTCGGATTTTTTAATTAAATACTTTCCCGATGTTTTTGACTATAAATTTACAGCCCAAATGGAAGAGAGCTTTGATGAAATTTCGCGGGGGGAAAGGCAGTGGGTACCTGTTATAAAAGATTTTTATACTCCATTTGAGAAAAAACTGGAGGAAGTGGGTGTTGTGGCGGAAAGAGTTAAGGTGGCAGTGGAATTTGCGGGTAGAAAATGCCCGGAATGCAATAAAGAATTGATTGTGAGAGTGGGAAAATTTGGAAAATTTTTGGCCTGCTCCGGTTTCCCTGATTGTAAACACACAGAAAGTTTGGAAGAGGTGATAAATGCCACATGTCCCTTGGATGGAGGGGAAATTGTGGTAAGGCACACCAAAAAAAGAAGGACTTTTTATGGATGTCGAAACTACCCATCTTGCAAATTTGCTTCTTGGACAAAACCGGGGGTTGACCCCGATCCCGATTCAATCGGGACGAATTTAATCGGGGTTGACAAAACCTCCAAGTCCTGATAAATATAAAGAGGGCCTCAAAAACTTGTCCTTAAGCGCAGTCGAAGGATTTCCCTTATTAAAATGAATCCAGTAACCCCAGAAAGAAGAGGGTCAGTTATTAATTGTAATGGACTGGGTCCTATTGAGGAACCGAGTGGTGATGGGTTAGAAATATCCAGGCGCAGATTAACCAGAGAAGAAATGTTAGCAATTGAGACGGTGGGAAATTTGGCAACAAGGGTTCATGATACTATAACAGAGATTAAAGCGCTCCACCAGAAGGGACAAATTTCAGGTGCAGATTTGGAAAGATTGACCAAGTTAGTTGGAGGGGCGGATTTTGATTTAAGAACTTATGCTAACTCTGTAGCCTACAGGGAAGTTTCTGCCAGATAAAAATCTGCCCTCTTGAAAAATTTTTATAAGTTGTATAAATTTAAAATCTATGGAAACAGTTTCGGGATTTCCACATTCAGTTCTATCGGGTGAAGGAATTAGAAGGGCCAGAGAGGCTGGACTGGTGGTGATTGATCCTTTTAGGCAAGAAAGAGTGCAAACCTCAAGCTATGATGTTGGCCTGGGTGAACATTTCTGGGTTACACCAGCAGAACATCCTGGAATCCGCCTAATTAATCCATTTAACCCAGACCATATTCGTAAGCTTTGGAATGGACCATGGCGAGCAAGTACAATTAGGTGGCACCTAGAAGAGGGCCCATTTAAAGATTATGCGGTGGAGAAAGATTTTAATGGGCTTGATTTAGATGATCGGGTTATTATACTTAGACCAAATGAGACCATACTGGCTCATACTGAAGAATTTATTGGGGGAAAAGATTTAATTACTACCACCATGCAAGCCCGGTCTACTTGGGGAAGGGTATTTTTATCTGTGTGTGGTGATGCCGGTTGGGGTGATGTGGGTTTTATTAACCGCTGGACAATGGAGATACATAATAAACTTTCCCAAGAATGGATAGTACTTTGTGTGGGTCAGCCCATTGCCCAGATCGTTTTTTTTGCGGTCTCACCAGAGGAAACAACTCAATATTATGTCAAGGGAAGTTATCAACAAGGAAAAACCTTGGAAGAAGTTAAGGCTAGCTGGGGACCAGAAAATATGTTGCCCAGGTTAAAAAAAATATAAGAATAATGGAACAAGAATTTGGAGTAATTAAAATTCCCCTGCCTGATGGAGCAGATCCTATTTCTCCTGGAAAAAATAAGCCTAGATCAAGTAGAACTGCACTCTTTGTTCCGGCCGAGAGATTGGAAAGCTGTCAATTTCAACCAGCCACTGTTTTACCAGATATTTTGGTGGCAAAAGATGTCACACCGGTTTTAACGGCTATTGCAGATTATGGAGAGGTGGGACAGCGTTCTTTTTTAGAAGAAGATCCCACCAAAAAACAGGTCATTTTTTATGCCGCCATTTTAGCTAATGATAGACTGCTTTGGTATCAAAGAGCTGGTAGTCAAACTACTGCTACTATTCCACCAGAACTTTTGGGAGACGAAAGATTGCTGGGAAAATACTCCATTGGTTTTGGAGGACATAAAACAGAAGAAGATATTCATTTAACTCCACCAGAACAGCTGATGCTTTCACCACTAGTTCCCGGTTTACAAAGATTCTTGGAGCGCGCGCTAGGACCATCCAGAGGTTTATTCGCAGAAGTAGAAGAAGAGTTAGGGATTAAGCCCCATGATATTAAAGGAGTAAGGCTTTCGGGAGCCTTTTTAGATAATAGAGTCACCAATCCTGCTGATAAAGTCCAAGTAGGTTGGGTTCATCTTGGTCTACCAGTGATGATTGAACTTGACCCTTCTTCTATCACTGAATTAAGATTTGCTTTAAGAGAGGTGAGAACTGTCTGGTGGATTCCGTTTAAAGATACACTAGCAACACTGGAAAAGTATATGGCAGATCCAATGATTTCAGTTGAGTCTTGGACAGAAGTTTTTATAAAGGAGTTCTTAAATGGTTGAAAAAGGATTATTCGTTGTTTTAGAAGGGATTGACAATTGTGGGAAAACTACCCAGGCAGGGTTATTGGCTCAATATCTGGAAGGTAGGGGCCTCGAAGTGATCCAGACCAGAGAACCCGGTGGTACAGAGGTGGGGGAAGAAATTAGGCAAGTGCTTTTAAAACCAAGAGAGGAAATAATGAGTCCGGATACTCAAGCACTCCTTTTTTATGCAGCCAGACAAGAATTTCTTAGTCAAGTGGTTAAACCAAATTTGGAAGCGGGAATTACTGTTATAACTGATCGTTTTGAACCATCAACTTGGGTCTATCAAGGATATGTTCAGGGTGTAGATGCAGAATTCTTGAAAGTTTTAGGCCAGAAAGTTGTTACCCTAAGTGGTTGTAGGCTGGATCTGCTGGTAATTTTAGATATTCCGGCAGAGGAAAGTTTTAGAAGGAGAGGAAATGTTGATAATGTTGGGCAAGATCTTATTTATGAAGAACAAGGTTTAGAATTTGCCATAAAGGTCAGAGAGGGATATTTAAAATATAAAGAGGATCATGCTTGGACAGTAGCTTTATTGGATGGAACTTTAACACCGGAAGAAATACATCAAAAAATTGTTACCTTGATAAAGCCCAACCTTATTTTAAAGGGAAAAGAATAAAAATGAACGAACTCGTAGAAAGAGCCAAATTTTATAATCCTCCAATCAAAGAACAATTAAGTTTTTCCGGAGATCCAGAGGAAGAAACTGCTGCCAGAGTAGCTATTGAGCATTTTGTGACTGATCCAGACGGACCTTTTTATGCGTTTACTCCATATGTACCAGAACTTTATGCAGCCTTAATTATAGCAAGATATTCAAGAACAGATTTATCTGCCCGGCAACTGATCTGGCGGGAATTTGTGGCTCATAAAAAAGATATTCCCTGGGAGGTCATTGATGGAGGAATGGAAGCTTTAAGAGTGATATTCGACTATCGTAGAGCAAGGAGTATGGCAGAGAGAGTGCTTAATCAATACGGGGATGATTCGGTTTATGAAATGGGTGGAGTAAAACTGTTTCTAAATAGAGTTTCTCAACCCGCAGCTAAAGTAATTGAAGATGCTAGAATAGGTATTTCGCCAATTGAGAAATCAACCAGGTTTGTAGCTTTTGACCAAAAAGGTCCTGATGGAGATTATGCTTTTTTTAAAGATCCCAGGATAATGGATTCAGACTACAGAGAACTTTACCTTGAATCTTCCAGAGCTTGTTTTGAAGTGTACGCTAGAAGTTTTGCCGCCCTGCAGAATTATTTCCAGAAGCAAATACCTATTGAGTCACAATCATTTTCAGATTTATCATCGGATTTGGAAGAAAAACCACAAATTCCTTTTGGAGATCTAAAGGATGAACGTTCAATTAGGGCTGCAAGAACAGCTTATAGGCAATCAATTCGTGCCAAAGCTTGTGATGTGGCAAGGGTTCTTTTGCCAGCCTCCACCCTGACGAATATTGGAGAATCAGGTAATGCCAGGGCCTTTGGTTATTTAATGACCAAGATGATGGCTCATCCATTGGCTGAAATGCAGATGATTGCTAGTGGGGCAACTGTACAGTTAAAAAAAGTTTTACCAGAATTTTTTGAGGTGATTGATAATGATAAAGGTGAAGCTTATCAAACCTATTTAAGGCAAACTGAAGCTGCACTGCAGCGAAGAGCAAAAGAACTTTTAACTGGGATAAAACCGGATGAGTCGAGCAGGGTTGAATTAGTCAAAATGGATCCAAATCCAGAAATTAATATTGCAGCAGGATTACTTTATCCGTATGCACGTTTACCCTTAAGGCAATTAATTGATATATTGAGGGGGGCAGATCCAAGTATAGTGGGAGATATCTTGCATGATAGTTTAAGACTGCGCACTAATCGTCGTCACAAACCACCCCGCGCCTTTGAAATCTCCGGATATGAGCTGGTATTTGATATTTTAGGAAACTTTGGAATTTATCGAGACTTGCAGCGTCAGCGAATGCTTACTCAACAAAGACAAGCCTACACCACAGAGTTTGGATATGATATGCCGGTTGAATTTGAGGCAATTAAGCTGGAAAGAGAATTTGCAGAAACTATGGGAAAAATGGGGTATGCTTATAATATGGTGGCTCCAGATTTTTCCGAAGAAGCCCAATATTTAACAACCCTAGCTAATTATATGCGTTGGTATATGGGGATGGATTTAAGGGAGGGGATTTGGGTGACAGAACTTCGTAGTATTCCCCAAGGCCACTTTAGTTATAGGACTGTGGCTCAAGATATGGCCATTCAGGCACAAAAGATTTATCCATTTCTAGCCTCACTTCAACAAGGTAGTGAACAGTTTGTGGACATGACTAACAGGCGTCAAAACTTAGAAAGAATGGAAGCGATGAAGCGGATACAGAGAAAATTAGCGGAAATCGAGGAACGATTTTCCTAATTGACTAATCCATAAAAATTTTGTAAAACAAAAGTAACTGCTTTTTTAAAAAGGGCAGTTTTTATTAAAATGACAGAAACATTAAGAGATCATTACAGTAATAAGGGTGGGCATAAAGAAAGAAGTAAGTTCTGGAAAGGAGTCAATCGGTTAGCTGGAAGATTACCAGATACAATGGTTTATTCACCCAGAAGATTGGTGGTAGTACCATTACCATTAACAGTTGAACAGGCCCATATTATCAAAAGAGACATGCCCAGGTTCCCTAGAGATGGCAGGCGTTGACTTTCAAAACATAAAGCTTTAAAATATCACCATTACACACTCGCAAGAGGTAAAGTCTCTGATACCATAACTTGTGAGGAGGAAAAAAGAGACTATGCAAATTCCAAGCCCGCAGCAATTACTTGAAGCTGGTGTTCATTTTGGACACAAAGTTTCCCGTGGCCATCCCCGGATGAAACCTTTTATTTATGGAGCCAGAGATGGGGTGGCTATTATTGATTTGACTTTATCGGAAAGATATTTAAGAGAAGCATGTGAGTATGTGAGGGATTTGGGAAGACGGGGTGGAACTTTACTTTTTGTAGGTACCAAAAAACAAGCCCAGGAACCAACAAAAGAACTGGCCCAAAAATTAGGTGCACCGTATTTAACTTCTCGCTGGATTGGAGGTTTTTTAACTAATTTTGAAGAGATTGCCAAAAATATCAAAAGACTAAAAGAGCTGACAGAAGCTAAAGAGCGAGGCGAGCTGGCCAAATATACCAAAAAAGAGCAACTGTTAATTTCTCGAACGATTCAAAAACTGACACAAGATTACGGCGGAGTTTTGGATTTGGAAAAAACACCTGATGCTATATTTGTAGTGGATGGAGCCAGGGATGTAACTTCCTTAAAAGAAGCACAAAGAAAAGGAGTAATGGTGGTGGCCATTGCTGATAGCAACTGCGACCCCAGTTTAATGGATTATCCAATTCCTGGTAACGATGATGCCATCAAATCTATTAAAATAATACTAGAAACTATAGCGCTAGCATATGAAGAGGGACAGAAATTAGCTGGTAAAGAGGCGGAAAAAGTTGAGAAGAAAAGGTTAAAAGATGAAGCCAAAAAAGAAGAAGAGGAGGTTCCCAAGGAGATGGCTGAAGATGTAGCTGCTGTAGAAGAAATAGTAGAAAAAGAAGAAGTTAGAGAAGCAGAAAGGGTGGTAGAATAATCAACACATGAGCTTACTAGACATTAAGAAACTAAGGCAAGATTCGGGGGCAGGTATTGCCGATTGCAGGGCAGCTCTAGAAGAGGCAAAGGGTGATATGGAAAAAGCTAAAGAAATTTTAAAGAAAAAAGGATTGGATAAGGCATCTTTAAAAAGCGAGAGGGAAGTCAAGGCAGGGTTAGTAGAGGTTTATTCCCATGGCGGTAAAGTAGGGGTTTTGGTAGAACTTCTTTGTGAAACCGATTTTGTGGCCAAAACAGCAGAATTTAAAAATTTGGCTCATGAAATTTCCCTGCAAGTGGCCTCCATGAACCCATCTTCAGTAGAAGAGTTACTGGAACAAGAATACATCAGGGATCAAGGAATGAGTGTGGAAAATTTGATAAAATCTGTGGTGGCAAAACTGGGAGAAAATATTCAAATAGGAAGATTTGAAAGAATCGCCTTGGGAGGGTAACTTGTCCCGAGCGGAGTCGAAGGATGGATCCAACTCTAACTGAACCAAATCAAAAAATAGAAACCGCCTTAAACCATTTCAAAACGGAGCTTTCATCCATCCGGGCCGGTCGGGCCAATCCCGCTTTGGTGGAAAATATTCCAGTTGATGTATACGGCGGAAAAATGAAACTGGTGGAAGTAGGAACTATTAGCGCTCCCCAACCCTCACTTTTAACAGTGCAAGTGTGGGACGCGTCTATTATAGATAATGTAGTTAAAGCCATCCAGGGAGCGAACTTGGGGTTAAACCCCGCTGGTGAAGGGAATTTAATCCGTTTACCCATTCCACCCCTGACAGAAGAAAGAAGGCAGGAGTTTGTGAAGGTGGTACACCAAAAACAAGAGGAGGCAAGAGTACAAGTAAGGCAAGTAAGACAAGATACAAGGCAAAATTGGGAAAGGCAAAAAGAGGGAGATGAAATTGGAGAAGACGAACTCTTTAGAAGGGAAAGGCTATTGCAGGAGTTGATAGATAAAAATATGGAAGAAATAGATAGTTTGGGTAAGGCAAAAGAAGAAGAATTAACAGAAATATAATTTTTATAATGATTATAACCGTTATAATATTTATACTAACCCTTTTATTTTTAGTAGTTATCCACGAGCTGGGACATTTTCTCTTGGCTAAAAAGTTTGGAATTAAGGTGGAGGAATTTGGTTTTGGCATACCGCCTCGTGCTTGGGGCAAAAAAATAGGAGAAACTTTGGTTTCCCTAAACTGGTTACCTTTTGGGGGGTTTGTCAAACTGCTGGGAGAGGATGAAACGGATCGGCAGGTTTTAGAAAGTAAGCGCTCTTTTGCTTCCCAAACAGTGGGAAAAAGAATCACTGTGGTGGTAGCTGGAGTGGTGATGAACCTCATTTTGGCTTGGATATTACTTTATGCCACCCTTTTTGCTAGAGGTTTTAAGACAGAACTGCCGCTTTTATTAGAACACAATTTTTGGGGAGTAAATCAGCAAAATGAAGTAGTGGTAATTGTCCGAGGCATCAACAAAAACTCTCCCGCAGATATAGCAGGCATTAAAGATGGGGAAAGAGTTATAGCCATAAACAATGAATTTATCAAATCAGCTCAAGATTTAATAGATAAAACCAAATCTTTGTCCGCGGAAAAAACGGAACTGACCCTATCTGATGCTGATAAAACCAAATTTAGGATGGTGGTGGTAACTCCCAGAGTAAATCCTCCGGAAGGAGAAGGTCCGCTGGGGATAAGTTTGGCTCAATTTCAGCTGGCCAATTTAGCATATCAAACTCTCCCCCAAAAGATATTATCCGGCCCAATCCATGCCACCAATATTGTGGTTTATTCTGGCAAAATTTTTGGCAGATTAATAGGCCAAGCTTTTCAAGCTAAAAGCGTAGAGCCATTATCTCATTCTGTGTCCGGGCCAGTGGGGATTACCTCTTTGGTAAATGATATTTTGACTCAAAGCCAAAATCCACTCATTTCTTATTTAGATTTTATGGCACTACTCTCGCTTAATCTGGCTGTTTTAAATATCTTACCCTTTCCGGCTCTGGATGGGGGGAGATTATTTTTCCTCCTCATTGAGGCCATTACCAGAAAACGAGTCCATCAAGATGTGGAAAGATGGGTTCATACGGTGGGTATGGCAATTTTACTAACTTTAATGATGTTGGTAACCTTTTCTGACATCCGCAAATTATTTCCTTAACTCTTCCTTAGTGTTAAACTATGTTAAGTATGAAATATTCTTTAACTTTTCCTAAAACATTAAGGAAAGCTCCGAGTGATACAGTATCGGTGAATCATCAACTACTCATTAGGGCAGGTTTTATCCATCAGGAAATGGCCGGGGTTTATACATACTTACCTTTAGGTTGGAAAGTCTTGGATAAGATTTCCGATATTGTTCGTGAGGAAATGAATGCCATTGGGGGCCAGGAAGTTTTAATGCCGGCGCTTCATCCCGGAGAACCATGGAAAAAAACCGGTCGGTTCAACTCATTTGATGTGTTATTTAAACTCAAAGGAGCTGCCGGAGCCGATCTAGTTTTGGGTCCCACCCACGAAGAGATAATTTATCCACTCCTTTCCGAATACATTCAATCATATAAAGATTTACCGCTTTATCTTTATCAAATACAGATGAAATTTAGAAATGAACCGCGGGCCAAAGCCGGCATACTGCGAGGCAGGGAATTTTTAATGAAGGACCTTTATAGTTTTCATACTAGCGATGAGGATCGAGATGAATACTACCAAAAGGTGAGGGAAGCCTACTTTAAAATTTTTAAACGTATAGAACTACCTGTGGTTAAGACGAAAGCCAGTGGAGGAACATTTTCCGATTTATCAGAGGAATTTCAAACTCTCACTCCCTCGGGTGAAGATATTGTTTTGGTATGCAAGGAGTGTGGCAGTACCACCAATCGGGAAATTGTGGAGGATAAAAAGTGTTTGGACTGTGGAGGGAGTTTAAAGATGGAAAAAGCCATTGAGGTAGGAAATATCTTTCCTTTAAAACGGGCTTATGCCGAGGTTTTTGACTTAAAGTTTACCGATAAAGATGGTGAAAAAAAGATTGTATCGGCTGGATGTTATGGTTTGGGAATTTCCCGGACCATGGGTGCGCTTGTAGAGATTTATCATGATGAGAAAGGGATTATTTGGCCGGAGGCAGTGGCACCATTTCAGGTGCATCTGGTTGGGCTTGATGGATTGGGGGAAAGAGAATATAAATTATTGCAGGCCGAAGGGATGGAGGTTTTGTTTGATGATAGGCAGGTTAGCGCCGGGGAAAAATTTGCAGATAGCGATTTAATTGGAATTCCATATCGGGTGGTGATATCTAAAAAGACGACCCCACTTCGCCAAGGCTTCGAGGAGCAAAGTAAACTGGAAATTAAAAAAAGATCTGAAAAGCAAACCCAATTTTTGAC
Source organism: uncultured Gammaproteobacteria bacterium (assembly GCA_964394855.1). Taxonomy (GTDB): domain Bacteria; phylum Patescibacteriota; class Microgenomatia; order Daviesbacterales; family UBA10151; genus CAYMZD01. The sequence goes on along the minus strand of CAYMZD010000001.1, from coordinate 167,388 downwards.
TTTAAAAGAATTGTTAGATATGTTAAAATTATAGGACTGTGGAAAATGAACCAAGTGAAGGTGAACCAAGGATTATAGAACCAGAGGATTTATATAGAAGAGTATTTATGGAAAGAAATAACCGTCCACCCCGAGGAAAAGAACTTGATGAGTGGCCGAAACAATACTTAAGGGAGGTATTGGGAAGAGATTTTGGTCCAGAAGATTGTTGGGTTGATTTGAACCTCAGTTGATTTTAAACTCATCTTCTGATAAAGTAACAAGAATAAAATGATTAGTAAAAATATTAGTAAACACCCTAAATCTTTGGTGGAGGTGGAAGTGAGCGTTCCGTGGGCTGATTTGGAGCCCAAATGGAATGAAACTCTGCAAAGACTTACTCAAGATATGGAACAGCCGGGTTTTAGAAAAGGCCAAGTTCCACTAAATATGGCAGAAAACTCCCTGGGAGTAAAACTTCAAGATGAGGCCTTAAAAGATGCCATGCCTGTTTTTTTAATTGAGGCCCTAAAAGGGACTGATATCGTGCCAATTGATTTCCCCAAATACCAAGTGACCTCATTTGTTAAGGGTCAGGGTTTAGTGTATAAAGCCAGTGTGACCAACAGGCCAACAGTTACTGTGGGAAATTACAAAACTATCCGAGTGACAAGACCCCCTTTAAAACCTATCACCGAAGAAGAGGTCAATAAAGTCATTGATGATTTATATAAAAGATGGAAGACTCGCCTGCCGGCGGAGCAGGCGAAACAGCCATCAGACAAGCCAGTAAACCAAGCAGGATCAATAAATTTTCAACCAAATGGACAAACTTTAGGGCCAGATGATAACTTTGCCAAAGCCATGGGAGCAATCAGCCTGACTGAATTAAAGATGAAAATTCGAAAAGACCTAGAAAACCACAACTCCTTTAATAATGAATTAGATTTTGAAGAAGCCATTTTACAAGAAGTGGAAAAAATTACCACGGTCGAGCTACCTGATATTTTAATTGAAGATGATTTAAATAGAATGCTGGTTTCTCTACAGAGGCGAGTTTCTGACACAGGACTTTTAATGGAAGACTATTTGCGGAGTCAGGGAAAAACCCTAGAACAGCTCCGCCGTGAATGGAAACCCCAAGCTGAAAAAAATGTGCGGATGGAGCTGGGTCTGGCGGAGATTGCCAGAATGGAAAATGTCACCATCAGCGATCAAGAACTCCAAGCGGAAATTGATAAAATTCAAGATGCTCGTGTCAAGCAGCAGTTTGAGGTAGAGGAACCCAGGTTACATTTACGTCATGCTCTTCGTCAAACAAGAACACTCAATCTGCTTAAGAATTTGGTTGTTGTTTAAGTTAAAATAAAAAAGTGGGCAGTTGCATTTTTTGCAAAATCATTAAAAAAGAAATTCCGACCAACTTTGTCTATGAATCAGACAAAGTAGTGGCTTTTCCTGATATTAATCCTTCGGCAGCCATTCATCTTTTAATTGTGCCTAAGGAACATATCAGGGGGATGGGAGAGATTGATGAAGGGCACAGTCAGATTTTAACTGAAGTTTTTGAAGTGGCTAAAAGGTTGGTAGACGCAAATCATCTGGAACAGGATTTATATCGTTTGGTGGTAAATGGGGGTTCTGCCCAACATCTTCCCCATTTACATTTTCACTTTTTAGGTGGACACTGGAAGAAGATGGTATAGTAAGGAGGTGTTTTAATAAAATATGGCAATTGTCATAAAAGCAGGAGCAAATGATAATACAGATTCAGTCATTAGAAGATTTCAAAAACAGGTGGTTGCTGAAGGTATTATTCAAGAAATAAGAGATAGGGTGGCTCATAAGAAACCATCACAGCTTCGTCAAGAATATTTAGCAGAAAAGCGTCGCAAAATTATGCGAGCTCGTAGGCTAGGAATATAAAGATGCTGGCTCAACTACAAGAAGATTTAAAGAAAGCTCAACTTGCCAGAGACGAACTAAAGGTTTCAGTGTTGAGACTTCTTTTATCAGAGATCCATAACAGCCAAATTCTTCTTGGACAAGAAAAAGAAATATCTGATGGGGATATAATCTTAATTATCCAACGGGAAATTAAAAAAAGAAAAGAAGCTGCTTTGGGATTTAGACAAGGAGAGAGGCAGCAGCAGGCTCAAAAAGAAGACCTAGAGGCGCAAATATTAGCAAAGTACTTGCCAAGCCAACTTTCAGATACGGAGTTGACAGAAGTGGTAGATGAGGTTATAAAAGAATTAGGGGCAAATTCTTTAACTGATTTGGGCAAAGTAATGGGAGTGGTAATGAGTAGGGTGGCAGGCCAAGTAGATGGGAGTAGAGTAAGTGCCCTGGTAAAGGAAAAACTAAACAGCCAATGATCAACATCATAATTTCATCTGATTCAAGATATACTATTAACAAAGCTGGTATTAGAGCTGCTGTATTAGAGGCATTATCTAGACATAATATTAAGGGCAGAATTGAAGTAGGTATTAATGTGGTGGGTGATAGGAAAATGCATGAATTGAATAGAAAATATAGGGGAATTGATGAAAGTACTGATATCTTATCTTTTGCCCTGGAAGACTCCAGTCCAGCTTTCTTGCAGCACATCCCCAGAGTCGGATTTGTGACAGCGCCTGATAAAATTTTGCGATTGGGTGATATTGTTTTATCCTATCCTCAAGTGGTAGAAGATGCCGGATTAGACGGTATTTCTGTTGACGAGGAGATTAAAGCTTTGGTAGAACATGGAGTTTTGCACCTACTAGGCATTCATCATGCAGGTGAAAATTAATGGTTTTATATCGAAAATACAGACCACAAACTTTAGAAGAGCTGGTGGGGCAGCCAGCTGTTAAAAAAACCCTGACTGATGCTTTTAAAGCGGGAAAACTTGCTCATGCTTATCTTTTGGTGGGTCCTCGGGGAACAGGTAAAACCTCAACAGCTCGAATTTTAGCCAAAATGGTTAATTGCCAGGACAAAAATCCTCCGTGTAATAAATGTAGTATGTGTTTAAGTATTACAGATGGATCCAACCTTGATTTAATAGAGATTGATGCCGCCTCTAATAGGGGGATAGATGATGTTCGAGCGCTGCGTGAGAATATCAAGTTGGTCCCCAGCTCTGCTCAAAAGAAAGTCTATATTATTGATGAGGTGCATATGCTCACTACAGAAGCCTTTAATGCACTGCTTAAAACCCTAGAAGAACCTCCTTCTCATGCTCTATTTATTTTAGCTACCACTGAAAGCTCGAAAATTCCCCAGACAATTTTATCTCGTGTGCAAAGGTTAGATTTTAAATTGGCTTCCATGACTGATTTGGTGCAAGCTTTAGAGGTGGTGGCAAAGCCGGAAAAAATCAAAACTACAGAGGGAGCTTTAAGACTTTTGGCCAAAACAGCTGAAGGAAGTTTCAGAGACGCGGTAAAACTATTGGATCAGTTGGCATCAACTGGTCAAGAAATTACAGAAAGATTAGTAAACGAAGGGATAAAGGTGAGTGATTTTCAAGTGACAGTTGAACTTTTACAAGCTTTAGCCAAAAAAGATAGTTCCTTGGCACTGTCACAAGTTAACCAGCAGATGGAAAAGGGAATAAATGCCAAAGAGTTGACTTCATCATTAATGGGTTTTTTAAGACAGTTACTTTTTATAAAAAATGGATTGGGCTTGCAGCTGGTGAAAGAAGAAGTGGGTAGTGATAAATATGATATTTTGCTGGAGTTGGCGGATAAGCTTTCTACATCAGAGGTAATAAGTGGCTTGGATAAATTACAAGAGGCTGGGGAGAAATTAAAAGTAGCTTCAATTCCATCATTACCGCTGGAAATAGCAGTGGTAGAAATATGTGGAAACGATAATACTTTCAGTAAAGAAAGTGATAAAAATCAAAAAATGGATAATTCTGTAGAAGATCCTCAAGCAGAAAAAGGAGATATGTCAGAATTATCCAAAATAAAAGAAAAATGGACTTTTGTTTTGGAAACCATTAGGCCTTTTAATTTTTCACTGGAAGCTCTTCTTCGCAGCGTTAAAATTGCCGATTGCTCAAATGGGGTGGTACTTTTGGAAGTGCCATATTCTTTTCATCAGCGAATTTTGGAAGCTGCTAAAAGTAAAGACTTATTAGAATCAGTTTTATCTGATGTTTTATCTAAACCAGTCAAAGTTTCTACTGTTTTGGGGACAAGACCCCAGCGGATAGAGGATATTGCCAATGTGGAGGTGGCAGCTGATGATGAAATTATTTCTATGGCCTCGGAAATTTTTAATGGTAAACTAGTTGATTAATGGAAAGAATAAGTTTAGCAATTTTGGCTTCAGGTGGAGGAACTACCGCTGAAGCGATTATAAAATCCAGGGTTGTTGATGTGGTATTAGTTATTTGTAATAACGCTGACGCAGGAGTGGTAGAGAAAGCCAAAAGATTAGATGTACCGGTGGAAATTATGCCAAGGGCGCCTTTTAAGGTTTTTAAAAATGGAGAAGAAGACGTAATGGCATCAAGATTAAAATATGGGGAAGCCCTCTTAGATAAATTATCACGGTACAATGTCACTCATATTTCTCAAAATGGCTGGATGATTTTGACCCCTCCCAATGTAGTAAAAGAATTTACAGGCAGGATTGTTAATCAACACCCAGGACCACTTGATCCAGGATATCCTGATTTTGGTGGACAAGGAATGTATGGTTTAAGAGTCCATGCTGCTGTTTTAAATTTTGTGAGAGGGGTTAAAAGACCTTTTTCAACTGCAGCCACAATTCATCAAGTCAATGAGATATATGACAAAGGGGATTTAGTAGCAACCAGTAAAGTTAAGATAATGGGTGAAGATAGCCCGGAAGAGCTAGCTGCCAGGGTGTTGCCAGTGGAACACAGACTTCAGATTGATTTTTGGAAAGATGCAGCTTTAGGTATTGTCACTTGCAATAGAACCAGCAGATTAATTTTACCGGAAGAATATTCTATTTTAGAAAGGGCAAAAAAACTAGCTATTGAGCAATATCCAAAAGGATAATGTAAAATATATATCATGGGACTCTTAGATAATTTAAAACAATTAGGGGATTTGAAAAAAATGCGGGATTCTGCCTTAGAGATGCAGAAAAAATTGGCCCAAATCCGCATTACCGTAGAACATCAAGGAGTTACAGTGGTGATGACTGCCGATCAAAAAGTTGTGTCAATTACAGGCCAGCCCGATCTTGAAAAAGTCACTCATGCTGTTAATGAGGCCATGAAGCAATGTCAAAAAGTGGCAGCGGATGAAATGAAACCTATGCTGGGTGGTATGGGATTACCAGGAATGTAATTTGTGATAGAATTGCCTCATGCAAGTTCCCAAGAGTGTGCAAAATTTAATTGAGGCATTTGAAAGACTTCCCGGAATTGGTCCCAAAACAGCCCAAAGGCTCACTTACTATCTACTTCATGCCCCCAAAGAAGAAGCAGAGAATCTTGCCAAATCAGCCCAAGATATGAAAGAAAAAACTATTCTTTGTAGTATCTGTTTTAACATTGGAGAAGAAGATCCCTGCCAGGTGTGTGTTGATTCTGGTCGTGACTCATCAGTAATGGCCATAGTGGAAGATCCACTAGATGTATTGGCAATGGAGCGGGCTGGCTACAAGGGGTTGTACCATGTTTTACATGGGGTCATTGCCCCTTTGGAAAATATCGGGCCAGACCAGCTTCACATCCGGGAGATTCTGGGTCGTTTAAAAAACGGACAAATAAAAGAGATTATCCTAGCTACCAATCCCACCATGGAAGGTGAGGCCACGGCCATGTATATCCAAAGATTAATTTCCCCCTTGGGTGTAAAAATTACCAGAATTGCCAGGGGACTACCGGTCGGTGGGGATTTGGAGTATGCTGATGAAACTACGCTTTCCCGAGCGCTGGAAGGAAGAAAGGAGTACTAATGCTTCAAACTTTTACTTTAAAAAATGGCATGAAAGTAGCAACTTACTGCATTCCTCAAATGAGATCTGTTTATGTCTCCGTAGCTGTCAAGGCAGGCTCTATTTTTGATACAGAGAAAACCTCCGGCACCGCCCATTTTATGGAACATATTTTATTTGAGGGAACTCCCAGCTTCCCCAATATTGAAACTTTAACAGATTTTATTGAAAAATTGTCAGGCAGTTTTGGAGCATATACGGGTAGTCAAATAATCAGATTATACATGAATGCTCCTGCCCCGCACCTAGAAGATATTTTAAAAATTATAGGTGAAGTGTTTTTTCAACCGTTATTTCCCCAAGAAGCCATAGAAAAAGGCAGAGAAGTTATTTTGGAAGAAATTAGAGAAAGACAAAATCAGGATTGGTATAAAAAATCTCAATTTTTCTCCAGGGTCAGATTTAGAAAAGGGCACCCCCTTTTATTAGATGGAGGTGGTTTAGCAGAAGTAGTCACAAAACTTAACAGAAAAAATCTGGTAAGTTACTGGGAAAGTTTTTTCTTTCCTAAAAATACCTATTTGGTTTTGGTGGGAGGATTCAAAAATGATCATATCAAAAGTATTGTTTCTCAAGCTTTTAAAAATTACTCACCTAAAAAATTTTCCGGATTTCCTAAACTTACCAACAACCATTTATCAGTAAGAACTGTAGATATTAGAGAAGATAATAATTTAAAAAGTTGCAGCATAAATTTATCTTTTCCATCAATCAGTGATGATTATCCATTACCCGTACAGCTTCCACAGACACTGATTCGCACTATTTTAACTGGGCTACATGCCAGTAGACTGTGGAGATTGTTAGTGCAGAGAAGGGGTTTGGTTTATAATTTGAATCTTTATACGGCAATTTATCAACATTTTGCTTACAGTGGTATTTCTACGGAAAGTTCCACGGAGCACACAGAAGAGGTATTAAGGCTGATCACAGAAGAGTTATCCGCATTCATAAAAAATGGGCCAACCAGTGAGGAAATTGATTTTGCCAAAAATTACCGGGTTAATAATGCCTTAATGCAGTTTGATCATCCGAATTCAATTGCCGGTTGGATGGAAAATGATTTACTGTGGGAAGATAAAATATACACCCCGGAAGAATATGTTAAGTTGATTAAAAAAGTCACCAAAAAAGATATCATGGAGTTTATGCAAAAATATTGGGATTTTAGTAAACTTAATTTAGTGGTGCAAGGCCCAATTGAAAATTCCAAAGCACATATTAAAAAATTTACTGAAATTTTATCAATTCTTTAAACATTAAAAGATACGTGCTGGACATTTCGGTAACGTGACTATAATATTAGAATTAGGAGGGTTAGAAATGTCCAAGAATATTATTGGCGGGACATTTGAAGATGTGAGCGATGCTGTGGTAAAACCGGTAGCAGATGAAGTGGGAAAAGCCATCGAATCTGGAGTGAAGGCTGTGGTGGCCGGACCAAAACAACTGACTCCCCAGCAGATCCAACAGAAACAACAAGATACCCAAAATAAGCTGACAGAAGCCAGAAGAAAAGTAGCCTGGTGGAGAAGTTTGGATGAAGCTCAAAGAAAGTTAAGGGAAGCGCAAAAACAAAAGGAAATGCAGCGGCTTCAAACCATGGCACAGCAAAAACAAGTTAAACAATTTGAAATTGTGAAAAAACAAAAAAAGGATATAAATTTAGTCAGAACTCAAAGAAAAACAGAAATAAAAGGTGGAGTTGGAGGTTAAAAAGTGAGAAGAGCTAAAATTAGTATATTGCTTGACTAGCTAAGTATTTGTGATATAATAACTTATAGTTAGATGACTCAGAGGGGTCGTTTTTTTATTATGCAAAATAGAGTGGAATTTAATATTGGGGATAAATCTTTTAGGGTTATTGCTCAAGCCGAAAACGGGCAGACCGTTGGTTGTGCTGTGGCAGCCTTAGAGGAAAAAGATGGATTAAATTTAGATCTAATCCAGGTAAATAGGTGTGTTAGGGGTCAAGGTATTGGGAAAGGATTATTATTTGATGTTATAGGTGTTGCTAGGATGTTTGGCGCCAGGCGGTTAACCGGAATCTTTGCTCCAGAATCGGGTTACGAAAATGTAGTTAGAGGATTTTATCAAAGGATGGGAATTGAGATTACACCTGATGGAAGACTTCTTAAGAAAATATAACCCCTCTGGATAAAATTTCAAGCTTGGTTTATACTTTTAGCTAATGCTGAAGCTTTTTAATACCCTAAGTAGAAAAGTAGAGGAATTTAAACCAACTAAACCACCTCATGTTGGTATGTATACTTGCGGACAAACTGTTTATGACTATACCCATATTGGGCATTTAAGAAAATATATTGGCGATGATCTTTTAAGAAGGGTTTTGGTGGCCAATGGATTTGATGTTAAACATGTCCAAAATGTCACTGACGTAGGTCATTTAACTTCTGACGCTGATGAAGGTGACGATAAACTGGAAAAAGGAGCCAAAGATCGTGGAGAAACTGTTTGGGAAGTGGCCAATTTTTTTACAGATTACTTTTATAAGTCATTGGAGCAAGTTAATGTTTTACGACCCCATGTAGTCTGTCGAGCCACAGAACACATCGGCGAACAAATTAAGCTGATTGAAAAGCTGGTTAAAAAAAGTTTTACGTATCAGACAGAAGAGGCAATTTATTTTAATATTGCCAAATTCCCCAGTTACGGCAAGCTGTCCGGTCAAAAGCTGGAGGAGCAAAAAACCGGCGCCAGAAAAGAAGTGGTGGTTGATAAAGCAAAAAAACATCCCCAAGATTTTGCCCTGTGGTTTTTTACAGTCGGCAAATTTAAGGATCATACCATGAGATGGCCCTCACCTTGGGGTGAAGGTTTCCCGGGCTGGCATATTGAATGTTCGGCCATGAGTATGGAGTATCTGGGAGACTCATTAGATATTCATACCGGCGGGGTGGATCATATTCCAGTGCATCATGAAAATGAAATTGCCCAATCAGAGGGTGCAATTGGCAAACCATTTGTTAAATATTGGGTGCATCATGAATTTTTAGTAGTAGATGGTGAGAAAATGAGTAAAAGTAAAAAGAATTTTTATACCATTGATGATGTTAAGGAAAAAGGATTTGATCCATTGGCCCTTCGCTACTTATTTTTAACAGCCCATTACCGGGATAAGTTAAATTTTACCTGGAAATCTTTAGGAGCTGCCCAGGCTGCTTTAAATAAATTAAGAGAAGAGATAAGGCCGTGGCAACAACCTAAAGGTGGTAGCGGCCAATATTGGCAGAAGTTTTTGGAAGCTGCTAATAATGACTTAAATCTACCACAAGCTGTTGCGGTACTTTGGCAAATGGTACATAGTAATCCCTCAACATCTAGTAGAGTACAAGATCTTGTGGAGATGGATAAGATTTTGGGTCTTGGTCTGGATCAGTATTTAGGTAAACCCTTGGAGGTGCCAAAAAATATCATGGAACTGGTGGAAAAACGGGAGAATTTAAGAAAAGCCGGCAACTTTAAAAAAGCTGATGAACTGCGTAAAGAAGTCAAAAAGCAAGGTTTTGAGATAGAAGATACTCCAGGGGGGCCAAAAATACAAGCCTCTTGAATTATATGCAAGATAGAGTATCCGAAAACGCAGATATAAATAGGTCTATTGCAGAAGTGGCTTTAAGGAGAAGTAAGAGATATCCAACATTAACTCCTGATCTGCAGGAGGAGATCTTGGGTGGTCTTGCCGAAATGATGGGAATTATTTTAAATACTCCCGATATTAATCGTGGTAGATTAAGATTCAGGAAAGATGAGATTTTGAATGGTTTGGTAGTTATTACATCACACAAAAAAAGACAAGCATCGTTGTTGGATGCAGTTGAAGAAAGGGGACTTTCTAGAAGATCAGCTCAGATATTGCTGACCAGTTCATTAAGAAATGCATTGAGGGAGAGATTAAATCCTAGACCAGCAAACGGAAAAGTGCCAGAAGGTTATGGCGACAAACCAGGTAGACAAATTCACTCATACTATGCCGTTCATCCCGGGTTTACTCTGCATGGTGGAATTAGATAACAAACCCTGCTACACTTACGTTTATGTTTTCTAAAACCACATTGAAAAATGGTCTGACTTTAATCACCATTCCCATGCCCCATCTTGATTCTGTGACAACCCTGGTGGCAGTAGGTGCAGGATCAAGATATGAAACAAAAAAAATTAAGGGTATTTCTCACTTTTTAGAACACATGTTTTTTAAAGGAAGCAGAAAATTCCCTTCTGCCGAGCAAATTTCCACTTTGATTGATGGAATAGGTGCTGTTAATAATGCCGCCACCAGCAAAGAATTTACTTATTATTGGATAAAATCTTCAGCCAAAAATCTGGAACTCTCTATGGATATTTTATCATCGATGTTAAAAGAGTCACTTCTTTCAGGGAAAGAAATAGAGAAAGAAAAAGGGATCATTATTGAAGAGATGAGGATGATTAAAGATGATCCGGCAAGGTATATATGGACTCTATACGAAATGCTGCAATTTGGAAATCAGCCCTTGGGTTGGGATCTCGGTGGGAGTGAAGACTCTATTAAATCATTGACCAGACAGGATTTTGTAAATTATGTGAGAAGTATTTATTCTCCTAATAATATGTCTTTAGTTTTTGCCGGAAATTTTCCTAAAAACATTGAAAAAGAGGCAGAAAAATATTTTTTGGGTTTGCCTAAAAGAGGTAAATTTAAAGCAACTCCATTTAAAAAAGAAAAACAAAATAAACCAAAGACAAATTTGTTTTTCAAGCAGACAGATCAAGCTCATTTGGTTTTGGGTACGGAAGGATTTGACAGATTTAATAAAAAAAGATATGCGGCCAGAGTGCTGGGGACAATTTTAGGGGAGGGAATGTCATCAAGGCTTTTTTTGCAGATTCGAGAAAGGCGGGGTTTAGCATATCATGTAAGTGCTGGTCATGATTGCTACATTGATTGTGGTATTTTTGCAGTCTATGCCGGTTTGAAAATAGAAAATGTTGAGGAAGGATTAAGGGTTATTTTGAGTGAACTTCAAAAGATAATTTTAGAAAAAGTCAGTAGCGAGGAATTAAAAAAAGCCAAGGAAATGATTAGGGGGAGATTAGCTATCCGTTCGGAGTCCACTAATTTTTTAGCAGAACACTTTGGTACGGAATTTGTCTTGGATAGGAAAATAGAAACTTTTGAAGAATATTTGTCTAAAATTGATGGGGTTACCGCAGAGGATGTACAGGTAGTGGCCCAAGAACTTTTTCAAAAAAATAAATTTAATTTGCAAATAATTGGTCCTTTTAAATCAAAGAATAAATTTGCCAAGATTTTAAATTGATGAACACTTTTGATAATGCTCTGGTGCAGCTTAAAAAAACATCCCAAATTTTAAAAATTCCGGCTGATGTTTTGCAAATTTTATCTATACCGCAGAGGCAGATTGAAGTTAACATCCCTTTAAAACTGGATAATGGTAAACATCAACTTGTTAGGGGGTATAGAGTCCAGTACAACAACTGGTTGGGTCCTTATAAAGGAGGTTTGCGTTATCATCCCAATGTTAGTTTAGATGAGGTTAAGGCTTTATCTTTTTGGATGATGATTAAAAATGCCCTGGTGGGAGTTCCTTTTGGTGGAGGCAAAGGGGGTCTTCAAATAGACCCCAAAACTTTATCCAAAAAAGAGCTGGAAAGATTAACCCGAGCTTTTACAAAAGCTCTGGCTGCCAATATTGGTCCAACAATTGATGTGCCGGCTCCTGATGTTAATACTAACTCACAAGTGATGGATTGGATTGCTGATGAGTATGGTAATCCTGCCGTGGTGACTGGAAAATCGCTACAACATGGTGGATCAGCAGGAAGAGAAGAGGCTACGGGTTTGGGTGGATTCTTTGTGTTAGAGGAGCTGATTAAAAAAATTAAACTAAAAAAACCACTGACTGTGGCAATACAAGGGTTTGGTAATGTTGGTTCGCACTTGGCAGCGCTACTCCACCGGCATGGATACAAAGTGGTGGCTTTGTCTGATTCCCGGGGAGCAATTTATGACAAAAGTAATGATGGCTTTAATATACAACTTGTTAAAGTTTGTAAGTTGGAGAAAGGTTTAATTGCTGATTGTTACTGCAAAGGTAGCGTTTGTGATTTAGCAAGCAAGCAAAAAGATGGTTTGATCTCAAACAAGGAACTGCTTGAGCTGCCTGTTGATATTTTGATTCCAGCTGCTTTGGAGGGTGTTATAACTGGGAAAAATGCTTCCCAAATAAAAGCTAAAATTATTTTAGAAATGGCTAACGGGCCAACTTCTGTCGAGGCAGATGAAATTCTGGAAAAGAAAAAAGTGATGGTGGTACCTGATGTTTTGGGCAACTGCGGCGGTGTGACAGTTTCCTATTTTGAGTGGTGGCAAAACATGAAAGCAGAAAATTGGCCATATCAAAAAGTGGTTAGTAAACTTAAAGCAAAAATGATCAAAGCCTTTGGTGAGGTATGGAATATACGAGGACAAGAAAAAGTGAATTTAAGAAAAGCCGCCTATATTTTGGCTTTGCAACGTCTCACTAGTAAAATAAAATAATCAGAAAGTTTTTAAAGTAGTGTTAATGTTTGAACTATGCGAGAGAGGACATCTTCATAATCTGCCCACTTTGCTTTGATAGCTGTAGCTAATAATCCATATAACTTATTTTCAGTTACCACCAAGTAATATCTTCCCTCAAAATCGTTTTTGACATTGACATAGGTAAATTCATAAACATGGGCATCAATACTACCCAATTGAATGTCTTTATCCTCACCAAAAGTTGCTCCCGGATATTCTTTCTGCAGCTCAATTTTACGGATATCATAAACCGTGGCTTTACTCATGTCTTTGGTCTGGTCAGCTCTTTTGGTAGAAGCTAAAATTACCCCTGCTGGGCTATCATTAGCTGATTTGGCATCCCAATCTGTGGAATAAATAATTGGTACTTTTTGGGAAGTATCAACCTCCCACTTGTTAGGATATTTTATGGAAATTCCTAAATCCTGATTGGTGTAAGTTTCAGTCAGTTCCACTTTGGGTTTTTCAGGTGCTTTTTGAGAGGAAGAACTGGAAGGCTGACTACCACTTTTAATATTAGCACTAAATTTAAGGGCTCCTGAAGCCAACAGTACCACCGCTATTAACACTACCACACCTACCACGATGATAATGGGGCTAACAACACCTAGCTCGCTGGTGGGGCCTTTTTGGGCAGAAAATTTATTCACTAAATTAATCATCTATTTAATTTATTTATTTGTCAAGTCCCTAATTTTTAAAAGGTGTTGACTATTGACAAAACATCAGTTTACCCTATCTATAAAGAGGTGAGATAAAATGTTTAATCGATATCTGCTGTTTATACTTTTGGTAATTGATTTTATTTGGCTTCGCAGTTCGTACGGAAAATTAAGCGGTGGAAAATTTGTGGCGGGAATGGAAGGGACATTAAAAAAATTTGTTGAAGGGAATCCTTACCCTCTTGTTAAAGATTTCTTGCGGTCTGTAGCCATACCCAATGCATCTTTATTTGGCAGCTTAACCATGTGGGGGGAAACACTGGTGGGGTTGTCACTTTTTATTTCCTTAGTCTGGTTGCTACTTAAAAAACAGGGTAATAAATTAATTTTGAGTTTACTTTTGATGGGACTTTTAGGGGGAGCTTTTTTAAATAACGTATTTTATTTATCATCAGGTTGGATGAGTTCCTCGTCAGATGGCTTAAATTTGTTGATGTTGATGGTTGAGGTTATAGCAGCCTTTTATACATTTAAGTTATTAACATCCAAAAATGCCTAGGTTTGCATTTGGTTAGAGAGTTATTGGATCCAATCGGAGAATTTTATCGTCACGGGATGAGGGAGTTCCTCTACCATCGCGGTTGCTAGTAGTAATATATAAAAGATTATCCGGTCCTAAAACTACATCGCGAATTCTGCCCAGCTGACCTTTTAAATAAGTTTTTAATTCTTTCTTTTCGATATCATATTGGTAAAGAGCTTGTCCCCGTAATCCCCCAAAATACAAAGATCCTTCAAAAAAAGCCATCCCGGCCGGGGCCCAGGTATCTTGGCCACTGTGCAAAATAGGTTTTTCCATATTCTCCTTTTCCTGATATCCGCGTATTTCGGGCCAGCCGTAATTTTTACCTTTTTCTATAAAATTAATTTCATCAAAGGCATCGGAGCCGTGTTCTGCCTCCCAAAGATTTTCTTTGTTATCCCAGGTAATGCCTTGGGGATTGCGATGGCCAAGGGAAAAAATTTCCACCGGGGCGTTTTCTTCCAAGTGGTCTTTACTAATTTTTAAAATCTTACCTGCCGGAGAATTTAGATCTTGGGATAGAGAAGGGTTAGTAGCATCGCCGGTGGTGATATATAAATTTTTATTAGGTCCAAATTTAATTCTTCCTCCGTCATGGAAGTTAGCCCCGGGAATTTTATCAACCATAATAGTTTCTTCCGAGAGCTGATACGCTTTGTCACCCGTAACAGCAGGATAAAATTTAAAACGGACCACCTTGTTTAAATTATTAGGGGAACCACTGCTTTCGGACTGATAAGTATAGTAAACAAATATGTAAGGTTCATTAGGATAATTAGGGTGAACCGCAATGCCGTGAAGTCCTGATTCCACGCTTTGTAAGACATCGGGTATTTTGGCAACTAAGATTGGTGGTTCGCTAAAATCCTTTTTAATCAATTTGATGTTGCCAACTCTTTCGGTAAATAAAAGATCGCCGTTTGGCAGAAAAGCCAAGGCCCAAGGCACATCCAGATTTTTAGCCACAATTTCCAGCTGTTTTTTTTCTTTGGTAACTACCTCTAATTTTTGTTTTGAAGAGTCGGAATTAGTATGCTCAATAAAATTTTTGTTGATTATAAAAAATACCAAACCCAAAAAGCATAACCCTAAAAAAATAGCGACCCTTCTTTTGCGCACGTCTTAAATTATACAATATATTTAATATTCACATCAAGTATAAAGAAACAAACTAAAGACGATGTAAGATAATACCCAGGATAATGAGAAAATGCAGGAAAAGGGCTGCGATAGATATTGGTATAGATCAGGGGTTTGGCTTTGTGAACCAGGCCGTATAAGAGCCAAAATAATGAGGCGATAAAAAAATCCACAGTCTCATTTTCCAGTTTCCTGGAGCGTTCCCATAAATGATGTAATCCTAAATTCATAGTAGAATAGACTGCTTACTTTATTCTAATACTATTTGATTCTAATACTATTTGATGATTAAAAAAACAAAAGGAGGATATAGAAATACAGGGGAAAAATGGGGTATTGCAATGAGTTATTTAAATATGTTATACAACATTTAGATGAATAGAAGAAGCATTTCTCGTAAATTTTTTTCTTTCATTACCTCTCTTCTTTTAGTTTTTAATACTCTTGGTCCTTTGGCCTATGCCCAGGAAGCCACGTCTACAGCAGAACCAACCATTAGTCCTTCTTCTGAACCTTCACCTTCTCCTACACCCTCTGAGACTCCTACCCCAACCCCGATTGAATCGGGACCAACCGCAACTCCAGAAGTTTCACCATCCCCATCACCCACTGCCGAAGGGCAGTTAACAGCAGTTGTTTTATCGGATACCTCAGCCAGCTCTGTTACCAGCCTTGATTTAGATCCGGTTGATGTAACAAGCTCTGCTTCTTTGATTACAGATAAAGCAGACTATGCCCCAACAGATACGGTAGTTATCTCCGGAACAGGTTTGAAAGTAAATACCACTTACACTCTTGTGATTACTTCAGACGGCCCCCCGGCACTTGAGTTTAGCACCCAAGTGACAACAAACGAAAAAGGAGAATTTGTTTATGCTTATCAGTTAGATGGAACTTACAGACCCAACTATGAAGTAGAACTCAAGGATTCTTCAGGCAATATTGTTGCAACAACAACATTTACAGACGCTAATCCATCTGCTAGGCTGGATCAATGTGCAAATGATCCGGCTCCATCTCCAAGTACCGATGGTTGCAGTGCCAGTGCCAGCGATTGGGTAAACGGAAATCTTGGCGCAAGTAAATCTTCGTACTTTGAAGGTGATTCAATTCCTTACAGATTAACATTTGACAACTTAAGTCTTGCTTCACATACAGTCACCATAGAATGGGATACAACTAAAAGCAGTAAACATGCAATTGATTATCTGACAACTTTTAATCAAACGGTAGCAACAGCTAATCCATGTTTAGGGGTTAGTGGATGTGGTAGTCTAAACACTGATCCTATACCGGCGGATCCGCAAGTGACCGGAGCCGGAGTAACTCCAATTGCCGGTAATTTCACACTTTATGGTGGAACCATTACTGCTGTTAGCCCCTATTCATACGCAGATGGTACGGGTTTTACCGGTGATAAATCAGCAAGAATTACAATTACATTTACTGCCAGTGTTGCTAATCCGGTGCTGGCTTGGGGTGGGCATATTTCTACTAGAGCTGATTGGGGATTGGATAATTCAGCAGTGAATATTTCGGGATCTCCGTACCATACCAGACTTATTGATCTTGACGGAAGTGGCGGCAATCAGGACAGATCACTTTCCGCAGCCGCAGTTATTTTTCCCGGATCAATAACAATTATCAAAGACGCGACACCAAACGGATCAACTTCTTTTCTATTTACAGCATCTCCTTCACCTTTAACAAATTTCTCGCTTGTTGATGATGGCACATCAGCAAACACAAGGGTGTTTTCTAATATCGTAGATTTCCAGACATACTCTGTTAATGAAACACCAGTTCCTACTGGTTGGGGATTTGATTCGGCCTCATGTTCTGTCACTAGTCCTAATGGTGGCACACAATCAGTTAGCGGATCAACCGCGACAATTAATTTAAAAGAGGGGGAAAATGTAACTTGTACCTTTATTAATACCCTTCAGCAGGGGAATTTGGTAATCGTAAAAAATACCACTGGTGGGGATATGACATTTAATTATAGTGTTACCGGTCCCACACCTTTGACTCCCAGCATTACCACCTCCGGAGGTACTGGCTCAAGCGGTCCTACCCCAGTTAATTCAGGTACAAACTATGCTATTACGGAAACTGTTCCTTCTGGCTGGAATTTTGGTTCTGCCTCTTGTGATAAGGCATTTACTGCCGGAACAAATGGGGTAACGGGTGTGACCGTAGTAGCCGGACAAACCACTACCTGTACTTTTACTAACACCAAGAAGCCAAAATTAACAGTTGTTAAAGTAACCGATCCCACAAATGATACCGGCAAATTCAACCTCTCAATTAACGGCACCCAATATGTTACAGATGTTAGCAATGGAGGGACAACTAACGCTCAGTTTGCCAACATTGGTTCCAATACTTTTGCAGAAGCAGCTGGAACGGGAACAAACTTAAGTGATTATACGAGTGTTGTTAGTGGAGTAGGCTGTGGAGGTACAGCTACCGCTGGTACTATTACACTTGCTGCCGGAGATGACAAGACTTGCACAATCACGAATACAAGAAAGGGTCACATAACAATTGAGAAACAAACAATTCCTGACGGAGATCCAGCGGAGTTCATATTTACGGGTAATGTTGCAGGAACATTAGGCGACGGCGACACTGCAACCGAAGAAGTAGTCCCAGGCGTGTATAGCTCAACGGAAGCCGTGCTTAGCGGTTGGGCATTAACGAATATTACATGTAACGATGGTGACAGTACGGGAGATATTAAGACAGGAATCGCAACCTTTAACATTGCAGCAGGCGAAGATGTCACGTGTACCTTCACAAACAATAAGCCGGCAGCACAGATTGACCTTACTCCTCTTACGGATGCAAACAAAATTGGAGATGATCACGTAATCTCGGCAAATGTTCAGGTTCAAAATGGCGATGGTGTATGGGGACCAGCTGCTGATGGTACAACTATTACTTTCTCAATTACTAATTCAAATGGCGCGACAGCAGTATTTGTTCCCGCAAGTCCTAATACCTGTACTACTACCGGTGGTGCTTGTTCGATAACTATCAATTCCCCAACTCCGGGTCATGTAGTTGTTAACGCTTCAGCCAGTCCAACTGTGCTTGGTGTTACTCTAAATGTTTCAACTGGAACAGGCGGAGACAATAGCGCCGATGCACAAAAAGACTATGTAAATGCTCGGATTAGTATTACTCCCAATACTTCAACCAACGAAGTCGGAAATTCACACGATTTCATCGTGACAGTTGAACAAAACACTGGTTCAGGATTCGTTCCGGTTCCTGAAGGTACACTTGCAAATGCGATTGTTAGTCCATCAACAAGTCTTGACGTTTCGGATTGTAATGATGGTGTAAACGCAAGCGGTCAGTGCACGGTAACGATAAATTCAAGTGTTGCTGGAGTCTTTACGATCACCGCCCGTTCGACAGTTGTTGTTAACGGCGTTGAATTCAAACTTCAGACAAACGGGGTTGGAGACAATTCCGGTCCAGCTACTAAGACTTATGTTGATGCAAATATCGCGCTGAGTCCGTTAACCGCTGAAAACAACGTCAACGCTCCACACACAGTAACAGTTACCGTAACCAAAGATCCCGGTACAGGTGCTACGCCGGCCGCAGGTGAGCACGTTGACTTCACGCTCGCGGATTCAGGTGGAGCTGTATCGGTTCTTGACAATACTGCCAGCACTTGTGATGACGCCGGACCAAATACAGATGTAAGCGGCCAATGTATAATCGTCTTTACCAGTGCTTCGCCTGGTACAGTTACGATTCATGCCACGGTTACTCTTAATGTAGGCGGTGTTTCACTCGCTCGAGCAACTGATGGCACCCACGGTTCCAGTGAAGATGCCACCAAAACTTTTGTAGCCGGCAAGATAATTGTTGTCAAGCAAACATTGCCAGACGGTAGTAGTCAGAGCTTTACATTTACTCCGAGCTACAACAGTGGTGCCACCTTTAACTTAATTGACGGTCAGCAAAATGATTCCGGCTTCCTTGCGCTTGGAACATACAGTGTTTCCGAAGGTGCGGTTACTGACTGGGATAGTGATGGGGGAGTGTGTAATGGGGAAGGCAATACCCCAGCTTCAATAACCTTGCATAATGGGGATGTAGTAACCTGTACATTTACTAATACAAAACAAGGTAAAGTTACTATAGTTAAAGATGCTACTCCTAATGACGCCCAGGATTTTGAATTTTCATTCACTGGCAAGGATAATTTTTTCCTAGATGATGATGCCGGGGTTCAAGATCCGACGGGAACTAATTACCCGCAAGCAAAGACCTTTGAAAATCTTTCTGCAAACGCGGTTTATACTGCCGGGGAGACTTTACCTGCATTTTGGCAGTTTCAAGGAATAAATTGTATCAATGATAGTGACCGATCACCATACACAAATATAGTGGTGAATGGTACAAGTGTTATTATTTCTCTTGATCCGGCTGCAGAAGTAACCTGCACGTTCAATAACTTCAAGCCCGGTCCCACCAGAACCCAGGGTTTTTGGCAGACTCATACCAGTTTTACATCTACAGTTTTTGCAACCCACTTCTCTGGTGGCATGCTAATCGGCACTGCTCCTCATAAAGGGTCAATTACAAATTTCCAGGTTCCTAAACAAAGCCAACTCTTTGGTGCTTACTACTCAAATATTTCCATGAAATCAACTGGCAAAGGAAAACTCGCTCAACGGGGTGAAGTTGATAAAGCCAGAATGGTGCTGCTGCAGCAATTAGTAACAGCTAAATTAAATTGTGTGGCCTTTGGGTGTTCCTCTACTGTTCAATCGAATATCACTGCAGCAGATATTGCTTATAATTTAGAGAATATAAACGGGATGCAACTTTATACAGGCTTGCTGGATGTTTATAATAATAGCGGAGACACCATCATTATTAGTCCTCCGCTTCCTGTCCCGGGTAAAGCTACCCCAAAGACTTCTCAATCTTTTGCAGATATTACCTTCTGGGATGCTCCATAACCCAAGTTCATCCATATTACTAAAGAGTAATTTTCTACGAGGGATTGACATCGAAAGGGTAATTTGTAATAGTGTATAAGAATGCATAATATTCGCTCCAAGCTTATTCCGGCTTTATTTTTGTTTGTCGCGGCAATTGTTTTGAGTGTCTTTCTTCCTGCCACTGCCTCTGCCAGCCACTCCTGGGGCGGTTATCATTGGGCCAGGACTGTTAATCCTTTTAATTTGAAATTAGGCGATAATCTTTCTTCGGTCTGGGACCCAATTCTTGCTACTACTTCTTTTGATTGGAGTCTTTCTTCTGTTTTGGATACCACAATTGTGCCTGGTGGCACCAAAGCCCGTAATTGCCGAGCAACTTCGGGCCGGGTGGAAGTATGCAACTCCAACTATGGAAATAACGGCTGGCTGGGTCTGGCGCAAATTTGGGTTAATAGCAACCTGCACATTGTGCAAGGGGTGACCAAAGTAAATGATACTTATTTTAATACTTCAACCTACAATACTACTCCCTGGCGTAATCTGGTGATGTGCCAGGAGGTGGGTCATACTTTGGGGTTGGACCATCAGGACGTAAATTTTGACAATGCCAATTTAGGCAGCTGTATGGACTATACCAGTAATCCGGAAACCAATCAGCATCCTAATCAACATGATTACGATGAGTTGGAATTAATTTATGCTCATCTTGACGCTAGTACAACTCTTAGTCAAACACTTCTACGCCCGGGTCAAGGCAACTTTAATAATCCCTCGGAGTGGGGAGAATTAGTTAAAAAACAGGGTCGTGTAGCAGTTTTTGAAAGGGATTTTGGTTTGGGGAACAAATTATTCACCTTTGTCATTTACGCCGACTAATATATACTTCTGGCAATAACAGAAAATGAAGAAACCCCTTGTTCTATTTTTTATTATCATTTTATTGGGTGCGGGCATTTTGGCAGGTAAAAACGGGTTTTTTAGCAAAGCGCCGATACAGCAGTTTAATCTGCCCGGAGGCGAGGGAGAGCTAACTAGTGAGCCACACTCACTTTCCATAGAATCACTTCGAAAAGGTCAATATCCAGCCTCCGATATTGTCATTGAAGAGACTTTGGACAGTGGCACAAATTACAAACGCTATATTGCCTCATATAAATCAGAAGGACTAAAAATTTATGCTTTGTTGACTGTTCCCAATGCTACTTTGCCGGAGGGCGGCTTCCCGGCCATTATTTTTAATCATGGTTACATTCCACCCACAGAATATAAAACCATTGAGCGGTATGTTTCTTACGTTGACGGTTTTGCCAGGAGCGGATATGTAGTTTTTAAACCCGATTACCGCGGACATGGAAATTCCGAGGGTCAACCCGCAGGAGCATATGGTTCAAACGGATATACAATTGATGTTTTAAATGCAGTCTCTTCAATTAAAAAATATGCAGGTGTTAATCCGCAAAAAGTCGGTATGTGGGGGCATTCTTTGGGCGGATTTTTGACACTTCGGATCATGGTTATTTCCAAAGATGTCAAGGCAGGTGTGATTTGGGCAGGGGTGGTGGCCTCATATGAAGACCTTTTTTACAATTGGCGAAGAAGAAGCTTTACCCCACCTCCGGGAGTCAGAAGTAGTTGGAGACAAAGTTTGGTTGAGCAATTTGGCGAGCCAGGTCAAAACCCGCAGTTTTGGAATTCCCTTTCTGCTAATTCCTATTTATCTGATATTTCAGGACCATTGCAGCTTCACCACGGGACAGGGGACAGCTCTGTGCCGGTGGCTTTTTCCCAAAAGCTCCTAGAACAGATGAAAAAGGTGGGAAAAGAAGTTAAGCTTTATACCTATGAGGGCGATGACCATAACTTGTCAGGTAATTTTTCAACTGCCATGTCCCGCTCCGTTTCCTTTTTTGACAAGTTTCTAAAAGGTGAATAAGTAATTGACTTGGGATTTTTAATGTGCCCATATGATAATATGCAATATATGTCTGGGGTTAGTAAAGAAAGTCCACTACAAGTTGCCACACAACTTTCTTTTTCAGAATTAGGGCGAGAATACAAAGTTCCAGAAAGAGTTGGTATTGGTTCCACCGCAGTGGATATCTTACTCGAGATTCTGACAGCATTTCCGGAAATAGAGCAGCTATTTTATGGTGTTTATAATGTTGACAGGACTTCTGAGGAAGATATTGATTTTCAAGAAGTTAAAGAGTTGCCAAAGCCCATAACAGGGAAGTTTCTTCGGAAAATGGCAGATCATATAACTTCTAATCCACCTCTAGATGAAATCGACAAGCTTTTGGATGGATTTGAAAGATACAAACCTTTTTACGCAATGGGGATAGTCTCGCGAATTAAACTGACTGATGGAACGTATGCACACATACCAATGCTTGATTTTGGATGTGAGCCAACTGAGGAAAAATTGGATGATATTTCTAAATTGATGAGCAGCTGGAGTCCAGGCTTTGTTTTAAATTCTGGCGCATCTTTCCATTATTGGGGATTTCATTTGCTAAAGCAGGAAGAGTGGGAAAAGTTTCTAGATTATTGTTCGTCCGAACCACTTGTTGAGTGGGGGTATATTGCAGCGTGCAAGAGAAGAAGAATTTCGGTTCTTCGAGTTTTTTCCCACCCTCCTGCAAAGCCGATAGAGCCTCGTGTTGTCAAAATTCTGCGTCCGGATACCCCTCTTTGAATTGTTGTCCTAGCCTCAAAATGCTATAATCAGCCATATGCAAAATCAGAATAATATTAGGAGCTATACAATAACTGACTATGAATCAGTAAAACAGCTACTTGCGGATGGTGGATTATATTACGAACCTTTTGATTCTCCAGAAAGATTATCAGAAAAAATTTCTAAAGACCCAAGATCTATTCTTGTAGCTACTGAAGCCGAGAGGATAGTTGGAACAGTGCGGTTATTGGAAGATGGCAGTATGGCTTTTATTTTTAGACTGGCTGTTAATCCAGAATACAGAAATAGAGGAATAGGTAGAGCTTTAATGGAGGGAGCAGAAAGAGAATTGTTTAGGAGAGGTTATACAGAACTGAATATTTTGGTGGAGGAAGAAAATCCAGGACTTCATGAATATTATGAGCATCAGGGTTATGAAAAGGGCAATTTATACAGATGGATGACAAAAGAAAGAAAATAAAGTTGTCCCAAATTAGGTTTGATCCCCAAAATATCAAAATTAGTAAAGGGACCAAAGTGACATGGATTAATGATGATGGGGTAGAGCATTATATAAATACAGATTCGCATCCGGCGCATACTTACTACATTGCCCAAAATTCTAAAGCTTTGAAAAAAGGGGAAAGTTATTCAATAGTTTTTGAAAGGAACGGGATATACCCTTATCACTGCAGTGCCCATGCAGATTCAATGGTGGGTAATATTTTAGTTGAGTAACTGGTAGTTTTCTCCCAAAAGTTTGATTTAATGAGATAAAAATCCCGATGTGTCTATTCCGCACACACCTGGTGTGTGAGCCATGAGCCATGTGAGCCAAAATCCCTAGGTGTCCTATCTAATCCACCCCTACAATTAGTTTCTAATATGATATAATAACTATATTAGGGCAATTTTAGCCCAGCGGAAGCTGGGCTTTTTTAATGGAAAAATACCCATTGCCTTTAAATACTTTTGTTTTCTAACATTTTGTTATGAGAAACATCGAATATACTAACATTAATAAATCTGTGAAAATGGCTGGATCTATAACCCTTAAAAAGGCAGTGGAAATATGCATATATAGATTTATATCTGAAAAGCTTCCTTCTATAATTTACTTAGGGTTGCTATTCTTTTTTGCCTTTATTGCAAAACTATTTGATACACCTTTATTTATTATTTTCCTAATATTGGGAACTAGATCATTTCTTAATCTGGAAATTACCCACAAAAAAAGGGGTATAATTTGCTTATGAGTGACTTAATCATTGGTAAAGGTAACTTAGCTGGAAGGGGAGTTTATGCAGGTAGAGATTTTAATAAGGGCGAGGTTGTTATTAAATATCACCTTAAACCCCTAACAGAAGAAGATTATAAAAAATTACCTGAAAGCGAAAAGATGTTTACTCACATCCACCGTGGTCAAATTGATCTTTACTCAGAACCGGAAAGATATGTTAATCATTCAGGAGATCCGAATACAAATCCAGACCATGTTATTCAAGCAGATGTCGCAATCCGCGACATTAAAAAAGGTGAGATGATTACAACTGATGCCACGAAAGATGATATTCCATAAATTATGAATGAAGAATTGCTGGTAAAGATGCTTTCCATAATCAAGGAAAATCCTGGGATAAGACCATCTAAACTAAACAAATTATTAAATATTCCCCACACTGCCAGTTTAAGAAATACCTTAATTAAAAGAGGGTTTATTAGAAAAGAAAGAAAAGGCGCAGCAGTTTACTATTATCCCCAAAAGTCTGGTTCAACAGAGTTTACACTGAGCTTGTCAAAGTGACTCACCACATAGAAAGTCCTAAAATTTAGAGTTTTTGGAGGGGGGTAGATTCTGGTATACTGTAAATAATGCCTATTAATATTCCAAAACTGATTTTAGCTGTTGGAGTTTGTTTAGGGGCAGGAGGAGTGGGGTCAATCTTTACATTCTCCTCAATTCCAACTTGGTATGTTACCTTAAACAAACCTTTCTTTTCCCCTCCAAATTGGATTTTTGGACCTGTTTGGACAACTCTTTATATTTTAATGGGGATTTCTTTATATCTTGTTTGGATAAAAAATAAAGTTCCTACTGTTTTTTGGACACAGCTGATTTTAAATGCAGTTTGGTCAATCATATTTTTTGGCTTGCAAAATCCTAGCCTTGCTTTGGTAGATATTGTGGCTTTATGGATAGCAATTGTTTTGACAATCAAAGCTTTTTATCCGATCTCAAAACCCGCATCTTATCTTTTGATTCCATATCTTGCCTGGGTTAGCTTTGCTTCCATTTTAAACTTATCCATAGTGCTCTTAAATTAAGATTTCTGTTATCATATCCCCATGAGTTTAAAAGTTGGGATAGTGGGCCTTCCTAATGTGGGCAAGTCTACACTTTTTAATGCACTTTTGAAAAAAAGAGTAGCTTTGTCTGCTAATTATCCTTTTGCCACGGTTGAACCAAACATTGGTGTTGTTGCTGTACCAGATGAAAGATTGGGGAAATTGGGGGAGTTAGTAAAAAATGAAGAAAAGATGGATCATTTACCACCGGTAATACCGGCTACCGTTCAGTTTGTGGATATTGCCGGTTTAGTTAAAGGAGCCCACAAGGGAGAAGGATTGGGAAACCAGTTCTTGTCTCATATTAGAGAAGTTGATGCCATAATTCATGTGTTAAGGGATTTTGCTGATGAAAATGTAGTTAGAGCTGGTGGTTCAGTAAATCCCCAAGAAGATAAAGAGCTGGTGGAAACAGAACTAGCTTTGGCTGATATTGACAAGGTGGATGATAAATTATCCACGAAGCCTGTGCTTTATGTATACAATGTGGGTGAAAAAGAATATAAATCAAAATTTCTCGATCGAGAAAAAATGATTACAGGTAGTGAGATAGTCATATGTGCCAAACTGGAAGAAGATCTGGTGGATTTATCTGAAGAAGAAAGGATTGAGTACTTAAAATCAGTGGGTTTGGAGCAAACAGGTTTGGAAAGGTTAATTAAGGTTGCATATAAACTGCTTGGTTTAATTTCCTTTTTAACAGCCGGGCCAAAAGAGGTTCGTGCCTGGACTATTAAGTCCGGAACAAATGCCCAAATGGCCTCCGGCGTTATACATACTGATTTTATGAAAAATTTTATCAGAGCTCAAGTGATAGAATATGAAAAGTTGATTGAAGCAGGATCATATGGGGAAGCTAAGAAAAAGGGTTGGATTAGGACGGAAGGCAAGGATTACATTGTTCAAGATGGGGATGTGATTGAATTTTTAGTGAGTAATTAACTTCTTTGCCCAATTAACTAAAAGTTAGATGTTCTCCTAGGTATTGTACTGTGCCGTGGGAGAATACCAATGAGGCCCATCCACCGGCGGCAGTTGCCAGGGCAAATGGTACAGCCAATAGATGATTTCCGCTTTCAATCATCTTCCAGGTTATAAAACCTGCACCTAAAGATCCTGCCATAATACTGATAGTTAATGTGGTACAAAAAAAGAAAACCCCCGCATCAAAGCCATATCTTATTAATCTTCCAAGAGCCTCCCCTAGGGGGTGTTTGCTGGTTGTGCCAGATTCAACGTGGTGAGGTTGTTCTCCTATCTCAAGCATAAAGATATACTATTATTTTTCTTTTGAATTTGCAAGTTTGGGTCTTGACAAGTTGTGTTAAAAAGTGTACGTTAATCTTATAGAGAAAATTATATGGGAAGAATTATAGTATTTTTGGCAATTATAATAGTGGTAGGGGTGGTATTGGTGGTCGCAGGTTCATCTGATCGGGTTAGGGCTTCAGCAGTTACTTGTGTAGGTCAGGTAGCCACCATAGTGGGAACTGAGGGAGATGATGTTATAGTAGGCACAGATGGTAATGATATAATTGCGGGTTTGGGTGGAAATGATATTATTTGGGGAGGCAAAGGTGATGATTTAATTTGTGGGGGGGTAGGTAATGATACTCTATATGGTGGGGATGGAAAAGACGGGCTCGTCAGTATGATGGGTGAGCCGGGCA
The DNA here is from genome assembly GCA_964394855.1 of uncultured Gammaproteobacteria bacterium. Taxonomy (GTDB): domain Bacteria; phylum Patescibacteriota; class Microgenomatia; order Daviesbacterales; family UBA10151; genus CAYMZD01. The sequence continues at coordinate 140,799 of CAYMZD010000001.1, read as the reverse complement.
GTGATATCATGTATGGTGGAAACGATGATGATACTTTACTCGGAGGAGATGGTAATGATATCTTGTACGGAGAGATTGGTAATGATAGCTTGTATGGTCGAGGTGGTAATGATACACTCTATGGTGGGAATAATAATGATAATTTAGATGGGAATGAAGGTCTTGATACACTTTTCGGGGGAAATGGAGATGATATTTTGACGGGTGGTGCTGCTGATTTTGATCCTGCAACTATTGATAGAGATTATCTTTATGGCGAGAATGGTAGCGATACATTATTTGGAGGACCAGAGTTTGGTGGTCCAGGGGCAGGAGAGGATTATTGTGACGGTGGTTTAGGCACGGATACAGTTCTTCTATATGAAGGCCTTTCTAGTTGTCAAACTGTGGTTAATATTCCCTAATTGAATTTATAATACCTTCTTGATAAAATTATAGCCTGTGAGTAGTTATTATTTAACTTTAGTTTTAAAGCCAGATTTAAACGATGAAGCTCGTCAGAAGCTTTTGGAAAATGTCAAGGCAAAAGCCACCGGAGATGGTGGTAAGCTGGTCAAGGAAGATTTGTGGGGAGTAAGGGAGCTGGCTTATCCCATTCAAAAACAAACCAAAGGTTATTACGTCCATTTTGAACTGGAGGGAGAGCCAAAGACGGTCAAAGATCTTGACAAAAGTTTAAAAGTAGAGGAAGATATTATACGTTATTTACTGGTAAGGAAATAAATGGCAAGTCGAAGTTGGAATAGAGTTGAGCTAATTGGTAATTTAACAAGAGATCCTGAACTTCGTTACACTCCTAATGGAGCTGCAGTTTGTACTGTTGGTCTGGCCACCAACCGCACCTTTGTTTCTGAAGGCGAGAAAAAAGAAGAGGTAGATTTTCACAGGCTGGTGGCTTGGAATAAGCTGGCAGAGCTTTGTCATCAACTGCTTAAAAAAGGAATGCGGGTTTTTATCTCTGGGAGACTTCAAACCAGATCCTGGGAAGGTCAAGATGGTCAAACTCGCCAGGTGACTGAAATTGTGATGGAGGATATGATTATTTTAACTCCCAAAGGTAATGGTGAAGTGGTCACTCCCATGGAGGAGGGTATTATTGAACCCATGGCAGAACCAGTAGCAACAGAAGCATCAGATAAATCAAAGAAAAAAAACGAAGAGGTTGTAGGCGATGACGATATACCATTTTAAGTTATAATTATTGCTATGGCTGAAAGCACTAAAAGCAAAAGTTGCCATTTTTGTGACAACAAAGTTAAACCTATTTATACTGATGCAGTGACTTTGCGTCGTTTTGTTTCCACCAGAGGAAAAATTGTGCCCAAACTTAGGTCAGGGGTGTGCAGTAAACACCAAAGAGCGCTGGCAAGAGAAATTAAGCATGCTCGTCATCTGGCCCTACTTCCGTTCACTCTAGAGGTGTAGTACACTTTATCTTATACATGTCCAAGATTGGTGGAGTTTTTGAAGAATTTAAAGATCTTGATCAAATTCCCATCGAGGATTTTGCCACCTGGTTAAAATCAACCCCACCGCCATATTATTTGGAAAATTATCTAGCCAATAAAATTTTATATCCTCAATCTGCACCAGTGACAGATTTTGATGCGGAGGCGGATTTGGCAATTTTGCGTGAGGTTCTCAAAAGAGATCATCGTTTTTTTGATGAAAAAAAAGGCAGAATTTTGATTCCTAAAAATTTTATTGGTAGGTTTTCTTCCCTTCCCAGAATTGTTTGGGCATATATTGATGCATTCAAGCCAAAAGATATTACCAGGGTAATTTTGTTGGAAAATGGTAAGCAACTTATAGTAGGTTCAATTATCAATCCTCAATTTAGCGTTTCTACACCTGGTGGAAAAAACTTTCTTCAACTGAGTGTGGAAGGTAGAAATTATTTGATTAAGGAAAATTCACTGACAATTATTCCCTGTGTGAAAGAGAGGTGTCATATTAACTTCAAATCAGAAAATGCCAAAATTTCCGGGAAAAAGCAAGATTTTATTGAAATATCCGGAGGAGAGTTGGGTTTGGTGGTTGATGGGAGGCGAAAATGAGCCTTTTTGCTAACAGACGAGTCAGGGTGAAGGAAAATATTATCACTCATATAAAAAGAAAATTATCCACTAGAGGGGTAATTTTTGTTCAAGAAGGCCAAGAAGTATCTCCTTCAGATATTTTGGGCAAGGCAGAAACATCAGCAGGTTTTAGAAGCATTAATATTGCAGAGGCTCTGGCCACTTCACCCAAAGATGCCAAGAAATATTTGCAGAGAGAGCTGGGACAGACAATTTATCAAGGAGAACTACTGGCTTTAAAAAAGGGCAGCTTATTCAGCAGTAAGAAAATGGTCATCTCTCCCACAGATGGGGTGATTTATTCATATGATGATGTCTCTGGTGAATTGAGATTGAAATTTTTATCTCACGAGACATCACTACCATCGGCAGTTTATGGGGTAGTGGAGAAAATTGATCAAAAACGAGGTGAACTCATTATTAAAACAGAGGCTACGATTCTTCATGGGGTATTGGGTATGGGTAGAGAAAGAGATGGGCTGTTGAAGATTTTGGGTAAAAGAGGAGATTTAATTAACAGAAAAGAGATTACTAAATCACTTTCTGGTCATATTATTGTAGGAGGGGGTTTAATTTATAGTGGAGCCATTTCTCAAGCAATCAATGATGGAATACATGGTATAATTACAGGAGGAATAAATGCTGTTGATTACAAGGTGCTGTCGGGCGGAGAGATGTCCTTAAAACGTAGTTTTGGATCTGATATTGGGCTGGGTCTTTTTATCACAGAGGGTTTTGGTTCAATACCAATTGGGGAGGATATTTTTTTAGTTTTATTAAAATATCAAGACAGATTTGTTATTCTTGATGGCAATAGAGGTAAACTGATTTGTCCTGCATATCAATCTGATTGTATGTTGAGGATAAGAAAAACTCATCTGCCGTTTTCTGAAGCTTCATTGGTAGAACCAGTGGATGAGCTAGAGGCTTTAGAGCTTGAGGTGGGTCAAACAGTCAGGGTGATTTCTTCACCCTTCATGGGAGAACAGGGAAAAGTTATCACTATTGATAAAACTCCCACTCTTTTGCCATCGCAGATTAGAAGTTATATGATTACTTTAAAAACTAAATCCAGAACTATTAAAGTTCCCTTTCCTAATGTAGAGGTAATTTCTTAAAAATGAACAATATCTTTAAGCGCTTAAACTTATTTACTATCCTTTTGGCCATTTTGACTTTTGTTTTGGGATGGCAGCTCGGACACCGTGATATGCAAATTGCTTGGAGTAAATTTCGTCCCACCATTTCCATCGTCAACAAAGAACCACCCCAAAATATCAATATTGATTTTAAACTTTTTTGGGATACTTGGGATTTGGTTTCCCGTGAATATTTGGATAAGAAAGCAGTTGATCCTACTAAGATGTTTTATGGTGCCATCCAGGGGATGGTGCAAGGAATAGGTGATCCTTATACGGTCTTTTTACCACCTGACGCCCAGAAATCCACTCAAGAGGGCTTGAATGGGAGTTTTGAGGGGGTGGGTATTCAGCTAGGTTTTAATAAAGATAAACGTCTGGTAGTGATTGCTCCTTTGGATGGGACACCAGCCGAGCGGGCAGGACTTAAACCACAGGATTTAATTATCAAAATTGATGGTAAAGATACCACCTCCATTACTCTGCCGGAAGCTGTGAAGTTGATTAGAGGTCTCAAGGGTAGTCAAATTACCCTGACTGTTTTTAGAGAAGGAGAAGAAGATACCAAAGACTATAAAATTGTGCGAGATACCATTATTGTTAAAAGTGTGGTTTGGGAAATAAAAGAAACAAAATCGGCTAAAAAGATGGCTGTTTTGAGACTTTCACGTTTCGGAGAGAGAACCCAAGATGAATGGCAAAAGGCGGTTTCGGATGTTTTGAGTAAAGCTCCACAAGGAATAGTTTTAGATTTACGGAATAATCCAGGAGGATTTTTAGAAGGAGCGGTTTTTATCGCTTCCGAGTTTTTGGAAGATGGAACGATAGTTTTTCAAGAAAATCAAAGAGGTGAAAGATTGCCTTATCAAGTCAACAGGCAGGGAAAATTACTGAAGCTGCCTATGGTGGTATTGATTAATAAAGGATCTGCCTCTGCATCAGAAATTGTGGCCGGAGCCCTGCAAGATAGAAAAAGAGCTAAACTGGTGGGTGAGCAGTCTTTTGGCAAGGGGACTATCCAGGAGGCGGAAGAATTGCCGGGTGGTACTGGAGTCCATATTACCACTGCCAAATGGTTGACCCCCAAAGGGTATTGGGTTAATGAAACGGATGGGCTCAAACCAGATGTTAAAATAGAAATGCCCAAGGATTTGGAAAAAGATCAGGATCCACAACTGGAAAAAGCTTTAGAGTTGTTAGTCAAATATTGAGATGCCCAAAATTCAATTTTCTAGCTTAATTTTGGCCGCTTTCTTAGGGATAGTGGTGGCAGTGGGACTTTATCAGGCCCAAGTTCGTGGACTGTTGCCCCAAGGTAAAATTAGTTTGCCTCAACCTTTGGAAACCCGAACTGTCATTCAGGAGGAAAATGCCACTATCTCGGTGGTAGAGAAAACCTCCCCTTCAGTGGTGGCTATTGGAATAACGCAGCGAGTCATTAACCCCTTTGATCCTTTCGCTCTGCCCAAAAGCAAAGAAAGTACCATTGGGACAGGTTTTGTAGTATCCGGCAAAGGGATCATTGTGACCAATAAACACGTAGTTTCGGAGAGCGGGACAAAATATACTGTGATCACCAAAGATAATCAAAAATATGAGGTGAGAAGAATTTATCGTGATCCTCTGCTAGATTTGGCAGTGATACAAATTGATGCTCCCAACTTAAAACCACTGGAGTTGGGGGATTCGTCCAAGTTAAAAGTGGGACAAACGGTGATAGCAATAGGCAATGCCTTGGGCAGGTTTACCAACACTGTTACCACCGGTGTTGTTTCGGGTTTAGGCAGAAGAGTGGTGGCAGGGGATCCTTTTGGGAGTAGCTTTGAAAGTTTAGATAACTTAATTCAAACGGATGCGGCCATTAATCCGGGAAATTCGGGGGGGCCACTACTAAATAGTGCTGGGCAGGTGATTGGAGTGAATGTAGCCACCACAGAAGGAGCGCAAAATATTGGCTTTGCCATCCCCATAAATTCGGTTAAGGCTATTGTGGATGAGTTTGTGGCTAAAGGTTCAGTTTCCAGACCTTTCTTGGGGATCAGGTATCGTTTTATTGCCAAAGATGTGGCCATCTTAAATGAAGTTCCCCAAGGAGCTTTTATTCAAGAAGTGGTGAAAGGGGGACCAGCTGAAAAGGTAGGAGTCAAAGAAGGGGATATTATTATCAAAATCAATGGGAAATCTGTGGATAATGAAAATAAAGTAGCAGAAGCTGTATCAGGTAGCTCAATTGGGTCTAGAATGGAGCTAACAGTTTGGAGAAAAGGACAAGAGCTGAACATGACAGCTACATTGGAAGAGCTGCCTGCTGAATAGTTAATATTCTTTGTTTTTGGGTTAGATCTTTTTTGACCTCCACTTGGGCATGGGGAAAATATTTTAAAGCTTCATTTATAGCCAGTTCCCCATGTGTATAATCAATTTCACAAACAATAAGTTTAGGCAGTAACCTGAAAGGTTGCCGCACGATTTGCTGGAATAACTTTCTGTAAATTTTAAATCCATCTGGACCTCCATCCAAGGCAATTTTTGGTTCAAAATTTTTGACTGATGAGTCAAGATAGGGAATTCTTGAAGTAGGAATATAAGGAAGATTAGCCACCATAATATCTATGTCACTTCTTGCTATTTCACTTAGCAAACCACTTTTAATAAAAGTTATTTTATCTTCAACTCCATGCAATTTGGCATTTTGCTTGGCTATTTTTAAGGCTTTTGGAGAAATATCAGTAGCGATTATATTTACGTTGTAACCTTTCAGGTTGCAAGCTAAACTAATGGCAATATTTCCAGAACCAGTACCTATATCGCATATGGTATATGGTTTATTGTTTATAGTTTTGAGTACCTCATCAACTAGAAGTTCTGTTTCGGGCCTGGGGATTAAAACATCAGGAGTAACTTTAAATTTTAACTTGTAAAATTCTACCCAGCCCTGAATGTATTGTTTAGGCGCTTTTGAGTGCGCTGATAATTTTTTCAAGCTCGCCATTTAGGATTCCTTCCAAATTATGCCAGGATTTTCCGATTCGGTGATCTGTCACTCTGTTTTGTGGAAAATTGTAGGTCCTCACTTTTTCGCTTCTCTGTCCACTGCCTACTTGCATGGCTCTTTGCTGGCTTAGGCTACCGTGAGTTTTTTGTTGCTCTAAATCCCAGAGTCTGGATCTTAAAAGTTCCATGGCAAAATCCCTGTTTTGTAGTTGAGATCTTTGCGTTTGGGCAGTAACTACAATACCTGTTGGTATATGATTGAGCCTCACGGCCGTGGAAACTTTATTGACATGTTGTCCTCCGGCTCCACCAGAACGAAAAGCCTCAAATTCAATATCACTAGGGTTAATGTAAATTTCTTTTTCGGAAATTTCCGGTAAAATTGCCACAGTGGCTGTTGATGTATGAATTCTTCCGCCGGATTCTGTTTTGGGTACTCTTTGTACTCGGTGAACTCCCGATTCATATTTAAGATAGTTATAGCAACCCTTTCCCTTAATTTTGAGGACAATTTCTTTAACTTGACCAAGTTTTCCTTCCGAACGATCTAACTCTTCTATTAACCAACCTTTATTTTGAGCAAATCTTGTATACATCCGCAGCAAATCACCGGCAAAAATTCCCGCTTCATCACCTCCTGCGGCAGAGCGGATTTCCAATATGCAGCTATTGTCCATCTCTATTGTAGAGTTATTATTCAAGATTTGTAGTTCTTCCTTTTGTTTTTTTAATTCCTCAATTTCAGTCCTGGCTAAATCTAAAAGCTCGGGATCATTTAGCAGCTCTGTATTTTGAGCTATTTTCTGATCAATTTCTGCTAATTGTTGTTGAATATAACTGCTCATCTATCCCGCTGCTTGTTTGCGGGCCTGCATGAGAAGATCACGAAGAGTTGGTTTTTCTCTTTTGATCTCTTCGGTCTTTTGCTTTTTAGCTTCTAAAATACGTTTTCTTTCAGCCTGTTTTGATTTAGCTAGTTCAGTCTTTTTTTGGAATCTTTCCACTTGACCCAAAGTATCCACAAACTTTTGCTGGCCGGTAAAAAAGGGGTGGCACATGCTGCAAATTTCTACCCGAATTTCCGGCAGAGTAGAGCCGGTGGTAAATATATTTCCACAGGCGCAAGCAACCTTGGCTTCCGGGTACCAAACAGGATGAATATTGGCTTTCATAATATGTGTAGTATACCAATAACTGAATTCAGGATCAAGCGTGAGGTTGGGTTAATTCCCAGACTACTGGTTGAAAACGGGAAACATCCATTAAATTGGCTTTCCTAATAAAACAACTATATTCAGAATGTGGATTATTATATATATCTGGAGACAATATATCTGCATGAGTGGGATGCATCCTTAATGTTTCTTGAAGACCGGGTATAGATAGATCAACAGGAGATTTTAATTTAGTGGGAACAGCATTATCACTTCGTAAAGTGACCTCTATGGGTTCACCGGTACCGTTTAGTGAAGTAGTTATTCTTCTGAAATCTACTAGATCAATGTTTGGTATTCTTCTAAGGTGAAACCATGGAGGAAATAAACTTGCGAGAATTATTAAAGGCAAGCCCAATAAAAATCTTCTGTATAAATTACCACGGACTCTACTTTCAGGTGATCCCTCAAGTAAAGTGGCACAATCTATATACATTTGGGCAAATAGCTTATCTGCTTCTTGTTGTTGTCTAACAGCTTCACGCTCTCGAGCTATATTAGCTCTGGCTTCCTCTACGGCTGATCTTTCTGGTAACATATTTTTGTAATTACTTTATACAACTTATTATAAGTTCTGTCAACATCAATGTCTGTGGATTTTGTGGTGGTGATGAGTTTCTTTAGCCAAAGTACCCCAGTAAACCCCCACTGCTATTAAAACCGCCCCCACCAAAAAAGGCATGGAAATTACCTCTCCCAAAACAAGAAGAGCCAGTCCAGTAGCCACAAAAGGTTCTAAATACTGAAAAAGATTAGCTTTGGAAACAGAAGTCCTACTTAGGCCCCATTCAAACAAAAAATAGGCGGAAATAGAGGATAATAAAATCATGTAAGTTAGCCCCAATATCCCCAGCATACTCACCTTATCTGGCCAACCGGGATTTTGTAAATACTCATTGATTGCCGGTACCAGAAAAGTTACTGCCCCCACCCCAAAGGCAAAAGCTGTTACTGTCAGTGAAGGATATTTCGTTAAAAGTTGTCTGGACAAGACAGCTCCCCAAACCCAGGAAATTGAAGCTAAAATGATTAATAAATTTCCCATTAAAACAGTAGGAGAGAAACTTCCCAAAAATATTTGAGGCAGGCCAATAATGATGATTGCTCCCCCGAGTCCCAGCACCACCCCCAAAATATTTATTAAATAGATATGCTCGTGCAAGAACCACCAGCCCAAGAGTACAGAGATAAGGGGAATAATTAAGGTTAAAACCGAAGCATTTATGGCTGTAGTTTTTTGAATACCGGCAAAAAAGAACGTCACATTTAAAGTGATGATCAACACTCCTGTGGCCACCAGCCTGGGTAAATCTTTCTTGTCAATTTCAATCTTTTTGCCTCCAAGGGGTGTTGCTGTCCAAAAAAAAGGAGCCAATAGTAATGCTGCTAAAGCAAAGCGGAAAAAGGCCAAAGAGAAGATGGGGAACTCCTGCAAGGTGATTTTGGCTACTACGAAATTACCTCCCCAAATTACATTGGCTAAAATTAAGGCTAGATATGGCCAGGGTTTAGTAAAAATAGCAGAGGTCATGATTTAAAAGTATCACAAGTTGAGAATTTCTAAAAGTCTGTCCAGTCCTAAACCAAATCCAACAGCTGGAATTTGTTTTTTGACCCCTCCTTTGTCGGGGTAAACAAACATGCCAATTAAGTTGTCATATCTGCCACCACCACCAACAGACAATCCGTATGTACCTACTTTAAGTTCAAAAATTGTTCCTGTATAATAATCAAGCCCTCGTGCCAGAGTGGGAACAAATTGATATTCATCTTCCCTAACGCCCAGCTGTTTTAAGTATTTAAAAATTTCCTCCAAATCCGGCGTGGGCTTTTTATTTTTAATCTCCTTGAGGGTGTTAACAGCTTCTTTTTCGGACACTCCTTTAGCTACTAATTCTTGAGTAACTCCCTTGTCACCAATTTTGTCAAGCTTGTCAATGGTGGTGATCACATCCTTATCTAATCCTTCGAAATTTTTTCTGTCATTTATCATCATGACTGGTTTATCCAAACCTACTACTTTGACAGCTTTGATGACTGCGGCGATAATTTTTGCATCCTCTACCAGATCGCTTGAGCCGACAGTGTCAATGTCAAATTGGGTAAACTCTCTCCATCTGCCTTTTTGGGGATTTTCGCCACGAAAAACCTGGCCTATTTGATATCTTCTGAAAGGGAGAGGGGGATTATAAGTAGCCACATATCGGGCTAGCGGAACTGTTAAGTCATAGCGAAGACCCAATTTTCTTCCACCTCTATCTTTGAATTGATAAATTAGTCGATCAGCTTCTTCTCCATATTTTCCCAGCAGCACCTCGGCAAATTCAATCGTGGGGGTGTCAATGGGTACAAAACCAGCCCCCTCCAGGCAAGAGGCAATTTTGTTGATTACTTCCCGTCTCTTCTTGGCCAGAGGAGGTGGGATATCCCTAAACCCTTTTGGTGTTGGCGGTGCTTTAAGCATATCTTTATCCTAACACACAACTTAAATAATCTATAAAAAAAGACCCTTACGGGTCTTGTGGACTAAATTTACCAATTAGGCCAGCTCCGTAATCCGACACTGACTGTTCTTCTTTATACGGCTTCGAACTTTCCGTATCCCATTTTGGGGATCAACTCCTGGATCGTGACTCCAGTACAAACGCTTTTTAAATATTCAATTGTAAACGTTATTATACTACCAAAAACTAAGTTCGTCAATTTTGTCAAACTTTTACTCACTAGCCAATTCCGGCTGGCTACCTAAAACCGTATTTCTTAACAGATCTATAAACCATGCTATCCTTTCAGAACCTATTTCTAGTCCTGGACGGGCGAACAAGGCGGCTTGAACTGGTCTAGCTTCAGCTAGTTCCCTTAATCTGTGTCTGTTCACTGCTCGACCTGTGTTAGTTATATCAAATATGGCCTCTGCTAACCTCAATCTAGGGGTAATCTCCAGGGAACCTCTTTGATAGTAAAATTCGCAATCGACACCATTCTCTTGGAAAAATCTTTCAGCAAGGTGCGGATAAGGAGTGGCGATCTCCTTGCCATTTAGATCTTCAACACTTTTATACCCGGATTTTCTTGGGACTGCAACTATCAGTCTACACTCACCAATATTTAAAGGAAGTACCTCTGTTACTCCTTTTCCCAACTCTGCAACTGTATCCTCGCCATTGATGCCTAAATCAATGGCGCCTCTCTCCATGACCCTGACCATATCGCGGCTTCTGAAGTAGTAAAGATCTATTGGGAGATTCGCCACTGGTACGCGTAATCTTCCATCTGTGGTGGGACTTCTAAACCTGAGGCCAGCTTTCCTAAGAAGCTCTTCGGAATTAACTGTCAAACGGTTTTCTTTTGGCATCCCCAGCCTCAATTTTCTTTGTTCTAATTCAAACATATAAAACTTTTCTTCTTTCTCGTTTAACAAACTTACCTGACCTTAGTAGGAAAGAAATGTTTTAACAATTTTAACATATTATATTACCTTTTCCAACTAGCTAGATTTACCTGATTTAGTGGCGGATGGGGTGGATTCTTTAAATTTAGGCTTAAGAATTACTCCTTGGGGAATGATATGGAGGAAACTGGCTTCCAAGATCTTATTTTTGCTCAGGTAACCTGTGATAATCACAAAATCGCCGTTTTTAAATTTAGTATTAATTTTGGCAGTGGATACTGATAAAATTTTAGATTCTTTATCCTTTAAAGTTATCAGTTCGTCAGAAGTGGAAATTATTTGGCCCCAAAGATAAGTTTTGGCTTGTTCGCTCTTGACATCTAAAGAAAGAAGCACCACTTTTTTGGCAGTTAAGGTAGCTGTTTCATCTATATCCCCCAAGGCGGCAATATAATTTTCCTCTTTTGGTCTTTTTCCTTCATAAACTGTATCCTGGTTGACAGTTACTAGTTTGGTATTGGTTTCAGAGGCTAGGGTGATAGATGATATGGACATAGATTTGATAATTCCCACATAAGCTTTGTTCTGCAGTTTATCATTTATTTCCTGTTTTAATTTGGCTGCTTTGGAAGCAACAGCTTGTTTGAGCATATCTAATTTTTGTTGGATGGAGGCAGAAGGGGTAGACTCTATAGCTTGCGCAGAAGCTGGAATAAAAATTATAAAATTTATAAATATTATAATAATTATATAAAAAAATTTTCTCATATTTTTTCCTTTGAATAGTAGACAGTTCTTTGAAGTGACCGCTCTTCTCCAGTGGCATTGAAAACTGCAATTTTTATCTCATTGACACCTTCCTTCAGACTAAATTCACTGGAAAAAGTACCATCCTCCCTTGATTCAATGACTTGATCATTAAATTGGCTACTTAAAAGAACTGGCAGCTTGGGGTTAGTTTTACCAGAGATCAGTATGTTTTTCTGAAAAACCAGGGAGCTATCGTCTGGATTTTGTACTTCCAGTGTGAAGGAAACCGGTTTGGTAGTCACGGGGCCCAGCAGTGAATATTTGGTCGGTTTCTGATACTGGATATTAACAATATAGTGAAGTCCTCCTAAAAGGATTAGGAAAAGAAAAAGAATTAAAGTTTGGGAAATGACAAATGTTTTGGTTGATAAAACTTTGGTTAATTTGAGCATTGTTCATATTTTAGCATATTGTCAAACCGAAGAACTTTTTGATAGAATTAGCCGACAAATGGATATCTATTGGTTAGGTAATGCTGCATTTAGACTCAAGGGTAAAGAAGCCAGTTTAGTGATCAACCCCACAAAGGGAGTGGAAGCTGATATTACCTTGGGGAAAGATGGTGCTGGTTTAGTTTTTAATGGTCCTGGTGAGTATGAATCAAAAGGAGTAGTCATTACAGGCATAAAAAGGAATGGAGATACCATTTACCATATCACCATGGATGGGGTAAGAGTAGTTTACTTGGGCTTGAGCCAAAAAAATTTAACAGACGAGGAGTCTGAAGAGATTGATGAAACTGATATTTTAATTTTAGGTTTAGGTTCAGTCAAAGCTGTAGCCCAGCTTGAACCAAAAATTATCATTCCCATTCCCAATGGGGAAGATAGGACTAAGTTTTTAAAAGAACTGGGAGCAGAAGGGGGAATTCCTCAAGCAAAACTTTCTATGACTAAAGACAAACTACCAACTGAACCAATGGTAGCAATCTTAAGCCATGCCAAATCAGCCTAAACTTCCACCGCAAAATATTGAGGCAGAGCAATCCCTATTAGGGGCCTTATTAATTGATAAAGATGCCATAGTCAGAGTGGCAGAAATTTTACATCCTGCCCATTTTTACCGCAGTGATACTCATGGTCAAATTTATTCAGCCATGCAAAGTTTATTTGAGAGGCGGGAGCCAATTGACTTGGTGACTATTTCAGAAGAACTTAAAAAAGCAGGGATGTTGGATAAAATAGGCGGGGTGGGTTATTTAACTACCTTGATCAATATGGTGCCCACCTCTGCTCATGTGGAAAATTATGCCAGAATCATTAAAGAGCACGCCATTAAAAGAACTTTAATTGCCCAATCAACTAGGCTGATAGAGGCTTCTTACGAAGAAGCTGGTGCAGTGGATGAGCTGCTGGAGTCGGCCGAGGCAGGCATTTTTTCTCTATCCCAAGAGTATGTCAAAAGAGATTTTATTCCCATTAAAGATGCCCTGGCTGAAAGTTTTGACCGCTTGGATGAACTGCAAAAATCATCAGGACGCTTAAGAGGTGTGCCCACAGGTTTTAGAGATTTAGATGCCAAGCTGGCTGGCATGCAGGATTCAAACTTGCTAATCTTGGCTTCCCGGCCGGGTCAGGGAAAAACCAGCTTTGCTTTAAATGTGGCCCAGTTTGTGGCTGTTTCAGCAGGGTTGCCAGTGGGAATTTTCTCTTTGGAGATGAGCCAGGAAGAGTTAGTGGACAGGTTGTTGGTGGGACAAGCCGACATTGATGCTTGGAAGTTAAAAACCGGCCGTTTGGATGAGAAAGATTTTGACAGACTGTCACTTTCCATGGGGGAATTGGCCGAGGCGCCTCTTTTTATTGATGACACCCCGGGTGCATCCTTGGCTGAAATTAGAACCAAAGCCAGACGTTTGCAGATTGAATACGGACTAAAGCTTTTGATTGTTGATTATTTACAGCTTATCCGTGGGCGGAATTTGGAAAATAGAGTACAGGAAGTTTCGGAAATTTCCCAGGGTTTAAAAAATTTGGCCAGAGAACTTAAAATTCCAGTGCTGGCCATTTCTCAACTCTCCCGAGCAGTTGAAGCGCGTGGTTCCAGAAAGCCCCAACTGGCGGATTTACGAGAGTCTGGGGCCATTGAGCAAGATGCGGATGTGGTGATGTTTATCTACCGTGAGGATCTGGAAAAGCCGGAACAAGTCACTTTGGATATTCAAAAACACAGAAATGGACCTACCGGGGATATTCCACTGATGTTTAGAGCAGATAGAGTGCGTTTTTATGGCATGGAAAAAACCAGGGGGCGACCTCCGGCAGCCAAAGAGGAAAGAGAGGAACTGCCAGCCGCAGCCTAAAATGTGCCGAGGGTGGGAGTCGAACCCACACGATCTTTTGGATCAAAGGTTTTTGAGACCTTCGCGTCTACCATTCCGCCACCTCGGCTCATGTGTAATTATAACAACTTATATTAACAATTACATTAATTTTACATTAAATGATTCGGAATTGATTTGGCATCTAGACAAATCTATTACGATCGTGATATAAATGTCTTATGCCGCAACCTTTAACCAAATATAGAAAAGTTACCAATTTCATCCTGCTGGCTCTGGAAAAAACCATTGACGGAACTGTTAGAGCCAATGATTTTTTAAATCATCCAGGTCCATTTGGATTCGGCTGGGATTATCCTGTCAAGAAAGCATCGTTATCCAAAGCTCTACAACGGTTACGCGAGGGTGGGTTTGTGGAATTAATTGCTGATGAAGAGTTGATATTAAGATTGACGGATAAAGGTAAAGATCGAGCTATTTGGGCAAGAATCAAAGAATTTCCCCAGAGATGGGATGGAAGATGGAGGTTGGTGATCTTTGATATTCCGGAAAAAAGAAGAACAGCTCGGGATCTGTTGAGATCAAAACTAAAACAATGGGGTTTTACGCATTGGCAGAAAAGTGTTTGGGCAGCTAAAGTTAACTGCACAAAACCTTTAAGGGATTTTATCAAGCAGGTTGGGATAGAGGATTGGGTAATGGTTATTGAGTCTGATGATGTCGGTCGCTAGAGACAAATCTATTACGATCGTGATATAAATGTCTTAATGAGGATTTAATTTAGTTAGATCATTGAATTTGGTTTACAGTGGGATTATACTAAGTAGAAATATATGGCATTAAATGTTACTGATCTTCGAAACGGTACTTTTTTTAAAGAGGGTAGCAATATCTTTCAGATTTTATCCTATGACCATGTCAAAATGGGTCGGGGTTCTGGTAATGTCAAAGTAAAAGTCAAAAATTTGCGTTCCGGTACCACTTTGGAAAAATCTTTTATCACCGGCTCAAAAGTAGAGGAAGCCAATATAGAGAAGAAAAAAGCCCAATATTTATATCGTGATGGGGATAGTTTTTATTTTATGGATCCGGTGAGCTTCGAACAGTTCCCGCTGTCCATATCAGTGATGGGCGATCAAGCCAAGTATCTAAAGGATAGTTTAGAGGTAACTTTGATTGTGGCAGAAGGGGAGGCCTTATCTGTGGAGCTACCCATCAACTTAATTTATACCATTGCTGAAACAGGACCGGGAGAACGTGGGAATACGGTTTCTAATGTTTACAAAGATGCCACTTTGGAAAATGGCCTCAATATTAAAGTACCAATTTTTATGAAAGTGGGAGAAAAAGTTAAGGTGGATACCAGAACTGGTCAATATGTAGAAAGGGTTAAAGGTTAAAAAACTTTTAATAAAAGCACTGTCACCACTACTGTGGCAACTTGAGTTAATATTCCCCAGGGAAGTTTGATATTGACATTAATGGCTGATTGGACATTGTAAAATGCTGAAAAGGGTAGGAATTTTAAACCGAAAAGGTAAGGCACCATCAACAGGTCCCAGGCTTCAGATATAAATACAGCTGCTGCCAAATAAGTTAGGTCAACACTTCTACCAAAAAAAAGATAGGTTAAAAAAAGCCCCAGTGCTACATCAAAACAGGATTGCCCAAATAAAATAATCTTATTTTTTTTCCTCCATCCACAGCCAAAATCCCAGTGTGGAGTCATGTCCATTAAAGGATGAGACAGAGCTGCTAGAGGAAGTCCAATAACAGGATTTGAAATGGAGGCCGCAATAGCGCCTCCCACCAGTGCATGTGCTGTAGCAGTCATAATTTTTGGACGATCGTGATCGTATCGTTTCTTTAAATCTTAACATTAAGTATAACAGGATGTGTCAACAAGTTGCAAAAGTGTCTCGGGTTTGTTAGGCTTTTAAAGGTTATGTTACCTGTTCTTTTTAGTGTGGGGCAAATTTCTATATCCAGTTTTGGCTTTTTCCTAGCCTTGGGTTTTTTATTCGGCACTTTTTTAGTCTGGAGACTAGCCAGGGCCTGGGATTTAGATGAGGAAAAAATTCTTGATTTAGTTTTGCTGACATTTTTTGGAGGATTATTAGGGGCCAGATTATTTTTTATTAGTTTTAACTGGGATTTTTTTAGTCAAAATCCAGTGAGTGCACTTTTGCTGACAAAATATCCAGGACTTGAGTTTTGGGGAGGAGTTTTAGGCGGATGGCTAACTTTGGCCTTTTTTAGTCGTCGTCTAAAGGTAGATTTTTGGCAGATTGCCGATCTTTCGGCAGTTGGTTTTTTGGGGGGGTTGGTTCTTGGTGATATTGGTTGTTTTCTGGGTGGTTGCGCAATAGGTCTTCCTAGTAATCTTTTTTTTGCCACCACAGTAGTGGGAACAGTCGGGAAGAGATTTCCCATTCAACTTTTTGAAGCGGCGATTTTTTTGATAATACTTTTAAAAATTTGGCCAATAGCTTCTAAATTTCACTTCAGAGGAAAGATCATTAGTTTAAGCCTAATACTTCTGGGAGTTGTTAAATTTTTAATGGATTTTTTCAGAGCCAAGACTGAAGGAGGACAAATATTTGCCATGATTATTTTAATTCTGGGTATGACTGTTTTTTATAAAACCAGTAAACGGAGCTTTTCCGAAGATATAATTTTAGCAAAAAAACTGTTGGTAAGTTTCCTTACTGAAAATAATGCTCGGAAAACTATTATAATAAACTTCAAGACAAATTGGTATAATGGGTTTAAATCAGTAGTACAAAATAGCAAAATTTCGTGGAACTGGCGGATATATAGACTAAAAAAATTATTAAGGAGGTGGCATGTTAAGCATACCCCAGAAAACATTCGCTAAAATAAAAAAAATGCTTTTGAGACAACAAAAGGAGATAGAGCAAGAGATTCGTTCTGTAGAGAAAGAAGACCCCATCAAAGAGGAACAGCTAGCCCAAAGTTCTGAACCAGGTACAGAAAGCTGGTTGGCTGATGTTCACGGAAGGGCTGTGGCTATTGGGCAAAATTTACAACATCTGCTAGTTAAAACCAGGCAGTCTTTGCTAAATTTGAAAACGGGAAAATATGGCCATTGTGAAGTTTGTGGTAAGCACATAGAAGTTAAAAGACTAGAAGTAATGCCCACAGCTACCCGCTGCCTTTCTTGTAGTAAGAAAAAATGACCCCCCGTAAGGAACAATATGGACAAATTTGTTAACTATCTAAAGCAATATAATCAAGACTTAGACCCTGTTATTGAGAAAATATTTAACAATGAAAGAAAAAAGGTAAGCAAGATTGCTCCTATTGCTGGTTCTTTGGTTGATGATTATAAAAACTTTCTGGGGGGAGGAAAAAAGCTAAGGGGGTGCGAGATACTTTTGGGGTATGAAATATTTGGGGGAAAAGATAAAAAGGAAGCGCTTTTAGCCTCTTTGGTAATTGAAATTATCCACTCCTTTTTGCTGATTCATGATGATATCATGGATCAGGATACGCTTCGTCGAGGCAAGCCTACCATGCACAAGATTTACGAAAAAGAATTTGGACGCCACTACGGTATTTCTATGGCTATTGATATTGGTGATGAAGGTATATTTTTTGCCTATAGGCTGCTTAATTCTTTGAATTTCCCCCCAGAGAGTTTATCCTCTGTCACTTATTTTTTAAGTCGTCTCCTAATGGAGGTGGGTTTAGGTCAGGCTTTAGATATTACTTATGAAGAGGAAGGAAGATTTAGTGAAAAAAACGCCCTAGAGGTTCATCGTTATAAAACTGCTGAATATACTATCCCAGGACCACTGTCAATTGGGGCAATGTTAGCTGGGGCTGATGATGAAAGTTTAAAGGCCATTAAACAATTCGGCATCCCGGTGGGGGTGGCTTTCCAAATCCGTGATGATGAGTTGGGGATGTTTTCCAGTGAAGAGCAGTTGGGTAAACCAGTTGATTCAGATTTAAGGGAGAGTAAAGTGACGGTTTTAATTGTTAAAGCATTGGAAAAAGCAAAAGGGGATGATCTAGAGTTTTTGAAACATTGTTATGGTAATCATAATTTGAAAAAAGAGGAGGTAGAAAGAGTCAAAAATATTATCAAAAAAGTGGGAGCGCTGCAGTATTCGCATTCTCTGGGGAGAAAATTAGTAGAAAAAGGCAAAAAATTTATCCCTCAAATTACCGGTAATCCAAGATACCAAAAGTTGCTTACAGACTTGGCTGATTTTGTATTGGAAAGAGAAAGCTAAAAGTTATTAGTATAATTAAAGCCTGTGATAAAAAAAATCTTTGAAGACGATGCAGTGATTGTGTTGGATAAACCTCCGGGTTTGGTTGTGACGGAGATTCCCGGTATGCTGGCGCACCGATTAGATAAAGATACATCAGGTGTTTTACTGGTGGCCAAAGGGCCAGAGGCCCTTTGGAATTTACAATCTCAATTTAAACAAAGAATAATCAAAAAAGAATATTTGGCATTGGTTCATGGTCAACTTGAGGCTGCTGGAAGAGTGGAGATGGCGATTGGCAGAAACCCCCGAAAAAGAAAAAAATTTACAGTCACAGAAGCAGGGAAAGAAGCAGTCACTGAATATGAGCAAATTGAGTTAAGAGTTATGAGTGAGCAGTTATTGAGGGAGATTTTTGCTGACTTTAATAATTCTCAAATGCGGAAATTAACAAAAATGGGGTATGCTAAATTTAGCTTACTAAGAGTTAAACCAAAGACTGGACGGACACACCAAATTAGGGTACATTTAAAATATATCCTTCACCCAATAGTGTCGGATGATAAGTATGCGGGAAGAAAGATGAACAGACTGGATAAAAGATGGTGTCCGAGGATGTTTTTGCACGCCCAAAAGATCGGATTTAAACATCCAGTATCAGGAGTTTGGATGGAGATAGAGAGCCCGCTGCCTTTGGATTTGAAAAAATCTTTAAGTTATTTAACAGGAAATGGATAACATTTTTATACAACTGGCCATCATTTTGGGACTGGCCTCTGGCGTCGGTTATGGCGTAGTTAGATTAAAGCTACCACTTTTAATTGCCTATCTTTTGGGTGGGTTGTTAATTGCTTCAACCACCATTTTTGACCCCAGAGCTTCGGCAGTACTACATTTCCTGCCCGAAATAGGTATTGCTTTTGTGCTTTTCTTGGTTGGTATGGAGCTTGACTTTCGCGAGATCAAAAATTTGGGTAAACCAATACTGGTGGCCGGGACTTTGCAGATTATCATTACCACCATAGCTGGTTCAACCCTGTCCCGTCTTTTGGGATTTGGAGGAGTGGAATCCTGGTATCTGGGTGTGGGACTGGCCTTTTCCTCAACCATCTTGGTAATTAAGCTTTTGATTGACAAAAAAGATTTGAGCGCCCTTTATGGGAAATTAGCCGTTGGCATCCTTCTTTTGGAAGATCTTCTAGCAGTGGTGCTACTGATGTTTTTAACAGTTTCCACCTCGGTTTTGGGTCTGGGGTTGCAGCAAACCCTTCCTCTTTTGACTATTTTTCTAAAGGCCTTATTTCTTTTTGGCCTGGCCGTAGTTTTAAGCAGAGTAATCTTGCCGCAGGTTTTCAAAGCCGTTGCCAAACAATCGGAGCTGTTGTTTATTACAGCGCTGGCCTGGTGTTTTATTTATATCTCTTTTGCCTTGGCATTGGGGTTTTCGGCAGTGATTGGAGCCTTTTTGGCAGGTTTGACCCTGGCCTCCTCGCCCTTTCATTATCAGATCCAGGGAAAAGTTAAACCATTGCGTGATTTTTTCGTCACCCTGTTTTTTGTCTATTTAGGCACTCAAGTACAGTTTAACGAGCTGGGCAAAATCCTACCTGTCACGCTGATCTTTACCGTCTATACCTTGTTTATTAAACCGACTATTTTTATGCTTCTTTTCGGTATGTTCGGATTTAGAAAGCACACCATGTTCCAAACCGCCCTGACTCTAACACACATCAGCGAATTTTCTTTGATCATCATGTTGGTGGGATTTGAATTAGGAGTGGTATCTCAATCGGCCTTGACCACCGTAGCTTTGTCTGCCGTTTTGTCCATGATATTTGCCTCGATCATGATAACCCATTCCAAAAAGCTTTTTAAAAAGCTCTCTCGGGTGATCGGATTTTTTGAAAGAAAAGATTATCAAAATGTCTTGGAGGAGAAAATAAAAGATGACGGTTTGGAAAATCATGCGGTGGTAATTGGAGGACACAGAGTGGGGGGTGGCATTGTCAAGTTTTTGAAAAGAGAAAATATTCCCCACATTGTTTTGGATTTTAATCCTAACCATGTCCAAAACTTGCTAAAGGAAAATGTGAGAGCCATTTATGGAGATATGGGTGATCCTGAAGTTTTAGATGCTTTAAAGCTGGAGGATGCTAGAATTATTATTTCCACGGCCTCTGATTTGGATGATAACTTACTTTTACTAGAGGACTTGCACTCAAGGCATATCAGCGTTCCAGTGATTGTGAGGACAGAGAGTGTAGCTGATGCCCAAATTTTATATCAAAAAGGAGCTGATTGGGTCATAATTCCGGAAATAATTGCCGGTGATGAACTGGCGGAAAAAATCAAGGAACACCTAAATGATAGAGACTTCTTTAAAGGCAGGGCTAAAATTGAAATGGAAAAGTTGGAGAAAAAAACTCTAGCTGCCTCGGTATAATTCGGTATAATATGGTAGAATTTTTGGATGATGGTTTCATTCAAAATCCTTCATCAACAGGGACAAGCGCGATTGGGGAAGTTAACAACCCCCCATGGGGTTATTGAAACCCCAAACTTTATTCCAGTGGGGACCCAAGGAGCAGTAAAGGCCCTGGGGCCGCGGGAGCTTAGGGAAATCAAGGTTCAGGCGGTTTTGGCCAATACTTACCATTTAATGTTACGGCCCGGGGATAAACTCATTAAAAAAATGGGTGGTTTACATAAGTTTATGAACTGGTTAGGTCCCCTCATGACAGATTCCGGAGGTTTTCAGGTTTTTTCTTTGGGAGTGGCCTTAGAACATGGAGTAGGTAAGTTATTAAGGGAACAGGGGGGCAGTGAACAGCCAAAACCAAGATTAAATCGGATTACAGAGGAGGGAGTTGAGTTTCAATCACACTTGGATGGGTCAAAACATATTCTCACTCCTGAAAAATCTATGCAAATCCAGGCAAATCTGGGCAGTGATCTAACAGTTAGCTTTGATGATCTGGAATCACCCAAATATTCATATGCTGAAACGCTAAAATCCTTGGAACTGACAGAAAAATGGGGACTGCGTTCTAAAAAGGCTTTTTATGGGGTCACGCACGGGGGAGTTTTTAAGGATTTAAGAGTGCGCTCTGCCAAATTTGTAGATAAAAATTTTTTAGGGATAGCCCTGGGTGGAGCCCATAAGAATAAGAAAACTCTATGTCAGGTGATTGACTGGACTTTGGGCAGTGTGGATCCTCAAAAACCAAGGCATTTGCTGGGTATTGGTGAACCCCAGGATTTATGGGAAGGGGCGAAGCGGGGAGTGGATTTATTTGACTGTGCTGCTCCTACCAGGCGTGCCCGGAGAGGTTCTCTTTATATTTCACCCCAATCTGGACTTTCTAAAAACTTCGCGATTAATATTAGTTCAGCCAAGTTTACCAATGATAAAAATCCCGTTGATCCAACCTGTTCCTGCTATGTTTGTCAGAATTTCTCTAGAGCATATCTTCGATACTTATATCAGGCAGGGGAAATTTTATACCACCAGTTGGCCACATACCATAATGTTTATTTTATCAATAATTTAATGAAGAAGATAAGAGAGAGTATTAAAAATAAAAAATTTAGTAGACTGAAAAATGGGTGGCGATGAGTACAGAGTTAAGAGTGCGGAGTGTAAAATTTAAATTTTTACACTCTTACTCTTAACTCCTAACTCAATTTACATTGCTGGTGCAGTTCCTCCTTCTGAAGGAGTTTGACCACCTTCTGTGGGTTCTGGTTCACAAGTGCAATTTGCATTTGGCTGGCTGCATCCAACACAACTGCCCCCAGAAGATGCCCTACCACATGCTGCGCACTTCTCTTCTGCAGAAGGTGCAGCACCAACCACTGCTTCCTCACCTCCACTGGTTGGCGGCTGTGAAGGTTCACTACCTCCTATTGGCTGTCCGCCATCTGGTTGGTTTTGATCATCATCATTCATTTAACCTCACCCCCTTTCTTCGTTTAAGTCTTTTTTTACTTTACCCTACAACTTATTGCATAGTCAACCCCTTTTATGCATAAAATAAAAAAGAGGGTTTTGTTTATGGGATGGAAAGCTGCCCAATCAAGGGTAAGAACTAGAAAATTTAACAAACTGGCATTTTTAGTGATTGGTATAGTAGTAGCCATTATTGTTTTAGGCTACCTGGTCCGCTTTATCAAATTTTTCTGGGGTCAGGGCATTTCATGGGACGGGAAAACAAATATTTATTTAGTTGCTAAAACTAGCTCAACCTCAATTTTTACTTATAAACCTCGGGAAAAAGAAATAATTATTGTTAATATTCCAGATGAAACCTATATTGATACAGCTTTGGGCTATGGTCGCTGGAAAGTAGGCTCTTTATTTGGTTTGGGAGGACAAGAGTTAGTTGACAGGAGTTTATCTTCGCTTTTGGGATTACCTATAGATGGTAATGTTAGATTTGAGGGAAATTACCAAAATAAAAATCCCCAACAAATAATAGACACTCTGCGAAGTAGCCCATTTGGCTTTACCTCTTTGATGAGAGATATTAAAACAAACCTTTCTCCCCCAGAGCTTTGGCGAATTTATCTTTCTTTGTTGAGAGTTCGTTTTGATAAAATATCATATTTTGATTTAAAAGATTTAAAACTTTTGGATAAAGTTATTTTGGCTGATGGAACAGCAGCCCTAGTGGCTGATCCGATTAAAATAGATGGATTTATAGAGAGTAAATTTGCTGATGCCACCATTAAAGAAGAGGCAAGTTCGGTGGCTGTTTTTAATGGGACTAATCATCCTGGCTTGGCCCAAAAAGCAGCTCGGATCATCATCAATAGTGGTGGTAATGTGATCATACAGAGCAATCTTTCTTTACAAGTTAAAAAATCTTTTGTCTTTTCTTTACCGAAGCAAAAAACTTTTACTGAAAAAAGATTAGCCAGTATTTTTGTATCGCCAAGTTGTCAGCACGACCCCGAATGTGCTACTCTTAATGAGTATTTAACCTCATCTCGAGCACAAATTAATGTGATTTTGGGTGAAGATTTTTACGAAAAAGTAAAATGATTTGGTTTGTGCTATTTTTTGTCATCATTGCCGCCTCTTTTGTCCTGGCCTATTTTTCTATGAAGGATTTTGAAGAAATTCCCGAACCCAGGGAAGCATTTGGGCTTTTTCTAATTAAAACCCCACAAAATTTGACAACCCGATTGTTAGACTCGCTTTTCTTAAAAAGCGCTCACCAAGGGCATGTAATATCCCTAGAGAGGCTTTTTAAGGGAGAGAAATCAGCTCTTTTAATCTTTGGTCACAAAGATACCCTAAATGAGTTTAGTGAATTAAACTTATTAGAATTGGAAGATTACACAACCAAAGACTTATCTACTTTAATGGCTTGGGAGATGACTAAAACTAATAGTCTGGAGGAAGCAGGCGAGGTCTTTGGTAATTTTCCACCCCTTAAAAATGAAGAACAGTTTTGGTGGCAAGTTTTAATACGACCCCATCCCTCAAAAGATTGGCAGGGAAAGCTTAGAGCAATTGTTTTATCCCCAGATGAATACAGACGAAAAAAACTGACAGAAAGTTTACAGCAAACTTTAAGTGCTGCTAAACTGGTAAAGCAACCGCGGCCTTTAACAAGTCAGCAAATCTATGACAGTTTTATGCGGCGCTCCATATCACCAATGCCACAACTAATGAGTCTTACCACCAAAGAAATCATGCATCTTCTGGGAAAAGTATAGTTCATTCTTCTTCTGTGACTAGCATTTCTTCTTCCAATGGTTCTTTATAAACCGGGGTGATAATTTCCGCCAGGTTGGTCGTTTCTGGCCAATCTAAAAAAGATGGTTGGTTTTTAAACTTACGGGAGCGGAATACTTCTCTAATGATAATGGATAGACCATTCACCTTGACAGATTTAACAAAAGATTCATATTTATTGCCGCCCTTGATAAGACGCAAAAGTTGATAGGAGATATCATCAGGCAAAACACCTAAATATTTATTATCTTGGCTTACTACAGTGATACCTCTTTGTTTTAGCTGAAGTAAAACAGGCATCCCACAATAAGTTTCAGACAGCCTTTGTGGTTCTGCCACTTTAAGAAGGGTTACCACCTTGGTTTTTCCT
This sequence comes from uncultured Gammaproteobacteria bacterium, assembly GCA_964394855.1. Lineage (GTDB taxonomy): Bacteria > Patescibacteriota > Microgenomatia > Daviesbacterales > UBA10151 > CAYMZD01. The sequence continues at coordinate 116,538 of CAYMZD010000001.1, read as the reverse complement.
GGCTCATGTAAAAAAAGGTTGGGAGATATTTTATTGTTTAATGTTTGGGGTGGAGATTTCTTAAAGTTAACTTGACCCTTTTTAAATGACTGAATTATTTTTAAATTTTTTTGGGCAATAGGATTGTATGGATCAAATTTTAAAACTTTTTGGTAATATTTTTTGGCCAAATTTAAATTACCCAGTTCAAAATAAGCTCTAGCCAAACGGTTTAAGGCATCAACGTTTTCTGCATCAGATTTGATGATTTGACTGTTTAACTTAAGGGCCTCTTTCCATCTGGAATCTAGGGCTGCTTCAATGGCTTGAACTGAAAGATTGGTGGATAAAGAGGAATCAATCATCTAATTGTTGAAGTATAAAGAGAATTTAGTTTCTTGTCAATGTTTTGGAAATTATTTGGACAATTGTTCGTCTTGCAACTTATCGTCTTTCACTATAAACTATACCAGAGAAATATGTCAGGACATAGTAAATGGTCGACCATTAAAAGGCAAAAAGGGGCAGCGGATATCAAAAGGGGACAAACCTTTACCAAGATAGCCAATGCCATTACTATTGCGGTTAGAGCCGGGGGTTCTGGTGATCCCAGTGCCAATCCCAGGCTTCGTGTGGCGGAAGAAGCAGCCAGGGCTTTAAACATGCCCAAAGAAAATATAGAGCGGGCAATTGAAAGAGGATTAGGAGTTGGTAAAGAGGCTTTGGAGGAAGTGACTTATGAAGGTTTTGGTCCTGGTGGTGTGGCGTTTTATATTGAAGGAGTGACGGATAATAAGCTTCGGACAAATCAGGAAATCAAAAGTCTATTTGAAAGAGCTGGTGGTTCCTTGGGGGGGTCGGGGAGTGTAGTCTATATGTTTGAAAAAAAGGGGGAACTCCGGGTAAAGAGCAGGGGAGAGGGGATTGATGAGGAGATGTTGAAACTGATAGATTTAGGAGTGGAGGATGTTGAGTCCCTCGACAATGCTCGGGACTTTCAGGATAATATACGAAGGTATTTAGTATATGTAGAAAGCCCAGAATTAAATACTATGAGTACAAAAATTACTCAAGCAGGATTTGAGGTAGAATCAGCAGAAATAGTCATGAAAGCAAATATATTACAAAAAATTGATGATCCGCAGCTTGCCAAAAGGGTAGTGGATTTAGCAGGAAAGCTGGAAGATAATCCGGATATCCAAAAAGTATATGATAATTTTGGGGATTGATCCTGGGACTGCCACAACCGGATATGGAGTTATCAAAGTGCCTGATGATATATTGGGTAGAAAATATGATTATGGCATTGAACTTATTGGTTACGGGAATATCTTCACAGATAAAGGCAAGCCCATGCCCGATAGATTATGGAAGCTCTCAAGGGAGCTGGATGATTTGATTAAAAAATATGAGCCTCACCAGATTGCCGTAGAGATGTTATTTTTTGGCGCCAATTTAAAAACTGCCATAGCTGTTGGGCAGGCTAGGGGAATAGTAATGCTGTCGGCTGCCAAGCATGGAATTTCCATTACGGAATATGCAGGGCTTTCAGTTAAACTTATGGTAGCCGGTTCAGGCAAAGCTGATAAAGATCAGGTTCACGAGGGGGTTAGGAAATTTTTAGGAGGTAATGGCCCAAGGCATAAAAAACTGAAAGTCAACTGGAAAGGTGGACACCTGGATGATGCCACAGATGCTCTGGCCATTGCTATTTGTCATGTCATAAAACTGGCCAGTAAGTAGTTCTTACAAATATGTTTGATCTAACAAAGAGACAAAAGATTATTGTGGCATCAGTACTTGTTACCTTGGGTTTGCTTTCCACTCAATTGGTGGATTTTAATTTAAGGTTTCGTTTTTTAGTGGCACTTAGTTTATTTACTTATCTTGTGTCGTTGTGGGCTCTTTGGGAGGGGATTGACAAACTCAAGGCTTTGGTAATTCTAATTCTACCAACTCTTTTCACTCTGGCAGTAGCCAGTTTCTACTTTTTGCTACCTGTTCGATGGTTAACAAGGCTGCCAGTGGCCGTTATTTTTGGCCTGGCTTTTTATTCACTTTTGTTATCACAAAATGTCTTTAATGTGGCAGCCATTAGAACCATTCCGCTTTATCGGGCAGCCTCTACCGTCACTTTTTTATTTACTCTGATAACAGCCTTTTTTATCTTTAATGTGATTCATGCATTTAATTTCTTATTTATTTGGAATGGTCTATTGGTGGCTTTAATTAGTTTCTTGTTGATTTTGCAAGTTCTTTGGTCAATTGAGATGGAGGAGAGGATTAGCGTTGATGTCTTATTACAAAGTTTAGTCTTGAGTCTTTCTCTGGGAGAGCTGGCTGTAGTGTTTTCATTTTGGCCACTGGGACATATTATGTGGGGAATTATTCTATCAGCAGCCATGTATGTTCTTCTGGGGCTGACTACACATCATTTAAAAGAGAGATTAAGTAAAAGAATTATCTGGGAATATCTCATAATTGGGACAGCAGTATTTCTGATAGCTTTTTTTGCTACTTCATGGACAGGGTGATTAGATTATTTTAACAATGAAAACTAGAGTAGAGGAGTGTTGGCAGTGAGCGTGGTCGAACTGTGAAAAATTATAGGGAATTTCGTGAAAACTTTTGAGGATATAGTTTGATACATTTAATAGGCGCAAAGTTTAATTATTATAGGACACATATAAGGTCTTTTCTATCATCCTCTGTGGATAAGTGCTAATAATAAAACCCGAAGCCCCTCTAGGGTAGAGGTATCTTGCTACCATTATTAACCATCATAGGTGTTAGTTAAAAGGAGTGTGGCTTGACTTATGAGATTCCTTTTTACCAACTCCGTTAATTACTACACTCCGTGGAACCTCCCCATATTTATCTTGTCGGACAATGTATCTTATACGACATCAAGGAAGTAGTATGGGAGAGGAGCGGCCGCTGTTAATTTAAAGATTAAATACCAGAATTTAATAATTTTTTGTGCACTTTAAGTTTGGTACCTAATTCTTTATATTTCCCACCAATAAATTTTTTATTTTCACCTCAATTTTCATGGGAACCAAGATTTAAGTTTAGAGCTTTGGAACAACCTAATCTTAAATGATGTTAGATAGCTCTTGTCCCCTTTTCAGCCGTTTTTGACGGCTTGTAGAGCCTCGCGGCTAAATGAGGCTGGTTAGCTTATTCTTGCATCTTATTGCAACATATAGATTCGCATCTTTATTCTTATAATTTTTTCTTACCAATTTTGGATTTTACCTATTTTTAAATTTTCAAATTTTCTGTTAAAAATTTTCTAACTATCCGCCGTACGCTATTTAACTGAACGCTATTTTGATGTCGCACAATATTTAGTGGCTAATGTTTCTGGTGTTGAATAATATAGTTGAATAATATAATAGTAGTTGACAAAAGTTATATTTTTGGGCTACTTTTAAAGTAGTGGAAGATTTTATCTCCTTTTTTAAGGATAAAAAAAATATTATTAACTTCTTAAGTTTAGCCATTTTAGTTTTGGCTATTCCCCTGACTGTGGGATTGATTCATCAACAACAAATTATTCGTTCTCGAGCAAGCGTAGAACCAATTAAGTTTATAGGACCCAATGTGGAACAACGAGATGGTAAATGGGTGGCCCTTAAACCACAAATTAGCTTGGAATTAACCTCTCCCTTGGGTCCGCCAGCAGGAGGATCAGCGGGAGGATCAGGTGGTGGCTCATCTGGTGGAAGTTCTCCTTCTGCTCCTGTCTCCCCTGCTCCCACATCTCCGCCACCTAGTGGTGGCTCATCTGGTGGTAGTTCTGGAGGAAGTGGTTCTGGCAGCAGTGGAGGCAGTTTTGATGTTTTTCAAAGCCGTGTTGACACCAATCTTACCGGTGAGCAAATTGCCGAGAGGGCCCGTCAAGTCATGGCAGGTCGCCCCTGGAACAATAGGCAGGCACAGGAAGACCTGCGTGCCCTGGCAGATCAGATCTTTGGTAAAGACGGCGAATGGGTTACCCCAGAGCAGGTAGAGCGTTTCGGTCAGGTGCGGCCTGACATTTGGAGCTATATTCGCCGAAATAGTAGTGGACCAAACTCCGATCCCCACTGGACTCGTAACTGGTTCCCTGGTGGCAGCCAGGATATAGACGGCCTTAATGCCTTGCTGGGTGTTATTCGGCAGGACAATGGTAAACCCTTTGCTGGGTTGCCTGCAGGGACAATGAACCCAACCGATAAAGTGCCAAACGGAGTCCTTAGCATGGCTGGCGTTAAGGAAAGCTTGATCTCAATGAGTGGGGGTCCCGAAGGAAGCAGGGACTGGCCACCCACCTGTTTTTTACGGGAGTGGTTTAAGATTGCTGTTGTTAATGGTAATGATCCAAATGCCAAAGCAGCCCTTCAGATCATGCGGCAGACGCCCGGACAATTGGGTTTTGATGATGCGGCTATTAGAAATGGTTGTGACAGGTTCAGAGGTCAAACTTCCAGCATTTTCCCGTCATCTTTAATGAGTTTTATCCCCAAGGGGTTAGTGGGAGAAGTTTATGCAGGGCATTTAGGCGGAGTAGGATTCTTTTGTACAGGTAACTCTGTGGAATTTGAGGATTTTGCTGGTAATCATCATTATGAAGCTGATTGTGGTCCGCAAGAATGTTATGAATTCCAAAATCCTTATGGTGGATATATGCAAGATGCTGGGTGTAGAGATAGAGCACCCAGTGGTGATGGAGGTGGTGGAGGGTCTGGAGGTGGATGCGCTACTGATAATGACTTTAATTCATTTGAGAGATGTAGCGGTTGTGGGAAAGAGGTTTGGGCTTGTTATACTGAAGACGGTAAGTCGGAGAGAGAATACACTGGTAGTTTAACAGCTGGTTATTGTACAGGGACAGATTGGTGTGGTGGTGGACAAGTTTGTACCCAAGAATGGATTGGCGATACCTGTATTGATTGTGAGCTTTCACAGCCTGCCTATAGAGATACCTGTACTGGCGCACTTTACACACAATCTCCCAGGTTTGATTCAGGCTGCACTGGACCTAACTGGTGTGGTGGTGGGAAAGAAAGCTGTGAGGATTTAGGGTCGGTCAATTATTGCGTTAGTCAACACGGAGATGGTTCTGATTGCCTAGGTGGTTTTGTTGGACCATACGGGGACGGGTGTTCTGAACCTCAATCATGTCCTGGTTATTCAGAACAGTGTGATGTCGGAGGAGGCATACTAGGTACAAAATATTGTAGCCCTGGGGTTAAATTACCAATTAATGGTGAATGTGGATGGAGTCCATCAACAACATCTTGTACGCTATGTACGGTTTCAGGGGGTCCAGCACCTGGACCCGGGGGTCAGTGTCAACCAGGTCAGGAAAGATTTAACTGCAGTCAGCAGTGTACCGGATGTAGCCCAGGTCAATCAGGGGAAATGATTAAAGATGTGTGTGATGCAAGTGGTAACTGGCAATTTAACTCATCTTATTGTGACCCAAATTGCGCCCAATATTGTCCTACCGGAGGGGCTACAACTTCTCCCAGACCTAGTTCACCAGCTCCTACTACCAGTACCAGGCCAACAACTTCTCCTACAACCAGTACCAAACCTACCGGTTCACCCACTACCTCCCCTGCTCCTACAGGACAGGGTCAGGTCACCACGGTTTCGTTTAAGGTGGCAGAAAATCCGGATGAGCTCTCCTCTGCCCCAGAGCGGCCCTACTCCAGTGAACCCATGGTGGTTAATTTTGAGTTCAAAGATAAAAACCCTGGCCAGAAATTTATCTGGGTAGAGTTTAAAGCTAGTAATGGTAAGACTTCCAGACATAATGCCCCAATTAGACTATTGGGAGATGATCCGCAAATTACAAGCTGTGGCTTAAAGTTAGAAGGCTCAAATGTGATTTTTGAGATAGCTGGTAAGAACTTTGGCTCTGAGCGAGGTAGCATTCAGAGTGGTTCAAGCAATTTACAAGTTAGAGACTGGAAAAATGATAAAGTCAGTGCTATTTTAGTTTCAGCTCCAACAGGTCAGACTTTCCCCATTACCCTCACCAATAGTAATGGGCAAAAGGGAGAAGGTCAATGTAGCGCCGTTTCCCAACTGGCACTTGGGGCCAAAACTTTTTGTCGCCAGCCCCAACGTCAAGATCAAACTAATGTAGAGATAGTAATTTTGGGTGAGGATGGTAATAAATCAAGAGAAAGGGTCACTATTGATAAAAATGGTATTGTCCAAAACCTATCCACTAAGCTGGTAGAGGGTAAGAAATATAAGATTTCCATTAAAGCTCCTAAAACTTTAAGGCGCCAAGCCGAGTTTACTGCCTCTGCAGGGACTACCAATCTTCCTAACTTCATCCTACCAGTGGGTGATATCTTCACCGTGGATGTGGGAGATGGCAAGATTAATAACTTTGATAAAGCTGAACTAAACAGACAATTTGTGACTTTAATTGAGGTCAAGGGTAGGTCAGGAGATTTCAATCAAGATACCAGAGTGAATTCTATTGACTGGGCCTGTATGAGGTATGATTTTGGTCAGGAAGATGAACCTGAACCTACCACTCCACCCACTTCTGGAGGTTCAAGTTCTGGTGGTGGAGCTTGTATTCAGCTTGTCACTTCTGCCAAAAATCCTGCCACTGGTGAATGTAGGGATTTTCCCACACCTTGTGATGTGCCGGAGGGTTGGGAAAAAGTGCAAAGCTGCCAGGGAAATACTATACTTAAATTATGAATAATCAACCAATAGCCAATCCAGCTATCTATACTCCCCCTCCCCCCACGGAGGGAGGTCGAAATTTAAGACTACCCAAATTTATGACCCCTAAATTAATTTTTTTAATTTTGGGGGTGGTTTTGATAATTGAAATTTTTATGGCTATCCAAACTTTTAGACAGCCCCCTCCTCCTGCTCCAGCTAAAATAGCTCCCCTATCGGGTGGAAAAATAGTTTTAATTTCCCCTAGGAAAGAATATCAAGTGGGAGAAGTGGTGCCTGTTTCTGTGAGAGTAGTCACCGGAGGTCACTCCACAAGTGGCACTGATGTGATTGTTAAATTTGATCCACAAAAACTGGAAGCTACTGGTTCTGCTAATTTAACAAAAGGTTTTATTTATCCCGAGTATCCCCTAGTTTCAGTTGATGGAAAGATTGGACAAGTCGGGATTTCAGGTATTATATCAGTGGGAAAATCCAGCTTTAATGGTATTGGAATTTTAGCTACGGTTAATTTTAAAGCCAAGACAGCCGGCAATACTAAAGTTTCGGTGGAGTTTAAAAAGGGAGCGACAGATGATAGCAATATAGTAGAGGTAGGAACATCCAAAGATATTCTGGAAGAAGTTTTTGATTTGGAACTGACGGTCAAATGAAAAAAATATTTTTACTACTTACTGTCACCTACTTATTGCTTGCCATACCATCCTTGGCCCTGGCAGCTACTCTTTCCCTCTCCCCTGCCACTGGCACTTTTAATAGAGGTTGCAATTTTTCCCTCAATGTTGAACTTAACACGGCTGGAGTTCAAACTGATGGCACTGATGCTATTTTAAAATATGACATCTCCCGTTTAAATGCGACATCCATTACCTCTGGCACAATTTATCCTGATTATCCTGGTAACAACATTGATGCCCAAAATGGTAAAATTACCATCTCTGGTTTAGCTTCTGTGGCCCAAGCTTTTTCCGGAAGCGGTACCCTGGGAACTATTAATTTTACAGTTTCCCCACAGGCCCCAACAGGAGCCACCCTAATTACTTTTGATTTTGATCCCAATGATAAAGCTAAAACCATAGATTCCAATGTAGTTGAGCGTGGAACTATTGCTGAAGTTTTAAGTGCGGTGACAAATGGTAGTTATACTATTGGTACTGGAACTTGTGGAGCCCAAACCCAAACTATTGGTACTACCCCCACCCAAGGAGCAGGAGGAACAGGGGTGGCGGCTACTCCTTCAGCGGGGTTGCAGAAGACTTTGCCTCCCGCGGGAGGTGAGCAATTAACTTTTACGGTGGCCATTTTGGGAACAGTTTTAACTGTTTTGGGACTCCTGGGACTAATTCTTCTTTAAGTTTGAATTTTCAATATAAATGTCGTACAATATTTTAGATGACCCTGTCTGCCCTCATCACTGATTTTCTAGAATACTTGGAACTGGAGCGAAATGTTTCCCAGCTGACCATTAGAAATTATGACCATTATCTAAAGCGATTTTTAGAGTTTGCTGGAGATATTAACCCTCAAGAGATTGATTTAGGACTTATTAGAAAATACAGGTTGTATCTTTCCCGCTGGAGTGACCCAATCTTGAAGAAAAACTTAAAACGCGTCACTCAAAATTATTTTATGATTGCCCTGCGGGCTTTCCTTCGCTATCTTGCCCGTCAGGACATTGCCACACTTTCTCCTGAAAAGGTAGAGCTGGGTGAGGTTGATCCAAGGCCTTTGAAGGTTTTGGATGATACACAATTGCAGCAATTATTAGACGCTCCTAATATTTCCCAAAAAGATGGTTTGCGGGATCGGGCCATTTTAGAGACTTTATTTTCCACCGGCCTGCGTGTTTCGGAACTGGCTTCTCTAAATAGAGATACTATTAATTTAGGAAGACGTGAATTCGGAATAGTTGGGAAAGGAGGAAAAGAACGTGTAGTTTTTCTATCTGATTCTGCTTGCCAGTGGCTGGAAAAATATTTGATGTGGCGAAAAGATTCTTTTAAACCCTTGTTTATCAGGTTTCAGGGTAGAGTTGATCCTAGTAAAGAGGGTGAAGCCATGAGGCTCACTCCCCGATCCATGGAGCGGATTATTGAAAAATATGTTAAAAAAGTGGGACTGCCTGTTAAGGCTACTCCTCATACTTTAAGACACTCCTTTGCCACAGATCTTTTGCTAAATGGAGCTGATATTCGCTCTGTACAAGAGATGTTGGGACACTCAAATATTTCCACTACTCAAATTTATACTCATGTGACTAATAAACATCTAAAAGATGTACACAAAGCCTTCCATTCTGGCAACAGGGGCTAGTTAGCTATCTCCCATCCCACCCTCCAGGTGGGATTTCGCTCTATTGACTGCAAGATTCAAGTACTATAAGATTTATATTGGTTTTCCTGCTAGGCCGTAGATTAGAAAATCATTAGCAAAACCAGGGGTTTGTAAAGGCCATGATATAAGTACTGCATAAAAGCCTGGAGATAAAAAGCTTAAAGGAGGCCATTTATAATAGATAGCAAAAAATATGGCAAATAAAAGCCCAATCACAAAATAAATAATGGCCAAATTTGTTATGATTTTCTCTTTCGTCATTTTCCTACCACTGTGGCTGCTGCCACTTTTTCCCCATCCTTAACCCTCATCAAAATAACACCTTGAGTTTGTCTTTGCAAGGTGGGAACCTGTTTTAAATCCATTTTTATCAACTGGCCTTTGGTGGAAGTTAACACCAAAGTATCCATTTTTTTGTCCAGAACTTCTGCAGTGACAATCTGGCCGGTTTTAGCTGTAACTTGGGCAGCTTTGACGCCTTGTCCTCCCCTTCCCTGTCTATTCCAAGCAGAGGTTTTAGTTTTTTTGCCCAAACCGTTCTCCATCACCACCAGCAGCTCTCCTTCTTCCGATCCTAAAATATTTAAAGATACCACCTCATCTTCTTTGCCTAATTTAATCCCCCTGACTCCTGATGTATCGCGGTGAGTTGGTTTGACCTGTTTTTCCGTAAATCTGATGCTTTGCCCTTTCTTGGAAATAATCACCACATCATCCAGACCGGTGGTGGGATGAACCCAGCCCAAAACATCCCCTTGGTCTAGCTTTATAGCCACCAGGCCATTTTTGCGGATACTCCCATATTCAGGAAGCGGTGTTTTTTTGACAGTACCCAATTTAGTGCACATAAACATGAAATGAGCTTGTTCTCCTTTTCCTCTGGTGGTTAAAACAGCTGTCACCCGCTCCCCATTTTCAATATTAATCAAATTCACTATAGCTTGACCCTTGCTGGCTCGCTGGGTTTCCGGAATTTCCCAAACTTTGACTTGGTAAACCTTACCCCGGTCTGTAAAAAATAAAATATTGTCATGGGTCTGGGTATAGAAAATATGAGACACTGCGTCAGTTTCCTTGGTAGAGATACCCATGACTCCTTTACCCCCCCGCTGTTGCATCCTAAAGGACATGGGAGCTTGGCGCTTGATATAACCCCCTTCAGTGATGGTGACAATGGTGACCTCGTTAGCTACCAAATCCTCCTCCTTCCACTCCCCCACTTTTTGCTTATAAACTCTGGTACGTCTTTCATCCCCGTACTTTTCCTTGATTTTAGTGAGTTCTTCCTTAATAACTTTTAAGATCTTTTCCGGATGGGCCAATAAATCTTCCAAATAGGCAATTATTTCGCGGACCAACTTTAGCTCATCCTCAATTTTTTGTCTTTCCAGAGCAGCCAATCTTCGCAGTTGCATGTCCAAAATGGCTACAGCCTGGATCTCTGTTAATTTAAATTTACTCATTAAATTAACTTTAGCCGCATCTGCATCTTTACTCTTTTTAATGGTCTCAATAACTTCATCAATTGAATCAACTGCAATTTTTAATCCTTCCAAAACATGCTCCCTGCTACGAGCTTCTTTTAGTTCAAAATCAGAGCGTTTGGTAATGACTATTTGTCTGTGTTTGATAAACTCTTCCAAAATGGCCTTTAAGGTCAAAAGACGAGGTACCCCGCCTGCGAGGGCCACCATATTGACATTAAAGACAGACTGCAGGCTGGTGTGTTTGTATAAATTATTGAGGATAGATTGGGGTTTTCCGTCGCGCTTTAAGTCAATGACAATCCTGACCATCTGTTTTCTGTCTGACTCATCGCGTAAATCTGCGATACCTTCCAACTTTTTGTCTTTGACTAGTTCGGCAATTCTGGCAATCAAGGTAGCCTTATTAACCTGGTATGGAAGTTCGGAAACAATAATTTGGGTTTTTCCTGCGCTGGTTTCATCAATCTCTGCTTTGGCCCTCATCACCACTCTGCCCTTGCCGGTGCCGTAAGCTGCCAGAATTTCCGATTGATCATAAATGGAAGCACCAGTTGGGAAATCCGGGCCTTTGATAAATTGCATTAAGTCCTCCACGCTTGATTCGGGGTGTTCTATCAAGTGCACCAAGGCATCGGCGACTTCCCCCAAATTGTGAGGTGGAATTTGAGTAGCCATACCCACGGCAATGCCGGAGGCGCCATTCAGAAGTAGATTGGGAATAACAGATGGTAAAAGAGTGGGTTCTTGAGTGGTGCCGGAATAATTGGCTATAAAATCAACTGTTTCTTTGTTGATGTCACGCAGCAGTTCTTCAGAAATAGCTGAAAGTCTGGCTTCGGTATACCTCATGGCAGCAGGATTGTCCCCGTCAATGGAGCCAAAATTTCCCTGGCCGTCCACCAGCATGTACCTCATGGAAAAATTCTGGGCCATTCTGACCATGGCTTCATAAACCGGGGTATCCCCATGAGGGTGGTAATTTTTTAAAACCTCACCAACAACCGCAGCAGATTTTTGGTAGCGGGCGATGTGATGTAAGCCCTGCTGATGCATGGCATAAATTATGCGTCTTTGTACCGGTTTTAGCCCGTCGCGGACATCAGGTAAGGCTCTTGAGACTATGACAGACATGGCATAGTCAAGATAGCTGCGTTTCATCTCATCAACTATTGGAGTTGGTTGTATTTTGCCGATATCACTCATGGTGTGGAAACAAACAAAAAGGCCTTCAGGCCAATTCTAATTGTAACAGAATTGGGATGGAAAAACTAGAATATGATTGTGATAAAATATTCTCTATGAAAGAAGGATTGGTCAGACTGGGAGCGGGATTTTTGGTAGCTTTAGGTGTAATGGGTTGTGAGAATAGAAATTATCCTGAACCTGCTGCAACTCCAGTTCCTAAAAATATTCTTTATGGAGATGGTTATGCCATTATCCGGCTTGCTCCCGACAAAATAGTTGTCATATCAAGTGGAAGAAAACCAATTGAAAGACAAGCAGCCGATGATATGAGTCGGGCCATGGCTCAAATGGGTAAAGAAGGATGTATTATAGATAGTGCAAGTCTCAAAGAGGAATTGGGTACGGTTTCTATGGAGGTTTCAGTTAGCAATCCGTCTCAATGTTTGCCAGGTTTACCGGTTTTTTCCACTTTGGAGTAAATTTTTAGTATAATTTACCCATGCAGCGAAAGGAAACAATAGTCCTGCTTCATGGCTGGGGCGGATCAAAAAAATCATTGGCAGCGCTAGCAGATGAACTAAAGAAAAGTTTTAATGTTTTAAATCTGGAACTGCCAGGTTTTGGAGATACCCAAGAGCCCAAATTCGTTTGGGGAATCAAAGATTACGCCAAGTATGTGGTAGAACAAGCCCAGAAACAAGGAGCTTACAACTTTCATCTTTTTGGCCATTCTTTTGGCGGTCAGGTGGCTGCCCAAGTAGCTTTGAGTGATCCTGACAAATTAAAAAAATTAATTCTTTGCGGAGCTGCTGTGGTGAGGAAAAAGAGTGGACTGATAAAGCTGAAGATTAAAACAGCCAAGCTTCTAAAAAACACCCCCTTTCCTCTTATTCTATCTTTTTTGATGAGACGCTCGGATTACCAAAAAGCTTCCCCTCAAATGAAAAAAATAATGAATAAAGTTTTACAGGAAGATTTAACTCAAAAGTTGACTCAAATAAAATCCCCCACCCTGATTTTGTGGGGAGAGAAAGATAGCTATACTTCTCTGCCTCAAGCCTATCTTATCCACCAAAAAATCCCCAACTCAAAATTAAAAATCTTTAAAGATTTAAGACACAATCTGCCCTTGGTGAAAGCCAAATTGGTGGCCGAGGAGATTAAAAAATGGATATAAATTGGTTGTTTTTATTCTTTTTCCTTATTGGCTTGGCTGTGACCTTGAAAAATGCCTTCTTACATCTTTTTTGGTGGCAGATTAAAGAATACCGGTTGGATCGGATGATTGCTCATCTGGAAACTAAGGAGGGCAGGCGGTTATTTTTTGGTCCGCTAGTCTTGATTAAGGTCTTCGTGCTGGTTGAACTTTGGGTAAATCCTTTAATAGGTTATCCCTTGTTTGCTTTTCTTTATGGAGGGTTATTTGTGAAATTGACCTTCGATATTATCAGGAAGAGGTTGCTTCTTCCCAAGCTTACCTTGAGAATATGGCAAACACTGGTTTTGATGATTGCTGTGAACGTTTGGCTGTTTAAAACCGATGCTTACCTGGTTCTGGCTTTGGTTGATAGTTTGATTCCCTTAACTGCCGCTGCCACCACTTTATTGATGGGAGGTTTACTGAAGATTTACAAAGCGCGGGTTGTAAGATTAGCCGAGCAAAAGATTGTTGCCAGCAAAAATCTAACAGTGATTGGGGTGACCGGCAGTTTTGGTAAAACTTCCACCAAAGAATTTTTAAGACAAATTTTAGAGAATAAATTTTTATGCTTGGCTACACCCGGTCATGTGAATACAGAAATGGGTGTGGCCCAATTTATTTTAAAAAGTTTAACCCCAAAGCATCAGATTTTAATTGTGGAGATGGGAGCGTATAAACTTGGTGAGATAAAAGCTTTGTGTAAGATAGTCAAGCCCCAAATTGGTATTTTAACTGCCATTTCCAGTCAGCATTTATCTTTATTCGGCAAAATGGAAAATATCATCAAAACTAAGTTTGAACTGGTTGAATCACTCCCCCAAAACGGACTAGCTGTATTAAATGCCGACAATGAATATATTGTCAAAAATGCTTCCCAATACCATGTTAAGAAAATATTCTACTCTGCTAAAAACAAAAGGGATATTTATGCCACCAATATAAAAATTTCAACGCAAAGTTTGTCATTTGATGTTTATACAAAAGGCCAAAAACAGCATATTTTGAGTAATCTTTTGGGAAGACAAAATGTACCCAATCTTCTGTCCTCATTTGCAGTGTGCTTGGAGCTGGGGATGAGTTTGAAAGAAATAGTCAAAGCCTGTTTAACCCTAAAGCCGGCTGAAGGTACCATGGAGATTATCAAATCTAAAGATGGAGTAATTTTAATTGATGATACATACAATATTAATCCGGAAGGTGTGAAAGCGGCGCTGGATTATCTGACATCATACAAAAATATGAAAAAAGTGGCGGTTCTCTCCCCCATGATTGAGTTGGGAGAGGAAACTGAAGAAGCTTATGAAGAGGTAGAAAAAAGGGCTAAAGAAGTGGTGGACAAATTAGTATGGACTACCAAGGGTCATGATATAAGGGAATTTAATCAAAAAGGTTATGTGATTTTATTTGAGGGTAAAAATGCCAAGAAGTTTTTGGAGGAACTAATATGACACCGCTGGGACCTAATATTTTTTGGCAAGATGCAGCACTGTCCTTAAAACTTTTGGTGAGTCCATCCAAAAGAGGTCAAGCCGTGGCAGTTTTGGAAAAATTATTTGCCAAAAAATATGGCAATGCAATTTCTTTTAATGCCGGCAGGGTAGCCATGATGGCTATTTTAAAGTCTCTTGAGCTACCCCCAGAAGCGGAAGTATTAATTCAAAGTTATACCTGTGTGGCAGTGCCAGATGCAGTTTTATGGTCTGGTTTAAAACCGGTCTTTGTGGATATTCAAGAACAAACTTTTAATATGGACCCTCAAGATTTAAAAGAAAAAATTACTCCCCACTCTAAAGTGGTGGTAGTTCAGCATACTTTTGGCATTCCTGCCCCCATAGATAAGATCATGGCCTTGGCTAAAAAACATAATTTATTTGTGGTGGAAGACTTTGCTCATGGTTGGCCGGATAAAATAACAGGAGACGCCGCTTTTTTTAGTTTTGGCAGGGATAAAGTTATATCTTGCGTTTTTGGAGGTATGGCTGTAACTGGCAGTATGAATTTAGCTAAAAAAATTATGCAATTTCAAAGTAGTTTGGATGAGCCATCAATATTATGGACTATTCAACAGCTCTTTTTTAACCCGGCGATGTTTTTTATTATTAAAACCTATGATTTCGGTTTGGGAAGGTTGCTGCATTTTATCCTACAAAAGTTGAATTTGCTTTCAAAAGCAGTTTTAAATCAGGAAAAAATAGGCCAGCAACCAAAAATTTTCCCCAGGAAAATGTCTGGTAGTTTGGCTTCCCTGGCCCTTTTACAACTTGAAAGACTAAACAAGTTTAATCAGAAGCGGTTGGAAATTTGCCGGCTTTACGGCTGGCAGCTGAAAGATTTACCCATTAAACATCCACCCCAAGGTTTCCCCTTGCTTCGTTATACCATTTTGGTTGATCAACCCCAAAAGTTGCTGGCATATGCCAAGAAAAGAGGTTTATATTTGGGGAACTGGTATGATTCGGTAGTGGCTCCTAAAGATACAGACCTTAAAAAAATAGGCTACAGAATAAGTTCATGTCCGGTAGCAGAAAAAGTGGCTGTCAAATCAGTCAATCTTTTAACTAGTCCCAATATGTCTTCTAAAGATATAGAAAAAATTATCAAGGTGGTCAGAAATTTTTATGTTAAAAATCACTGAAGTCAAAAATCAACAGATTTGGGACAGCTTTATTGCTCGCTCTCCCCTTTATACTTTTTTCCAGTCATGGAACTGGGGTGAGTTTAATAAAAACATGGGTGATGAAATATTTAGGCTGGGAATTTTTGATGGAGAAAAGTTAGCAGGTGTGGCTCTGGTGGTGAAAGTTTTTGCCAAAAGAGGCACCTTTTTATTTTGTCCACATGGACCAATTTTTCAGAAAGATGAAGCTAGTTACTGGCAATTTTTCTTAAAGTTCCTAAAAAAAATGGGTCAGGATTTAGGAGTGGATTTTGTTAGAATTTCTCCTGTTTTACCGAACAGTCCAAAATATCTGCTTATGTTTAAGAAACAGATGTTTATTAATGCTCCTATTCACATGAGTGCAGAAAGTTCTTGGATTTTGGATTTGGAGGGGAGATCGGAGGAAGAGCTTCTGGCCGAGATGAGAAAAACTACTCGCTATGAAATTCGCCAAGCTATCAAGAGTGGTTGGCAAGTAGAGAAAAGTACCGATCCAAAAGACATGAAAATATTTTTAAAGCTTTACCATCAAACCGTAGAAAGAGAAAATTTTGTGCCTTTTTCTGATAAATATCTGGAGGAAGAATTTAAAACTTTTGTAAAAACAAACCAGGCTATGCTTTTTTTGGAAAAACACCAGACAAGGTATGTAGCTGCCTTAATGGTTATTTTTTATGGCAAAGGAGCTTTTTATCATCAGGGAGCCACGCTTCACCGCAGCGGTGAAAGCGCCTCATATTTAGCAGAGTGGGAAGCCATCAAAGAAGCCCGCTCTCGCAGGTGCAACTTTTATAACTTTTGGGGAATTGCTCCTACCAACTCCCCCAAACATCCTTGGTATGGTTTATCTCTTTTCAAAAAAGGCTTTGGAGGAAAACAAATTGATTTTGTTCACGCTCAAGATTATCCCTTCAAGAAATGGAAATATCTACCTATCTATATTTTAGAAAGATGGCGCAAATTAAAGCGCGGATTGTGATACAATTAAAAAAATGGCGCTTTTGGAGCAGATGATAAAACCTCGTTTAGTCACTGGTCTAGTGGCTAATTATTGTACCCAGATCCCTGAAAAAGGCCTTGAGCATCCCCTACCTGCTGGCTTAGTGGGAATTAGACTTTTTGATGGTGTCAGAGAATATGTGGATATGCTTGATCTGGAAGTGGTAATTTATGGGATGAGTTTTGCAGGCGATGATTGTAAAAAACGGTTTTTGGCTGCCATGAGTATGGATGATCTAAAGCTTTTACTTCCCAGGTTACAACGAAGATTAAGAGAACTTGAGTTGCGAAACCTAAATTCCTCCCCATCCCTACCGGATATCGTAGAGAGATTATATACTGGGGAGGGACCGCTGGCCCGAGTGATTCGCCAACCAGATGTTAAGTTGGGGAGTGTGTCAGTCAGTCATCTTGAAAGGCCTTTTCCTGAAGGAAGTGCTAATTATCATTTTCCTATTATCATTGAGGGGTTAACGCCTCAAGCTGATCGTAGAGTTCCCATGTTGTTGTTAACTCCAAAGGATGCAGCTAGGTTGGCTTATGACGCTCAAAAGAAAATATTACAAATGCCCTTTAGTGGTAAAAGAGCAATTGAAATACGCCGACAAACCGATCCAGATGGATTGGTTTGTTTTTAGTTTTAGAAAAGGCTTGTGATAAATTAAAGCCGGACAATTTATACTAACGATTTCTTGGATAAGCTTTTAGCTCCTTTAATCTCCTGGGGGAGATAAACATTTCTTCCTCTCCAACCGCGCCTCTACCAAGGATTCTATTGTTATATGAGATATCCCTACCGCTTCCCCCCAGAACCAACAATCCTCTTCTTCTGGCCATTATAGCAAGTTCTATATCTAGGTTACCATGATCCCATCCTTCTAAACCGTCAATACCCAATTTAAAGATATCTGCCATGACATCTAAAATAGTAAGATCTCCTTGAACATGCTGAAATCTGGGATGAGCCAATAAAACCACTCCTTCGGATTTTTTAATGGAATCTATAATAGTTTTAGGTTCTGGATGCCATTTTTTATATCCGGGAGTACCATAAGCGAAATATTTCCAGTAAAGGAATTTGGCTAGGTCCCCCCTATCTTGTGGTCGGTGGGAATGGTGCGATTCAAGTTCGCTCTGGAACTTTGTAGATTGTATCAATCTGGATATAGTAGCTTTGTCTTGAGCCGCAATACCGCAAAGTCTAACTGCAGTATCAAGTATCTGAGCAGAATTAACTATGTCCCACATTGATTGAGTTTGTTCGTTGGGGGTCATATTAAAACCCTGATTCTCCAGAAACTCTCGTTGGAAAGTTACCTTAACATCATGTCTTCCTGAATAAACTTCTCCTCGAGGGTCAAAATCATTAAATAATGTAGGCGAACCCAGATTAAAATCTAGGCCAATAAGTTCAAAAGGAGCTGTTTTACCGCTCTTATCTTGTATTTCCGTAAAACATTCTACCCCAGGAACTATTATTATTCCGGCTTTTTCACCCAAGGCAACTAACCTCCTCACTTTTTCAATACGGACAATGCCTCTATCCATTACGGCCACCACAGTAACGTGATTATCCAAGGCTTCTCTAACAATATCAGCATCTTCCCTGTCGCCTAGATGGACATGAAAATCTGCTCTCTCTTTACCGTTTTTATGTTCAGTCATATAATTTTTGCCACAGATTTTTGGCATTTTTATACTCTCTGGGAGTATTAATACTTCGCCATTCGTCTGGGTTAGATAATATTATATCCTGTAGTAAGTTAAATTGCAAGGCTATATCTATTAGTGATGTAATATTGTATTCGCCTTTTTTACCCGGTTTTATCTTGGGAAGTTCTTTTTCCAACCAATCGCGATCAAAAATATATAAACCACAAACTACCTCATTATTTTGTTTCAACTCTTCTTCGCTCATTTGGGAATTTGGTTTAATCTCAATTATTTTGCCAATTTCATTTCTGATAACGCGGCCGGAAATGTCAACCCCTTTTTGAATAGAGGTTAAAATAGTCATCTTAGCCTTGGATTTTAGATATCTATGGATGATTTCAGTTAATGTTTTAGGTTGATAAAAAAGAGCATCGTCAGAATTTATCACTAAAATTTTATCTACTTCTTTTGGAATATGGCGAAGAGCTTTCTTGACTGCGTCTCCTGTCCCTAACATCTTCTTTTGATCAATAAAGTTCCATTTTTTGTCTAATATTTTTTTAACTTCATTTTTTTGAAAACCTACTACAATGTAAATATGATTTATGCCGACAACTTGTAATTTGTCCAAAGTGTGGGTTACTAAAGTTTTACCCCCAATTTGCAACAAAACTTTTGGAATACTACTGCCCATTCTGGTGCCTTTGCCGGCAGCTAAAACTATAGCAGCTATTTTTGAATAGTTACTCATTCTATTATATGTCTAGAGTAGCTAACTTGGCATGGGTTTGGATGAAGTGTTTGCGGGGCGGGACTTCATCACCCATGAGCATGGTAAAAACCTCATCAGCTTCAGAGGCATCTTCTATATTAACCTGTTTTAGGACCCTTTGTTCTGGATTCATGGTGGTTTCCCAAAGCTGATCTGGGTTCATCTCTCCCAAGCCTTTATATCGTTGGATGATGGCAGAATCCCCTTTCATTTGTTTTAAGAGATGATTTCTTTCCTCGTCTGAATACGCATAATTTACCTCTTTACCCTTTTGGATTTTAAAGAGAGGTGGTTGGGCAATATACATATAGCCTTTGGTGATAATTTCCGGTAAATACCTAAAAAAGAAAGTTAAAAGTAAAGTCCTAATGTGTTCTCCATCCACATCTGCATCAGTCATGATGATGATTCGATGATAACGAGTTTTTTCATAGTTAACGCTATCCCCTATTCCCGTGCCCAAAGCTATTACCAAAGCCTTAATTTCTTCAAATTCCAGGATTTTATCCAATCTTGCTCGCTCGGTATTTAAAATCTTTCCCCGAAGAGGCAAAATGGCCTGGAATTTTCTGTCCCTTCCCTGTTTAGCACTACCTCCGGCACTGTCACCCTCCACAATATATAGTTCACTATTGGAAGCATCACGCTCCTGGCAATCTGCCAGTTTTCCCGGAAGAGTCATTCCCTCCAGGGCCCCTTTTCTAATGACCGCATCTTTGGCAGCTCTGGCTGCTGCTCTGGCTCTGGCTGCCAAAAGGACCTTTTCCATGATCCTACGCCCGTCGCCTGGATTCTCCTCAAAGTACATATCTAGACCTTCTTTGACAACCTGGTTAACAATTGGTCCTATTTCGGAATTACCCAGCTTTTCCTTGGTTTGGGACTCAAACTGCAGTTTTTCCGAATCCATCTTAATAGAGATAACTGCGGTTAAACCTTCTTTGACATCTTCACCGGTTAAATTTTCATCTTTTTCTTTTAGGGCCTCAATTTTGCGGGCATAATCATTAATGGCGCGAGTCAAGGCCATTCTAAAACCAGTCAAATGTGTTCCACCTTCTGTTGTTGGCACCACATTGGCAAAACTTTCAACGCTTTCGGTGAAGCCATCATTGTATTGAATGGCCACTTCCACATCCACACCCTCAAGCTGTCTATGGATCAAAATTGGATCAGGATGAATGAGAATTTTATTTTTGTTTAAGTGTTTGATAAAAGCGGCCACCCCACTTTCAAAAAAGAAATGTTTTTCTACACCTATCCTTTCATCGTACAAATGAAAATAAATTCCTGCTACTAGGTAGGCCACTTGTTTGAGTTGCCTTTCCAATCTTTCCAAATCCGCCGTCATAGTCGAAAAGATAGATTTATCTGCCAAGAAGGTTATTTTGGTGCCAGTTTTGGCAGGCCAATCAAAAGAATTTTTAAAAGGAGTTTCTCCTTTTTTGAGCTCGGAAACTGATGCTTTGGGCTTGCCTCTTACGTATTCTTGGCAATACTCTTTGCTGTCTCTTCTGACAATGGCCAACAGGTAGTCTGAAAGAGCATTAACAGCAGAAACACCCACCCCATGCAGTCCTGTTGAAACCTTATAGCCACCTGCACCAAACTTGCCTCCGGCATGAAGAGTGGTCATGATGACCTCCAGGGCAGACTTTCCCACTTTGGGGTGTTTTTCTACGGGAATACCCCTGCCATCATCCGCCACAGTAATATAATTTCCTTCGTGTAAAATAACCCAAATATTTTTGGCAAAACCAGCCAAGGCTTCATCCACGGAGTTATCAACTACTTCTTTAATAAGGTGATGGAGTCCACGAAGGTCAGTGGAGCCAATATACATGCCCGGACGCTTTCTAACCGGCTCCAACCCTTCCAAAACCTGAATCTGTTCTGCTGAATATTTGCTGGATTGTGCCATTTTTGAAAAATAAGAGCCTTGAGGCTTTAAGTATAGTTTAACATATTTAAGATGAGCTTTCCATAGAAGGCATTTTAAGGAGCAGGTATTCCAAAATTCCTCTAATATTTACATTTTGTTTGGACCACTGCTCTGCTTGCAGAAGTTCTTTGGTAAACTCTAAATTGGCAGGTAATTTCTGGCGGAAATAACTAATTAAAGATGATAGAAACTCTTTTCTATCTTTTAATTTTTCTATGTATTCAAATTTTTCTTCTATAGAATAATTAAGTAATTTTTCAATATCTGTATTAGTCGGTAGTCGGTAGTCGGTAGTCGGTAGTCGAACGATCTCGCATCTGGATAAAATAGTGGGTAAAAGATTAGCATCTGAAGGAGCTGCCAAAATTAACACTGCTTCTTCCGGCGGTTCTTCCAGAGTTTTTAGCAGGGCATTTTGGGCTTCAATGGTCATCACCGAAGCATCTTCTATAACTACAGTTCTACCTTTGGCAGAATATGGTTTTAAGGAAAAATGTTCTTTAATTTTTCTAGCCTCTGCAATTCCCAGTTTTTGCTCTGCTTCTATGTAATAAATATCAGGGTGAGTTTTGGTCAGGTTACTGCTTTTTAACTTATCTTCAATCTCTCTTACCCTCAAATCCAGCGATGGTGAAATTAAAAGTCTTGCAATCACAGCGCAATTTTACCATAATGGAGATATGCCCAACCAAACTGCTCAAACACAGGAAAATCCCTCCATTGCCGATATTCTTTTTCAACAGGGTCTTTTGACTCAAGACCAACTTTCAGCCATCAAATTGGAGAGTATCAATACGGGTCAGTCTACGGAAAAAATCCTAGTTGAACATAATTTGGTGCCGACGGAAAAAATAGCTGCAGCCAGAGCAACACTTTTGAATGTTCCCTTTGTCAAACTTGAAGGTAAAGCCATCCCCGCTGATATTCTTAATTATATTCCAGAACCAGTGGCCAGAAGATATATTTTAGTTCCTTTTGATCGCAAGGGTGAGGAGCTTTATGTAGCCATGGCAGACCCTCTAGATTTACAAGTAATTCAATTTATTGAGAAAAAAAGCGGCATGAGGATTAAACCATTTTTAGGTTTACCGGAGGATATATTAAAAGCGGTCAGCGACCAATATGCTCAAAATTTAACCACAGAGGTGACATCAGCCCTAAAAGAAGTTTCGGCCATTAATCCTCAAGAAGTGGCCATAGAAGCTCCCGAGGTTATCAGAGAAGCACCGGTGGCCAATATTATTAACCAACTTTTAGAATATGCCATTAAAACTCGCGCTTCAGATATTCACATTGAACCAATGGAGGAGAAAACCAGAGTACGTTTTCGGATTGATGGCATTTTGCATGAAAAAATAATTTTACCCAAAGGAGTACATGATGCCCTAGTTTCCCGCATCAAGATTTTGGCAGTTTTAAAAATAGATGAAAAACGCCTACCCCAGGATGGTCGTTTTACTTTTACTTATAACAAAAATGTGGTAGATCTGCGTATCTCCACCATTCCTACGGTTTTTGGAGAAAAAGTGGTGATGAGACTTCTTCCCAAAAGCGTGGCCGCCCCCACCCTACAAGAGTTAGGGCTGCGGGGTTTAGCCTTAAAAAATCTGGAAAGCCAGCTGCTTCGGCCTCATGGTATCATTTTAGTCTGCGGCCCAACTGGTTCAGGTAAAACTACCACCCTTTATTCTGTCTTGACCAAAATTTCTAAGACATCGGTTAATGTTTTAACTATTGAAGATCCAGTTGAATATCAAATTCCTGGCGTTAATCAGGTTCAGGTTAACCCAGCTATTGGTTTAACTTTTGCCTCGGCCCTGCGCTCATTTCTGCGCCAAGATCCAAATATTGTTATGGTGGGAGAAATTCGTGACAGTGAAACTGCTGATTTGGCAATTCAGGCTGCTCTAACTGGTCATCAGGTCTTTTCCACTTTACATACCAACACTGCTGCCGGGGCACTACCCAGACTTTTAGATATGGGAGCAGAGCCATTTTTGTTGGCTTCTGCAGTTAATGCCATAGCTGCTCAAAGGGTGGTGAGAAAGATTTGCCCCAACTGTCGCATTGAGTTTGAGGCACCACCTGAAGTGGTGGAGAACATTAAAGCAGTACTGGGTCGTTTACTTCCTCAATCTAAAGATGCACCTTACTTAAAATTATTTAAGGGCCAAGGATGTGTGCAGTGTAATCATGTTGGCTATTTGGGGAGGATTGGTATTTTTGAGGTGCTAGTTATTTCGGAAAACATCGCCAAGCAGATTTTAGAACACGCCACCTCCCAAGAGATAGAAGAATCAGCCAGCCAGACTGGCATGATGACGATGAAACAAGACGGTTATTTAAAAGTTTTAGAAGGGGTGACCTCTTTGGAAGAGGTCTTAAGGGTGGCAGAAGAATAACATGACTATTCAACAATTACTTGAGCTAACTATCAGTAAGAATGCTTCAGATCTGCACTTAGTGGTTGGTTTTCCTCCTTTGATGCGAATTCAGGGAGAACTTTTTCCTGTTCCTGGTGAAGACCTGCTTTCCCCATCCGGTGTGGAAAGCATGATTACCTCGTTAGTGACAGAAACACAAAAAAATATTTTTTTTCAAAATTGGGAACTAGATTTTTCTTTTGATTTTGAGGGAAAAGGACGTTTCCGAGTCAATCTTTACAAACAAAAAAATTATCCTGCGGCAGCCTTGAGAATGATACCTCTGACTATTCGCAGTCTGGCGGAGTTAGGTATGCCGCAGGTATTGAGTAAGATTACTGACTTAAAACAGGGTTTTATTCTGGTGACAGGCCCCACTGGTCAGGGAAAATCTACCTCTTTAGCCGCCTTCATTAACAGTATTAATCACCAGAGGCCAGCTCATATCATTACTGTGGAGGACCCCATTGAATATGTTTATCCTCGAGGAAAAGCTTTAGTTTCCCAAAGAGAAATTTATTCAGATACAAAATCTTGGAGCAATGCCTTAAAGGCAATCTTGCGAGAAGATCCAGATGTGGTACTAATTGGCGAGATGCGCGATTTGGAAACTATCTCCTCTGCCATGACTATTGCTGAAACTGGTCATTTAGTTTTTGCCACCTTACACACTAATTCCGCCTCTCAAAGTATTGATCGTATTATTGATGTCTTTCCACAAAATCAGCAGCCACAAATCCGCTTGCAGCTGGCTGCCACTTTGGAAGCAATTATATCACAACGACTGGTGCCTACCCTATCCCCCGGTAGAACATTGGCCACGGAAATTTTATTTGGTGTGCCAGCTACCAGAAATATCATCAGGGAAGGAAAGACTTATCTTTTGGATAATTTAATTCAAACCTCTGCCGAGTTGGGTATGATGAGTTTAGAATATTCTCTGGCAACTTTGGTCAAGGCTGGGAAGATCTCCGCAGAAGTGGCCATGCGATATGCCCTAAGACCAGATTTATTAGATAAGCTACTTGGCTGAAATCACTTTATTTTATATATGAATTTTTTTTATAAAGCCAAAGATAAACAGGGGGAGGAACATCAAGGTGTCATAGAATCAGTTGATTTACACACGGCAGTTTTATTGCTTCGTAAAAGGGGTTTGGTGGTTATCTCTGTGACTCCTAAAGCTGAAAGTGGAGATAATTTTTTGGCCAGACTTTTTGATAGAGTCAGCTTCTCGGAACTAGTGACCATGACCAGACAACTAGCTACCATGGTTAGTGCCGGCCTAACACTTTCAGAATCTGTGGATATTTTAGAGGAGCAACAAACTAATAAAAAATTAAAAAAGATTTTGGGGGAAATTTCCAATGATATCAAAGGAGGATTTCCTTTTGCCCTATCGCTTTCCCGACACAAAGACATTTTTCCTCCTCTTTACATTAATCTGGTTAAAAGCGGTGAAGCATCTGGAAAATTAGATGAAGTCTTACTTAAAATGGCAGATAGTTTGGAAAAGGATCGAGAATTTCGCGCCAGAGTGAGAGGAGCATTGATTTATCCAATAGTAGTAGTCTCTATGATGGTGGCGGTGGTGATTATTATGATGACCTTTGTTATTCCTAAACTGACATCTCTCTATAAAGAATCAACTTTGGATCTTCCCTTACCCACCAAAATATTAATAGCCACATCAAATTTATTTATTAATTATTGGTGGGTCATGTTGGCCTTATTAATTGTTTCTATCATAGCACTAAAAAGATGGGCTCAAACTCCCCAAGGCCGATTTGCCTTGGATAGACTCTATCTTCGTATTCCCATTGTGGGTAAGGTTATCACTAATGTTACTTTAACCACCTCCACTCGTACATTTGGTCTTTTAACTGCAGCTGGCATCCCCCTGCTGGAATCTATTAACATTGTGGAAAACGTCACTCAAAATAGTGTTTTTAAACAGGCTCTCAAAGAATCTTATTCTGGAGTAGAACGAGGTTTGAATTTTTCCGCTCAACTTTTGAGTTTACCGGTTTTCCCCAAAATTGTGGGACAAATGGTGCGGGTGGGAGAAGAGACAGGAAAAGTTGATGAAATATTTTATAAACTTTCCGAATATTTTGAGTCGGAATCAGACCATTTAGTGAAGAACTTAACTGTGGCTATTGAACCAATTATTTTGATAGTTTTGGGTATTGGTGTGACATTTTTGGTGCTCTCTATCATTTTGCCCATTTATAAGCTTACAACTTCGTTTTAAGCTTGCGACTTCGTCTAAAGCTGACAACGTTATTTTAATTTTTCCCTCTTGACTAACTTAATAAAGATATGTCTACAATAGATTTAGTCATAAACAAAAAGTAAGGAGGTGAGAAGGTTTGACTAGAAAATCTGCCCGTGGTTTCACTTTAGTAGAACTTTTGGTGGTGATAGCTATCATCGCTATTTTGGCAGCAGTAGTAGTACTTATTATTAACCCGCTCGAGTTAACTCGGCGTGGTCGTGACTCTGCAAGGTTAACTGATTTAGCTAATTTGCAACAAGCCATCAATGTGGCTGTCCAAGAGGCAACTACCTCCGGTGGCGCAATCTTATGTAGTGGAGCAGCCTATCCCTGCTCTGGGAAGAGTTCGGATGCAAACTCTAGACCATCTGATGGTACAGGATGGGTGAAGGTGAATTTAGGTAGCCAAAAGAGCGTTTCGGTACCAACCCTACCAGCTGATCCAACTAATGATGCTACCGCTCATTATGCTTATTGTGCCGATAATGACGCTTGGGAAATCAATGCTATCTTGGAATCTGATCAACAAAAAGATAAGATGACTAAAGATGGCGGTGATGATGATACCAAGTATGAAGTCGGTTCCAATCTCAAGTTGATTGGAGTAGTGGCTGGGTGTGCTTACTAAATTTAAGTGTTAGTACTTTGGCTTTTTTTCGGATTTATTATAGGTAGTATCATAGGAAGTTTAGCGCAAGCTTTGGCCGAGAGAAGTCTAAAAAAAGTATCTTTTTTAGGAAGGTCGTATTGTCCTAAATGCAAGAATGCTATTAGGTGGTACGACCTTTTTCCTGTTTTGTCCTATGTTTTGCTCAAAGGCAGATGTCGTTTTTGCCACCAAAAAATAGGCGTGAACTATTTATGGGTGGAGATATTTTTGGGCCTTTTAATAGCAATGCTTTTTGGACAATCTTTGACCAACTCACCACCTCTTGGTAATCAATTTAAACTAACCATTTTTTTCTATGAGCTAGTCTTTAAAATATATTTTATCACTGTTTTAGCAGTAGTCACCTTGACTGATTTAAAGAAAAACCTTATTCCAGATAAAGTGATGATACCGGCTATTATTATCACTTTTGCCTCATTGGTAGCAGTGACTGTTTATAAAATCTGGTATCTCTACTACTATCTGGCGGGTGATTCTCTGGGCAGGTTTCTTTTGCCTCCTCACAACGATTACCTAAAAAGGCATATAGTCATGATTATAGAACCTATCTTTTGGTCGATTCTTTTAGGGATAGGTATTGCTGGATTTTTTTTACTGCTAATTATGTTAACCCGGGGAAAAGGTATGGGTGGGGGTGATGTGAAGTTGGGGGCTTTTATAGGACTGGGATTGGGTTTTCCTTTAGCCCTTTTGGCAGTTCTTTTGGCATTTTTATCAGGAGCAGTGGTGGCGGTTGGTTTAGTCATCATGGGTAAAAAAAGTTTTGGACAAACCATCCCCTTTGGGCCGTTTTTAGTATTGGGCTCGCTAACGGTTCTTTTCTGGGGCAACCAAATACTTAAGTTGATATTTTAGGATTGGCACTTGACAAAGTATTAATTTTTCCTAAATAATAGTTATAGATGAGAAAATTTCTGCCCACTTCAAGGGGCTTTACTCTGATTGAACTGTTAGTCGTAGTTTCCATTATTGCCATTCTTTCTGTGATTGGCATCACCGTATTTAGCGGTGTCCAAAAAAATGCCAGAGATGCCAAAAGGAGAGGAGATATTGATGCTATATCTAAAGCCATGGAAGTTCATTATGGTAAGTTTGATGTCGGGAAATATCCAGGCCTGTGTGCCAACTCGCCCTTTCCCACATATAGTTATAATTGTTCTAATCCAGACTGGTTTGTTGATAGTTCACTACCCCTAGATCCACAGACTGCTGCTTCTGTCAGGTATTGCTGGACTGCTAGTGGAACTTGTAATAACTCTACTGGTACTGCTCTGGGGCCTGGCCAACCACCATATAACCAAAATACCTGGATAATTTGTGCCACCTTGGAAGCTGGTGGAACATACTGCAAGGCCAACCAACAATAGAGCTGTGAGTAAAAATGGTGGTTTTACCCTAATTGAACTTTTGGTAGCCATCAGTATTATTGCCATCCTTTCTGTGATTGGATTTATTTCCTATCAAACAGTTTTGAGGCAGGGCCGAGATGCCAAGAGGCAATCTGATTTAAAAACCATCCAATCCGCCTTGGAACAATATCATAACGATCAATCTAATTATTCGTTATTTAACGGTGGGACCTGTAGCGCCGGAAAAGTGGCCTTTAATACCACCAGTCCCTGCAACTTGACAGATCCGGTGGGTGCTAAAACTTACATGAACAGGGTGCCGGTCGATCCTCTTTCCTCAAATTCTCAATATCTCTATGTGCCATACAATTCTTCTTCTGGTGTTGGCTGCGATAATGACATCACAATCTGTAACGGCTATTGTTTGTATGCCAATCTGGAGAATCCTACCGGGATTTCTAATCCGACAAATTGCGCCTCTCCTTTACCAGCAGGATATAACCTGGCGGTCACAGCTCCCTAGGGAGTGTACAATGGATACTTGCACAATGTACAATGGAAATATGGGCAAAGCTGCCCCGAATGCCTTTACTCTAATTGAACTTTTGGTGGTGATTTCAGTGGTAGCCATACTGGGAGTGGTGGCCATTCCCAGTTTTAGGAATTTTGGAGAGGAACAAGCTCTAAATAATGCACTGTTAGATTTGCAGAGCAATTTAAGAACAGCCCAAACTAATGCTTCAACTAATCTTAAATGTGCTAATCAGCCTGTTGACCAATGGAAAATTGATTTTTATAAACAGCAAGGCAAGTATATAGTTCAAACCCACTGTTATTATTTCAATGGAGCTGTGCTCACTCAATCAGTGATCAATAAATATGAATTACCCTCAAGTATCATTATTGAAAAGATTTTTGACAGTGGCAGTGCGGGTTGTGAAAATACTTTCCCCACTGATGTTACCTCATATGCGGCGGTTATTTTTAAACCTTTAACTAATGCTATTTATTTTGAGTCGTCTATTGACCGGGTGACTTATCAAACTTGTAATCAATTTCAAGTTCAGTTAAAAAATACCAAGACAACCTCCACCAAACAGGTGATAATAGAAAAAGGAGGTAGAGTTTATGTTCAGTAGCAGGGAAAAGGGACAAAGTTTATTGGAAGTGATCATAGTTATAGCGGTAGCTATTTTGGTAGTGGGGGCCTTGGTCTTTGCGGCCATTTTTAGTTTACGCAATGCTCAAATTGCCAAAAATCAAGCACAGGCTACTAAATTGGCTCAAGAAGGGATAGAAAAGGTCAGAACTGGTAGGGATAGAAATAGTACTGTTTTAATACCCGGGGCAGTTAATTCCTGGAATGGCAATCCCTCTGGAGCTATCTGGGAGTATCCCATCTATAGTGGTTGTGGTAGTGCCGGAGATTGTTATTTTAAGCTCAATGCAACCAGTAGTGACCTAATTTGGGTTGCTTCGAGCACCACCTTTCCTGAATCTGCCGCTGAACCTGTTCCACCTCCCCCAGAAAAGATGCTCTTTAAAAGAATAATCATTTTATCTGATGAACCCTTAAATTTTGATAAAGAAAAAAAGGTCACTGCGGTAGTTCAATGGACTGATTTTGCTGGACCACATGAATCTAGATTGATCACAGTTTTAAGAAAATTATGAGTGAAAAGGGATTTACTCTGGTAGAAATCTTAGTGGTGACTGCGGTAGTGGCCATTATGGGTATAGTGATCACGGAAATTTTTATCAGCTCAATTCGTGGAGGCGACAAGGCCAAGGTTTTGGCCTCTATAAAACAAAACGGTCAGGCCTCTTTGGAAATAATGGATAAAACTATCAGAGGTGCTGACTTGGTTGTTTGTCCGCTAACCAGTACTCCCTCTGATACAGTCATAATTGTCAAAAATGGACTGTATGAGCGCTTCCGTTTTAAATCACCCCCCAGTGCAAATGGTTTTATTGAAAGAGATAAACCCACAGCCGTATCAAGTAGCACTTGGTGTAGCAGTACCGATGTATCTGTGTCACCAGAGCTTTTAACAGATAATGATCCTAAAAAAGGGGTGTCAGTGAGATCAGGCTATTTTAAAAGAGACAAGGCTCCTGGCTACAAGGATCTAGTGACAATTAATTTTATTTTAGGTCCAGCCGTGGAAGCAGCACAGGCAATCTTGGCTCAAACAGATGAAGTTACATTTACTACCACAATTGAGCTAAGATAATAGTATGGCAAAACAAAACGGTCAGATAATTTTAATACTAGTTTTGGTGATGACAGTAGCTTTGGCCATAGGCATTTCTGTCATTCAAAGAAGTCTGCTAGATATATCTTCGTCATCCAAAGTTGAACAATCTTCCAGGGCCTTTTCTGCGGCTGAAGCAGGTCTGGAACGGGCTTTGAGACAAAATTTTACCTCTGATTCCAGTTTCCAAGTAGCTGATTTATCCAATGCTACAGCTGGAGTAGATATTAAAGCCAATTTGCCAGCAGCAAATCAGAGTTTGGAATATCCGCCTATTAGCAAAGAAGAAATTGCGCAGGTTTGGCTGGCAGATCCTGTCACATTAATTAAATATTATGATCAACCATGGCTGGAGATTGCCTGGGGTATGCCAAATATTCAAAATGCGCAGGAGCGACCGGCTATAGAGGTGACTGTTATTTACTCTGTCGCCGGAGCTTACCAGAGCAAAAAGTTTTATTTTGATTCAAATTCCGGAAGAGCCAGTACCAATGGTTTTCAGGACGTGTCTGCCAACTGTTCAAATTCTCTGCCAACAATTTCTACCACCATGGGGCCAAACAGAGTCTTTTATTGTCGTAATTCTTTAAGTTTGTCTGGGATTACCCCCACCCTAATACTGCTAAGAGCTAGAATTTTATATAGCAGTACCTCTCAAGCCTTTGCGGTTTTGCCGTGGGGTGGAAGTTGTGGTACTAATGCCTGTTCTCTGCCGCCTCAAGCCAGAATAGTCACCTCCACCGGTACTGCAGGGGAAACACAGCGGAAAGTTCAGGTTTTTAAGTTGGATAAGGTAGTACCTTTTTATTTTGACTATGCCATTTTTTCGGCTGGAGAAATTACTAAATGAATTCACGCGGTGTTTCTTTAATTGAAATATTACTAGTAACTGTGCTGGTGGGATTTTTAGTACTTTTAATAGGTAATCTTCCCAACTCTATTAATCTTATTGGTAAGGCTAATCATCAGAGTTTGGCTCGCGAGATAGCCACCAAACAGATAGAAGATAAACGTGCTATCAGTTTTGTTAATCTAGCCAATGGGGAAACTGTCATTACTGATTCCAGAATAAATCTTTTACCATCTGGTAGTGGCAGCGTTTTAGTTGAGGACTGCAATCCCTTAATTTGCACACAAGGAGAAAATACTAAACAAATAACCGTTAAAGTTAGTTGGAAAAATGAAGGTAAGAATCAGGAGATATCTTTAAAAACTTTAATTTCTGAAGGGGGTTTAGGGCAATGAGTCGTGGTTTTACCTTAGTAGAAGTCCTGACCATTATGGCGGTGGGGACAGTGGTAGCGGTGCTGTTGGTTTCAATTTTGGTCAATAATACTGGTTTATTTTATCAACAGTCTTCTCGAGTTTCTCAAGGTTTAGGTTTAAATGATTCCATGGAGAATATCAGAGAGGTAATTAAGGGAGCGCAGTCAGTTGCCTCGGGTTTCCCAGAAGCTCCACCTCAAAGCTACACCAGTTCTGCTACCACCTTAGTTTTAAAACTTCCCTCCATTGATGCATCAGGTTTTGTTTTGACTGATTTTTTTGATTATGCTGTTTATACAAAAGAGACTGATAAGCTACGCTATCAATTACTACCCAATAGTCAAAGTTCTAGAAAATCAGCCGACCTAATTTTAACAAACAATGTTGACAGCATACTTTTTCAATATTTTGCTTCCAACGGTCAGGAAGTTTTACCAACAGCGGCAGTGAAAGTTAGTTTAAGTTTAACTTTAAAACAAAAAGCAGGAGCTAGTTTTGAGGTAAGTACAGCTACAACGGAGGCAAATTTAAGAAATGATTAAGGAAAGAGGAGAAGCTTTTGTGTTGGTTATTATTGTAGTGGCGGTGGTGCTTGTTTTCTCTTTATCGCTTATTGGCGGAGCCACACTTTACTTTAATAACACCACCTATTCTTATGAAGCTGAAAAAGCTGCTGCGCTAGCAGAAGCAGGTATAGATAAAGCCATAGTTTCACTTAATAAAACTGGTGACAGTTACAGTGGTGAGCCAGAAACTTCTTTGGGGGGTGGTGCATATGCTGTTGATATTACTACCAAAAATACGGTCACTAAAATTATTGAGGCAACAGGGTATATCCCCAATAAGGAAGACCCCAAGGTCAAAAGAACGATCAAAATAGAAGCCTCAAAAGGAGTGGGCGTATCTTTTGTTTATGGTATTCAAGTTGGCGAAGGGGGTTTAGAGCTTGGTAATAATAATCAGGTTCAGGGGACCATTTATTCCAATGGTAATATTATTGCTGGTAATAATAATGTCATTACGGGAGATGCTTGGGTGGCAGGAGGAATACAACCAAACCCAGATCAACAGACGGATTGTGAAGGAAGTAATTGTAATGACTTTATTTTTGGCAAATCTGTTAACGGTGAAGTCAGATTAGATGTGGCTCAAAGTTTTAAACCAAGCTTAACATCTACCATCAATAAAATTTCCCTCAAAATCAAAAAACAAGGGAACCCTGCTGATGTCATAGTCAGAATAATGCGCGACGACGATGGTAAACCAGATAAAAATGGAGTCATCACCACAGGTACTCTATTTGGTAGTTTGGTGACATCGAGTTTCGGCTGGATTGACGTGACATTTTCCAGCTCTCCCCAACTTCTGGCTAATACCAGCTATTGGTTAATGATTGATACATCCTCTGATAACAGCAATTTTTGGATTTGGCAAAATGATCTGGCCCAAAGTTATGCCAGGGGCTTACCACTTTGGTCCCCCAACTGGTCAACAGGAAATCCCACTTGGAATGCATTTAGTGGAGAATTAAGCTTTAAGACCTATATGGGCGGTACTGTCACGTCTATCAGGGGAGGTAATAATTTTCAAGTCCAAAATGATGTTTATGCCAATACCATTGAGAATATAACTATTATAGATGAAGCTTTTTATCAGACAATTATTAATTCCACAGTTTCAGGGCAAAGTTGCAGTAATAATCCTAAGTGTCATCCAGGTTCAGCTGATTCTCCCCCCAAGGTTTTCCCCATCTCCGAAGCTAACATTACAGAGTGGAAAAACCAAGCAGCAGCAGCCGGCACAAGTTTAGGCGATATTACCAATTGTGTTTCCGTACTGGAAAGTAAGAAAATTGTCGGTAACGTCAGCTTTAATAGTAATTGTACTGTGACAGTCAAATCTCCAATTTGGATTACTGGTAATTTAAGCCTAGGAAATAATAATAGATTGAGGTTATCTCCAGAGTATGGCGTCACCTCTGGAGTGGTGGTGGTTGACGGTAAAGTAACTTTGGGGAATAACAATGATTTAGAAGGGACTGGTCAAGGAAGTAGCCTGCTGATGGCTCTTGCTACTTTTGATTCAAGGACCAACAACGAAGATGCCATTGCTATTGGCAACAATGGTAACAGTGGAGTTTTTTATGCTGATAAAGGAATAATTAATCCTGGAAATGACAATCAGTTTAAAGAACTGACGGCCTGGAAAATAACGTTGACCAACAACTCAATCATTAACTATGAGCAGGGTTTATCTAGTACTCTTTTCTCATCAGGCCCCGGCGGTTCATTTTCGCTTGTTAAAGGAACTTATCAAATAAAATAACAATTTACAATCTTAGAGTTTCAATTTACAATGGAATAAGGTAACAATACGTATGAGTAAGTCTTCTGTTGGTTTAGATATTGGTTTTTCTTCCATTAAGGCAGTGGCTTTGTCTATATCCGATAACCCTCCCAAGCTACTCTCCCTGGGGATGATAGGTTCACCACAGCCAGGTTTAAGTTCTGATGGTGATTTGGACTTGGAAGCTGTGGCTGTGGCTATTAAAAAACTTTTTCAAGCTGCCAGGATTGAATATAAAGAAGTAGTGGCGGCTCTGCCAGAATCAAAAGTTTTTACCAGAGTGATTGATGATCTTCCTTATCTTTCAGATTCCGAACTCTCCCCTGCCATTAGATATGCATCAGAAGAATTTATTCCACTGCCTGTCAGCGAGGTGAACTTGAATTGGCAAGTTCTTTCTCGAGCCAAAGGTGAGCGAGGCCCAGGAATTAATAAGAGTGGTCGAACAGTGGTATTTGTGGTGGCATCCCCTAAAAATATTATCAATAAATATCTTAAAGTGCTGGAGATGGCCGGAGTTAAAGTCCGTGCTTTAGAAACAGAGATTATCGCCTCCACCAGGGCATTAGTGGGTAATAATCCTTTTTCTCCTACTACATTGATTGTTCAGATGGGTACGACCACGACTGATTTTGCAGTGGTGTCAAAAGGTTTAATTCTTTTGACAAGGTCTATTTCAACTGGAGGTTTAGCTTTAACCAGGGCAATAGCAGGACACTTTAATTTTGAGATGATGCAGGCAGAAGAATACAAAAAAGTTTACGGGATTTTACCAGATCAGCTGGAGGGACAGGTTTACCAAGCGCTAAAACCAGTCACAGATGTGATGGTGGAGGAGGCCAGAAGAGTCACTCAAGCTTTCCAAACGAAAAACCCTCAAAATCAAATAAAAAGAGTGGTGCTTTCTGGTGGAGGGGCTAAACTTCCCGGGCTAGTTCAATACTTAGCCAGTAATTTGGGGCTAGAAGTGCAAGAAGCTGATCCTTGGTATTTTTTGGCCAAAGAAAGTAATGTCAAGGTCAAGCTGGCTAAAGATGCATCTTTATATTCTGTAGCTGTGGGATTGGCTCTGCGAGAGGACTAATCTATGGAAAAAATAAGCATTAACTTGTTGCCCAGAGAGGATGCCGAGCGTCAAAAACAACTAGCTAAATTTCACTTGGTCCAGTTTTTATCTACTTCTGCCCTACTAGTTTTAGTTTTTTTATCATCAGCCACTGCCGGTTTGCGGATATTTCAATCACAAAATATTACCAAAGCGAATATTCAGGCTCAAGCCGCAGAGGAAAAAATTGGTCAACTTAAAGATAAAGAAGTGAGCCTAGTCTACTTAAAAAACCGCTTAATCAGTATCGCTAAAGTGAGCAGTCCCCCCTCCAAACAAGCATCAGTATATAGTTTAATTAATAAAACAATTCCTCCATCAATAGTAGTCACCGCTCTGACAGTAGATAAATCTGCTAATATTCTAATCTCTCTAATTGCCTCTAATTCTGCCAGTTTAAGTAATCTAGTTACTAATTTAACTTCAGATCAGGTTTTTGAAAAGGTAGCTAAGATAGATATAGAGAGTCTTTCTAGGGGAAAAGATGGCATTTTTAGGGCTAATTTAAAAATGGTGGCAAGATGAGAAAAGAAAGTTTAATAAACTTTTATCTTAAATATAAAATAATTATTTACCCGGTATTGATTGGTGTGGCTAGCTTGTTTTTAATTGCAGCAGTTATCTTGCCACAGCTTAAAAGTTATTTAAAAGAGAGAGAAAATCTGGAAAATTCTTCCCAACGCCTGCAAAATCTAGAAGTAAAAGCTGCAGAGTTAAATAATATTAATACAGAGGAGCTAAAAAAACAATTGCAAATTTCCGTTATCGCGCTACCCCCAGATAAAGATTTTGCTGATATCGTGGGGGTTTTACAAGATCTGACTGTCCGTTCAGGTTTAAGTCTGAATACAATTCAGTTGGGACAAGTACAAACCAACACTGCTGCTGCAGTATCAAATTACACTATGAAACTGGAAGTCTTCGGTTCAAAAAGTGGCCTAGAAAGTTTGGTAGAGAGTATAGAAAAAGCTTCTAGGGTGATGAAAGTTAGTTCCATAGATTTGTCAGCAGCTAAAGGATTTGGGGGAGTTACTGCCAACTTAACTATTGAAGTTTTCTTTGCTTCCAATCCCCAGCAATTGGGTTCTGTAGAAGCGGCATTGCCAAAAATTTCTGATGAAGAGCAAAAGATACTGGTGAGATTGTTTCAAGCTCAAAAAACTACAGGTAGTATCAGCCAAAATGTGCCTTTACCGCGCGGCAAATCCAACCCCTTTGAATAGAGTAGTCATTACACACCTTGGATGTGTGCTACGTTCACACGCTAGTAAAACTGCACTATTCCATTAGTAAATGCTTTATCCGGTCTAATTTTCTTTGATAGTCTATCTGGTTGGCCATAAATTGTTTATAATCTGCAATAGATCTAAAATGATCTAAAACGACACCTTTTTTAATATAAGTTTTCCCTCTTTGTATATAATCAGGATAAGATGACCATTGATAATGTTCTAGTTCCTCCATTGTTCTAACCAGAAAAGCTGTAATAGGATTAAGATGAATGTATCTGGAAACGTGAATAAGTTGTTCGTCTGATTCAATTCTTACAGCTCTAAAATTTTGCTGAAATAGTGATCCAGTACGAGTCATTTTAATATTGAAATATTTGGCATAGCTATTTTGGAAATTGCTGATGAATTGATTTATTCCTTTTCCTTCCAGCCCCTTTAGTAAAAAATGGAAATGATTAGGCATTAAACAAAAGCCGATTATATCTACGATTGGCTTGCCTAAATATAACCCTTCTAAGTATTTAGGTTTCTGGTCTTTTGGTAAACGGTTATAGAAGGAGAAGCGAAGAGATGGTTTTCCAAAGAGGTAGAACCTAAAAACTTCCATTGCTCTTTGATAATCTTTTGCGGATAAAAATATTTCTTGTTGTCCGTTACTTCTGTTGTAAACATGGTATATCTCTCCATTTACAACTGGGGTTTTTCTGTAGGCCATAAATAAAATAATATGGTAAAAATACTAAGGTGTCAACCTATCACACCTTGGATGTGTGCAACATGAAGGTGTGTGTTTAGTGCCAAGTGGAAATTTGCCGTATGTCAGGATGGATTCGAGCTACTACCAGCCGTGGATCTTTAATTCTTTGTGCTATTCCTTCAGCCAAAACCTCATCGCCTATCCCAGCAAAAAGTTCTATTGTATGTTCTTTTACATTTCCTCCAGTTAAAAACCTTAAAAATTCCTCTGTCATTTGGGCTCCGCTAACTCCAATAACCAACCTATGTGAATCTAGATTCACAGCAGCATCTCCGATAAAAACACCAACGTTTTCAGGACCAAGCTCTTTAAAATACGCGTAATTTTTTCTTATACTATAAGTACTCCAAAACAGTCCCATCATTCCTCCTAAATCAGGTCCTTTTAATTCCATATGCCATCTCCGTGCTCCTTTACGAGCAGCATATGGTAGTAAGGTGTACCCATATTCTTTAGCCCCGTGGTTTCTATGAACCTCTCCGTCAGCCATTTCGTAATATCCAACGGGTAATCCATTGTTAAATACTAGTACCGTAGCTTCCTCAGTGAAAGCTCTCATAGTT
Organism: uncultured Gammaproteobacteria bacterium; assembly: GCA_964394855.1. Taxonomy (GTDB): domain Bacteria; phylum Patescibacteriota; class Microgenomatia; order Daviesbacterales; family UBA10151; genus CAYMZD01. The sequence continues at coordinate 79,381 of CAYMZD010000001.1, read as the reverse complement.
GTTCCTTGATCAGGATCAATTAAAAATAATCCCCTGAGAGTTTCTTCCACAATAGTAGGTACATCAACCGGAGATGAAACCATTAAATCACGTAATGTTTGAGGATTGATATTATCAGGTGTCATGGAAGCAAGTACAGCCACAACACCAGAGGGTCCACTTATCTCTAGAGGATTTTTGGCAAACCCTTCTAATTGAGTTTTAAATGAAAGTACTTCAGGCATGAGGGAATTATATTATGGGATTTTATAATTGTCAAGTTAGCAGATCTCCTCGAACTACCACACCCTGGAGGTGTGAAGACTACTGTCTAAATGGGAGCATAGATTGCAACCCAAAATCATCAAAAGCTTCTCCTGGATTAACAGGTTTTGTGGGATCTTTAATGTGTCCGTGTGCCCAATCTAGGTAACCCAAGACAGCCTGTGCTTGTTTTTTCCTAAAGCGCGGGGAAATAAATTGAGCAGAATCGTCAAAAGCATCTCTGCAAACGCGTATAGCACGCACTGCTATTGGCATAAGATGGGGTGGTAAAAGTACCGTTGCTACTGTTTCCGGCGTTAAGTCATCCCACCGAGAATTCCACTTCAATAATTCCGAAAGACCTCTTCTTGGTTGGTCTTGTCTGATTGAATCAATAGCTTCTTGTAGGGTTTGAGCAAATAATTGAGAATTGAGTACTTCTGCAGATTTATCTCTAACGGATTCTCCCCCGGCGATCATTAGTACTGTATATTGCGCCAGTGCGTCGTATGTAGAATCAGTATCCCCAGTTCTAATACCTTTTTGAATTTGAAGGCTTAACTTCGCTGTTTTATCTTGATATTTGACTAAATCCTCTATTCTCGACATTTTTTATATTATACTACATTATACAATTATACAACTATATGTATTTATTTGAGTAAATCAGGGCGGATTTTTTTAGTTTTTGCCAATGATTTTTTATTTCGCCATTTGGCAATTTCAGCGTGGTTTCCGGAAAGTAAAACTTTGGGTACTTTTTCTCCTTCAAATTCCTCTGGTCTGGTATATTGTGGGTACTCTAGAAGTCCCTGGGAAAAGGATTCATTTTGGGTAGCTTCCGGTTTTTCTAAAACTCCGGGGATTAATCTAACAACAGAATCGACTATCACCATAGCAGGAATTTCCCCGCCAGTTAACACATAATCCCCTATGCTGATTTCCTCATCAATATAAATATCTATAAACCTTTGGTCCACCCCTTCATAATGACCGCAAACTATAATGATATGATCCAACTTAGATAGTTTTTGCGCCACTGCCTGTTTGTATGTTTTTCCAGATGCAGAGGTTAAGATAACTTTTCCCTGATTAATTGATTTTAATGCTTTAGTTAAAATGTCTGCCCGCAAAATCATGCCTGCTCCCCCACCAAAGGGGCGGTCATCAACTACTTTGTGTTTTCCCTCCCCAAAATCACGCAGATTAATTAATTCAAATTCAACCAGCCCCTTTTTTTGAGCCCTTTTTAAAATAGATGAGTGTAAGATAGGGTCAAAAACTTCCGGGAATAAAGTGATGATGCTAATTCGCATAGAATTAAGAATTTGGTTCCACCAGTTGCAAATTCACCCTGACATTTTCCGCAATAGATCTAACGGTTAATAATTTTCTAATTGCTCTGATGGTTTGACCCCCCTTACCAATTATCAAACCCATATCAGCTGGATCAACAGTTAGAGTTAAATTGACTTCTCCATTATTTCTTTGTTCGTCAATATTGACAGCTTCTGGTTTAGAAACTAGATTGGTGACAATAAATTCAAGTAGGTCTTTCATCGGGGGCTGCTCCTTCGTTGGTCTGGTCTTGCTTCTCCAACTCGGCTTCCTCGCTGCCGGCTTGCGGTTCGGAACCGGCTCGAGCGGGCTCGTGCACGTCAGAGCTTGTGCTCTCGCCACCACTCTCGCCTGCCTCGGACAGTCGAGAAGCTGCGTCAGACTTCACTTCGGTCGCTTCTTCTGTTTTTTCTTCCTGTGGGGCCTTTGTCTTTTTGGGCTTTCTTGGTGGTCTCTGGGGTGCTTTGCCGATGATCCTTAAAAATCCATCTGACATCTTTGCTCCTTGTTTGACCCAATAATCAATTCTGTCTTGTTTTAAGTTTATCTCATGAGGATGAGTCAAGGGATTATAGGTTCCCAAAAGTTCAAGATAAGCTCCTGTTCTTTTAGCTCTTTCATCCACTGCCACTACCCGATAAAAGGGTCTTTTCTTGGCGCCTATTCTCATCAACCTTATTTTTACCATGGAGATTAAGTATAAAGGAGAGTTTGTGCGACGTCAACCATCAAACTTATCCACCCTGGATTTCTAAATATAGGTTATTATATAATATCTCTCATTATGGATAAAGAAAGTTCCAATTGGGCACCAATAGAAGCGTTTGGTGGATATCAAAAAATTGGCAGTGGGGGTAAACCCAAAGGCGAGAGACAAACTCTAGAGATAGCCGCCAGTACTTTAGCTAGTCAAGTTTTAGGACCTTCCTTTCCTACAATACCAGACTGGCCCAGGATGGTAATGACAAGAGAAAACTCCTTCCTTGCCAACATGCATACATTGTGTCAGACGCTGCAAAGACGTGGAGCTTTGTATGAGAATACTTTTGTCGATTATTATGTTCAAGAAGTTGGCCAAATAATAAAAAGTATAAGAAATCGAAACGATTATGCCTTTTTAGATTCTTTATCAAGGAGCATTAGAGAAGTTATTAATGCCGGTAATTTTGTGTTCAGAAACATCTATCAGTCCCCTTATTTATTTATGTACTCTTTAATTTGTGGTCCTGAAAGAATTTTAGTTTGTGCAAAAGAGACCCCTATTTGGAAACCACGCTATCTTCAGCAAGGGACGATTGAGGAATGGGCAAGACAAAATATAGCTATGCAGTTCAGCATCCCCTACAGGCTTCATGACTTTTATTCGGAAACAACAATCGTTATCCCAGAATATTTTCTCGCAGTCGATGATCTCGCTGATTTAACAATTCCAGAGCCTGCAAGAGAGATTGAAGAATCTTTGGAAGAGGCTTTTTTTCGAAAGCACTTCATAGTTCCACCAGAAGGAGCAGAGATTTTTATTAAGCATGGCGGGGATTTAGAAAAATTTACCATTATGGAAAGAGGAAAAATGCTGTGGGGTAAAGCTATGACCAGACAAGGCGAATATCTTTTGGGATTAGATTTAGACGAGGGATCAATTGATTCAAGGCAGTTTCTACTTTTACCATCCGAAGCGTCCGAAAAAGCTGAGGATAAATTGGGTAAGATTTTGGCAGAAGTTTATAGAGACATGGTAATATCTATTAACATTTTAACCCCTTTCAGAATAAGGGATGGTGGTAGGGGTGACGCTGGAGACGAAGACAAAAAACCTAAAAAATATCAATGGGTGTACATTCCTCGAGTGAAAAGAATACCAACCAGAAAGAAAGAAGGAGATGGGGACGTAATAATAGATAGAATGCCCCCTAGGCCACATAAAGTTTCAGGATTTAAAAGGATAGGTAATATTACCCCGAACCAAATCCGAAGAATTAGAGAATTTGAAACTCGAACAGGTATTAGAGTGCTGGAGAACTTGCCAGAAGGTTATACTTTTGTCAAACCGCATGTTAGACCAAAAGATGCCCTTGAATCTGAATTTCTTAAACTTCCTAAATTCATTAAAAGAAGAATTGAGGTGGAACTTAGCCAACCCACGAGCGTACGAGTTTAATCAGGTCAATTTTCTCAAAGCTTCTTTTGCAGCTATTTCTTCTGCCTCCTGTTTACTACTACCACTTCCCTCGCCTAGTTTTTGACCCTTCACAAAAACTCCCACCAAAAATTTTTTGGCATGATCTGGACCAGAAGTTTTTAAAATTTTATAGAGAGGAGATTTTTTAGTTTGAGTTTGTACTAACTCCTGCAAACGAGACTTAGCATCCTTAGGGGGGCCTTTTTGTAATTCTCTTTCAAAAATAGGTAATAAGAATTTATGGATTAGCTTTGCAGCTGTACCAAGCCCCTGGTCTAAATATATTGCCCCCAATAAAGCTTCAAAGGTATTAGCTAAGAGTTGAGTGTTTTTTCTCCCCCCGGAAATCTCCTCACCTTTTGATAAAAGCAAATAATGTCCCAGATTTAATTTCTCTGACACCTCTGCCAAAGATTTGGTCTGAACAATATAGGAGCGAAGATTAGTTAAATCTCCCTCTGGATCATTTGGCCGCAGCTGAAAAAGATAGCTGGAAACTATAAAAGATAAAACAGCGTCCCCTAAAAATTCCATTCTCTCATTTGACTCGTCTACTTTTTTGTTTTCATTCAAATACGAACGATGGGTAAATGCAGTGCGCAGTAACTTTAAATTGGTGAATTTTAAACCTATTCTTTTAAGGAGCGGCTCGAATTGGTCATTTAACATAACTTAAATTAAATTATCTTCCACTAAAAAAATGATATCGTCAATGGTTTTAAGATTTGAAACCTCTTCTGAATTGAAAGAAATTTTAAAATGGTCAGCCAGTTCTGCCAATAGATCATTTAACTCAATGGGGGCTAGGCCCAAATCTTCTTCCAAAAGAGAGTGTTTATCCAAATCTGGGGGAGATAATCCCAAAAACTGGGCTATCAAAGTAATAACTTCTTCTTGCACTTTTTCGTTTGACATAAATTAAATTAGTTTACCCAAAACCCCATTAACAAAGGCAGAAGAAGAGTCACTGCCATACTTTTTGGCTAGCTCGACTGCTTCATCAATCACCACTTTTGGTGGGGTCTTTTTTAATAATAACTCAAAAGCGGCCAAACGCAAGATAGCTAAATCAATGCGATTAATTTTTTCAATCGGCCACTGTGGTGCCGCTTTCTTTATTCTTTCATCAATTTCAGCTAGTTTGTCAACAATATCTTTTAGGGTTGATTTTGGAGTTGTTTTATTCAAATCCCAGGAAAACAGTTGTTGTATTAAACGAACACGTTTTTGGTGTCTAGGATCACGAGAGGTTTTCATTAAGCAGTACTCACCTTAGCTTTTGGTTTGCCAACAAGCTTACCAGCATAAAAGCCACATTCTACACACATCATGTGGGGACGGGTGGGCTTTCCGCAATTTTTGCAAGCAATAAGAGAAACGCTAGCTAGTTTGATGGCAGAGCGTCTAGTTCGCTTTCTGGCTTTAGAATGTCTTCTTTTTGGTTCTTGCGGCAATCGGAGCGCCCTCCTTTCCTTTGGCGCGAGATCGCTTGCAAAAATTGCAAATGAGCAATTTTTGACAAGGGCGATTAATCAGGCATTACTTCTGATGTAATACTTTGTAATTTTGCCTGTATGAGTGGGTATTTGTCAAGAGTGGGACTATCCTCTAGTAATTTTTGGGCAGCAATTCTTACTTTTTCAATTAAACTTAAGTTAGATAAAGAGGCAATTTTAAGCTCAAATCTACCTGCTTGTTTGGTGCCGAAAAGCTCACCCGAACCTCTAATTTTTAAATCTAGCTCCGCCAGTTTCAATCCATCAAAAGTAGTTTCCAGATACTTTAATCTCTGGCTGTCTGCTGACGGATCTGATGTATAGAGTAAGCAAAAGGATTCTTTTACCCCCCTGCCAACTCTACCCCGCAGCTGGTGAAGTTGAGCCAGGCCAAAGCGTTCGGCTCCTTCAATAACTATGATGGTGGCATTGGGGTTATCCATGCCCACTTCCACCACCGAGGTGGAAACCAAAATTTGGGTCTTACCCTGGCGGAAATCTGCCGTAATGCTTTCTTTATCTTTCCCTTTCATCCGGCCGTGCAAAAGACCAAGCCCAAAATTGGGAAAAATCTTTTTTAATTTTTCAAACTCCTGCTTTACTGCTTTGACTGTTATCAGAGTTTCAGAGGGTTCAATCAAGGGAGTGATAATATAAATTTGTTCCCCTGCTCTAACATGACTCTCTATAAATTTATAAGAATCCAATCTTTTTTTCTCCGGTACTAAATAGGTTTTAACTTTTTGGCGGCCTTTGGGGAGCTCATCAAGCACTGACATATCCAAATCCCCATATAAAGTTAGGGCCACTGTTCGCGGGATTGGGGTGGCAGTCATGGTTAAAAGATGTGGGACTTTGGCTTTGGAGCGCAAAAGTGTGCGTTGCTCTACCCCAAATCTTTGTTGCTCATCCACGACTATTAATCCGACATCCTCGATAGATAATTTTTTAGATAGAAGTGCATGAGTACCAACAACAACCTTCTTAATGCTTAATTCTGAACTCTTTTTGCTTCCCGTATAAATCCCCACAGTGATTCCATGGGGTTCAAGAAGATTTTTTAGAGTATCATGATGTTGAAAGGCCAAAATTTCCGTGGGAGCCATAAATAATGTTTTCAGGCCATTTAAGTAGACTAAATAACTGATAATAGCTGCTACCACAGTTTTACCCGAGCCAACCTCTCCTTGTAAAAGTCTGTTCATGGGAATATTTTTTTGTAAATCTGCAATGATTTCCTGCAAAACTTTTTCCTGGGCGTTGGTGAGTTTAAAGGGAAGCTTTCTAATAAATTGGTCAATCTTTTTTTGATCAATTTCTAATGGATCAGTGACCTGTTTTTTTTGCCAAGCTTGCCTGGTTTTTAAAGTGGCCAGCTGGATATAAAAAAGCTCATCAAAACCCAACCTTTCTTTGGCTGTTTCAGCTTCTTCCCAATTGGCCGGGAAATGGATTTGCGCCAGAGCATTGTTAAGTGGCAGCATACCGTTTCTGATATCATTCGGCAGCGGGTCCGAAATTTTATCCAGCACTTGGGGTAATAAATAAGCTATTTTGGTCCGAAGCCATTTGGAGGTTACCCCGTAAGTTTCTGGATAAACCGGGACTAATCTGCCGGTATGGAGAGTTGGTAGTGAAGCGGGTAGTTGGGAAGACAGTTTTTCCCAGACAGGTGCCATGATTGATAGCTTATTTTTGTATTTAGTCAGCTTGCCTGAAATTTGTAACCCATCCCCTACCTTCATTTGATTTATTAACCATGGGGAGTTAAACCAGGTTAAGGTTATGGGGGATGAACTATCATTAAAAATAGCTTGAGTTAGGATTTTGCCAAAGCGGGTGTAAACATTTTTGATGGACCAGACTTCTCCTTGTAAAGTGACATTTTCCCCTATTTGAGCTTCGGCGGCTGGCTGAACTTGAGAAAAATCATCATACCTAAAGGGATAATGGTTAATTAAATCCTCAACTGTCAAAAGATTTAATCTTTTAACTCTTTGGGCCATGGTAAAACCCACCCCCGGCAGTTTGGTCAAGGGACTGTCAAGTTTCATGTAGGTATTTTAGCACGAAATGCGTCTAACGCTAAAGTGTGGTTAGAAGCGGTAGCAGGGAAAAGATCAAAATGGCCAATCCGGCAATAAGCGATAAAATAATCCAGAAAATTTTAAATTTCGGCGAATACATCATAAGAATATGATACATCTTGAAATTTGAAAAATAAAGATGTATTATCCAGGCATGAGAGAAAAATTAATATGGACTGGAGGGGGTGTAGCGTTGGGCTTGGCTCTTCGTGCAGCCGGCGAATATCTGGTGATTACTTCTAATTGGCCGGAACATGTTAGAAATTTTATTTCGGAATCGTTACAAAACCCCATTATCAGTGTAGCTTCTTGGTTAATTCCCGCGGGATTTATTGGTTTGTTTGGGTTTTTTCGGCCTGATGCATATAGGTCAACCCCTTCCAGGTTACGTGAAATTGATAGAAGATTTTTGGACATTGCAAAAGAACAAAGAGGTTCGGCCAGAATTGCATTTGCTTTGGCTGCTGGACTTTTGGCTGCAGGGGTTAGCGCAGGAGCATTGGCCGAGCCGGCAGTAAATACAGCAGGACAATTGATTTCAAAAATAGGTGAAGTTGCTATCAGTTCACCGGTAATATCATCAAGAGGAAGATTTTATTAATATGCCAAGACCAGAATTAGATGGTGAATTGATTCAACCTTTAGAAGTTCCACCTCAACCCGAGCAAGGTCATCAAAGATGGCATTTTTTGCGAAGACCCATGCACTCCCTGGCTTGGATGGTAGGAGCAGGTGTGGGTGGGTGGATAGGTTATTTACTGTCTAAAGATCAAGAAAATGCTTCAGCCATGATTGTACTAGGGGCATGTGTTGGTATTACCATTTTGGCTTCAGCCACCTATCTTATTACAGATAGAATTTGGGGGGTGGAAGATAAAAATAAGTGGATCAGGCTATTGATCCGCTGATACCCATTTGAAAACGGTTAAAAAACTTTAGACTTCTTTTTTGCCTATTTGTAGACTGATTTTATCAGTTTGCAAATCTAATGGGAAAAGGTGTATATATGGGGTATGGAATTAGATGGTGGACCTTATGCCCTAGAGGGATTTTTGCAAACTACTCCTCCTGAATTTTCTGAAAGAGGGTCAAGAAGATTACCTTGGAAAAGTTTGTTATTAACACTTGGTCTTACGGCAATAGGTGTTTTGGGTGGTGTTCTAGTCTTTAGACTTTTTGATACACAAGTAGCTGTGGAAACTTTGGGGTTGAGAAGTGTAGGAGTTGGAGCTGCTGGAACATTTGGTTTGGGTTTGTCATGTTTACTCGTTCAATATTTTAATGTTTTTAGAGAAGATATCGTTATAGGGCGTAAACTTCATCCTAAAAGTCCAAGTTTATTACGCAGAAGTTAATCTTTCAATTTCTTCCAAAGCAGATTTTCTTTTGGGATCTTCAAAGTAGTCCCTTGCTGGTTCAAGTTTTTTGATTAACCATTCTGACACTGCCATTTTTAAATCCTGTGGATGCAAGTTTTTTTCTACATAATCTTTTTCCAAATCATCATAAGAATTGTAGGTAATATCTCCCCCATGTTCCGGTTTTCTGGAGATGGTTAGTGATCCTTCACCATAGAAAATTAAATATCTGGTCCAGTTTAGAATGGGGTTATTTTCTATTTGGCCCTCCGGGGTATAGGCCCCGTTGATGGTTTGTCTGATTTGATCGGGACTGTCGTGAATAGAAATGCCGCTGCCCGGTTTTGACTTGCTCATTTTAGATTTCATTGCAATTTTATCTCTAATATCTTCTTCTTCGTTCGGAATAATTTCTCCCTGATCTAAAGAAACAGAAGTTTTGCCTTGAACCTTAATTTCTTCATGGACTGATATTTTTAGAATGGAGGGTGTTAACCCCAAAAGAATGGGATGATGAATGGCTACGGGTTTTGGTTTTCCCAATGCAGAAGCGCTGTCGCGGGCAATCACATGCACTTTTCTCTGGTCCACTCCGGCATGAGCAATATTGACTCCCAAAAGAAAAATATCAGCTGCCTGCATGATGGGATAAAAAAGTTTAGCGGTATCAATATCATCTGATTCTTCCCTGCCCATAATGGTCACGGAGCGTTTGGTGCGGGCCAGAGTGGTAGTTTTACCAATTTCTAGCATGGTCAGCCAAAAGTCGGGATTTTTGGCATACTCTTCCGAAGTCAGTTTAAACTGCAGTTTTTCCGGATCTCCTCCAACACACTGAAAAAGCGCCTTAAAAGCGTCAGTAAAATATCCCCTGGCCACTTTTCTGATGGTTTCAATGTTGCCGTCAAGTTTGTCATTGATGGCCGAATGTAAATCTGCCAACCAAATAATAGTTTCTGCGCCCGCGTCCTGCAAATCTTTAACTTTCAAGCAGGTGAAAAGATAGCCAATGTGCAGTTTGCCGGAAATTTCAAAACCAATGTAGTGTTTGGGTGGTTGGCCACTTTCTAAAAGTGCCCGTAGTTCCTCCTCTGTCAGCACCTCTTCCAGATTTCTGGTGATTAGCTTAAATTTTTCCTCACTAGTCATGGTTTGATTATAATATTTGCAGTACAATTAAAGCAATGGCTATGGTCAATATGCCACCATGTTTAATCTGCAGGCTCGCGGATATAAGTAAAGCTCAATATCTTGTAGTCTTGACAAGCGATTTTTTATTTGCTTATAGATGTAGGGTCCGGAGGGGAGGATTCGAACCTCCGCAGGGAAAACCCGCCAGATTTACAGTCTGGTGCAATTGGCCGCTCTGCCACCTCCGGGATAAAACTTATTATACCTAATTTCTGGTATAATTTCATTATATGTCCCTTGGTTCATGGCGGGCGCGAAAGGAATATTCGTCGCTATGGCGCTTTAAATTTTTAACCAATCTTTCCACTGGTATGCTTTTCTTAGTGGTGGGATTTTTGTTGCTGCTTTTTGGGTCAGTGGTTTTTTTTGCCACCCAAGTGCCCTCTCCGGAGGAGCTTACTAGTAGAGAGGTAGCCCAATCCACCAAAATTTATGACCGCAGTGGTGAGCTTTTGTATGATATTTATCAAAATCAAAACCGTACCCCCATTAAGCTTTCAGATGTGCCTGACTATGTCAAACAAGCCACTGTAGCCATAGAAGATAAAGAATTTTACAGACATGGTGGGTTTTCCATCCCTGGTATTATTCGTTCACTCTTTGAACTGGTAATACATCAGCGTATTCAAGGCGGTTCTACTCTGACTCAACAACTAGTTAAAAATGCCCTCCTTTCTGGTGAGCGAACCCTGCCGCGAAAAATAAAAGAATTTATTTTGGCCATCCAAGTGGAGAGAGCTTATTCTAAAGATCAAATTTTGGAAATGTACTTAAATGAAATTCCTTATGGTGGAACAGCCTATGGAATTGAAGCAGCAGCTAATTTGTATTTTGGTAAACATACCAGTGAACTTTCCTTGGCCGAAGCAGCTCTTTTGGCTGGGCTTCCCCAGAGACCTTCTGTCTATTCCCCATATGGTTCAAGACCGGAGCTAGCTCGAGTTCGCCAAAAAGAGGTATTGCGCCGGATGGTAGAAGATAGTTACATCAGCAAAAAACAGCAAGATGACGCTGAAAAGGAAGAGTTAACCTACAGAACATCGCAAAATGAAGTTGGTTTTAAAGCGCCTCATTTTGTCCTTTATGTCAAAGAAAAATTGATAGAACAATTTGGGGATAAATTGGTGGAACAAGGAGGATTGCGAGTAACCACCACTTTAGATTATAAACTGCAAGAAGAAGCCCAAAAACAAGTCAAAGAAGAAGTGACCAAACTGGCGAGTGCTAAGGTAGGTAATGGTGCGGCTTTGGTTTTAGACTCTAAAACCGGGGAAATTTTATCCATGGTTGGTTCTAAAGATTATTTTGCCAAGGACTACGATGGTAATGTCAATGTTACCCTGTCCATTCGTCAACCAGGCTCTGCCACCAAACCAATAAATTATGCCAAAGGTTTAGAAAAAGGTTACACCGCCAGCTATACCTTAATGGATGTCAAAACAGAGTTTCCTGGCGGTAATAAACCAACCTATATTCCTGTTAATTATGATGGTCAATATCGCGGACCAATGCAAGTAAGATATGCTTTGGGTAATTCCATTAATATTGCAGCTGTGAAAATGTTAGCTTTGGTAGGAGTCAAAGATGTTTTGGATTTAGGTTATAGAATGGGTTTGACTACTTGGGAGCCTAGTACGGAAAATGTCAATTCTGTAGGGTTATCTTTAACTTTGGGGGGAAGAGAAGTCAGACTGTTGGATTTAGTCTCTAGCTTTGCTGTCTTTGCCAATAAGGGTAAACAAGTTGATCCAGTGGCCATATTAAAAGTAACTGACAGTAAAGGTAAAACTCTTTTTGAATATAAACCAACTGATGGTAGGAAAGTTTTAGATGAAGGTATAGCTTTTATTATTTCTGATATTTTATCAGATAACGGAGCTAGAACTGCCGTGTTTGGCTCCAATTCCATACTTAACATTGCTGGTAAGGTTGTGGCGGTAAAAACCGGCACTACAGATCAAAAAAAGGACAATTGGACCATCGGTTTTACTCCCTCCAGAGTGGTGGGAGTATGGGTGGGAAATAATGATAACTCCCCCATGGATCCAAAGGTAGCATCAGGTGTCACAGGTGCCTCTCCGATTTGGAATAAAATAATGAAAACTGCGTTAAAGGATTTGCCCAATGAGCCATTTGAAAGATCTGGTAATGTTATTCAGGTTGATACAGACGGCTTGATTTTTGGTGCACCCCACGCCGGTTCACCCACCAGAAAAGAATATTTTATTACTGGAACCGAACCCAAGGGTGAATCAAATGCCTACCAGCGAGCTAAAGTTTGCCGGCAAAACCCTCACCGTCTGGCTGGAGATGGAGAGGAGGGTGATGATAAAGATGTGGTGATATTGAAAGAAAATGATCCCACGGGAGCTGATAAATGGCAGCGGGGCATAGATGAGTGGGTGTTGACTTCTCCTGATCCCCGTTTGGTGGGAGCAACCAAGGGCTGTAGTGGTATTCCCGGATTTACCACAGGAGGAGGTGGAGTGATTGAAATTGTCAATGTGGCCAATGGAGCTAATGTGCCGAGAGTGTTTGATGTTTTGGCTAGCGTTAATTCTCCGGCTGGAGTGAAGAAAGTAACTTGGCTTATTGATGGGGGTGAAAAAACAAATCAAACTAGTTCACCCTTTGCTTTGCATGTGGAGTTTCCAGTGGGTGATAAAGGTTCCCACACTATCACCGCCACCTTGGAGGATCAAAATGGAGGTAAGTTTTCCGCCTCTATTGGAGTAACAGTGGCTTTATAGAAAATAATGGTTACTGAAAGATTTGGTAGATTGAAAGAAACCGGTTTAGCTCAAGAGCTGGATAGGCTTAGAGACGAAGAGTCAAATCCGGAAAGCGCATGGCTTCGTTTTCAGCAAATACTGAATGGTAAAATTGAAGGCTTCCCCGATAGATTTATTGAGGTATTAGGCCCGGTGGAGAGAATTTTTAAAATAAGAATGATAGTATTTTCAGGTCAAGCTTCCCCTAGAGAAGCTAATGATCTGGTGGTGTCTGAACTAAGTTCGGTTGATGGGCCTCAGAGAAGTTTATTGGAAGAAATTTTACCAGCAGTTACTCATACTTTTAATACTTCCAGGAATATAGAGGGTTTAAGAATGAGAAGATCACGCCGCTATCATTGAATTAAAATCCACCTCTAAAATGGCCACTCGCTGGTCTGTACCAAATTTATTAACCATTCTGGGATGAACTTCGGCTAGGGGTGGAGAAAACCTCACCGGGTGGAAATATTCTTTCTTCATCTGCACACCCTGGAGGTGTGCTAGCTTCACACCTTGGTAAATTTGATTTAATTCTTGTAATGGATTATCGGTTCCATTCATTACGGCTATGGACAATCTGTAATTTTCTTTTGGTAAATCATCTTGTTGGGGCTGGTAAACTTTTCCTATTTCAAAAATGGCCACATCCCTAAAACCATTTTTGATATTTTTGGCCACAACTTCTAAAAGATTAGGCCAAAGATTATCTCTTAAATACTGCGTTTCAGATGAGATGGGATTAGCCACTTTGACCAAGTTTTCCTTATTCCATTCCAGATTATTCAGTACATCTGTTGAATAAAATGAATAGGTTTGTACTTCAGTTAGACCAACATCAGCGAGAGTTTTTTTAAGATCATAAATGAAATTAGGTAAACTTTGGTCAATTTTTTCGGGCAGCTCTCCTTCTAGTTCTCGCGGTGGAATTTTCTCATACCCGTACATCCTGGCTACCTCCTCAATTAAATCCTCCTCAATTTCTATATCCAACCTCCAATAAGGGGGTAGAATGTGCCAAGCTAACCCACCCTCCAGGTGGGATACGTTGGCACCCACTCTTTTTAAGTATTCTTCAACCTGCTCGGGTGATATTTCCACCCCAATTAAAGAATTAATTTTTGCTTGAGTGAGGTTAACGGTTTTTGGTTTATCTTCAAGGTCACCAATAAGCGTGATAGCGGTTAATTTTCCACCCAAGCTTTCATACATTTTGATGGCTGCTGCTAAAGCCTGCAGTAAATTAGTTTTAGTCAGTCCATGCTGGAATCTTTTAGCAGCTTCAGACGGAAGCCCATGTCTTTGGGCGGTTCTTCTAATAGACACCGGGTCAAAAATGGCCGCTTCCAGTAAAATTGCGGTGGTTGAATCAGAAACTTCCGAATCTTTTCCTCCCATCACTCCGGCCAAACCTAAAGCACTTTGTGAATCAGTTATTAATAAATCACTAATATCTAAATCCCGTGTTTTCCCGTCTAATGTAGTTATTCTCTCTCCTTTTTCGGCTGTCCGGACAATAATTGCCTGGTCTTTTACCCCCCTGGCATCAAAAGCATGCAAGGGTTGACCATATTCCAGCATCACTAAATTGGTAACATCAGCCACATTATTAATGGAGCGTATTCCACAGTCGGATAACTTTTTTACCCATGTCTCATTTGAGTGTTCAACTTTAAGGTTTTCGATTGCTGCTACGCAGTAAACAGGACAAAGGTTTTTATCTTGCACATCTACATCTACTGTTGGCAAACCGGGAAAATCAGTTTTCTCATCATTAAGATTTAATTTTGAATCTGTTATCGCAACGACTTCCCTAGCCACTCCTCTCATGGAAAGTAAATCAGCCCTGTTATAGCCTTTCATATCTAGCTCTATAAAATCATCTGTAATTTCTTTGGTGCCAATAGTCCGAAGAGGCAAAAGTCTTATCAGTTCTTCAACAGGAACTTTTAAATCAACCAATTCTTTTAACCAACTAATACTTACTTTCATTTTTTAAATTGCTCCAAAAACTTTAAATTTCCGTTTCTAAAAAGCCTTAAATCGTTTACCCCATGCATTAGCATTAAAATTCGCTCCAGTCCCGGTCCCCATGCAATGCCGGTATATTCATCGGGATTAATTCCACCGTTTCTTAAAATTTGAGGATGAATCATACCGGCTCCGCCTACTTCCAACCAACCCACTCCTCCACAGACTTTACAACCTTGACCTTTACAAAAAATACACAAGCCATCAATGCCAACTCCAGGTTCCACAAAAGGATAATATTTTGGGCGCAGTCGAACTTTAATATCTTTGCCTAGAAAATGCCTTAAAAAATACTCCGAAAGATATTGTAGATTAGCCATGCTTAAATTTTTATCAACATAAACTAATTCGAATTGATCAAAGGTGTGCTCATGTCTGGCATCCAGATTTTCATGTCTAAAACATCTACCCAAAACCATCATTCTAATGGGCGGTTTATACTTTCTTAAAATCCTGACTTGTGAATTTGAAGTTTGGGTTCGAAGAAGTACTTTGCCTTGTTGAGTTTTTGTAGCTATATACAGAGTATCTTGGAGATCTCTTGCAGGATGATCCTTTGGTATATTGAGAAGCTCAAAGTTATATTCATCAGTGTCAATTTCCGGAGCATCGCTAAATTGCTGGAAACCGATTTTGGCAAATAGTTCCACAATTTCCTGTTCAAATTGATCAAGGGGGTGAATCAATCCTTTTCTTTTTTTAACTGGCAACCTTAAGGGTTGCAGCGTAAACTTTTCTGTTTCCAGTTTTTTGTATCCCTCTTCTCTAATTTCTTGCCTTCGTTTTTCTATTTCTTCTTCCAAATTTTGCTTTACAGAATTAAATAAAGGTCCAACACTACGGCGCTGCTCGTCTGATAATTTGGGAAATTCCCTGGGCAGCAGTGTTAACTCTCCTTTTTTCCCAAAAAGTCCAAGAAAAATTTCATCCAGCTCTTTTAGAGTCTGGGCCACTTTAATCTTTTCTAAAAACTTTTTTTGAATTTGAGAAATTTTTTCTTCCACAGCCTTGATTCTAGCACAAATTCGTTATTTTATGGTAGCCAGCGGTTCTTCTGGATATAATCTGGTTCCCAGGGCGGCCAAAGCCGCCATCACAAAAATGAATACCAGTGGTAATCCAAACCAAAATAATATACCCATCAAAAGCAGAAAAATAAATTTACTCAAAGCCAGACCCACTTCTCTCTGAACGATATAGGCCACCAGATTTTCATGTCTGGCTCGTTCATAAACTAAGGTATCAACTGACATCATCTGCCCGGCAGTGGTGAAAGCAGAGATACCGGCTACCGAGAAGATATGGAGGGGGGTAACCACAAAGGGTTTAATGATCCATGTAAGGGAGTCCAGCGAAGATAAGACAGTCAAGACTTTTTTTACACCTAATCGGTCAATAACGAAACCGGTAGTAATGGTGGTAACGGTAGCCACCAGGGCCACCAGCGAACCCATGAATCCAACCCCGATAAATCCAGCCAAGGCAGGGAAGACAAAAAGCGGCCAGAAATTACCGCCCACTAGATCAATTACCGCAAAACCGAAAAGAGCAAAGTAGCTGCGTGCTTCCTTTTTGGGAGCCAGGGCCAAGACTGTCTGCAGGATATCTATGGAGATAATATCTTTTTGTTTGGGTAGATATTTTAGAGGTAGAACTGCCAGCCCGATTAAAATTGTCATCACCAGAAAAGTCGCCCCAAAACCAGCATAACCGATCAGGAGACCCCCGAAAGCTGGACCGCCGATTGAGGCGATGGCAGACAAAGAAACACTAATACCGATTTCTTCTCCCTGTTTTGAATCATCGCTTAGTTCGGCAAAATAAATATGATAAGCGGTCCAGTAAAGTCCGATTTGCAAACCTCCCAAAACCGCGGCTATGATGAAAAAAATGGGATCAAATTTTCCCAAATACAGTAGCAGAAAAAAGCCGATCAGAAAAATGTTGCCCCAAAAAACGGAAAAACGCAACCCCTTTTTGTTAATCAACCAAAGCGATGGTGCTATAGATAGAGCATGTACCAAAAAAGTAAGAGCAAAAAAAAGCGAGGTAAGCGCCAAGGCTTGGGGGGTCTCCGTACCATATCCCCGTAAAGATTGATAAATATAAATGCTACTAAAAATCTGAAAAATTGAAACAGCGAATAAACGAACTATGGAGTGCAGATAAAAAGCACCCAGGTATCTAAATTGGCGGTGATGCAAGATTGAGCGATAGAACACTAATTACCAGATTAGCATAATCTACTCTTTAGTTACAGCCACTATTTTTTTGAAATCTTCTGGATGGTTGACTGCCAAATCAGCCAGGATCTTGCGATCAAGCTGAATATTTTTAAGCTTGAGGGAGGCAATGAATTTGGAATAGCTCAAGCCTTCTGCCCGAACTGCATTTCCCAGTTGCAAAATCCAAAGCCTTCTCATGTCTCTTTTTCTAAGTTTCCTGCCGGCAAAAGCGTACTCTCCGGCATGTAACAGCGAAGATTTTGCTTCCCTGATTAACTTACTCCGGCCACCCCGATGACCTTTGGTAAGCTGTAAAACTTTTTTATGCCTTCGATGTGATGTAACGCCTCGTTTAACTCTGGCCATAATTTTTTCCTCTAAATTTTAGGAAATTTATAACTTTCATATGCCATGCATTCCTATTTATTTTGGCAAAATTTTGAGCTCCTTTTGAGCCTGACATTGATTTGGCGCTTTGTCTAAAATTTTTTGTTTGTCTGCCCATCTTTTCTGTTATAGATTTAATAATTTTTTCAATGACTTTAAATCTCCCTTGGAAAATTCCCTCATCTTTTTATGGCGGAGTAGTGCTCCTTTGGTCTTTTTTCTTTTTAAATGCCCCGCACCAAGCTGATGTCTTCTTAAAATCTTTCCCGAAGAGGTGATTTTTATTCTTTTTTCAACTGCTTTTTTAGTTTTTTGTTTTATCTTGGATCGCTGTTTCATCTTCCTCCTTTGGTGATTTTTTACTTTTTATCACAATTATCGACAGTTTTCTTCCCTCGAATTTTGCTTCTCTTTCCACCACCGCACTGCTGCCAAAATAATCCAGTGCTTTTTGCAGAACTAAATGGCCGAATTCCGGATGGGCCATTTCCCGCCCTTTAAATTTGACAGTCAGCTTGACCTTATGCCCTTCCTTCAAAAATTCAAGCGCATGATCTAACCTAATTTTTAAATCATGTTCTGCTATCCTGGGTGAGAGCCACAACTCTTTTAACTCCCCCTCTCCACCCTTTTTGGCAGCGTGTTCTTTTTTATTTTCCTGATACCTGAATTTTTGAAAATCTACAATCCTAGCAACAGGTGGGTCAGCATTAGGAGCTACTTCAACCAAATCCAATTCCTGATCCTTAGCTTTTTTCAGCGCTTCGTCCTTGGTCAAAAGGCCCAGTTGAGTACCTTCGCCGTCAATAACCCTTAACTTTGAAGCCTGAATATGCTCGTTTAGTCTATAAAACTTACCCATTTATTTTGGACGATCCTAACTCTCCTTTTTCTTCTGATCAGCATACTCTATCGGATCGTCCATCACGAGCTTTATCCCATCAATTGGCCTTAAGTTTAACAGATTCAGGACTTTGATTCAACCTCCTTGTTAATTTTATCTAAAAATTTATTAAGTTGCATAGTCCCCAGATCTTGTGTATCTCTGGTGCGAACAGCCACCTTCTGTTTAATTTCTTCCCTATCACCCACAATTAACATGTAAGGCACTTTTTGCATCTGGGCGTCCCTGATTTTAGCCTGCATGGTTTCAGCTCTTTCGTCTACCTCTACTCTAATACTCTCATGTACTAGAGAATCAGCTATTTTTTTAGCATAGGCGTTGTTTCGTTCTGTGATGGGAATTATCATCACCTGTATCGGTGAAAGCCACACCGGAAAAGCCCCTTGAAAATGTTCAGTTAAAATAGCAATGAATCTTTCAAAAGAACCGAAAATGGCTCGATGGATCATCACCGGTCTTTGTTTGCCGCCTTTTTCATCAATATACTCTAATTTGAATGCCTCCGGCTGATGAAAATCAAGCTGAACTGTGGCAAGTTGCCATTCCCTGTCTTGAGCATCTTTAATATGCACATCTATTTTAGGACCATAAAATGCTCCGTCACCCATTTTATCTCCAGCTTTGATACTCTTCTTCTTCAAAACATCCGCAAGAGCCTTCTCCGCTTTCTCCCACATTTCATCTGTTCCGGCTCTTGTTTCTGGTCTTGTTGCCAATCTAAACTCGTATTCAAATCCAAAGCTTTTATAAAACTCCATCATCATATCTAAAATATTGGAAATTTCATCAAAAATCTGATCCTCTGTAGCATAAATATGTGCATCATCCATGGTTAGCTGGCGGACCCGCAACAACCCGTTAACCTCGCCTGATTTTTCCCTGCGATGAAGTCTGCCTATTTCCGAAAGCCTAAGAGGTAATTCTTTATAACTTCTGGGCCGAAATCTATAAATAATCGTCGACTCCGGGCAATTCATTGGCTTTAAAGTATAACCCACTGGTTTTGAGTCATCTGCTTCATCCGAAAGTTGAAGATTGTACATATTGTGCTCACCAAATTTTTCCCAATGACCTGACTGCCTAAAAAGTTCGGATTTCACCATAATTGGTGTTGAAGTTTCCAAATATCCTGCTTTTTCAGTTAGTTCTCGGATATATTTTTCCAACTCCTTAAAAATTACCATACCCCTAGGAAGCCAAAAAGGAGCTCCAGGAGCTATATCATGGGTAAAAAATAATTCTAATTCTTGACCTATTTGTTTATGGTCTTTTAGATTTTTATCCATCAGAAAATCCCTTCATCCTGCATCATTTGTCAAACACTTGTGAGGTCATTAACTTGCGCTTGTTGGTAAGGGGCTAGGCCAAGAGCTTGTAGGACTTTGGCGATTTGACCATACTTAGCAGCTTCAAAATTTGGGTTTCTTGGGTTCACATGGACTAACCCCCGATCTAAATCTAGGGTGACTGCTTGGACAAAAATTGGCCTCCCAGCTTCACTTAGCTGTAGTGGTTCTTCTCTCCTGTGAGCCTGAACAACCAACAATTGATTTGCTGTTGCTAAATGGTGCAGATTAGCTTTGGCCTTGGCTGTTAATTCTTCTATCTCTTTCGGTGTCAGGCTACTGGCCAGTTTTTCCACCACTCTTTTTTGATTGGTAATACAGGCCATTTGTAATCTGATTCTGGCTGCTTGTGCTGCTGATTGATCTTCACTAAATACCTGTTGTAGTACTAATTTTTCTCTATTCCCCAAACCGCCTAAATTTAATTTTATTAGTTTTTCTTCTTCAGTAACCATTTTTACTATTTATAAATTCGGGACTTGAGGCAGGTTTTTTAAAGCATTTAATTGTTCAAAAAACCCCCCAATAGCAGAGAAAACTCCCATTTTGGTCAAAATGGTCCCGATAATGGCCACTACCACTGAAGCGCCAATGACTGATCCTACTCCCCAGGAAAATCCTCCCAAAAAATTGGCCAGCATAATCTGTTTTTTACTTAAGTTCATATTGGCAGATAAATGTTTTTCAATTTCCTCTGTCATATAAATATCTTATCACATATCACATTTTGGTGGACTCGAGAGGACTTGAACCTCTGACCTACCCCACGTCAAGGGGTCGCTCTAGCCAACTGAGCTACGAGTCCATCAGGGAAAATTAGCCAGCACTTCTGGTAAAGTGTTGTGGGTTTTCTCCACCCTTTAGCAGCTCTCCTTGACCCATGGTAAATCCTCTACTAGGCTTTACTGAAACCAATTTTTCTGTCTGCTGTGCTTTTTCTGCCTCTTTCATTTGAGCTTGTCTTTTTTGCCAAACCACCATTACTTCATTTTTTCCAATACTTGCTGGACCTTCATTAGTTGGTTGGCTTGGTTGAAGTGGTACAGTGTTAACAAAAACCTCCCTAAGTACATCTAGATAACTTATTGCTCCGTCGGAAACCCGTTGGGCTGTTGCTGCCACTTCTTGGTGTTTAGCTACTTTCACCTCTCTAATTTCTGCGGTCAATCTTTGGGTTCTCTCTCTCATAAAACTTCCTTCTGCTCTTTTCTGCTCTGCTTCTGGGCTGGGAGGTGGAGCCGGTTCTTTTTGTAATATATAGGAAG
This sequence comes from uncultured Gammaproteobacteria bacterium, assembly GCA_964394855.1. Classification (GTDB taxonomy): domain Bacteria; phylum Patescibacteriota; class Microgenomatia; order Daviesbacterales; family UBA10151; genus CAYMZD01. The sequence continues at coordinate 58,560 of CAYMZD010000001.1, read as the reverse complement.
GAATAATATCCAAAATTGCGTCAAAAACAGTAGGAGTGTTAAAAAATAAGGTTCCCAAGACCTTTTTAGCAGGATCAAGAACAGGTTCTGGTTCTCTGGAGATTTCAGTTTCTACGTCAACAGCATCAGGCCATCCTTCCCAGCCAATAGCACCTGGAAGCTTCCAGCCGGGAATTTTTTTGGTAGGGTTTTTGGTTAAACTGCTCATTTATGAGCTTTATTTTACAACTTTTAGTCAAGAAGTCAAATTTGGTGTAAAATATAACTTAAGCCCAGGTGGCGGAATGGCAGACGCGCATGGTTTAGGACCATGTCCCGCAAGGGGTGGAGGTTCGACTCCTCTCCTGGGCACTTTTTAGGATTCCAAGGGTGTATGCATGTGGGCATCAGCTAGAATACTCAAGAGCCTGGCTGGAGCCAGGTTACCGGAATTGCTAACCGCGTTTCCTTCTCTTGTATCTAAATTGGTTATTTCATATAACATATAAACTTCAGATTGGCCCTCCTCATGCCTTACTTCATAATTATGTGCTGCACCCTCATCGTATGTTCCTATATTGGTGGTATCCCATGGATATGCTGGCGATTTTTCTCTCCAGCCCACAAATACATCTATTCCTGCTGGTGTTAAGAGCATCAGTTCATCGAGTAGGTTCCACCTTTCTCCTCCCCGGACTTGTAAAACTTCCTGTACGGATTCAAAAAGGGTTTGAGCTGGGATTTCTACACGGGTATTAACAATATCCTGAAGCCTTTGCCTGGAAACTTTTAATTCAGCTTCCTGTTGTTCAGCAGCCATGTTTTGATAATAGCAGTGGAATTTGGTGTTGTCAAGCAAATTTGCTGATAGCTGTTTGGTGGGCTTGGAGTTCTAAAATATCATCTAGGGGTTGAAGCTCAATTTCCTGGCCATATTTAATTTCTAAGGCTTTTTGTAGTAGCCAGTCAGCCAACTGGGGATTTTTGGGAAGTAAGCTGCCGTGCATGTAACAGCCAATGGCATTTTTGTAAATACAGCCTTCTGTTTGGTCTTCTCCGTTATTACCAAAACCCCTAACTACTTTCCCTAGAGATTGAGCTCCTTTTTTAAGAAATGTTTTTCCTGAATGATTTTCAAAACCGACTAATTTTCCAAATTGAGAATCTATGACAATATTGCCAATCATTCTTTTGTCTCCGGCCGCGGTATAAGCCGGAAATAGTCCTACGCCCGGTAGTTTTGGTCCTTTGTGTGGTTTATAGTATTCTCCAAGCAGTTGATAGCCTCCACAAATCGAGAGAAGCGGTACTCCCCTTTCCACCTCCTGCTTAATAATTTTACCTTTTGTTTTTAAATCATTTGCCACTATTTCCTGTTGCTGGTCCTGCCCTCCTCCGAAAAAATAAATATCAGGTTTTATCCCACCTGGAGGGTGGGATAGCTTGACACCTAAGGAAATATTAACTACTTTCACCTCAATTCCTCTCCACTGGGCCCTTTTTTTAAGAGCAATTATATTGCCCATGTCTCCATAAATATTCATTAAGTTCCCATATAAATAACCAATAATAAGCTTCATTTTAAGTTTTCCTCCCAATAATGAGGCTTTAAGCCTGATTTGGCAAGAATACCTTGTAATTCCAGCATGGCAGTATAAGTAGGTAAGATAAATAACTGGCCTTTTAAGCCTGTCCTAGCCTCTTTGAGAGCCTTTTTTAGGTTAGGTTCAACTAGGATATGTTTAGGATCAAATCCGGCATATTTTAAGCGGACAGCCAGATCATGGGCTCTTTTACCTGATGCAACAGTATAAGTCTTTGGAAGATGTTCGAATTGGCTGTCCCAGATCCAAGACACATCTGTTCCGTCAGCCAAGTTATCATTGAGAGCCAGTAAAACTCTATCTCCCTGTTTGATATTTGGGGCAATTGTTTCAAAAACTTGGGTTGCTCCGGCTGGATTTTTAATAAGAAAAATAAATCCAAATGGTAATTTTTCCACCCTGCCAAAAGCAGGAGAAAAATTCTTAAGTGACTTAACTAACTTAGGGGTGGAGAAACCCAAAAGATGGGCCGAAGCGATAGCAGCTAGGGCATCATAAACATGATAAAATCCTGGTAGAGGGAGTTTTACGTAAATGTTTATCATTTTTCTTCGATCGAGAAATTTTGATATGTGAAATGATAAGCTATTTAATCCATTTGCCAGAACATCTTTAGCCTCAAAATCCAGTTTCAAGTTTTTGGTTTTATGTTCCAAGTTTTCCCCATGAATTTTATAATCTTCCACTCCAAAAGTTTCCACCTGGCCTTTAAAACATGACTGAAGTTTCAAAGTATTGGCATCATCACCATTTACTAAAACCGCGGTTTTTTTATTCAGAGACTTCAGGGTTTGACACCAATTTTTTACCACTGTGTCAATCTCGCCATATCTATCTAGTTGATCCCGGAAAACATTCAAAAAAACCACCGCCTGTGGTTTGATTTTATGGACAACAGAGTTAAAAGCCGCCTCATCCAGTTCCCAAATCCCTAAATCAGGTGGGTAGTTAGTAGTTAGTAGCTGGTAGTTAGAAATTAGTGTAGAGGCAATGCCCCGTTCCAAGTTTGAGCCGGTGTGGTTTCTGATAACTTTTAATCCTGCCTCTTTAGCCAAATGAGCCAATATTCTGGCTGTGGTGGTTTTACCATTGGTGCCTGTAATAACCACATTTTTGGGAATCTGCTTGATTAGCTTTTCAACTAGATGAGGTTCAATCAATAAGGCCCAAAGTCCAGGTGCAGCAGAACCGCCACCAATTCTAAAACCTCGGACAGTGATGGCTATTAATTTTCCCAATAGAATTGCGATGAGTAATCTCATGCTGAAATTATAGCAGTTTAATTCTGATATGCCAGCGTGGCCGAAGGGGCTGCTGTTTTTACCAGCTGATTAGTACCAGTGGCCCGTGGTTGTTTTTTTTGAATAAAGTTTTCCAAATCTTGCATAAAATATGATACCTTCCATCCCCAAGAAGGAGAGGCAGCATAAATCTTATTAATGGCATAAGGATCTTTTAAGCCCTTGTCAAGATAGTTTTTCCTCAAACCGCCAGTCACTGTATAAATGCCATCTTTCCATGATTTAAACCCCAAAGCCTGATTTCCATAAATCCCCCATCCCCAAGCATTATATCCATAAGCCTTCCTACCAAAAGTTGACTCCACTCCGGAAATAGCCGGAACTAGTTTCCAATCCACTCCATAAGTATCGGCAGCTTCAATAAAATCCTGTGCTTGGTACTGCAAGGGTGAATTATAAGAGGCAAAATAATCAGCCAAAATTCTGGCTCTTTGATCTAGCTTTTTAGCCTCAATATTTTTGCTATTTTGAAGAGGCGAAACTGGCCTTTCTGGGGGAAGTATATTTAAAGTCAAAAGTAATACTGGTATTAATAATAATTTAAGTTTATTCATAATTTTTGTAAGGGGAATTATAACAAATTTTAAGCAGAAAGTCAAATACTACAGGATATTAGTTTAGTTCTAAAACTGCCCTGGCTAATCTTGCTGGGTCATGTCTTAACAAGTGCTCTTTGTGTAAATACCTAGCCAAAGGTTTTTTGATAATCTTGACCCGAGGTGCCAGATCAAGGCAATTTCTCACATCCAGTTGAACCGGTTCCTGATCAACCTGCTCGTAAATCTGTAAGATCTCTTCTTCTAAATGCTTGCTATTGGTAATTATATAATCTAACCTATTTCTATCTCCCAAGTAAAAAAGAAAAGTCTTTAAATGGTCAGAGGCTTTGTAAAAATCAGTTTCCCCCTTTTTGGTCATCAAGTTAAGCACAAAAATTAACTTGGCTTTAGATTTCAAAATAGCCTTGGCTATTTTATCAACCAGCAGGTGAGGTAAAACACTGGTGTATAAATCACCGGCCGAGAAAACAATCTTCTCGGCTTTTTGAATGGCCAGAAGAGCTGCCGGGTTGGGATCGGCTCTGGTATTAAAATAAATTCTGATGATTCTATCTTGAGGATCAAAATCCTGCCTTTTTCTTCTTAGGTCCAAATTGGCCTCACCTTCAATAACAATCCCCTTTTGGGTTGTGCTTAAAAGCTGTAAATCATTAAGGCTGACCGGTAAAATTTGAGCTTGAATGCGAAAAAGTTTTCTTAGGGCATCAGTGCCACGATCCTGGCCACGGAAAATATGGTCTAAGCGGACACTGATTAAATTTCCCAGACTGTGTCCTTTTAAGGGGCCGTTGACCTCTTCTAAACGATCATCAAAAAGGCTTTGGGCTATCCTGCGCTGCTGCTCATCTTCCATTAAGGCCAGCACACATCTTCTGATATCACCCGGAGGCAGTACTCCCAGCTCGGTTCGCAACCTGCCGGATGAACCACCCGAATCCCAGTTACCGGCAATGGCTGTGATTAAGGATGGGGAATTCAGTTCTCTTAAACCGGACAGTAGATAAAATTGACCAGTTCCTCCTCCCAAGGTGACAATTCTTTGCTGGTCCATTTTTGTATTTAAAGAATAGCATACAATGTCAAAATACGCTAAAATATGAAAGTTAAGCCCAGGTGCTGGAATGGTAGACAGGCTGGTTTCAGGAACCAGTGCCAGCAATGGCGTGGAGGTTCGACTCCTCTCCTGGGCACCCCTAGACAAGTTTACACTGAGTGTACCGAAGTGCTCGGGGTAAACCTAAGCCGGGGTGGTGAAATTGGTATACACGCAGCCTTGAGGTGGCTGTGCCCCAAAGGCGTGCAGGTTCAAGTCCTGTCCCCGGCACCAAGGACTCGTAGCTCAGTTGGCTAGAGCGTCTCGTTTACACCGAGAAGGTCAGAGGTTCAAGTCCTCTCGAGTCCACCATATTAATAAAAACGTTTTGGTTGAAGAAATTGAGAGCCGTTAGAGTCAATAACCCAGTGGGTAGGTGTTTGTCCCGCCACTATTTCCCCGGGATAGATTTCAGCTGGTTTTAGTTCCTGCTTCTTCGGTACTACCGAGGTAGTACCGTCTAGTTCTTGAACAACAAAAACTCCTTTGGTTTGCGCCAATATTGGCCGTCTATTTTGTAATTCTGCTTGAAGCCACTCTTTACTGACTCTTCTTTGATCACCATTGGGATATTGCAAGGTGATTGTTCTATCATCCTCTGCTATGACATTTATTGGAGGCGCTTTGTGTGCAGGGGCCGTTTCTGGAAGAGGTAGATCAGCTCCGTTGTCTCTCCCCTCATTATCAGTCGGCATAATAGTAGTATAGTATTATTATAAAGAAACTAAATTACCCATGTCAAGTCAGGCATGATATAATTTATTAATGGAAGATATTGGTAAAATTTTGACGCTTTTGGGAGTGGTATTTCTACTGTTGGGGTTGCTGTGGAATTTAGTGGGAGGGTTACCCAAAATCCCCGGGGATATTTATATTGATCGCCCAGGTGTAAAAGTCTACATCCCCTGGGTTTCCTCAATTATCATTTCGGTAATTTTAACCATGTTCTTTAATTTTTTCAGGAAATAGTTTAAAATATGCTCAAGCCGAAGTTGCCAATGTGGTCAAGGCGGGCGCTTGAAGAGCGTCTTATCGGTGTTCGATTCACCGCTTCGGCACACTTCGACATGCTCAGTGCGGGCGTAGTTCAGCAGTAGAATGTCTCGTTGCCAACGAGAAGGTCGTGGGTGCGAGTCCCATCGCCCGCTCCATAAAAATCCCCCGCCCAATGCGAGGGATTTTAAAAGCAGAACTTAATCTGCAAAAATAATAACATTAACCTAAATTATTTCTTTCCGCCAAACCATTTCCAAAGCACCCAAAGTCCAGCCGCTCCTACCAAGACATAGACAACTTTTTCCAAAGTTGAGCCAGCTCCCAATAAACTACTCACTAAATTTAGGTTTAATAAACCTACCAAACCCCAATTCAAGGCACCAACCACCACTAAAAGATTTGCTACTTGATCAACTGTCGCCATTTTGTCTTTACCACCTCCTCCCTACCTCCATTGTAGACACAAACTTTTGTTAAAAGTCAATATAGACGATATTGTGGTGTAAGCAGATTAAAAAGATTAAACTGAATAATTTCCCTGACATTGAAAGGACGGCAGATATTTTTTAAGGCCAGGAGATCATTTTCAGAAGGTTGTGTTACTTTGGTACTAAAAGCATACATGATATCGCTTTTGCTGGACAGATGTTGTAAGCCCAAAACATGACCAAATTCGTGAGCCAGGGTATGCAGGAGTTCTTGGGAGTTACTGTTAAAATAGACCTTAATTTGTTTAGTTTCCGGGTCGAAAAGACCTTCCTCTGGTTTATCCTCCAGTGTTTGGTTAAAAGTATCAACTGTCTGATTGAGTTTATCAACCTGGGCATTATAAGTGACAGCTGAAAGATTTAACAATTTAGCCATGGCATTTAAACTTTCTGCCTCTTTTTTTAAGCTTTCCTGCTCTTTTATCAGTTTGTTATATTCAGCTGGCGGTGCTCCACCCTGTCTATTCCAGGTATCAATAGTTTCATTTAAAATGGCCAGGCGTTTTTTAAATTTTTCAGCTTTTTGCTCATATTCTGCCACTTGGGGTTGAAGTACGTTTTGATTGCTTTTTAGCTCACCTTCCAGTTGGTTGATTTGATTGGTTAAGGCTTGGCGTTCATCAAACACCAAGCTTATTCTTAAGGGTCCTTGAGGGGAATAGGTAAATAAAGTTTTGCCAAAGGCTCTGTTCCAAATATCTGCTCCTTCTTGGACACGAGCCAAAAATTCATCCCGTGATAAATTAAATCTTTTGTCAACAAATTCAATTTTAAAGCGAACTGGTTGATCGCAACGGGAAAAGGAGATGGGATAAGAGGTTATAGCCAGCACTAAAAATATTATTATTAAAAAAGCTAAGAAAAATATTTTCATGACTATTTAATTTTACTTGATTTTTGGCTAAGATGGTATGTATTGATGGAACGGTTATCAAGAAGAACGCTTTTTAAATTAACAGCTGCAGGTACTATTTTAGGGGTAACTCTTCCTCACATTGCCCGTAACTATCTGGCTTTAGCATCAGTTGATGGTCAAATAGGCAGTTCCCCTAAAGAAGCTGACTTTGATGTGATAGCTACTTTAGGTGCAGGTAGTGCCAGGAAAAATAATAAAGTTGAAGCTGAACCTGATTTTGTGGGTAAAATGAGAGCGATAGCGGCTGCAGAAGCATATAGACAAGGACTAGCTCAAAATCTGGTCTTTTTGGGAGGTAGGGTAGATCCTTTGTCTCCTTCTGCTGCAGGGGTGATGCAAACTTTCCTAGGAAGAAAATATCTGGCGGCAGAGGGAGCTTTTAGTCAAATACCCTTGCCAGCGATAGTTGTAGAGGAACGATCTCAACACACAGACACCAATATAATAGAACTAGCCAGGTTAGCCAGAGAATATGAGTGGAGAAAAATTTTGCTTTTGACCAGCAGATATCATATGAGGGCTGCCTTGTATTTGACAGAAAGTTTTGGTTTGAAGGTGACTCCTTTGCTGGCAGAAGATGTGTTATTGAGCAGAGACGGCCGTTTTAAACCAGTAATAGCCAGATTTAGCCATTCAGAGGAGTTGCAGGTCAGAAAAAGGAAAGAAATGCTGCGTTTAGCTTATTTAATGTTTGATCGCCAGGCAATTTTCCGCAGGTTTTTGGCCCAATATTTAGGGGTATGATATAATCTGCTCAAATTATGGCTGTTGAAGCAAAAGTTAAATGGGGCGCGCTTGGTACTTTGGCTTTGGCCGCAGGTACAGTGTGGCTTCTTCATTCACCAAATGAGGGTATACCTCCAGCCCAAACTCACCCCGCAGCTCCAGTGACCCCTACTCCACCGGAACAATCTGTTGACCAAAAACCAACTGTTCTGGCTACATATTTAACACTTCTTCGGCAAGCCTTACAAACTTTGGAACAAACAGGTAAGCAAGTCCCTGGTGAGACTGTGGTGGTAGCTGATTACAGAATGCCCATTGCCGATGTGGACGTTTTACATCTGGGAATAAATGCTCACCCCTTTGTTTCTTTAGGTTGGTATTATTTAAGACAGGAGCCAGCATTATTGGATGGCTACAGAAAAGCAGTTGATGAGGCTATCTTTAAAAATGCCGCCTCTATTAGAAATACCAGACTGACTGAAGTGGATAGTTTTCTTGCTCCCTTTATCATGGATTGGGATAATTTTGCTTGGACTTTCAGTAAATATCTTGATAACGGTACTTGGTTTAGAAGAAGAATTCTTTATCTTCAAGCCACAGGCTATCAAGGCGAAGCTTCGGTTTTGCAGGCAAGGTATGATTTTATGGGTAGTTTCCTGGGAGCTGATTTCTCCATTAAGGCCATTCCCAAAGAATTGAGAAGGTATCTGGTGAACTCAATTATAAAAGTGGAGGATGATGAGGAAAGCTATGACCCCAAAACCTTTGGGGTGTTATTAAGACCTAGCTCCAGTTCAGACAAAGATCCTAGTTGGCCTTATGTTAGAAATAGAGACTTGGTCAGGGTGCTAAAAGAACCTATCTTGGTGGTAGATGAAAAGAGGGAAGAAGCATATTGGGTGTATCAAGTGGAAGCAGGCTTTATTGAACCAGATAAGGATGGACAAGAATTTTGGATTCCTGATGTGCGAAGAAAAGGGTACATGCCTGGGGATTATTTGGGGGCTGCCATTGCCACTTTTACTCCCCCATCTTAAAACTAGATAAAACTTTAAAACCGATATCTTTTTCCTGGGAATCTAAAATTCTAAATAAAAACATCCTGTTTTTGGTGGCTAGATAATAGAATTTTGGTTTACCAGGCTGGTAGGAAATTATATTATATTTGGCCAATTGTCCGGCAATGGTGGCTTCTAGATTTGGGCCATGACTACCTTTCATCGGCTCGGTAAATTCCCCCCACACAAAGGGATAATACCAAAAGTTTTTATACCACTCGCCGATGGTTAAATTATCAGCATTTTCAAATACCCATAGACTAAAATGAGATGAGTCATAAAGACTGGCCAGGTTATCGGTATGACCTTTTAAGTAGAAAGTTTTAATAACTTGGGGGGGTGCGAAACCGACATACCCGGTAAAGTTTTTTCTAAAATTTGCCTTACTTTTCTGATAATAATCTGCTTCACTTTCTTCAAATATAGTGAAGCCGGTGGGAATCTCTAGCGTCATCCCCACCTCTTTATTGGTATAAAGCTGACTTTTTTGTGAAGTGAAAGATGTGGCAGGAGAAGTTAAATTGGGCTGCTTTTTTAAAAAATCTAAATTTAAAGTTTTGGAAAAAAATACCACAGCAGCCACTGCTAAACCTAACAAAATTATTTTGGGCATTACCTAAATTATATAACACCAACGGTACTAGATTTGCAAGTTAGCTTATAGTCTGATATAATAGGCCGATATGTTAAACCATATTCTGGCCATCATGGCCACCATTTCCTTACTAGGGCCTATACCAGAGCAGGCAATAACCTCTTATACCATGTCGTTAACCAACAGACAGCCTGATAGATTTGTCAACTCTGTTTTTAGAGATAACATCCTGCTGACCTTAAAATATCTGGGAGCTTATAAGTTTACCCTTAACCCAGGTGAGACTTTTGCCTTCCATGAAGATACCTTTGAGAAATACCACGGTAAAGTTGTCAAAACCACCAATGCTCATTTTAACTTCCAAGAAGGTTTTAAATCTGATGGATATTTAATAGGTGATGGAGTGTGCCACTTGGCTTCTTTGATGAATTTAGTGGCCAAAAATGCCGGGCTGGAGGTGGAAGCTCCCACCAACCATAATTTTGCCGAGATTCCTGATATTCCCAAGGAATATGGGGTGTCTATTTACAGCTATCCCGGCCGGGTCTTAACTAATGCAGTGCAAAACTTATATATTACCAACAATAAGCCATATCCGGTGGAGTTTAGGTTTGGGCTGGAAAATGATAACTTGACATTGGCCATCTACAAATCAGATTAGTTTAAGTCATTTGGATTTTGTTGGTATTGACAATTTAGTGTATGTGTATTATGTTAATATCAATGGCCAATATTGCTGATGATTTAAAAAATGCTTTATCTGCGGTGGTGTCTGGTGTGGGAGATGTGGTGGCAACCAGCAGAGACATTGCCAAGGATAATATAGTTCAAACTCTCCAAGCCGGTGGTGAAGTAGCAGCGTCTTCGGTAGATGCAGTAGGTCAGGTTATTACTGAAGGAGTGAAAGTGGCTTCAGGGGCAGGCGTATCAACCACTCAAGCCTCTTCTGGTTTAGTGACAGGGGTCATTGCCGGTGTTAAGGAGGTAGGTGGAGATGTCGGTGCCGCTACTACTGAAGCAGCGCGCAGTGTGGTAAAAAGTGTATCTTTGGTAGGTGGAGATGTGGGAGAAGCTGCTGTTTCTGCAGTGGAAGGAGCTATCCAAGCAGCTCATGAAATAGGAGTAGATACGGGTGAGCTGGCCAAGGATGCGGTGGTCGGTACCCTTAAGGCGGCAGATGAGATTGGTTCAGAAGCTGGCAGCTTAGCCAGAAAAGCCTTGCTTAACACTGCTGCACTACCTCATGATATTATAGATGCCTTGTTAACTGGTAAGACTTAAATATCCACTTTTCGCTTAAACTTCATGATATAATTTTAGCATTGTATTGCGGGATCGTCTAATGGTAGGACGACAGACTTTGGATCTGTCTATCTAGGTCCGACTCCTAGTCCCGCAGCAGTTCGACTCTAGTTCGACAAACTCACCATCGCTCACGGCTATGGCTTCTATTTGAATTAGCACTCATAGTTTGAAACCTGCTTCATAATGAGTTAAAATACCGTCTGTATGCCAGAAAGAACACCCGGACAAATTGCACTAGAAAGGCTTTTAGAATCTGGATATTTTAATCGAGAGCAAGCCAGTATTAATCACAGGCTAGAGGAACTTATCTATGTTTATGCAGTTATAACTGTAGTTTTTGGAATACCTTTATTTACTAGAATATTTACTAGAACTGAAGCAAAAGTCAGATTTGAGATGACCTTGAAAGATCTTTTAAGGGAAGAACGGCTGATTGTGGCTCCACCTCTGGAGAGGGTTGCTAGAGGAGTTGCTAGTAGATGTGAAGACAGACTCCGATCAGGCAGACCATTATCAAAAAGCTTGGGCGAATCGGTTTCCGAAAAATTAACATCTGTACGTAGAGTAAAAAGACTAGCGTTTATGGCTCCAGTCAGTGACCATATGATTTTGGCGGAATTAACTCATCCTGAATTCTTCCCTAATTTTCCACTTAAGTCCTAAATAATAAGAAGAAAAAACTACTTAAGTAACTTTAAAGCTTCTAAACAAGTTTGAGCCAAAGTGTTTTTAATTGGCACATTGGGACATTCTGCTTGAAATCTGTCCCTGATATATTTAGCTCCTGGGAATCTCCAATCAATCCCTAAAACTATCCGAGTCCTTTCATAGACGTGTCTGACCATCCACTCTCCTAGCTCTATTCTGGTAGTTTGGCCAAATGGTCTTTCATGATAATGGTTAACCTCATTAGCCAGCCAAAATAAAATAACACCCAGCTGGCTAGCTCTTTTTAAATGGTCAGTTTCCCACTCAACTTGGGTTGCATAATCAAAATCAGCATTTAGCTCTGGTCTTCTGGGATTGGCCACCAAAATGTGGGAGTTTTCTTTAAGTAGTCTTGAGGTAGCTTCAGCCTGCCAATCCCAAGCCCCCACAATTGGTCCTGCTAAAAAGATGACTGGTCTTTCTTGATCCTTAATATATCTTGGTGGAATGTACAGTCTATTTTCGTCTTCAATCATATTGAGCTTACAATTTAAAATTTTTGACTAAGTAAAATAGTAAATTTGCCAGAAGGAGCGAAGTTATGAGCGGATCTGCAAATAAGATAAATGATGAACCCAGGGCCACTAAAGAGCCAAAAGCAATCTGTGGCATAAGTTCATTAGGAGAGGTTTTAGGTTCAGGCAACATCACTATGGCAAAAAAAATCACCGTGGGATCAAAAATTACCCTGTTTAGGATGGCATAAACCAGCAAAAATGGCAAGATTATTGAGTAACGCTTCAGGTAATAAGCCGAGACTAGAACCGGGGTTAAAAGAATAGCTACTGGTAAGATAGACTGTTGCCAGGAAACTCCCCACCAGGAAACATGCTGGTTAAAAATTAAATGCGCCACCAATAGACCAGAGGCGGCAGGATTAAAAATATGGTTGTCCCCTACCCTAAAGAAATTTTTAATTCCCATGGCAGCGGTAGCAGCTACAACTGGTATGTACCAAGGCAAAGATGGAGATACCAAAAGACCAATGATTAATCCGGAAACTAAAGCAGCCGACATTAAAAACGGCGGCACTCCCCTAACTTTAGTAAAAATCAAATCAGAGATTAAAGCAGTAGCAACAGCCAAAATAATAACCAGAATTCTATCTGAAGATGGAAAGTAGATAATAGAAGATAAAGCTGCCAGTAAAAGTGCCAATACCATTAAGGATTTAGGCATGACCAAAATAGCTTTCACAAGATCATTATACACTACGTGATTTCCTGCGCGATTATTGCGTGATATTGTGGTATAATATAACTGTAGAAAGGAGGCGCGCTCCGATTGTTTGAACCAAAATACCTTATTACCTCTACCATTTTATCCCGTATAGCGGAGATCGCCGAGATTAAAGCGGCAGTGGAGCGCTCCCGCGTTTTACCATTAAATGAGGCCCAGCTGCGTCGTCAGGCAATTTTAAGAATGGCTCATACCTCAACCTCCATAGAGGGTAATAAATTAGCGCAGTTTGAAGTGGGAAAAGTTTCCGAAGGAAAAAGCGTTCGTGCTCCTCAAAAAGATATTTTGGAAGTTGAAAATTATCTTAGAGCTTTGAAGTTACTGGATGAAATGGCTCTTCGGAAGAGCGATCTTACTCTTCAAGAGATCCTTTTCATGCACAAAACAGTGATGGATGGTCTGGTGGAAAAAGATAAGGTGGGTAAGCTTAGGCCTGGGGATATTTATGTTTTGGATGATTTGGGAGGAGGAAAAGAAATGCTGCGCTTTAAAGGACCTGCGGCCGAGAAAGCTCCCAAGCTTATTAGTGATCTGTTAGATTGGATGCAAAAGGTAAGAAATTCTGGCACTCACCCGATTATTATTGCAGGAGTTTTTCATTTGGAATTTGTGTCAGTGCATCCTTTCACAGACGGTAATGGACGTTTGGCCAGACTTTTTACTCAACTCCTACTTTACAGAATGGGTTGGGATTTTAGAAAAATATTAGTGTTGGAAGATTATTACAATCGAGGTAGACTGGCCTATTATAATGCCGAGCACTTGGAGGAAGGTAAAGAATATGTCCAAGGCAGAGATTTCACCAATTGGCTGGAATACTTCACCACAGGATTTTTAGTTGAGGCCAGAAAAGTGCTGGAACAGGTTCAATCCATTGGTTTTGGCAGGGTCAGTAAACGCTCGGAGCAAATTTTCCTGGATCGGGATGAGATGCAGATTATGGATTTCTTGTCTACCACAGGCAGGATTACCTCCGGCGATGTGGTGGATATTTTAAAGCTGGCCAAACGCTCGGTTCAACTGAAGCTTAAAAGACTGGTGGATAATGGTTTATTGAAACCTCAAGGCAAGGGCCCCAGCACATATTATATCCTTAATAAATAATTTGCGTGATTTCCTGCGCGATTATTGCGCTACTTTTGGTGCTTGCATTTTTAAAGAAGTTGTGTCATACTTAAGACTAGAGTGTGTAGAGTGAACTTTAATTTAACTTAAAATCACCTCGCGCATAGAAAGAAAGTGAGGTGATATTTTTTGGCTAAAAAATTATTCGTCGGTTCTCTTCCCTGGGCAGTTGATGATGCCAGGCTAGCAGAGATTTTCTCCCAAGCAGGAACTGTTGTTTCGGCTCAAGTGGTTAAAGATCGCGACACAGGTCGTTCTCGTGGCTTTGGTTTTGTGGAAATGTCAACAGATGAGGAAGCTGAAACGGCTGTTAAAAATTTAAATGGTCTAGATGTTGATGATCGAAAGATCGTGGTTAATATCGCCAGACCAAGGGAAAACTAGGGAAAATCAATTCCTTATAATCTGGAGGCAAATTCAGGTAGGGTCCAACTGCCAGAAACTTTAATTCTGGGCATATTATACATGGTGCCCTCGCTTTGAATATTAGAGCTCCAAGTTCCTAATCCTCCCACATAGCCGGTTTTTTTTAAGCTTTCCCAAACTACTCCATTGGAAGCTCCATAAGGATAAGCTAAAAAATTAACAGGAATACCAAACTTGGCCTGTAAGGTGTTTTTGCTTTCTGATAGCTCCCTGGTAATTTGCTCATTTGTCAAACTAGTTAAATTGGAGTGGGAAACAGCGTGTGACTCGAAAGAAAGTAGTCCGCTTGATTGCATTTCCGAAAGCATATCCCAAGAGGCATAATAGCTAGTGCCAATTAATCCGGTCGGTATAAAAGCTACGGCTCTAAACTGGTATTTTTGCAGGATTTTGAAGGCATTATGATATAAATCCACATAACCGTCATCAAAGGTAATAACTACCGGTTTTGGAGGAAGTGAAATAGCGCCTGTTAAACCTGCCACCATGGTGTCCAATGTAATGGGGGTGTAACCATTTTGGGAAAGGTAGCCCATTTGCTCGTCAAATTTTTGAGGTGTAACCTCTAGGGCATCCCTGGTTTTATCTGATGGGATAGGATTGTTACCAATGTAGTGATAAAGCAAAATGGGGACCCTTGATTGCCTGCCTGTTTGAGGAGGAAGAGACGGAGCAGTTTTCTGGGCTGCCAGGGTGGATATAGTATTGGTGGGAGTTGAAGGCGGGGCTTTTTGGACCATGCCTGAAGCAGTCAGTTGCCAAATAAAAACTAAAAACACCACTGATAGTATTAAACTTAAAAAAATTAATCTCCTCATTTTTAAGTCGGGGTGGAGGGAATTGAACCCACTACTTCTCGCTCCCAAAGCGAGCGTTCTACCGATGAACTACACCCCGTCTTAAGTTATATTTTATCAAATTGGGGATATTTTTGGATAATTTTTTCAAAAAGCCCAATACTATCCCTTGAATACCATTTAGCCTCTGTATATTTTTGAAAATCCTCTCTTTTGTGAAAATCGCCTCCGCCGGCAGCCACCTTGTTATATTTTTTAACCAACTTTTTTATAGCTTGTCTATCTTGTTCAATATCTTTTTCTTCCACTGTGCCATAGGCCCAAAAACCAAAAACCACCTCTAAACCATCAATTCTCCCTTGTTTTAGTAGTTTTTCAATATCCAAAAGGGAAACTTTTTCCCTGATAGTAGAATAGTGAGCAATTACAGCCAAACCCCCTGCTCCTCTAATCAAAGAAACCGTCCTATCTAGATTTGGATAATCGCTTTTTTGATGGTGTGGAGGAAAAAAGCTATCTTCCCGCAGGAATAATCTGTAAGGATACTGGTTAGAACCTTGATCAATCATAGCCTGATATTTTAGTTCTAAGTTGGAATTTTTTTTGCCAAGCTGTGCAGCCTTTTCCCTGTATTTTTCCATCAACTGATGATTTTGCTGTTTAGCCAAAAGTGCCGATACTATATGAGGCCAGACAATAGATGGACCCTTGGCAAAACTGGAGGCTTCTTTAAAGGAAATATCAAATCCCAGGTTTTGTAAATGACTGATGGTATCTTTGGCTCTTTTTCTTCGCTGTTTGAGAATTTTTTGACAATGATTTTGCAGTGCAATATTCTTGGGATCAATAAAAAGGCCGACAATGTGAAACATCTCCACCTCACCACAGGTTAGTTCTACCCCTAAAATCCATTTGACCGGATGATTCTTCTTTCTTAACTGGTTAATGATTTTTTGATCAGGCAAAACATCATGGTCTGTAAAAGCTATAACTGATATGCCGCTTTTCTCCGCCTCATCCAAAACCTGCAGGTGGTTAAGAAGTCCATCTGAAAAAATGGTGTGACTGTGAAGAGATTGCAGATTATTCATATGCTTTAATGCTATTTGTTGACTATTTCCGCCAGCACCAACAGCCTTTTAAAAGTTGTTCCGGGAGGCCAGCAGGTCATCAGAGTGACTGTTTTAGTAAAACCTTGGCCCTTTAAATAGTTGACTTCGTTTGCCCAAACCAGCTTTTTTTCGCTGACCTGATACTGAAACTTTTCATTTTTAAAATAAAGATAGATAACATCACCTTTTTCCAGCTTATCTAAAAGATAAAAAATTGAATTATACCTTTGTGCTTCATAAAAATTAACAGATGAGTGAGAAAACAAGAAAACATTACCCACTTGGCCAGGGAAAGAGCTACCCAAGCCGTGAGCTATCCCCTTTGTTAAGGCCCATTGATATTCCTGCTGATTAAAGGGACTCACGTTTTCTATAACTTTAGCATTGGCAGTGATTTTGGGTATCACCACCCCAAAATTGGTATCCACAGGTTTTAGCTCAAGGGGCTTATTTTGTGTTTTATTTAGCTGGTAGCTAACCTCTGTTGATATCACAGGGTAAAAAGTCAATATAAATATGGTCAGGGAGGCAAAAAAGGTCACTCCACCTAAAATAATCAGGACAGAGGAGAGTTTTTTCATAAAATAAGTTAGACTCTGGATTTGCGGTAGAAATATATCCCGCCCAGGATTATTATAACAAGAAGTGCCAGGAAGAAATTGCGTCCTGTCAAAAGACCCCCGGCTCCTGTTGGTTCTGAACTGGGTAATGGTGTGATTTCCTCTTGGGCCTCCTTGGTGGCCTCACCCAGGGTTTGGCCTTCCCCACCTTCGGATATGGCTTGGCCTAAAATACTGCCCTGGGAAACTTGCGACTCTGTCACCGGTATTGCCTGCTGGGATGTTTCTGCAATTTTAGTGACCACCACAGTTTCACTATCACCAGTTACTCCAGAACCATTTCCCACTCCATTGAAAGCGCGAATGGCAAAATACCAAGTCTTGCCGCAATCTGGTACGCTGTTAGTGAAACTGCCTTCTTGATTTGAACCTATGGAAACAGTGCCCACTCTGGTACCTGAATCAGCGTTGAAACTAGTTTGGTCTGATCGGTAAATTTCTACCTTGGAAGTTTCTCCATTATCATCAGCAGTTTTAAAACTAATTTTGTATTCACAACCAGAGGCAAGTTTTTCCTTACTGTAACTTTGGGGAGTACCTGGGCTGCTAGTTTGACGCTTCAGTGTGACTATGGAACTTTGCTCTGTGTCACCGTTCGCCTGGGCAGAAACATAAAAGTCAAAGTTGCCATCTTGATTGAGGATGGCAGAGGTCACTTCACAAGTGCCTGTATCTCCTCCTGCCGGCAGAGAAATATCACTTCCGTATTGAGAGAAACTAGCGTCCCCTGGTGCTTTTTTGAAACATTTAACAGTCACAGCTCTATCTTGTACATCTAAGGCCACAAAGGTGATCTTAAAACTTGATAGAGTGGTGGGAGTTTTGGGTTGTTCTAATCTGACAGATAAATCGCTGGCATAAACTGACCCTGCCAAGAATAAAAACATCACCGCAGTCGCCAATAATTTAGATAAAAATTTAGTCATATTTTCTCCTTAAGGTAATACCAGTTGCCACCAAACCTACTCCAGTTAAAAGCAGGACAAAAGCCAGTACTAACCAACCAGCATTTGCTCCGGTGGCTGGCAGCTCTATTGAGGCTCCCAACACCTCTTCTTCTTTAGTGATACTCACATCTTTTCCTCCCTGGTCATCCCGTACCACGTTAACTTCTGTGCCGACGAAAATACCACTTAAGGCATTAGCCAAAACCCGACTTTCATCTGCCCCAGTACCCTTGGCCCAAGCCAGATCTTTATAAAGTCCCAGATCAATATTGTCACTCGTCTTGGCTAGCAAAGTTAAAGTAACCACCTCACCTACAATCATATTTCCCAATTGCCAAACGCCAGGAGAGGCATAGGTAGGTTCGGTGGTAATACCCAAAGCCTTGAGATCTCCCCGAACACTAGACTTAGCTGTCCAAGAGCCTGTTTGATAGACAAAACCAGCAGGCAAAAGATCTGTTACGCTCACATTGCTCATGGGGCTACCTTTGGCAGTCACTGTCAGGGTATAGATGACATCTCCCCCAGGCCCGATACTGGAACCTAACCTGTTATTGGTTTTAGTTAAAAGCAAGGTGGGTGGAATTAGTTGATTGGTAAAGGTACAAGTGATGCCTTCTTTGGTTAAGCTGATATCAACTGATCTACCATCCCCTGCCAGTTCTTCCTGTCCACCAACACAGGAGAATGAACTGTCATAAATATCTCCATCAGTGCCGCTTGAAGCTTCCTCGGAAATAGTGTATGAGCCTGTAGGCAAATTTTCTGGACCCAAAGATCCCCCATCAGCTAGAGTGCTACTAGAAGAGGCTGGACCAGATATGGTGATATCCCAAAGAGACTGGTCATCTGGGATCACATCTTTAATGACTGTTATTGAGCCTGTATCTCGAGCGTTACAAAGGGTGATTTCGGTGGGCTGATCTTTTTCTACTGTTATGCTTGCTGGAAGTTCTGTGTTTTCTGGATCCTCGCAAGTTCCTTCTCCTTCAAACCAACCAACAAAGTGGTAACCAGGAACGCTGTTTTCATCTACATCGTACGTTCCTGTATCAAGTGTTTTACTTGAACCCATAAGTCTTTCCGGTGTTTCCTCATCAATATCAATAATACCCCAACGGAAGCTCAGTTCATTTGCTACATCATTATCGCCCTCAAAGCTACCGTCACCGTTGGTATCTACTTGTTTATTGACTACAATTTCTCCAGTATCTCGAGTGTTGGTGAATGTACAGGTGACAGTTTCTCCTGCATTAAGCTCAAATGTTGCTGTTCTGGTGTTAACATCGCCGAAACTCGCAGTTGCACTTTGCCCATCATCACAAGAAATGTCTGTAAGTTCCCAATCTGTTTTTTCTGATTCAACTGACGTATAAGTGCCAGGAACCAGGTTATCTATTGGAAGAGTACCTTCGTTGTCGGATATTGTTCCAGAAACGTCGCCAGTAAATTCAAATGAATCCGTTCCCCCAACCATCGTCTTTTTAACAATAATCTTTCCTAATTGAACATTGCCAAATTGTCTTTCAGGAAAATCAGCTCCTGAACTTGCCGTTAAAATATAGGTTCCACCAGCTTGAGCTCCGATACCTCCAAAACTAGCGTTTGGCCTTGTTTGTAACCAACCACCCTGTAGCTCTTCTCTCATAATATAAGTTCCCGGTCCAAGATCTGTGAAACTGACATTACCGGAAGAGTCAGTAATTCTCTTGCACAATTGTCCATCTATGGTTCCGCCACTGCAAGCAGGTGCATCAGAGGTTCCATCCTTATCAAGTGTAATTGTCCAGCCTGCAAGTTTAGGTTCGCCGGAATCCCATGTATTATCATTATTTAAATCATGGAATTTTTCAACATCAATTGTAACTAAGGCAAAATTGCCAAAATCAATATCAGTTACATTTTGACCAGGAGCCAACTCAATCGTATACCCTTTTGTGCCATTACTGCAGCTATATCCACTCAAGGGAGCCGTTTGCATCCAGCCGCTTTTAGTTCCTTCGCAAACTTGGTAGGTACCAGGGAGAAGATTATTGAACGAATAACTACCTGTCAAACTTGCAGTTGTTTTAGTATCCGTTGCGGTACCTGTCAAATTGATAGTCCAACTACCAAGGCCATTATCACTAATATCTTTTATACCGTCGCCATGCCCATCTTCAAATTTTACTCCAGAAATTGAACCTCTTTTTATGGAGTTTGTAAAAGTACAAACAATATTTTGATCCTTAGAAAGAGTTAAATTAGATATCGTTGTTCCCGAACCTGAAGCAACTACTGCTGTTGCATCTTCACAACTATAAGAGCTGTTGTAATCGGAAGCGTTGGTACCAGTATGGCCTGTTTCAGAAATTGTGTAAGTTCCGGTTGCCGATGTTAACTCTCCTGTTGAATCTCCATCACCCAAAGTGTTGTTGTTTGGAGTCGGTCCGGAAATGGTAATATCCCACTGGGAATTATCAGCAGGATCAACTTCTTTGATTACTTTAATAGTTCCAGCATCTCGGGTATTTGTTACATTCACATGGAAAGTTCCACCGCTTGTTACAGTAACTATCCCATCACTGGTATTTCCTGAAGTATCCGTTATAGAAACCAATGTATAACCAGGGGGTAGTGGTGTACCCTCTGTAATTGTGTACGTTCCTGGAGCCAGATTAGAGTAAGTTGCATCTGTATCTTCAGCAATCGTTTTTGGATTACCTCCACTAAGCAATGCCGTAAACTCCGTCAAATCATCAACATCAGTTACCCCATCTGTGCCAAGAACGTTTTTATGAACAATAATTTGAGCGTTTTGGAAGTTTACGAAAGTGAAAACGTAGTTGCTGCCGCTTGTTGCTTGACCAAAGTCATGAGTTTGGGGAGTCAAGGCTGTCCATCCCGAAGGTACGGTTTCAGAAACACCGTAAGTATGATTGGGTCCCAAATCACTCCAGGTATAACAACCGTTTTCTTCGGTTGTTTGAGTACCATTTACTTGACTTACTTGACCATCGACCAAAAGCTTAACAGTCCAACCAGATTTATTTGTCTGATCACCTGTAGTTCCTATAGCTCCATCAGCATCAATTACCTTACAAGCTTTAACACTTACATTCTTAAAGTTTATAAAGTTTTGCTCTGTTACATTCCCGCCTGGGTTAAGGGTGACGTTTTTGAAAATGGCAGTTAAGGCCGTCCAACCATTTTGTAGAAATTCTTTTACTTGATAATAGCCAGGAACAATACTAGAGAAACTGTATGAACCATCTGAAGCTGTATTTGTGGTTTGAGATAAGACACAGCCGGCAAAGTTTGAAGCACAACTCCAAAGCTCAATCGCCCAGTTAATTAACCCAGTTCTGTCGTTAGTTGTTCCCAAGCTTCCGTCATTATCTTCAAATTTAAATCCTGAAATTGAGCCTACATTTTGATAATTTGTGAACGTAATTGTAAGGTTTTGTCCGCTGTTAAGAGTTGCTGTCGTACCATTTCCTACATTTGCGTCATTATCGGGGTTTATATTATTGAGGGTATAACCTGCCGTTACTATTTCTGAAAATGTATATGTGCCGGGAGCAAGTGTATAAACGGCATTAAGACCCTCATGGAAGTCTTTATTGTCCGCTCCATCTCTTTGAACTACGAAATTTGTGCTATCTGGAACATCATTGCCGTTTGGAGCACGAACATCTTTAACAATGGTTACAATAGCGTTGTTTTGCTTGTTTGTGCAGGTTACAGTTATAGTTCCGTTGCTGGAAATGGTAACTTGAGCTCCGTCTCCGGGAGTTTGGTTTGCGTCCGGAGTACAAGAAACATAAGTGTAATTTGAGTCTTCTACTTCTGTAATCGAGTAGCTACCCGGATTAACAGGATAGCTAGCAGTCAGGGTTTCTGAGAAGCTTTGATTATTTGCCCCATTTAGTTGTGTTGTAAAGGCATGACTATCAGAAATATTTGACCCATCAGGAGCACGGACGTCTTTGACAACATTTATTGTTGCTTTCTTTTGTTTATTGACAACATTAACGGTTTGTTGTTCGCCAGGTCCAACAACAACCTGTGTACCATCTGTTCCTAGGTCCTCATCTGGGCTAATACTTACCAAATCATAAGCTGGATCGGAATTTTCGGTTATGGTGTATGTTCCTGGGACAACTGGGAATACACCATTATCTCCTTCCCCAATTTGGTCTGACTGGCCATCAACATTAACAGTAAATTGATGAGAATCTGAAACTGGATTACCATCTGGATCAACGACATCTTTAGTAACAGTGATTGTCGCATTTTGTTGGCGATTGACAACGGATACATTTGTCGTTTGCCCCGCAGTAACAGTTACTTGGGCACCAGCAGTCCCTCCATCATTATCCGGAGTAATACTAAATAAGGTATAACCGTTGGGCGGGGCATCCTCTGTAATTGTGTGTGTGCCTGCGGCAATATCAGTGTAAGTTACAGTCCCTCCATCGGTGAAGGATTGAGGATTGGTACTGTCAAGCCTAACTGTAAAGTTTTGAGAAGTATCAGTTATCGCTTCACCATTTGGACCCTGAACATCTTTATGAACAATAACTGTTCCAGTAGTTAAACCATTGTTAAAAGTACAACTCGCATTTGTGGGAGTAGTATCAGCAGCTACAGTTGCTGTAGCGGTTGACCCTGTAAACGTACAATTTGTTCCGCTTCCTGAAACAAAGGCGTAAGTCCCTTGGCTAAAATCTACTTGCGTTTCAGTAATAGTGTGTGCACCATTGGGTGTGACATTTGTAAAAACAACCTGTCCGCTGGCGTTTGTTAATAAAGTCGTTGTTCCGTCAAGAGTAAAAGAGTATTCTCCGGCGGCAGCTGTTGATTCAAAGCTACCATTACCGTCTCGGTCGATATTTTTCGTAACAGTGATTTCTGGAAGTTCAATAACCTGATTTGCAGGAACAGGTACATTTTGCTGGCCACCTTGTTCAACTGCTCCTCCTGCCGGATCAAGACGGCTGTGTTGCGAAGATCCATTACATTGACCTGCCTCGTTTGATAATTTTAGTGTATAATTTACTCGTGTTTTGGAGTCTGGATCGCCATGCCCAAAAGCTCCCGGGTAATTAATATTTAACACTTGTACCCATTCACCATTTGAGGTTCCGAAATCTTCCTGGGTTGGAGAACCTGAAGTTGTAATAGTTGGCTGTGATCCGGAAATTGCTTCAATTGTACCTAAAGTAAAAGACCCGTCAAAAAATAAACAAGTTCCATCGTCACCTGTATAGCGTATCTCCAGTTGGCCACTTGAAGGTCCATGAGTTGTTTCTAGTTTAAAACGAAAATTTATTGTGTCACCTTCAGAATATTCTGTAACATTGCCACTTGTGTAACCATTTAAAACGCCACCAACTTTTTCCTGCCCCTCATGGGTCTTTGCAGTTATTTTTGTAGGTGTATCTGTAAAGGTTACTGTGGCCAAAAGGGTGCCGGATAAATCATAAGCCTCCACGGTATATAAGGGTCTAAAGGTTCCATCCAGCTGATAAGAATAAATAAAACTGCCATTTTCATCTGTTGTTACTTGAGTTTCAAAGCGGTAATTTTCTGCGGTAATTATTAGGTTTAAATTGGTGTTTTTCGGGAAATCTGAACCGGTGATTACCGCAGTATCGGTAGGGGCATAATCACCCTTATCAGTGGTTAAAGAGGCAGAAGATGTGTCTCCCTGGGTTGTCAGGTCTAACTCTAAACTTTGGGCATTAGTATTTTCCAAAATTGTGGCTGAAAGATGACCAGAGGGTGCCTCTTGGGGCGGGGCATTTGGTTGACCAACTGTTTCCTCCACCGGACTAACATTATCAACCTGATCAGACAGAGGTTGTTCCGAGGAAGGGCTGGGTGATGGAGTCCCTGCTGGGGAGGCTTCTTCTGGTAAAGTTTCAGCAGGTTGTGGACTTACTTGGGGTTCGCTAGTTGGCGAAGGGCTTGGGTTCTCCAGTAAAGGTTCTGGTGAAGTTTCTGTGGTGAGAGAGGCACTAGAGGTAGCTTCTTGGGCCAAGGCTACACTGGGGGCCAAAGATTGAAAAATCAGCACCAAGGAAAAAAGGACAGATAATACTCTATTTATGATACCCGTTTTTCTATACACCATTAATAATCCTATAAAGGTAGGGCACTAGTTTATAGGTTATGCTGTATTATTACTATAGGAAGCCCCATTTGTCAAGCCCCAAAAGTCTAAAGTCTGTGCCGCGGGTGGGACTCGAACCCACATCCCTTGCAGGACTCGCTCTTAAGGCGAGCGCGTATACCAATTCCGCCACCGCGGCTTGTTCCCCAGCTTGGTATATATTTTAACAGAATCAGGGAGTAAGTTACACTTTTTAAGGAGCTTCAATTAAAGATTCTTTTTGCAGGCCTTTTAAATTTTTGATAATCAGTTGTTTTTTGACAAAAACAACATACCCCTTTTTGCTAAATTCACTTAATATTAAAGTGGTTGTTTCTCTGGTAATGCCTATCAGGGAGGCCAAATCTTTGTGGGTGAGGGGTGATTTGATAAAAATATTTAAACCCTTTTTTTCTCCAAAACGCTCTCCCAAAATTAAGATGATGGAGGCCAGTTTTTGAGAAGCGGTACCAAAAGATAGATACTCCATCCTCTGTAGTGCCCCCTCAAATCTGGCTGTCAAGCGCAACACCATCTCTTTTAAAAGATCAATCCCGCCTGATAAAAACTCAATAAATTGATTTCTAGGTACAGGGATAACCGCAACCTCTGTCATGGCCTCAATGTAGTACTCAATTTTTTTAGGTTCAATGGTGGAAATAAGAGGAAAGAAGTCTCCTGGCTGGAAAATGACCATAGTTAACTCCTCTCCTTCAGCAGAAACACCATAGGTTCTGGCATAACCTTTTTTTAAATAATAAATCTCTGATGGGGTGACACCTGCATTTAGAATAGTTTCTTTCTTTTGGAAAATTTTAGAGGGAAACTGTTCGAAAAAGGCATCGAATGTTAGAAGAGCAGTAGATTTTTTGACTGCTTTGACTTTGTTGATCATGGAAATTGTAATCTAGATTACAATTTTGTATCTATCTTTATAATACTACTTTTTGGATTTTATTTGTCAAATGCAGTAAAATATATTTACACTGAACGTAGTAAAGCGCGGGTGTAATTCAGCGGTAGAATGTCACTTTTCCAAAGTGAACGTCAGGGGTCCGACTCCCCTCACCCGCTCATCGCCTCGTCCTCGTCTCGCCTTTGGCGGACGTAGAGACGGGCGCATTAAAACAGTAATAATGCATGCAGTTTATGTTCTTAAAAGTCTAAAAGATGGAAGGACATATATTGGTTGCACTAAGGATCTTGAAAATAGAATTAAAGAACATAATACGGGTGAAGTAAAATCTACAAAGGCTAGGATCCCATTTGTATTATGGTATAAAGAGGAGTTTGTAGATAAGTATGAGGCATTTAAGAGAGAACAGCATTTCAAAACTTCGTGGGGAAGAAGACAATTAAGAAAAATATTAGATAATTTGTAAAAGTGACAGAAATGTACAGAAAGTTACTAGGAAATTACATAAGTTAACAACAATGGAACAAACCATTAGCGCAGGAGGAGTTGTATTAAACAAAAATGGTGAGGTACTTGTTGTCAGCCAGCAAGGCACTTCTTGGTCGTTACCCAAAGGCCATGTAGAAGAAAACGAAGATTTTATTACTGCGGCAAGAAGAGAAGTGTTTGAAGAATCTGGGATAACAGACCTACAACTAGTGAAAGAACTCGGTAGTTATGAAAGGCCCAGACTTGATGATCAGACAGAAATTAAAACGATTCATATGTTTCTGTTTAAGACTAATGAGCTAGATCTTAAACCCATAGACGAAAATAACCCTGAAGCGAGGTGGGTAAATAAATATGAAGTAGAGAAATTGTTGACAGCAGAAAAGGACATAGAGTTCTTTGAGAATATTAAAAATCAGCTATAAGATCCTTTATCCCTAAGTGTTCTTTAAGAGCTTTTAGCTGTAGGGCCAATTCGGGTGTGGTATACTTTTTTAGGTTCGAACCACCTAATTTCTTCAAACTTCTTTATATAATCAATCATTACTCGTTAATTTAGTAAAGTCGACTTTACTAGACATTTGAAAATAGTTGATTAATAATACGGTAAAACATGGATATAAAAATTCACGAAATTCAAACCTCTATTCTAAGAGAACTTCTCTTTAAACCCGAGGCAAGATTCCGTGATCTCAAAAGGGTTGATGTAACAAATGATCATTTTACTTTCCATGTTAATCATTTAATAAAAGAGGGCTTAATTGCTAAGAAGAACGGACTATATTCGCTCACAGATCAAGGGAAAGAGTTTGCTAATCGAATGGATACAGACGCTTTAAAGTTAGAAAGACAAGCAAAACTTGCAATCGCAATCCACGCTGTTAGAAAAAACAAAGGGGTTACCGAATATTTAGTGCACAGAAGACTAAAAGAACCATTTTACGGCTGGTATGGTTCTCATAGTGGAAAAATAAGATGGGAAGAAAATCCTCTGGGGTGTGCACAAAGAGAATTTTTAGAGGAAACAGGACTTACAGGAAAATTTACCCTTAAAGGTATTGTTCACTATCACCACTTCCATAAAGATGGTCGGTTCCTTGAGGATAAATATTTTTGGGTATTCAGGGTTGATAATGTAAAAGGTGATTTTAAGGAAAAAGTGCCGGAGGGAGAAAATACTTGGATGACAGAAAAAGAATACAGAAAGCTGAAAAATGTCTTTGCAACTTTTGATGAGATTATAGATGTAATAAATGGTAAAAAATTGGTTTATATTGACAGAACAAAATTTGTTGAAAGTTATTAAAAGGTAAATGATGAAAGAAAATATGGTAGAAAAATGGGCAAGTTGCAGGCACTCTTTGGCTTTTGGCCTTTTTTGCTGGAGACGAAGCGGGTGTAACAGTACGTCAGGAGCTCCTCAATTATTCTCATTCAAGAGACCATTTGTTCTCACATTCTCTGGCCAATGGGGTAGGTATAGCATAACCACCCTCATCTAATCCAATCCGAAACATGCGTATCGGATTATCTAAAGCAGTCCTTCTTTCTCCAATGTAAGACCTATTAAGCCACAACTCATGTTCAGCCCTAACATATGCCGCCACCACTGCACTGGAAACTAGGAAAAATCTAAAAACATTAGTTTGGGGCTCAATATTCACAAAACAGTAAAATAAATTAGGGTCGATGACCTCTTCATGTTTTTTCTTCATCATCCAGCTTAAAGTGTGGCCAAACAACTTATCACGCTTGGGTTTTCCACCAAAGCTTGTTTTTACCTCTAATTTGTACAATCTGCCAGTTACAGGATCAGAAACCAAGATGTCTACATCCTTAGTATGCCCCAATGTCATATTAGCATCATACCCTCGTAGTGCAAGTTGAGACAAAACAGCAAACTCTCCAGCTAGCGCCACCGAGTTCTTGGAAATTCTCTTTAATTTTTCTACTTCTCTTCCTGCTTCGGCAAGCTCTTCTATCACTGATTTCTTACTTCCTTATCTAGTAAAGTAAGTATAACATAGTATTTGAATTTCTAATTTTTGTGCTACACTTTTATAGTGGGAAAAGTTTTCAATCTACTTTTAAGAGCCAGTATTTTTTATTTTCTTTTGGAAGTAATGCTTTTTCCAGAAGATCCCCGTTTTGCCGGCAAAGCCATCCCCATTCGTAACTTAATCATAGTCACTAGTTTGAGCTTACTTTTCCCCATCCTCTATTTTCTCAAGAAAAAATGGAAGTCGTATCCTTATTGGTTGGATAATTTATATCTTTCTTTGTTTTGGCTGGATATGGCTGGAAACTCCTTTAATTTATATGATAGCTTCCGTTTTTTTGACCTAATCCCCCATTTTCATGGAACAGGTGCCATTGCTGCTGTTTTTTATGGGGCTTTTAGTCTGCCTTTTCTTTCTGCTTTGGGCTTGGCTAATATCATCCATCTGCTGCTGGAAGCACAAGAATATTACACTGATGTTTTCTTCGGGACTCACAACGTGGGAGGTATAGCAGATACCATTAATGATTTAATGGTGGGTGTTTTGGGAACAGCTGTTTATCTTTGGTTTTACAGACTGCTAAAAAGGCGTTAAAGATTCTGGATATCTTGATCTAAGGCAGAGAAGTCACTACTTTCATCCCCTATGTTAAGTGTATTTAGCTCACCGGATAAATCTTGGATAGTTTGAGTGGATGATTGTGGGGTGGTCAACTGGGTATTTTTCTCTCTAAAATAGAGATATCCTCCCGCGACCACTATAATGAGTACCAGGAGCATTATTAGCCAGATGACATTAAATCCATTTGATGTTAATTTTGGTTGTTCGTTCATTTTTTATCTCATTTCAAGGTAGTAGCCGCCACCTGGATGGCTTTAGCTACCGCCTGTTTGGCCTCTACCACCTGTTTTCTTAAATTCCCTAAATCATTGCGTAGACTATCCCTGGCAGCTTTAGCATCTTCCCTGACTGTTTTTTCACTGGAAACCTCAATAGTATAATCGTTATCGGCTTGATCCAGAACTGCTGCTTTGGCTGCTTGGATGGCGGTTTTAGCATCTGCGATAGCAGCTTTAGCAACGGTTGTATCCTTACCACTTGCTTCTGCCTCATTCACTCTGTCCTCAAGTTTATTCGAGATTCTTTGGGCATTATCCAAAAACTTAACAAAATGATCAGTCCTTTTTTTATTAATCATAGCCAGGGTTTCGTTAATTTTTTCCACCCTTTTGGCCTTATTTTGATCCCTAAATGCTTGAAGTTTAAGCTTGAGGGCAGCTGCTCTGGTGGCTATTTTTTGCTGCACTGCCTCCCGACGGGTGACCCCAGTTGAGGTGGAATCTTCAGCTAAAACACTGATGGTGGGTAAGGCAAATATAAAAAGGGCCAGAAGAATGGAAAGTAAGGTTTTCATTTATTGTATCGAAAGATACCTTATCACGCTACCAGTTATTTGTCAACTAATTGTTTGTCAAGTTTGAAGCTGGTAAAATATACTCATGCCCCCATAGCTCAGCGGATAGAGCAACTCGGTTCTAACGAGTAGGCCAGGGGTTCGAATCCTCTTGGGGGCGCAGTCAAAGTTTAAATCTTCTGTCTGCAAGGTATGGATTGGGTTTGCGGCGCATGGAAGTGGAATGCAGCAAAATTCCTCTTTGCAAAGTAAACTCACCAAATTTTCCATTAATTTTATCCAAGATTTTGTTTATCAACTCTTTTTTGTAATCACTTTCTAGAAAAGTTAAATTATGGGGAGTCTGGGATTTTAAGTTAGAAACAGCAGCACCAACCATCCTTATTTTTTGACCTGTCCACATACTCTGGAAAATTTTCCAGGCAGATTGAAAAATTTCCAGGCCGTCACAGGTATATGGAATGGTAGCTTGCATCCCATCACCAAAAAAGGAAGGGTGCCAAGCTATCCCACCCGGAGGGTGGATTAGGTGGATTACGTTGGCACCCCCTCTTCGGTACCAACAGTGAATAGTTTTTCCTACCAGATTTTTGGCCCGCAGGCGAGAAGCCACCATCTCACAAAGTTTAAATAAGATTTGTCTTATCTGATTTGGATCTTTTGTGTCATGGTCTATGGTATGTCTGTGGCCTACTGATTTAACCTCTTCTTTTTCATAAAATGGTAAAACCAGGCTATGGTCTATCCCGCGGGCAGCATCATAAAGAAATTGTCCGTAAGATTTAAAAGACATAAGTAATATTTCCAAAGGGACTTGTCTAAGCTGGCGGAAATTAAAAATGCCCATTTTGTGGAGATGGTATTTAATTCTGGGGCCAATGCCGCAGATGTCATCAAGCTCCACCCCATTCAGTATTTTAATAGCCTCTTCTTGATCCGGAATAACCACCAAGCCGTCCGGCTTTTGCAGCGACCCGGCCAATTTAGCCAAAAGTTTATTGTAGGAAATTCCTATTGAACATGTAATCCATTCCCCTATTTCCGACCGGATGCGCTGTTTAATTAATTTTGCGATCTTAATTGGGTTTTTTGATACTTCCAAAAAACATTCATCTATACTAAATACTTCCAGATATGGAGAGTAATCTTTTAAAATATTTAAAAATCTCTTAGTACACTCCAAGTATTTTTCCGAATCCCCTGGTATAATAATAATTTGTGGGCAAAGCTTTTTGGCTTGCCACCCTAGCATACCGGTTTTAACCCCCCAGTGTTTGGCCTCCACAGAGGCTGCACCCAAAACAGTCCGCTCCATTCTATCCCCACCTGTTACTCCCACCGGTTTTCCACGAAGTCTTGGATTAGCCTGCTGTTCCACCGTGGCAAAATAACTATTCATGTCAATGTGTAAGATATATTTCAGTATAGCTACCCTTCTTCTACTGCCTCCAAAAACCATTTCATTCTAGATGTATCAAACTTTAGTCTGTAAAAGTTCCCTCCACTAGATACTGAAAAATGGTAAAATAGGCTCTGCCCGAATTTGCTGGTATGCATCAGATTAATTTTATCTATTTTAATTTGTCTGCCGTGCCAGAAAAATAAATAAGGTTTCATAAGCGGAGCTTTACTACGTATGAGATTTTTTTCAAAAAACACCCAAACATTGATAGCTTCCTGGATTTCTGTCATAATATTTTTTATATACCCAAATATAACCCAAAGTCAAGTGGTTCATGCCATAGTTGATCCCTTATCCTTCCCCAACAACAAATTCGGTATTCATATCATTTCTCCCACCCCACAGGAAGTTGCAGATGCTACCAACTTGGTCAACTCCTCGGGTGGTGATTGGGGTTATGTGACATTTTTAATTGAGTCGGGTGATAGGAATAAAGATAAATGGCAGGAATTTTTTAATGAGCTGCGCCGCCGGCATTTGATCCCCATTGTTCGCCTGGCCACCAAGCCGCTTAATGCTCATTGGGAAAGGCCAGGCTTGGAGGATGCTCAAAAATGGGCGCAGTTTTTAAATTCCCTAAATTGGCCTGTTAAAAACCGCTACATAGTTGTTTATAACGAGCCAAACCATGGTAAAGAATGGGGACAAGAGGTCAGCCCTGCCTCCTATGCTCAAGTTTTAAATGAGACCATTAATGCTCTAAAACAAGCTTCCCCTGATTTTTTTGTTTTAAATGCCGGATTTGATGCCTCAAGTCCTCACCTTCCCCCAAGATCTTTCGATGAAGAGAAATTTTTGCAAGAGATGGAAAACTCTGTGCCGGGAATTTTCCAAAAGCTTGATGGTTGGGCATCCCACTCCTATCCCAATCCCGGTTTTGTGGGTTTACCTAATGATGAGGGCCGAGGCAGTGTTGCCGGATTTTGGTGGGAAATGCAAACTCTCAAAAAGCTTGGTTTAAGAAAAAATTTGCCCATATTTATTACTGAAACTGGTTGGATGCACGCCGAGGGTATAGCAGACAATAAATCATTGCCTACATCAGAGATAGTGGGTCAGTTTTTACAAAATGTATTTCAAAACGCCTGGAACTCACCATCCATAGTGGCTGTGACCCCTTTTTTACTAAATTATCAGGAAGCTCCTTTTGATCACTTTTCCTTTAAAGAATACGCATCTGCTGATTATTATCCCCAATATCAGCTAGTTGCAGACATGCCAAAAATTAAAGGTCAACCAGTTCAAGAAAATAAAGCAGAGCTTACAAAAGGTGAAGTTTATCACTCCATGGTGGCTTTGCAGGAATATAACATCAGGCTGGAATTTAAAAATTCAGGACAAAGCATCTGGAGTCCTTCGGCAGGCTCAGGGCAAGCCAAACTGGTGGCACTGCAAGGCGGGAAAGAGTTGGGAATAGAGGACGTAGTGGTGGAAAATCAAGTTGAACCGCAGCAAAAATACACTTTTAATGTTAAATTAAAAGCTCCCCGGGAAGGGATACATAAAGTAGTGATGAATTTGATGCAGGATGGTAAACAGTTTGAAACTCCTCCATTGGAATGGACCACCCAAGTTAAATCTCCGGTTATCCTGATTGTTAAAGGGGGCATGAATTGGAAAAGGACCCATCAGGGGGATTATTATCTGGAAACCAGGGGGGTTTCAGGTGAGAGTGTCCGGCTGGTGGCACTTGAGCAAGAAGGCAGCTCTAAACAGTTGGAGGCCAATTATTTATTGCCCGATTATGAATTTGAATTTACTTTATCCAAACCTCATTATCAGTCCAAAACTATTAGGGTCAAATTGCAGTCAGGAGAAAATGTTTTGGATTTTGGGAAACTTGATCCGGATATTTTAGGTACCTTGTTAAATCCCCAAGAGCTTTGGCAACTGCTGCCTTTTTCTAACTAGTCTTGGTTGTCACCTTTTATACCTTTGTCTTCCCAGCCAAGCGCACCAGCGGCCATTTTTCTCAAATCATTCAACACTTCTACCAACCCTTCTAGTTGAGGTTGAGCTTTTCGGAGAGCTTCTAAATTATCGTTTAATCTAGCTAGTTCTCTGATAACTTCTTCTATTGATGCAAAATTTTGCTCACTCTCCATGGAAGGAATTATATAATAAAAATCAACCTATGTCAAACTATAAGGTATTCCTTATTGTGACCAGTTCTGATAAAATATACATACGGTGGTCGTAGTTCAAAAGCAGAACGCCTGCCTGTGGAGCAGGAGGAAGCGGGAGCGTTACCCGTCGACCACCCCAAGTCCCTTTGTGATTAAATTCGGGGCTTGACAAATTTAGTCAGGTCGTGATATAAATTCATTGCCTGTGAACCACAAGGATTACAGGTTCTCGAAGAATCCCCCGCAAGGGGGATTTTTCGAGGGGAAAATGGTAAAATGTGGAAGTTGCCCCTGTAGCTCAACTGGATAGAGCGCTTCGCTTCGGACGAAGAGGTTTTGGGGGTTCGAGTCCCTCCAGGGGCGCACAAGGGCCGCTAGCTCAATTGGCTAGAGCAACTCCCTCTTAAGGAGTAGGTTCTCGGTTCGATCCCGAGGCGGCTCACTAATTAACAGTTATTAACAATAGTTAAAAGAAACTTAATAAATTTGACAATAAGATATCCTCTATGATTTTTTTCATATCCTTGACTTTACTTTTATTTTTTTGATACTTTGGTATTAGAGTGAGAAAATTCCTCCTGCCTAAAGAACAAAGTGGTATATTTGCGATTCCAGGTATTATTATTATTGCAGCACTGGTTGGAATAGTTGCCTTAGTTATATTTTTAGGACAACGACAACCTAAAGGAGAACAAATACCAATACCTCCTTCCCAACTGATGCCCGAAGTAACAGCGGCAGAAGCCCGCTCAACTATTTGCAGCTTAAGGAAAGAGGAGTTGTTCTCCGAAGCCTGTCAGGAGAAATTTAATGTTGTTGGTAAAGAGGATGGCAAGAAAATAGCTGAATTGTTTGCTCTAATTGCTAAAATTAAAAACGAAAAAAGTATCTCTGATTACGATAGATTATTGCTGTCTCAAGCAGTATTTGCCGCACTTCCGAACAAAGACAGCCCCGAGGCCTACTTATACCAGCCGGCGCTTTTATCACGACTTTTTTTACGCCCGGGTATCGCCTTTGCCCAAGGGCAAATTATGACCGAGGAGGAATTTAAAGAAATGATGCGCAGCGACCTTAAAACCATGGTCGATGGTCTGCCCAAAGGCGATAATACCTGGACGATAATGGTCATGGTTTCTAAATATACTTGGGTTGACGGTAAGCGTCAGCCGATTTATTCACAAACCTTTAGTGAACACTTTGAGGATTTTCCCGGAAACCCAAACCCGCCTGACCCGCGCGACATCACCTACCATGTCCAGGCAAGAGTTGGCAACAGAATGACAGGTCAAACCGTCGATATTGGACTGCCTACTTATAAAGGAACGTCAGAAATGCTGGCTTATAGTTTTACTATTGTGTCCTGGGAGATGCCTGAATACACCCACCCTGACGGATCGAAGGTAGATTACGAATATACGCCCGTGCATCGAAATTACTCTGAAAATCTTTACCGGGGAGAGCACTATATTAATGAGCTACTGGCAGACGTTAAAATGCCGCCACCTCCGCGATCTGAAGGCTCGTATAAGGATGAGTCTAAAAGTGATGAACAAACCACGCAGCCAGGGGAATTAGAGGCTATTACATGTGAGGAATGGAAATCTATGGGGTTCAAAAAAAAGTGTCCGGCATATGTAGCGCCCTATGATCAGTCATTAATTTGGTGTGCAAATAGTCCTGATGAAATACATTCTTATGCCGGTGGGGATGAATGGGTGGAAGGCAGGGGCGCTCGTTCGGGTGCATCAAAATATATGGAAGCACACTCGCCAACATATGCACGCGATTTTGATCTGGAAGATTGCAAATAGTTTACTCTTATGAGTTCTGCTCAATTTTGGACAGGGATTAGCAAACTATACATACTTATACATTCTTTTTTATTGCGAAGCAAGAACTTGTTCATTTTCCAAGTCCGGATCACCAATATCCCCTTCCCAGCTGTCTCCATAAAAATACTGCATTACTCCGCTACTTTAGGGTGCCAATGTAAACCTGTCCGAGCAACAATTTGATCTTCGGGGACATTTGTATTCTCACTTTTAGATAGCAGCATAATCCCGCCAACTAATATAGCAATAGTGGTTAATGCAATTCCCCCAATAACTTTAGTCCCTGTTTTCATAGTTAATGAGTTACGTGATCTCCTTCTCCTCCACAACCATCAGATAAATTCCACACTTCGGTTACTTGTTCTCCTGTAAATTTAAGTTCTTTGATTAAGTATTTGCCTAGGCCACCATATACATACCACCTCCAACATTTACAGCAACAAGGACCCTTTTCGTTGGAATTTTGCATAGCGAAGTCATAGGCCTTTTGTTCCTCTCCTGTAAGCTGCACATCATAATAACTAAGCAGTGTTTTTGCGAGTCCTGCTTCAATATCATAAGGGTCAGAAGGAATTGCCGGAATATCTTTGTATTTTTTAAGGCCCTGTACCTGTTCTTGGTAGCGATGCCAGTTCATAGGACTACAACAAGAACCTTGTAAACGGGAATTATCGGGCATTGAGGTAATTGACTGCCGGAAGGATTGTGAGCATGAAGAATTTCCACTTTTACTTAGAGTTTCAAATTTCGCAGCCAACACTTCATCTACAAGAGTGACTTGAGAATTTGTTTTACTTTTCGACAAGTTATTAAAATAAACACCTCCCAGTGCTACCAATATAACGAGTACTACAATTAGTTTTATCTTGTTACTCATAACTTATCTAATACGACATTCCTCGCACGCATTAAGTACTCTTTTTGAAGTGAAGTAAAGAGAAATGAGCATCAGAATAATTGCACCTACTGTAATAAATGTTCTATATTGAAGTAAGAATAAAACTCCGCCTACTCCCAAAAAACCAAAAAAAGATGCTACACAGGAAGCACAGGTGGCAGTCCCAAAAACCGAGGCAATAACCCCGGACAGAAATCCAGTTCCTCCTTGTCCGGCCATAGAAACACGATCTTGAGCAGACCTTTTGATTTTTAAGATATAGATATTCATTATTATAGATAGAGCAGTCAGAATCGGAAGGGCAGTAAAGAGGAACCAATCCCTAGGGGTTAAAATACTAAGCTGAAAGGCTAGATCATTGCCTGGAATAGCTCTAACTGGAATATAAAGAAGAAGCCAGAACATGGCAAAAGCCACAACCAAAAATCCAAGGAGATATCGTTTATCGCTAAAAACTAATTTGCTTGCTGAAAGGAGGTAAAATCCATATTGTTTCATCTTTTATACTCATGAGCTTAGCATTTCATCAATTGCTGTCTTAAATTGATCAAAAGGAAGTGCACCGGGCATAAGTTTAGTCTTACCTGTTTTTGTATCAAGTAAAATATTTCCGGGAGTTCCTGTAACACCAGCTTTGACACCACCTTGATAATCTTCTTCAACATGACTGGTATATTTACCGCTATCGAGACAACTCTTTAATGTGTTTGCATTTAGTCCAATCTCTCCAGCCAGTTTAGGCAGGTCATCAAGATTTAAACCGTTGTTGGATGGAGTTACTTCAAATATTTTATCTGTCATCTTCCAGAAAGCATCTTCTCCGCCCTGGTCTTTTGCACACTCAACCGCCTCTGCTTCTTTGTCTGCTTTAGAATGAATTTGATCTAGAGGAAAATGTCTGTAAACCCAAGCTACAGTACCTTTATACTCATCAACTACCTGTTGGGCAGTTGGGTGAAATCTCTTACAGAATGGGCATTCTAAATCAGAATATTCTATAAGTAGAAGCCTAGAATTTCTGTCACCTCTGACATGATCTTCTGCCTTGAGTGGTTCAACTGGTCCCGCAGTGGGTTGATTTGGGGGAGCAAGATTCGGATTCGGTGCGGTAGGAGCTTGAGCTGCTTGATTGGGAGTAGAAGTTTTTTGGATATCCAACCCTTTTATCTTAATAACACCGCCACTCAAAAGAATTGAAAAAGAAATTAGAAGAGCACCAACTATTATAGAACCAGGTATCGAATTAAATAATAACCCAAAAATATTATTTACAGGCATAACTACTACTTAGTGTAGTAGAAGATTTTGGCATTGTCAATAGTCAATTAATGGGAGAATAGTCTGCAGGGGTGAAAGGTTTTTCCGAACTAAACGGAGTTTCTATTGTAGTCTCTCCTTTGGAACAAGCAAGCAAACATTTATCCCCATAATTACAAATGAAATAAGCGTGATGGTTTCCCTCCATCTCCATAGCATGTACAGGAAGATTTAGTAAAATGAAGGTAAATACAAAGACAAGAAATGATGTAAATAACTTTACTGCGGATATTCTTAAGCCGAGCTTATCATTTCGATTGGTTAAGACCATTATCCTTTTCTCTAGGTTGCTCTCGTTTTCAAAAGCTGCAATTCCACTAAGACTTGGGCTTGAGAAGTTTAATGCTTTTATTAAAGCAGAGCGAAGTTTGGTTAATCCGTTCGTTTTAATTGCTTGCTGATCAGCAGAAATTTCTTTTGACAGGGCATAATGGCTATGAATATCTTTAAGTATAGGCACGAAGAAAAACATCGTTGTTGCCACTTGACTCAATAAGATTTTTAAGGGATCTCTGTGTTTTAGATGATAACTTTCATGCAAAAGTACGGCTTTTAGTTCTCCTTCACTTAGCGATTTTATTAGACTTGAACTTAAGCAGATTCTGGGCTTAATATATCCATAACAGAAAGAGGATAGCGTCCTACTTTTGACCACAACTAATCTATCCCGAATACCCAACTCTATAGTTATACCGTGAACTTTATTAGGTGTTTTAACTTTATCCTTTAGCACTTTTCTTACAAACATTGCAGTCTTTGATAATTGAAATACTAATAAAGAGAATCCTACTAGTATTACTAGCGAAAGGGCCAATGCTAAAATTGAAGGGAATGAGTGTGGCAAGGTAAAAACGATATTAGACAACTTTGCTTGGCAGTAATAGATTGTATGAGCGACAACTAAGGGAGCGACCTTTGTAAGTAGACTGAAGACCATAAGTAAAGCAAATGCCGAGATTGCAAGTAGCGCATAAAATGATTTGTTTGCTTCCATAACATTATTTATTATTGCTTCTAAGTATTTTGAGAAGTTTCTGTCTCTTGTCAGTTGGAATTTTCTCTATCTCCTGGGCAAAATGGGCAATGGCTGCTTGACCAAAAATTGAAATAAAGTTTTTGATGATTTGTTTTGAAACGTTAGTTAAAAACTTTTCCTTTGAGTAAACTGCTTGATAAGTATAAGCCCTACTGCTATCGGATTTACGAATAAGTAGCCCCTTATCAGTAAGCCTGGTCATAATAGTCATTACAGTAGTGTAGGCAACCTTTCGCCTTTTACTAATTCTCTCAAGAACGTTTCTAACTGTGACCGGAGAACTATTTTTCCATACAACATCCATTACTTCTTTTTCTAACTCTCCTAAGACTTGGATTATGCTAGAGTTATTCATATATTACACATTGTAGTACATAAAGATAAGAAATGAAAGATTAGAGATATAGGATTGCAACAGCTTTTTTAAAAAGCAGGGATTAGGGGTGTGGAGTGGACAGAATAAACTAGCTTTGGGACATAATTTTGATAATATCTTCCCTGCGATAGCGTCTTTCTCCAACTCCCTTTTTATTTCCTACACGGATGGCTTTTAGTTTTCCTCTCTTGTCCCACCTCCTAAGTGTTGGTGGCATAACCCCTAGTATTTTTGCAACTTGGTTAATATTGAGAAGTTTCGGCAACTTTATTTTATTTTCCATCAATACTAAATCTGGTAAACTACTCATAGACAAGAATTTGTCGAAGAATTCTCGTAGTCTGCTCGCCTCGCTGAAGCTACGGCGAAGCGGGTTTAAGATACTAAGCGGATCACCAACCGATAGTTAAGTTTTGGGTATTTAATTGTGAGGTAAAGTTTTATAAATTCTGGCGGTGATGGCGCAGTGATCAGAAACTCCGGGAATTACCCTAATATCATTTGTTCTATAGTGAGCACTGGTAAATAACCCATCAACCACCACCTCCAATCTACCGTTTGTCCTATGCCTTTGGGGATCAAGAGTGGTGCTGACATCAGCCGGAATATTATCGGTATATCTTTCAAGAAGTTTTTGCCAAAGCTCCCCTCCTCTGGGTGAGTTCATATCCGCGCCCAAAATTATATCAGGGTATATACTAAGCAATTGCGACATTCTGGTAAAATCTTCCCCCTGCTCTTCTGTTACACCTCCTGGAAACCAGGTAAATTTGGTAGTGGCTACCCTAAAGGGAGTACGCACCACATCAAGGTTAGCTACCAAAAGCCCCCTTCTTAAGCTAGCATCGCTGTCAGATGGTAAATTTTCAGGGTTGACTAATGGAATATGGTCATCACCGGCATATAAAAGGGCTGATATTTTTCTAAACCCGACAGGGCTGGCTACTAGAATGGCCAGTCCCCATTCTTCATATATTCCCAGTGAACCGGTTGGCTTTTGAATTAATGGGAAAAACCTGCCATTCATTTCCAAAATTGCGCATAAATTTTCAAAAGAAGTGGCAAAGACTTCCTGTAACAACATCACTTTAGTTCCATCTCTTCTTAAATTCAACAAAAATTCTCGGACCTCTGGAAAGTAGGTATCCCCATCTATATTTAAAGAAACCAGATCTATAAATCTTTCTTTCTCTGGCTTTGGCATTTGGGCATATTTTACTTGATAATTTACCCCTTGACAATATTTGAAATATGTGGTAAATTATCAACACTTGTTCACCGAAAGGTTTACAAGTTCTCGAAGAGCCCCGCGCAAGCGGGGTTTTTCGTGGGCTTAAATTGCCACATTTAGGGGATTTGCAAGGATAAGACTTTTAATAAATTTTTTTCTGCCTTCTGCAGATAAATGATATTGTATTTGGGGAAATATAAAAAAGTGGCAGGTGAATCCTCCAAGAGCATTTTCTGGAAATCTTGATATTTTAGTTTTCGATCCTCTTCCTGAAGAGATTTTCGTCCATCTTCTAAATCTTTATCTACTCTGGCTGATGAATATTTGGTTAAGTTAGTTTTAGTTTGGGTGGAGTGCCACAAGGAATACTGATCAGGGTCTATGGGGATACTTTGGGCAATAAGCAGAGCCTGAAAATTTTGTGGTATACCAGATTCCACCCGTAAGAGGGCATTTAAACCCAATTCTTGCCAAGAAGATACTATTTTTTTACCCACTTCCTCTAGCTGTGGAGTGGTAGTTAAAACCAGACCCTTTTTTAATATCTCTTCGCTGGATGAAGCTTTGGCTCTGATCAGTGCAGCTTTAGCTTCTGCCATATTGTCGAGATAGTTTTTACTTTCCTGACTAAAAGCCCAAGACATGGGCGGAATGGGTGATTTAACTACCTCCTCTCCGGCAATTTTGGGAGCACTAAAAGAAAGAGCTTGGCGAAGCGATCTGTTGGATAGAAGGGGGCCTTTGGTGTTATAAAGAATAGTTACTATCCTGGTGTAACTTATTTTTTGATATAGTTTCATGAGAGGTTGGTCTTTAAATGAGGAGATATCGTTTATCCCCCAGATAGATTGAATTTCACCTAGACTCAAGGCAGTAATGGCTGTTTTTTCATTGGGGTAAAATCTAATAATGAGCTTGGGTAAGCTGGGATTGTTTGAGGACATCACTATTTTGGTGATAAAGATACGACTTTTTTCAATTTTTTCAATTTTGTATGGACCAGTTCCCAAAAGAGTGTCCTTTTTCAGCAGGGGTTTAGTCAGCAGTGATGGTAAGGGAGTGAAGGCGTCCTTTAGCGTAAACTGAATAAGGTTTTCTTGAGGAAAGTTGACCTCCACATCTGGGATGGCAAATTCCAAATCCTGTGGTCTGATAACAGTTTTATCAGACCAAGTTAAGCCCTCTTTTAGCTTGAAGGTGAAGATGGTAGCATCATTGTTTATCTGCCAACCCTGGGCCAGTTTTGCCTTCATTCGGCCGTTTTCATCAGCTTCCACCAGGCTTTGAGAGATTAAGCGGGTGACAACTTCGGGTAAGTCATGTTCTTGGTAAGTGCCAATGATACCCTCTGATAGTTGATTAGTGGCAGTGCTTGACAAATTTAATTTGAATAAAATAACCATAGCTAAACTTAAGGAAACCAAAGTAAAGCTCAAAATTCGCCAATTTCTTTGTAAAATTTTTAATAATATTTTAAGGAAAAGCATAAACTTAAACTATTAAACCAAGAATGGAGGAAAGTACAAAAAGCGCTGCCAAAACTATGGTCAGTTTGAATAATAACTTTTCTGCTCCCCTTTTGGTGCGATAAAAAGATAACTGACTGCCAAATGTAGAACCCAGACCAGTTCCCTTTTGCTGAATAATAATGGTGATGACCAGCAGGAAAGCCAAGACAATTTGGATTAGCAGGATTACTTGTTTCATCGACTTGTCCAATTATACAATAATATTAGTGGACAAGCCAATGCAAGAAATGGGTAAAAAGGCCAATTAGCAAAGAGGCCACCACTGCTACCCAAAATGGAGATAAATCCATTGTAGGAATCATGAAGCCGTTATAGACAAATCCCGGGAAAAAGTATGAAGTAATCTTAAATTGTGGAAAAACAGTGGTTAAAGCATAAAGTGCCAGTACATTAGTAGCCCAGGCAAAAAAGCCCAGGGTTAGTAAGTTCAAAGGTAAAAGTAGAATCTTCAAAAGCGGGACCAGTAAAAAATTAATCGCCATAAAAATCAAAGCTGCCAGAAAAAGCGTCTGGGGCCCTCCGGAATAAGTAAGACCCCTAATTATCTCTGTGGTTGCCCAAAGTGAAATTAAATTGATTAAAAAATACCTAAGTAAAATTTTCATTTATAACTATTATTATAACAATTATCAAAATTATACCCAAAGAACTGTCTTTTGATGAAGCTGGCGATGATAGGTAATGGCAAATCTGTGGGCTTCATCCCTTATTTTTTGTAAAAGTTTTAAAGCTGGGTTGGATTTTGGTAATTTGATGATCTCGCCTTCTGGAGGATATAGCCATTCTAGACGCTTGGCCAATCCATAAATTGGTAGCTGGTAGTATGTATGATGTATTATGGAAGAGGCTGCTTTGGCTTGCCCGCGACCGCCATCTACTATCACTAGATCGGGAAGTGGCCAATCCTGGTGCTTAATTCTTCTTCGAAGAACTTCTTTCATCATGGCCACATCATTGGGCCGACCTGAAAGATGGATTTTAAATTTCCGATACTGACTCTTATCAATCTCACCATTGGTGAGAACCACCATCGAGCCAGTGGCCTCCCTTCCTTGAATATTGGAGATATCATATCCTTCTATCCTCTTGGGTTTTTTGGGCAGATTAAGGATCTTCTGCAACTTAAAGATGGCTAACATTTTTTCCTCTTCCAACAGATTGGGATTTTCCAAATAAAGTGAAGTTCTCTGCGGCGCTGTCAAATAAGAAATACCCTCCAAAGTTTTCTTTAACTTTGCTGCCTTCTCAAATTGCTGATCTTTGGCAAACCCTGTCATCTCCTCTGTCAATTCCTTCACCAATTCATCTTTTTTCCCGTCCAAAAATTTGATAAATTGTTGGATAATCTTTTGATAATCCTCTTGGTTAATTACTCCTGCACAAGGGCCAGGACAAAGCCCTAAATGATAATGAAAACACACCTTACTAGGTTGGGAACACCAAGGAAAAACCTTTCGGAAAGCCTTGAGGGTATCTCTAACAGTTCTAGAAGATGGAAATGGTCCAAAAACCCTAAGAGCACCCTCTAAATCATGTTTTCTGGACGTTAAAATCCTGGGAAAGGGTTCTTTAGTGACTTTAATATAAAGATAATCTTTATCATCTGTAAGCCTCACATTAAACCTGGGTAAATATTTTTTGATCAAATTTGCTTCTAAAATTAAAGCTTCCAACTCTGATTCCACCACGATAGTTTCTACAGACGAGATATTCTCCACTAAAGTTAGTGTTTTTACGCTGGTTGCTGGGGGGCGTGAAGCCTGAAAATATGAGGCCACCCGGTGATATAAATCAATGGCTTTACCCACGTAAATCACCTGCCCATCGCTATCTTTAAAAAGATATACCCCGGGTCGGTGTGGAATTTTTGATTTTAGTTTAAGTCGCAAGCTTTGCTTATTATACACGTATCCTTCGGCGGATGATGAAAGTAGCCAAAACCGAAAAATAAGTTAATCCAATTAGGCTAACTAATCCAATTAAAACCCAGGGGAAATAGCGAAAGATAACAAATGGCCTTACCTCAACCTGTTTTCTAAACTTTTGTCCGCCCACCAAAACCTCGATCACATCATCGTAGTTTTCCAAAAGAGATTTGGTCCTCAAATTATATTCAAATTCAGCTTTGCCAAATGCGGGAATAGGACCGGTATTTTGGCTATTTTCCTCAAGTATTGTCAGTTGACCGGTGTTTACTAAAAGGACTGTTTGTTGCTCCAGGGCATTACCAAAATTAGTTATTTTGACTTTAATTTTACTGGGAAATCCAGCCATGATGGTATCGGGTGCATCTATGATTGCATCGAGTTTTGCTTTGCCCAAAAAATCTTTATCAGCCAACTCTACTTTGACATCCTGGGCAGGAAAAGGTTGTTCTGATGAAACTCCTCTTATAGCAAACACAAAATGATTAAGGTCAAATTTATCAAAGTAATCCACCCCACCAGTGGTTGCTTCCCAGGTTGGATCGATCATCACCCAACCCTTTTCTTCATCAAAGATTTCAGGCCAAGCATGTAAGATATCTTTGGAAAGCGAAAGAGGTCTTAACTTTAAATTAGCT
Organism: uncultured Gammaproteobacteria bacterium; assembly: GCA_964394855.1. GTDB lineage: Bacteria > Patescibacteriota > Microgenomatia > Daviesbacterales > UBA10151 > CAYMZD01. Next base: position 15,637 of record CAYMZD010000001.1, on the reverse strand, counting down.
GTATAGGCAAATCCATCTAACTCTCTGGCAGGCACTCCGGCGGCACGAGCCAGAGCGATAAATAGGTCTGTGAACTCCATACAAACGCTGGAGTCGGGATTATTTAAAGCTGTGACCGCGCCTAATCTTTCAGTTTGGTTATTTTTAAGCCTGGAGGTATCATATTGGAGATAATTTACCACAAAGCGGTGAATTAACCGGGCTTTATCTAAGTTAGTTTTAGGAGGACTTTCTCCCAGGATTTCTGTCAGTTTAGTTTTGATAGCTTGATTATCTTTTTCCCAAAACTTTTCTGCTACCAAATATTTCTGGCGAATAGTGGGGCTAAGTGAGGGGTTTTTGGCTTTGGAGTCAGCATAAAGTTTGGCCGAGCCCAGAGCTTTGACATCTATTTTTTGGTTTCTACTTAACTTATACCACGCCAGATAATTACCATCCAAATCAACGGTCACATTAATTGGCTTTGGTTCAATTTGTGAGTAAATTACATCTTGATAAACAGTGTCTGGAGGAAGAGCAATATTGGTTAGGATTGGCATAAAGCGAGAGTTTTCCAAATGGTAGGTGAGGCTAAAATCAAAGATTTGTTGCGAGCCAAAATTAGCTGACACTCCGGAATTTTTAAGTTGCTCCATGTTAAAGCTCAAGAACAACTTATCGAAACCGCTAGATTGCTTTTTGGGGGTAGGACTAATTTGTGACAATGAACCAAAACTGGTGGGGATCGCCAAAGTGACATCATATTTTTCCAGGTTTGATGTAGGGCCAATTTTTGGTATTGAGACTTCCCAAACTTTACCTAGTTTTGAGGCAAAATCCTTTGATTTAAATTTTAAAGTCCAGGGCAGTAATTTATCTTTCCCTGCCACCTGTTGGTTAAATTTAACTGTCAGAGAGGTGGAAGTACCCTTTTGTTCTTGCTTAACCTCCAAAGGTCCTGCTGGATCAGTGGCAAAAACATCTGAAATTTGAGTTGCCCCAATAGTCAGGGAGAATTGGGTAGCATAATATTGACTGGTTAAATTACGCAGGGTAATTTTCTCTGTAACTTCAGTCACTCCATCCAAGCCTACATCATAGATAATATCATAAGAGGTGGCAAACTCTTCGGCAGCTGCATATGATGCAACTGGAAGTATTATAAAAATAAACAATAATATAGTAGATATAGTAGAAAGTAAAAATTTCAAAACCACAGATTAATTTTAACAGAATTGCAAGTCAAAATATTTTGGCCAAGTATTGGCCGGAGCTTGAAATGCTTGCAACCTGCTTGCAACCTTAAAGGTTGCATCGTAAACTATTTATATATTTATATGCCGGGAAGAACTGTTTCTTTAGTTAATGGAGAGTTTTATCACATTTACAACAGAGGAAGTGATAAACGGAATATTTATACCCAGCCGAGAGATTACAATAGATTCTTAAAAACTATTTATTATTATCAATTTTTAGGACCAAAGCCAAGTTTTTCCAAATTTGCAAAATCCGATTTAAATTCTTTTAAACCAAGTCCTGAAAAGAAATTGGTTGAAATAATTTGCTACTGTCTTATGCCCAACCATTTTCATTTTTTAGTGAAGCAACTTAAAACAAATGGGATTTCTATCTTTCTAAGCCAACTTTCTAACAGTTACACAAAATATTTTAATACTAAATACACACGGGTTGGAGCTCTCCTGCAGGGAACTTTTAAAGCAGTCCTAATAGAATCAGAAGAGCAATTAATTCATGTTTCCCGCTATATTCACCTAAATCCAGCTGTTTCAGGCTTAACAAAAGACTTAAATTCTTATAAATGGTCATCCTATCCGGAATACATGACTGGAAATAGTTTATTCTGTTCAATAGATGAAATATTAAATCTTTTTTCTTCACCTCAAAAATATCAGGAATTTGTGGGGGCCCAGATAGATTATGGCACCACCCTGGAAATAATTAAGCATCAGGTTATAGACATAAATGAAGAATGAAAAAAATTCGTGCGGGAACCTTAAAGGTTGAAGGCTATTGATGACTAGCTAAAACCTTTTCAATGGCCCTAATGCTACCTCTTCCTACGTAACGCACATTAGGAAGTAATCCTTGCGTATTTACGGATACAAGTTCTCTTATAAAAACTATTCCTGCTCTAAGAAGAGCATTACGTGTCATTGTGGGAAGTCCCAGGCTATCGATTTCATAAATTGCCTTTTTTGGTAAACGTACCTGGCGAAACGTTACTCTACCGTTATCATCAAATCTTGGTTCAAATAGTTCGAGATTCTCTTTGTCAACAGGTAATGCTGTAGTTTGCAGAGGTGTCCTGGCGGGAAATAATTGTATGCATCGCAGCAGAGGCTCGGAACCAGCCATACATTTATTAGATATTAGATAGGGGCAACCCACTTCTCGACTTCCGTCTTTAAACACTGTTACACTGGCCTCTGTCGGGGACGGCCTAAGAGGTGCCCTTTCAGTTCGAGATACACCCTCGCAATGTATTGGGAAAGCACTGATTACTTCTCTCTCCATAAACTTATAGTATCATACTTATTCTATTTTTGCAAGACCTTCGCTAAATATTGGCCGGTGTAGGAGGATTTGATTTTAGTTAAATCTTTGGGAGTGCCTTCGGCCACTACTTTACCTCCTAAATCTCCACCTTCCGGGCCTAAATCAATGATCCAGTCTGTATTTTTAATCACATCCAGGTTATGTTCAATAATTATCACGGTATTGCCAAAATTAACCAGTTTCCTAAGGATTGTCAAAAGCCTTTCAATGTCGGCAAAATGAAGTCCTGTGGTAGGTTCATCCAAAATGTACAGAGTATGACCGGTAGGTCTTTTGGAAAGCTCACTAGAGAGCTTAATTCGCTGGGCTTCACCTCCTGATAAAGTTGGTGCAGGCTGGCCCAGGTGGATATATCCCAAGCCAACATCATTTAAAACCTGTAGCTTATTCTTAATCTGGGGAATGTTTTCAAAAAATTTTAAAGCCTCTTCCACTGTCATTTCCAGTACATCGGAAATATTTTTATCCTTAAAATGAATCTCCAAAGCTTCCCTGTTGTAGCGTTTTCCAGAGCAGGCCTCACAAGTCACATACACATCCGGCATAAACTGCATTTCAATTTTAAGCTGACCCTCACCTTCACAAACTTCACATCTGCCACCTTTGACATTAAAAGAAAACCTACCTGGGCCATATCCTCTAATTTTAGCCTCGGGTGATTGTGAAAAAAGCTCACGAATAAAAGTAAAAGCTCCAGTATAGGTAGCCGGGTTAGATCGGGGAGTTCGGCCAATGGGAGACTGGTCCACCAAGACCACTTTGTCAACATACTCTACTCCCTCCAAGCTTTTATGAGCTCCTGGCTTTTCCCTGGATCTATAAATCTTTTGAGCTAAAGCTTTGTACAAAATATCATGGATTAAAGTAGACTTGCCTGAACCAGAAACGCCGGTGATGGCAATAAATTGACCCAAGGGAAAGTTAACATTAATACTTTTTAAGTTGTGTTGCGTGGCTCCAAGAATTTTCAGTAATCTGCCATCCGACAGAGATCCTCCGACTCGCTTCGCTCCCTCAGGATGACCTGCGGTCACCTTTTTCTTACCAGAAAGATACTTACCAGTTAGTGAATTGGAATTTTTTTTAATTTCTGCTGGAGTACCCATGGCCACAATTTGCCCACCATGTTCTCCTGCGCCCGGGCCAATTTCCACCAAAAGATCCGCATTTTCCATAGTCTCCCCGTCATGTTCATTGACAATCACGGTATTTCCCAAGTCACGCAGTCTTTTTAAAGTGTCTATTAACCTGGAATTATCCCGTTGGTGCAGACCAATTGATGGTTCATCCAGAACATATAAAACCCCGGAAAGGCCTGATCCGATTTGAGAAGCTAGACGAATCCTTTGGGCCTCTCCACCTGCCAAAGTCATAGAGGCTCGATCCAAAGTGAGATAATCCAAACCCACATCAACCAAAAACTGCAATCGGGCAATAATCTCTTTTAAAATAGGTTTGGCTATTTGCTGCTCACGACCTGATAAAGTGTTTAATTTCTTAAACCAATCCAAAGCTTCTTTAATGGACATGGCAGTCACTTCATTAATGGCCAGACCACTGGCAGTAATCCCCAAAGCCTCTGGTTTTAAACGGGCTCCTTGACACTGGGGACAGGTTTCCGAAACCATGTATTTTTCAATTTCCGATCTCACATAATCAGACTCCGTTTCTTTAAAACGCCTTTGCAAATAGGTAATGATTCCTTCAAAATTGCTGTCGAAATGAGTCCAGCGGCCCAAACGGTTTTGTCCTTCCACCCGAAAAACTTCGCTGTCATTTCCAAAAAGCAGTACCTTCTTAGCCTCCGCGCTCAACTCCCCCAATCTGGTATTTAAGCTAAAACCATAAACTTTGCCCACTGCTTCAATCAAACGGGTAAACCAAGTCTCATGGGTAGCCAACTTAGACCAGGGCAAAATTCCCCCCTCTGCTATGGATAAAATAGGGTTTAGCACCAAGTCAGGATCAATTTTTAAAAGTGTCCCCAGTCCGCTACATTTTGGACATGCCCCATGGGGAGAATTAAAAGAAAATGTTCTCGGTTCAATTTCAGGCAGGGCCAAATTGTCCACTGGGCAGGCAAATCTCTCCGAGTATAAATGATCCTGCATTTTCTTGGGGTTTTGGGGAAATTCCAAAGAAGCATCCAAAACATCACTTATGATAACCGACCCTTCCCCCATTTTTAGGGCTGTTTCAATACTTTGAGAGAGTCTACTTTCCATACTTTTTTCCAGTACCAGCCTATCAACTACTAAATCAATAGTATGCTTGTTAGTCTTAATCAAAACTAAATCATCCGAAAGATCCCTGACTTGTCCATCAACTCTCACTTTAGAAAAACCTTTTTTTCGCAGATCTTCAAAAAGTTGACTGTACTCCCCTTTTCTATCTTTGACAATGGGAGCCAAAATCATTATCCTTCTGCCTCTTTTTGAATGAGATCCTTCAGCTACGCTCAAGATAGCTTGCGCCATTTGCTCCACAGACATCTGGGAAATTTCCCTGCCACAAATGGGGCAATGAGGATGACCAATCCGAGCAAAAAGTAACCTCATGTAATCATAAATTTCCGTGGTGGTACCAACTGTAGATCTGGGGTTGTGTGAAGCAGACTTCTGGTCAATGGAAATAGCAGGTGATAGTCCTTCAATGTTATCTACATCGGGTTTGTCCATTACGCCCAAGAATTGCCGGGCATAAGCGGAAAGGGATTCAACATATCTTCGCTGCCCCTCGGCATATAAGGTATCAAAAGCGAGAGATGACTTGCCCGAGCCAGAAATGCCGGTAAAAACAATTAATTTGTTTTTGGGCAGCTCCAGATCAATATTTTTAAGGTTATGTTCTCTGGCACCTCGGATAATAATTTTGTCTGAAGACATAGGAATGGAATATTTTACCAGCTTTTGCAAGATTTTGAAAGTCCTTAAATGGAGAGTTCCTTGATTTGATCACGGAGTTTGGCGGCAGATTCGAAGTCGAGGGCCTCTGCAGCTTCATGCATTTGGCTGGTTAAAATTTTAATCATTTTCTGGCGCTCCGAAACTGGTATATCATCCACTGTTAACACCTCTTTTCCTGTTTCCTCCTCCACTTTTTCTATTAACCTCTCCCGCAAAGGCTTTATAATACTTTTGGGAGTAATACCATGTTTTTTGTTGTAAGCTGCCTGCACGCTTCGCCTACGGTTAACCTCCTCAATAGCTGCATTCATCGAACCGGTCATATTATCGGCATACATAATTACCTGACCATTTATGTGTCTGGCAGCCCGTCCCATGACCTGAATTAGGGAAGTTTTAGATCGCAAAAATCCCTCTTTGTCTGCATCCAAAATAGCCACTAGCGAGACCTCTGGAAGATCAAGCCCCTCTCTTAATAAATTTATTCCCACTATCACATCATATTCACCCAAGCGCAAGGCCTGGAGAATATCCGTTCTCTCAAGTGTGGCCACATCAGAGTGCAAATAATGGACTTTGAGACCTTTTTCTTTTAAGTAATCTGCCAAATCTTCAGCTGTGCGTTTGGTTAAGGTAGTTACTAGCGCTCTTTCACCATTTTTAACTCTGGTTTCAATTTCATGTATCAAATCCTCAATTTGTCCTGGGGAAGGTTTGACTGTAATCTTAGGATCCAGTAATCCTGTGGGTCTGATAAGTTGTTCCACCACTCCATCTTGACCTGCCAGAGATAATTCATAATCATCTGGAGTGGCTGAAGTATAAATTGCTTGTTTAACTCTTCTTTGAAATTCTTCAAAACGAAGCGGCCTGTTATCTAGCGCAGAAGGTAATCTAAATCCAAATTCAATTAAAGTTTCTTTTCTAGATCTATCCCCGTTGTACATTCCCCTAATTTGAGGCAAGGTGATGTGGCTTTCATCAATAATGACCAGATAATCTTCGGGAAAATAATTGAGCAAGGTATAAGGGGGTTCTCCTGGTGCTCTTCCATCAAAATACCTGGAATAATTCTCAATACCATTACAATACCCAAACTGGCGGATCATCTCTAAATCATAGTGAGTTCGCTGTTCCAATCTTTGCGCCTCCACCAATTTGTTTTGTTTTCTTAAGCTTTCCAACCTAGTTTCTAGGTCCTGCTCAATTTGAGCTATTCCCGGTTTTAACCTTTGCTCTGGGGTAATATAGTGTTTGGCGGGATAAATGATTTGTGTACCCTCTACCGGTTCCACCTGGCCTGTCAGCACCTCCAGCTTTCCCACCTTCTCTACCCTATCCCCTAAAAACTGCAACCTAAAACCTTGATCCAGATAGGATGGGAAAATATCCAAGGTATCTCCTCGCACTCTGTAGGTTCCCCGGTGGAAATCAATATCACTTCTTTCATAGTACATTTTTTGTAAAATTTTCATCACTTGTAACATTCCAGCTTTCATACCATGACCTATTTCCAAAATGGCCTGGCCGTATTCAATAGGTGAGCCCAGGTTATAAATACAGGAAACAGAGGCTACCACAATCACATCCCCTCGGGTCAAAAGCGAAGCGGTGGTGGAAAGACGCAGTTTTTCAATCTCTTCGTTAATAGAGGCATCTTTTTCAATGTAAGTATCAGATTGGGGAATATAAGCTTCAGGTTGATAATAATCATAGTAAGACACAAAATACTCCACTGCATTTTCTGGAAAAAGCGAGCGAAACTCTTGGGCTAGTTGAGCAGCCAAAGTTTTATTATGGGAAATTATCAAAGTGGGCCGCTGCACCCTCTCTATCGCATTGGCCATGGTAAAAGTTTTACCAGAACCAGTTACTCCTAGAAGCACTTGATGTGGAAGGTCTTTATTTAAACCATCCACCAGTTTGTCTATTGCTTGTGGTTGATCTCCTGTAGGCTTAAAATCGGAAACTATCTTAAACCGATTTAATCGGTTCTTAAATTTTGCCATAACTTATCTATTTTAGCACTTTGATCTATTTTGTCCTACTTGACCCCGATTAGTGTTTTGATCGTATTTGATATACATAATCGGGGTTGACAAGTTTGTATTTTATTTGATAATGTTTCGGTATGCCCGTGACACTTTATAAACGCCAAAAAGAGATTTTAGAATATATCAGAGATTATATTGAGAAATATTCTTATTCACCAACTTTATCGGAAATTGCAGAAGCCATGGGTGTAACCTCTTTGGCCACTGTTCATGAACATGTTCAAACCTTGGCTAAAAAAGGAGTGTTAAGGCGTTTTGAGGGAGCTGTTCGGGGTATTGAAATAATAGATGAAAAAGTATCAAATGTGCTAAAAGGGGTGGAGCTGCCGATTTTGGGATATATTGCCGCTGGACAACCAATTATGACCTTTACTGATCCTAATGCCACTGTCAGTGTATCTTCGGCAATGGTTTCCAGTAAAAAACGCTGCTATGTTCTTCAGGTTAAAGGTGATTCTATGATTGAGGATGGGATTTTAAATGATGATTATGTCATTATTGAAGAGCAGACTGAAGCCAATGATGGAGATATTGTGGTGGCGCTTTTGGATGGCAGCTTTGCCACACTAAAGCGCTATTTTAAAGAACCTGGTAGGATTAGGCTTGAACCAGCCAATGCTTCCATGGAGCCAATTTATGCCACAGATGTCAAAATTCAAGGTAAATGCGTGGGTGTGATTCGCAGGTTTAAATAATCTGATATACTTATCCTTGTGTATTTTGATCTTTTAACTTTTATTCAAACAGTCGGATATTTAGGGGTCTTTGCTATTGTTTTCTTGGAATCAGGGATGTTAATTGGCTTTTTCTTTCCTGGAGATTCACTGCTTTTTACTGCCGGCTTCTTGGCCTCTCAAGGGTTTTTAGATATTAAAATCTTAATTGCCGGTTGTTTTGTTTCGGCTGTTCTGGGAGACAGCATTGGCTATTATATTGGTAAAAAGCTTGGACCCAAAATCTTTACCAAAGATAATTCAATTTTTTTTCAAAAAAAACACCTGGAAAGGGCTCAAAAATTTTATGATAAACACGGAGGTAAAACTATCATTTTGGCAAGATTTATTCCCGTAATTCGGGCTTTTGCTCCGGTGGTGGCAGGAGTAGGCTTAATGAAATATAGCAGATTTGTTATTTTTAATTTAATCGGTGGAGTCTTATGGGCGATTGTCATTCCTCTGCTGGGATTTTATCTGGGCAGTGCTATCCCCGATGTAGATAAATATTTACTTCCAATAATAGGGTTAATTATCCTTGCTTCCATATTGCCAGCAATTCATCATGCCATTGTTGATGCAGAAATTAGGGCTAGTATTATTAAAAAGTTTAAAAGGTAACTGCTCTTATGATGCTATATATTGTTTCTACTCCCATTGGTAATTTAGCTGATATCAGCTTAAGAGCCCTTGAGGTTTTAAAAAGTATTGATGGTATCATCTGTGAGGATACCAGAAGAACCTTACTTTTCTTAAACCACTATCAGATCAAGAAACCACTAATGGTGCTGAATGATTTTAATGAGGCTAAGATGGTAGAACCTATTATTGACCAGCTCAAATCCGGTAAAAATTTAGCTTTAGTTTCTGATGCCGGAACACCACTTATTTCTGATCCAGGATATAAACTGGTTAGAGAGTGTCTGGTCCAGGGTATCCAGGTTGATTCCATCCCTGGACCTTCGTCTGCCATAACAGCGCTTACTTTATCAGGTCTTCCTCCTGATAAGTTTATGTTTCTAGGTTATCTTCCTGAAAAACCAGGCCATAGAACTGATTTGTTGAAAAAATTGTCCATTGTCAATTCCCAATTGTCCATTACCTATATTATTTTTGTTTCTCCTCACAAACTCATTGGCACCCTGCATGATATGATGGAAATCTTTGGGGATATAGAAATAGTACTGGCCCATGAACTGACCAAAATTCACCAAAATGTGGAAACCAAAAAAATTAATCTGTGGCTGGAAACTTTAAATCCGCCAGCTGGCGGACCCAAAGGTGAATATACTTTACTTTTTAGGCTGTCTTCCTAAGAATCATTCTTCTCTCTGTTTGATGCAATAAATCTTCTATTGAGTGAGCCTCGTATCGTTCAACCACTACTCCATAAACACCCTTTTCCACCAGAAAACTTAACACTTCTGGGTATAAAACAATACTGCCGTATGCTATAAAGGGAGTATTTGACTGGTGTAAAATCTTTAAACTGTCTTCCAGAAAACTCAAAAGTGACTTAACTTCTCTTTTATATGGTGACATCTCCTCAATGGTATGATCAAAACCAAGCAAATGTGATAAAAGTTCATCCAGGTTTAAAACTACTCCATCCACTCCCATTAAAAGATAATCCCCCAAATTGATGATGTTTTCCGGAGTAGCCACTTCCATCCATAACTGCAACGAATTTTTGCGCATTAACTTTTTCACAGCCAAATCTCTTTTTATTTGAGCCAGCTCAAAGGTACTTCTTAGAAAAGGAATCACCACATGGATGTTTTTATGTCCTCCATTGTGTTTATTGCGGGCAAACAACAAAGCTTCAACCAGTGGATCAAACAGACTTTTTTGATGAATTAATCGCAAAGCACCCCTTAATTTTCCCATGCCTTCTGATATATCAGCCAGTTTTAATAAAACCGGACTTTGGGGAAAAGCTGCAGCAGACTCCACCAATTTAAGAACTAACTGTTCAAAAGAGTCATTTGGCTTATTAAGATTAAAGAGTTTCTCCGAGGCAATAAAAACCCCGTCAACCTCATTTTCTATGGGGAAACCACTAGATAAGTCTTGATAAACTTTAACCACACTTCTGGTTTTTTCTAACTTTCCTTCTGTTTTACTCTCTACCCCAGCCTTGAAGTAAGATGTTGGATACACCGGAGTATATGGTAAAATCTTGGTCAATTTCACTCCTCCATCCCAAACCCACTCATAGCGATGTGGTATAAATAATCTTTTATTGGCCAGTTCAGTCCACTCATCTATTTTTTTTAAAGTTACTGGTTGGAGTTGACCAGACCTTACCACGACTATCCCTTCTGCCAATGATCCGTCAAAGTAAGCTGAACCCTCTGCTTTAGGATGATTGACCAAAGTAACCACAGCCGGAGTTAACTGTTCTGTAATTCCCTGGTAAAAACCATCTCGCAGTAGCCGCTCTTTAATCTGTTCTATCCAGGCAAATAAAAGCGCCTGCCAAAGTTTTTTTATCCCTTTTATGAGCTGTCCATTTAGCAAAAATTTATCGTGTTTTCCCACTTCCTTTGTCAAGGTTTCTGGGACTTTTATTTGCTCAATTTCTTTCTTAACTAGGGTCAAGCTTTGTTCAAAGATTTCCCTGTGACCAAAATCAAAATGCTCCATAACAGTCTTAAGGTGTAAATTAGGAGGAGTGACCACTACTGCTGGAGCCACTGGTAAACCAGACCTGGAAAGTTTGGCCAATGATACATTTAAGCTACCAAATATGGGGGCATCCGCATCTTGTAATAATCTAATGGGCAGTACTTCTATCATTATTTCACCTCAATAATGTTACCAACCTTAATACTGTGTGAATCCACAAAACCGCCATTAACCTCTAAAACCATATCTACTTCTTGGTGGGGTTGATAGATGGGTAAGCTCTCCTCACTTTGAGAAGGCTCAGGTGGCATGGCGTTTTTGATAATATCCACCACTTGTTTTTGCCTGATCCAGATAATATCAAGTGGGAATTTGAGTCCTTTCATCCAGAAAGAATATTTTTTCGCTTCTGGAAAGATAAATAGCATGCCAGAGTTCGATGCTAGTTTGTCTCTACCACCCAAACCCTGACTTCTTTTGCTCTGGGTATCTGCCAGCTCAACCGCAATTTTGAATCCATTAATGATAACTTGAGTATTTTTATTTTGCTGTGGTATCAGTGAAAAATTAGGTCCTATCTTTCCTGTGGCTATGGCTAAACTTAAAAAAGTCACCATTAAGAGGGCTAGAGCTTGAATGATGAATTTCTTCATACATTTTTATCTTAACACTTTTCCCATAAGCCTTTTTTATTTTCTCTGGCTTGTCTTTGAGCTTCTAAAAATTGCTCTGCAAATTTCACATCTGGAGGAATTGTTAAAGTTTTGGCAAATCCCTGGCGAATTAAGTAATCATTAACAAAAAGCAACCTGCCGTCTTGAAGTGGCAGATAAATGTATCGGAGCAGCCTGCCATATTTATCAGTCTCGCTAATATCTTTTTCTAAAATGACCCTTTTCCCTTCTACCAGATTTTTGTTTTCGCTGCTGGCTTCTTTACCAAAACACTGTACTGGCTTTCTGGGATCTTTGGTTTCAGGAGTATCAACCCCCAAATAACGTACTCTTTGGCCTCCTGCTATTTCTATGGTATCTCCGTCGATTACTCTAGTCACTAAAACAGCAGAGGATGTAGCCGCAGGTGGGATGAATACAGGGGGTGTGGGAGAAGATGCTGGCGTCAGTTGAAATGATTCCCTAGGCCCAAACCCCAAAAGACCCAAACCAGAAACCAACAGCAGAATACTTAAAGATATTAAAACTTTAGTTGGTAAATACTTGGGTAAACATTTTGCCATAAATTCCTCCATCCATCACCCCAATGCCAATTTTGCCAAAATCAGGACTTAAAATATTGGCGCGGTGGCCTTCAGAGTTCATTAAGCCTTGATGAGCTAGTTCTAGTGAAGGAGCATAAGCCAAATTTTCTCCAATTACCAAATATGAAACCCCAAATTTTTCTGCCCTATCTGTTACACTTTCACCCTCTGGAGAAAAGTGAGCAAAGTACCCTCTTTCAAACATATCCTTGGCATGAAACCTGGCCACTTCCCGTAGTTTAACATCAAGGACTAATGGCTTTAAACCTCGCGATGAGCGTTCTTTATTAACCAGTGAAACCATGGCATTTTCACTTTCTTCATCAACCGTCAACTGGTTAGTTTGAAAACCCAGATTAACTCGCTCATTCGTTTTGGGCTTGATAGTCAGAAATGTTAAAGAATCTTGGGCAACGCCCCCAAAAACTTGTTTGATGGGTTGTTCTAAGCCATAGGCTTGTTTTAACAAGAAACTACCCATTCTTGAGCTTTGGACATCCCTTTTAAGAGTGGGTTGCACAGGAAAAGTGGCGATTAAAACTAAAATTAAAGAAATGAAAATAGCAGCCCGGAAAAGCCCAGTAATCGTAGATAAATACTCACTTGCGGGAATTTTCAGTTTGGGTAAGCGTGGAAGAACTTTTCTGACTAACAAAAAAAAGATAATTTCTGTTAAAAACCAGACTGCCATAAAACCTATGACTAAAGAAAAACTATGTGGAAGTTGGAAGTTAGTTTCAAAAAACTTGGCCAGTAAATTGTAATATCTAAAGGAAAAAATTAAGGCTAAAATGAAACTTACCAAGTCTAAAATTTCAGCCAAAAAAGAGTTACCATAGGCCTCCAGAGCAAAAAATACCAGAGCTAAAATAATCACTAAATCTACCCAGTTTAAGCTTAAGTTCATATTGTATAAATTTTAACATAGTCCAACTATTTTCCCATTTTTCTTTCCCAATAATCGGATTCAGCCTGGGCTCTAATCGATTGGTATGCCTGATCAAGAGCGAAATCAGCAACTATCTTGGGCAAAGAAAAAATGGTTCTTACTAAATTAACACTAGCCAAAAGGTGAGGATTCTCTCTTCTGACTAGATCCTCCAGTTGCTGGAACTTCTTTCCATTAATGTCTGTCATTCCTTCAGATTTCATAAGCCTTGAGGCCGTATTATTGAGATTTGCAAGACTGACAGTAGGCATTAACTGCCCTCTTTCCCTGTACTCTGCCCAAAACGCATGGCTGACCAAACAATAGATCAACATATATTGAGGACCATTCAGGGAACTACTAAGATGAACATATTGGTTTAAGTCTGCACTGACGCTGCTTATTTCCTCAAATAATTTTCGGACAAAACCCGCTTTATCGATAGATATTTCCAGCAGGACTTGGTCGATAATAGATCCTCTAATAAGAGGTACCTGATCGGTGGGAAGTTCTTTTCTATCTGGTCCGTAATCTGTTTCTTGATTATTAGGATGAGGATCTTGTATTTGTCTGGCGTACAATTGAAAGGCTCTCACAGCCTTCTTTTGGCCTTGAGTCAATGCATGTTCTGACACTCCTTCTGTCCCAGATAGTTCAGCTAATTCTTGTATTCTAGGAATTAACAGAGGGTTGTTTAAAACCATCAAACCTGTCATTGCAGCATTTACGGCTTGGCGCTCTATCTCGCTCAATCCTCCAAGCTCCCCATAAACAGATTCCATGGTCTTTTTGGAAACCCTAATAACGGGTGAACCCACCCTTGCAAATACCTGGTTAAAACAAGCTGGAATAACTAAGACTTGTCTTAAGTAGTGGAGTGCGTCGTGCTCTCCATGGTTTTTTGATAACCTTAAAGCATCTACCAGATAGCTGTGAAGAGAATAGGGTCGGTCAGACATTTGAGCCACAGTTGCTCTCACGAAAGATCTGGGAGTTAGAGTAGCTGCTTTAAAAACCCCTTCGATAATATCATCGGGTATGTGTGGAAGTTCTTTAGTTTCAGCTGGCATATTTTGATGAATTATAACATTTTTACATCAGAGAAATCAAACTATAGGGCGGTAATGAATTATGATGGCAAATTTAAGACATATTTAGTAAAATATCTTCATGGCCCGGTAGCTCAACGGTAGAGCAGTAGCCTTTTAAGCTATTGGTTCAGGGTTCGAATCCCTGCCGGGTCACAAAAAGAAATAGTGGCTTTATGTCACTCATTTCTTTTTGATCTGGCTCTGGGATTTGTAACTGCGCCGCTTCGCAAGAAGCTAGCTGTTCGCCAATTCGAAGAATTGGGTGTATTATCCCTGCCGGGTCACCATCTTTCGCTAAAGCTACAGATAGCTAAAAAGAATTAATGCTAAATTAGCGGTTAATCGTGGATGGGATATTATTTCCCATATTCTGCGTTTTTAGGGTTTGAGGTTTGGTGACTGCTTTAAGATTTTCTCCGCCACTTGCTTTGTGGCCGCGATTGCAGGTGACAGCATTGGTTATCTAATCGGAGCAAACTTAGGACCTAAGATTTTTAGCAAAGATAATTCAATCTTCTTTCATAAAAAACACCTGGAAAGGGCTCAAAGGTTTTATGATAAACACGGAGGTAAAACTATCATTTTGGCAAGGTTTATTCCGGTTATTCGAGCTTTTGCCCCGGTTGTTGCAGGTGTAGGAAAAATGGATTACAAAAGATTTGTTTTCTTTAATTTTTTTGGAGCTGTTCTTTGGGCAATTGGAGTAACTTTGGCAGGATATTACTTAGGAAGCCTGCTCCCGGATGTTGATAAATATCTCCTGCCAAGCGGTTTGTAAAAACTTAAGTTTTTGATATACTAAGCATTAGTGAACATCACTAAATTTTTTTCCTTGACATTCTTAGGTCTGGCCTTTGTTACTTTTATTTTTTTCTCCGGCATTGTTTCCTTGATTACTGACTGGTGGTGGTACCAGGAAGTAGGGTTTACCGAGATCTTTATCAAATCGCTCAGCGCAAAAATCATTGTGGGTTTTTCGGCTGGACTTCTTGCGGCAGCATTTCTTCTTACCAACTTATCTTTTGCCATCCGTTCAAAAATACCCTGGATGGCAGCTATCCCTGAAGCCTTAATTGGTACTAATCAACCCCTCAGTCTGAATAGTCGCTTGCTTGGGAAGCTCGGCATTGTTCTAAGTTGTATTATTGCCCTTTTTATCGGTCTGATCGCCTCAGGTAGTTGGCACGACGTTTTAAAATTCCTCTCAGCCGTACCGTTTAGCCAAAAAGACCCGTTATTTGGTGCTGACGTATCTTTTTACGTATTTTCCCTCCCTATATACTCTTTTGGACTTAGCCTTATAAAAACCATTATTCTGATATCGCTTATTGGTTGTGGTGCAATCTACATTCTGCGGGGCAGCCTCAATTTGTCAAGCCTATTTCCTAAAATTAACCTCTCCAAATTAACCGGAAAACCGGAAAGCCTGATTATTAGGCCTTTGAGAGATCAAACCGAACCAAAAGCCAGACTGCATATCAGCATTCTACTAGCTCTTTTTCT